>NZ_JAAEEH010000039.1 GCF_010179735.1 Anaerotalea alkaliphila
ATTATACCTATGAGATGGTTGAAATTCAATACGTGGTGTCTGTTGATTCATTCGAATATTAAAGTTGCATTTTCAAGGAACATTCGGGATGATTTCTTAATCTGTCCCGTAACAATATCTTACAAGGGAGGGGAATAGATGGGAAACGGATTCTGGGAAACGCTTTTTCTGGTGGGGGCCATTTCCCTGGGCACCGTGCTGACGAGAGCCCTTCCCTTTTGGGTGTTCCCTCCCCATAAGGGAACGCCCCGGTGGGTGGCGTATCTGGGGGATGTGCTCCCCTACGGGGTGGTCGGCATGCTGGTGGTCTATTGTGTGAAGGATGTCTCGTTGACTGCGGCGCCCCATGGCCTGCCGGAGGGGCTGGGAATCCTCTTTGTCGTGCTGGTCCACCTCTGGAAAAGGAACACCCTCCTCAGCATTGGAGGGGGGACGGTCGTGTACATGCTGCTGGTGCAGCGGATATTCGCATAGGAGAAAAGGGAATGTATCATTTGGAGAAGTTCCACCACAAGCCGTTGGCGGAGAGTGTGGCGGAAAACATCATCAGCTTCATCATAGACAACCGGCTGGAGGCCGGTTCCAAAATACCAAACGAGTTCGAGCTGGCGGAAACCTTGGGAGTGGGCCGGAGCACCATCCGGGAGGCCATCAAAGTCCTGGTCTCCAGGAACATCCTGGAGATCCGCCGAGGTGCCGGCACTTATGTCTCTGAGAAACAGGGGGTTTCCGATGATCCGCTGGGTCTGACGTTCCTCAGGGACAGGCACAACCTTGCCTTGGACCTGGTCAGCGTCCGGCTCATGCTGGAACCGGAAATCGCGGCCCTGGCAGCAAAGAATGCCACAGAGGAGGACATCCGGGAACTGGTGGAACAGTGCGATAAGGTGGAAGCCATGATCCGCAAGGGGGAGGACCACACAGCGGAGGACATCAAGCTCCACAAGAGCATTGCCAAGGCGAGCAAGAACGCAGTGGTGGAGAACCTGATTCCGGTCATCAATTCCTCCGTTGCGGTCTTCGTGAACGTGACCCAAGGGCTTCTGAGCCAGGAAACCATAGAAACCCACCGGGAAGTGGTGGAGGCCATCCGGAAGCGGGATGTGGAGGGAGCAAAATATGCCATGACCATGCACCTGATCTACAACCGGCGGATGATCATGCAGATGATGGAAGAGGGAAAAACGCGTTTCGACAAAAAGGGATGAGGAGCCTGTGCGGGCTCCTCATCCCTTTTTGTCGAATTGCAGGAAATTTGTCCGAGCGCCAGAGGGAAGGCGATGACATCAGACGTATGTATGGGGAAAAATGCCCAATTTATGGGAAATTAAAAATAGCATAAAGTCAGTATTGACAAAATACAGGCTGTGTATTAATATAAAAACATAAAATACATCAGACGTCATATGACGATGAGGAACAAGGGCGTCTGGACCAAAGGAGTTCAAAACATGGAATTGAAAAGCCAAAAGGTGCGTGCCATCGCACCGGAAATGGATCCCCTGCGCATGGGAATGGGATGGAAAGTGGAAGACCTGTCCAAACCGCAGATCATCGTGGAAAGCACCTTCGGAGATAGCCATCCTGGCAGTGCCCATCTGATGGGTCTGGTGGAGAAGGCGGCGGAAGGTATCACCCAAGAGGGCGGCAAGACGTCCCGCTACTTCGCAACGGACATTTGCGACGGCATTGCCCAAGGGCACGACGGGATCAACTATTCCCTTGTCTCCAGGGACACCATCGCCAACCTGATCGAAATCCATGTGAACGCCACCACCTTTGACGGCGGGGTGTTCGTCGCCAGTTGCGACAAGGCGGTGCCGGCCCATCTGATGGCCATCGGGAGGGTGGACATCCCTTCGATCATCGTCACCGGAGGCGTCATGGACGCAGGCCCCAACCTGCTCACCTTGGAGCAGATCGGGATGTACAGCGCCCAATTCCAGCGGGGGGAAATCTCCGAGGAACAGCTGACCTACTACAAGCACAACGCCTGTCCTTCCTGCGGCGCCTGCTCCTTCATGGGAACGGCCTCCACCATGCAGGTCATGGCGGAAGCCCTGGGCCTCATGCTCCCCGGAAGCGCGTTGTTGCCCGCCACCTGCAAGGACCTGGAAAAGGTGGCCTATGAGGCCGGAAGGCAGTCGGTGCGGCTGGCGCTCCAGGGGATCAAGGCATCCGACATCGTGACCATGAAGTCCTTCGAAAACGCCATCATCGTCCATGCGGCCATTTCCGGATCCTCCAATTCCCTTCTCCACATCCCGGCCATCGCCCATGAGTTCGGGTTTGAAATCGATGGGGAAACCTTCGACAGGATCCACCGGAATGCCCATTATCTTCTGGACATCCGACCTTCGGGAAAATGGCCTGCCCAGTACTTCTACTACGCCGGCGGGGTTCCCAGGATCATGGAGGAAATCAAGCACATGCTCCATCTGGATGTGCTGACGGTGACCGGCAAGACCCTGGGGGAGAACCTGGAGGACTTGAAAAAAAGCGGCTATTACGAGCAGTGCGACAAGTACCTGGCGCAAACAGGACTGAAAAGGACGGACATCATCCGGAGTTTTGCCGAGCCCATGGGCACCAATGGAACCATCGCCATCCTTAAGGGGAACCTGGCTCCGGACGGAGCGGTGGTGAAGCACTCGGCGGTGCCCAAGGAGATGCACAAGGCGATGCTCTCGGCTAGGCCCTTCGACAGCGAAGAGGAAGCCATCGCTGCGGTGCTGAAGAAGGAAATCCACCCGGGAGACGCGGTCATCATCCGCTACGAGGGCCCCAAGGGGAGCGGGATGCCGGAGATGTTCTACACTACGGAAGCCATCTCTTCCGACCAGGAACTGGCAAGCAGCATCGCCCTCCTCACGGACGGCCGTTTTTCCGGAGCCTCCAGGGGCCCGGCCATCGGCCATATCTCCCCGGAAGCGGCAGATGGAGGCCCCATCGCCCTGGTGGAAGAGGGAGACCTGATTGAGATCGACATCGAGAAGCGGATCCTGCGGATTGCAGGACTCCACGGCGTGCCCATGGAGGAAGGGGCCATCGGGTTGGCGCTGGAGGAACGCAGGAAGCAGTGGAAGCCGAAGGAGGAGAAATATCCTTCCGGAGTCCTGAACATATTCGCCAAGCATGCAGTGTCGCCCATGAAGGGCGGCTACATGAAATAAACCATATAATAGAAGAAGGAGATCGTTATGCAAACAATCGTATCCGCAAATCTGGGTGGCCTCTTGGCCGCCACGGCTGAGGCCTGGGTGCCCTCCAGTTCCGGAAGGCTGGTCTTCGCCGCCATACTCGGCCTTGTGATCCTGCTGTCCCTCATCATCAAGGCACGGCTACAACCCATCCTTGCCATCCTGGTGAGCGCCATCGCCATCGGCATCGTGGCGGGCATGCCCTACAATGCCATCGTAGGCTCCATCGGCACCGGAATAGGCAACACCTTGAAGGGGATTGCGCTGCTTGTGGGACTCGGTTCCATGTTCGGAGCCATCCTGGAAATATCCGGAGGCGCCCAGATCATCGCCATCACACTGGTTGACAAATTCGGCGAGAACAAGGCGGCCTGGGCGCTGGGAATAACAGGTCTGATCATCGCCATGCCCGTATTCTTCGACGCCGGCCTGATCATCCTGATTCCCCTGGCATTCAGTTTGGCAAAGCGCACGAAGAAGTCCACCCTGGTCTACGCCATTCCCCTGCTGGCGGGACTGGCGGTCGGACACGCCTTCATCCCTCCCACGCCGGGCCCCATCCTGGTGGCGAACCTGCTGGGAGTGGACCTGGGATATGTGATCGGCGTGGGTGTCATCGTGGGATCCGTTGCCATGATCGTGGCCGGTCCCCTGTTCGGAAGATACATCGGAAACAAGATCCATGTTCCCATCCCCAAGAGCGTTGAGGAAATGATGGATTACGACCACAGCAAGTTGCCGGGCTTCGCAACCGTGGTGAGCATCATCCTGATCCCGCTGGTGCTCATCCTCCTGAATACGGTGTCCAGCGCGCTGCCGTCCCTGCAGGCGGTACAGCCCCTGTTCAAGTTCATCGGGGAACCCTTCATCGCTTTGACCATCGCCACCATCGTTGCGATGGTGATCCTTGGACTCAAGCACGGCTATTCCAGGGAAGAGCTGGAAAAGATCATGACCAAATCCCTGGAACCCACCGGAATGATCCTTCTGGTGACCGCCTGTGGTGGCGTGCTCCGGTACATCCTCCAGGATTCCGGATTGGGTGAGATTATCGGGCAGGCTGTTGCGGACAGCCCCTTCCCCCTGGTGATTGTCGCGTTCATCGTAGCCGGACTGGTCCGCATCTCCGTTGGATCGGCTACGGTTGCCATGACCATGGCGGGGGGAATCATCGCCGCCATGCCGGAGACGGCCGCCATGCCTCCCCTGTACCTGGCTTGCGTGACCGCGGCCATCGCAGGTGGCGCCACCATCATGAGCCATTTCAACGATTCCGGCTTCTGGCTGGTCAAATCCCTGCTGCAGATTGATGAGAAGACGACCCTGAGGTCTTGGACCGTCATGGAAACCATCGTGGGATTCACCGGTTTCGGTGTGGCCCTGATTATCTCCTTCTTTGCATAAGAGTTGCCCCCAAAGGTGCCAGGCACTGTGAACGAATGTTCACAGTGCCTGGCACCTTGCCGTTTGCTTGGAGCCGTGGTATCCTGAAATTGTCCAGGCGCAGATAAATGTTGCCATGGATACCGATTATCCGCTGGCTTTGTTGTAAGATAAGGTCATCCGAAAGACAAGCGGCGGAACAACCATCCAAAGCTTCGACCCACAGAGAGGTGCGTGGAACAAATGCCAAATCCAATTCATGCAAATTTGCAGAAGGTCAGGGACGGAAAACGAACCTTCGCCATTACCCCAAGAATACCGGGAGGATTCCTCACGCCGGACACCATGGTGAAAATCGCCGAGGTAGCCAGAAAATACAAGGGAACGCTGAAAATAACATCAGGCCAGAGGGTCATCATCCTGGGGATCAAGGCGGAAGATGTTGCGCCAGCCTGGACAGACCTGGGCATGGATCCCGGAGTGCTCTCCTCCTATTCGGTCAAGAACATAGAGATGTGTCCCGCTTCCTTCTGCAAGAGGATGAAGCAGAATTCCTTGAAGGTGGGGATGCGGTTGGAAAAACGCTATTACGGAAGGCCGGCGCCCAACCGGGTGAAAATCGCTGTGGTCGGTTGTCTGAACGCCTGCAGCAGCGCCCACGGAAAGGACATCGCCGTGCTGGCGGATGCGGAAGGCTACATCGTACGTGTGGGAGGCAGCGCCGGCTACCATCCCCGGTTGCCCGATGAAATCGCTTCGGGTCTGACCGAAGAGGAGGTCCTCCGGATGGTGGACGCGGTCTTCGACTACTACAGCGACACGGCTGAAATGGGAGAGAAGCTGGGCCTGTTCATCGACAGGATCGGATTGGAAACTTTCAAACAAAATGTGAAGGAATATTACGGGAAAGGGAAGGAATAAGATATGAGCCTATTTTTAGCACCCATCCATACATGGCTGTTCAACAAAATCCTGCTGCTGGAGAAAATCGAGAAGGAAATCGCCGGCAGGTTCCAGGACCCCGACATCGCCGCAACCAGGGAAGGGCTGCACAGGACACTGGGCGGTTACATACCGGACCAGCCACTGGAGACCATGATCGACACAGGAAACATCCATGGATGGCTCCAGTCGAAAATCACGCTGGCGGAGACACGGCAGGCCGCATTGGTGAAACAGATCCTGGGCAAGCACAGGGAGGCGGAGAAGGAAATATCCGCCATCTACAAGGAGGCAGGCCGCAAATCCGGGCAGGAGCGGGGAAGCCTGGAAGACGCAACGGAAATCTTCCAGGCCCTAAGCGACTATCTGTTGGAGGGGATGCCCTGCGACCGGGTGAACGCGGTGGTCTTCAAGTCGGAAGAGGAAATCGAGTGGAAGACAGCCAACTGCGTGCATAGGCAAAACTGGGAAGGAAGCGGTGTGGATGTGGCGTTCTACTACGGATTCCGGGCGGCCTTCATCGACGGGTTCGTTGAGGGAGCCAGCCGCAACTTCTCCTACACATACAGCAACGAAGGTGCCCAAGTGCACCGGATCCAAAAAAAAGCCGCATAGGAGGATAAAGGAATGATTACAAAAAACATGTTGATTGGGGACATCCTGGACGTGAAGGCGGATGCCGCAAAGGTGTTGATGATGAATGGAATGGGATGCTTGGGATGTCCTTCCTCCCAGATGGAATCCCTGGAGCAGGCTGCAGAAATCCACGGCCTGGACGTGAACGACCTGTTGGCCCAGCTGAACAAGTAAGCTGCTCCAATGGCAAGAGGAGACAAAACCGCAAAAAGTGGAAAAGGAAACGGGTGCCTGTGGACAAGGGAAGCCCGTTTCCTTTTTCATGTGGATTTGTCAATTTGCCGAAAGGAGTGTATACTTGTAGGCGGAATCAAGAACATGTCCAAAAGGAGACCGGAATGAAACAGATGCGTTGTGTGTTGGCGGAGAAACCTTCCGTTGGAAGGGACCTGGCCAGGGTGCTGGGTTGCCATAAAAAAGGGAACGGATACTATGAAGGAGAAGGCACGATTGTGACTTGGGCCCTGGGGCATCTGGTGACGTTGGCCAGCCCGGAGAAATACGATCCCAAATACGAGAAATGGTCCCTGGAAACCCTGCCCATGATCCCGAAGGAGGTGAAGCTGGAGGTCATCGGCCAGACAGCCAAGCAGTATAAGGTGGTCCGTGACCTGCTCCACCGGAACGACGTGGGGGAAGTGGTCATCGCCACGGATGCTGGCAGGGAAGGGGAGCTTGTGGCCCGGCTTGTCCTGGAGAAGGCGGGTGTGCAAAAGCCCCTCAAGCGTCTCTGGATCTCCTCCGTGACGGACCAGGCCATCCGGCAGGGGTTCGAAAGACTGAAGGAGGGAAGGGAATACGAGAACCTGTACCGTTCGGCCCTGGCCCGTTCCGAGGCGGACTGGCTGGTGGGCCTGAACGCCAGCCGGGCCCTCACCTGCAAATTCAACGCCCAACTTTCCTGCGGGAGGGTGCAGACCCCCACCCTGGCCATGGTGGAGCGGAGGGAAAACGAAATCCGGCATTTCGTGCCAAGGAGCTATTATGGGGTCCAGCTGGAAGCGGAAGGGACCCGGTTCCGCTGGCAGGACCCCTCCAGCAAGGCCTGGAACATGGAAGGGCACAGGCAGGCGGAAAGGGTTCTGGAGGCCTGCGGGAACCGGAATCTGGAAGTGGTCCGGGTGGAGCGGCAGAAGAAGCGCCAATACGCCCCGGCCCTTTACGACCTGACGGAGCTCCAGCGGGACGCCAACCGGATGTACGATTTTTCCGCAAAAGAGACGCTCCAGATCCTCCAGGGCCTTTACGAAGGACACAAGGTGGTGACCTATCCCAGGACGGATTCCAGGCATCTTACCTCGGACATGGTCGGCACACTGAAGGAAAGGCTGAACGCCTGTGCCGTGGGACCCTTCAAGAAGACGGCTTCCCTGCTGGCCAGACAGGGAGTGGCGGAAGACAAGCGCTTCGTTGACGACGCCAGGGTGTCGGACCACCATGCCATCATCCCCACGGAGCAGCCTGTGGACCTGGCCCGTTTTTCCCATAAGGAACGGATGCTGTACGACCTGGTGGTGCGGCGTTTCCTGGCAGTGCTGAGCCCGCCCCACGTGTACGAGCAGATGACCATCACCGCCCGGGTGGGAGGGGAGACCTTTGTGGCTTCGGGAAGCCGCACCCTGGAACCGGGATTCAAGGAAGTCTCCGCTGAAACGGACCTGGCCGGTGAGGACGGGGAGGAAGAGGGAGCAAGCGGCCCGGTCGCCATGGACCCGGTGGAAGGGAAGGTCTATCCTGTTAAGCGGTGCTGGATTATGGAGGGGAAGACGAAGCCCCCGGCCTGGTTCACGGAAGCTAGTCTGCTGACCGCCATGGAGAACCCCAGACGCTATATGGAAACCAGGGACCAGGAACTCCTGAAGGCCATCACGGAGACGGGAGGATTGGGGACGGTGGCCACCCGGGCGGACATCATCGACAAGCTTTTCGGCAGCTTCCTCCTGGAAAAGAAGGGGAAGGAGATCCACATCACCTCCAAGGGAAGGCAGCTGCTGGGACTTGTCCCCGAAGGCCTGAAATCTCCGGAAATGACCGCCATCTGGGAGAGGAAGCTGGACGCCATCGCAAAAGGGAAGCTGGACATGGGGGATTTCCTGCGGGAAATGGAAGACTATACCAGGTCCGTGGTACGGGAGATCAAGAACAAGGAGGAAACTTTCCGCCACGACAACGTCACAGGCACCCGGTGCCCGGCCTGCGGCAAGTTCATGCTGGAGGTGAGCGGCAAGAACGGCAGGATGCTGGTCTGCCAGGACAGGGAATGCGGCCACCGGGAGAACCTGGCCCGGACCACCAACGCCCGTTGTCCCCAGTGCAGGAAGAAGCTGGACCTGGTGGGGGAAGGGGACGGCAAGATTTTTGTCTGCAAATGCGGTTTCCGGGAGAAATTGTCCGCATTCAACAAGCGGAAGGGGGACGCCCCAGGGAAGGTATCCAAGAAAGAGGTGTCCAGCTATCTGCAGCAATCGAAAAAGGAGGCCGAAGCCCCCTTCAACAATCCTTTTGCGGATGCGTTCAAGAATCTAAAATGAACCTGCAATTTTATCATATGACAGCATGAAGAAGCCAGGCTGCCGCAAACCAACCAACGGGTGGTGATGCGGCAGCCTGGCTTCTTAGGATTCCGGTCAGTTTCCCAATTCCAGCATGCGTTCCAGGCTTCCCAAAGCCCGCACGCGGATGTCTTCGTCCACCTCGATCTCGTACTGGCCTTTGGCCAGGGCGTTGTAGACGCTGTAGAGCCGGGTGTGCTTCATGTTGGGGCACACGAACCGGGGCGTCAGGAGATAGAACTTCTTGTCCGGGTTCCTTTTCTTGAGTTCGTAGAGGACGCCCATTTCCGTACCGATGATGAAGGTCCGGGAATCCGACTTCGTGCAATGGTCGATGATCTGGGCGGTGCTTCCCACGAAGTCCGCCCGATCCAGGATTTCTCCCCGGCATTCGGGGTGGACGGCCAGCTCCGCATCCGGGTGGAGAGCCATCACCTCGTCCACCTCCTCCACGGTGATCTTGTTGTGGGTGTAGCAGAATCCCTCATAGGGGATGACGGTCTTTTCGGGGACCTGGGAGGCCACGTAACTTCCCAGGTTCTTGTCCGGAATGAAGAGGACCTCCTTCTGCTCCAGAGCCCGTACGATCTGTACGGCGTTGGAGGAAGTGCAGCAGACGTCGCATTCCGCCTTGGTTTCCGCGGAAGAGTTCACGTAGCAGACCACAGCGGCCTCCGGATGCTCCCTGCGCAAGCGCTTCACATCATCGGCGGTCACCATGTCCGCCATGGGACAGCCGGAGCGGGCTTCCGCAAGATAGACGGTCTTCTCCGGGGAGAGGATTTTGGCGCTTTCCGCCATGAAGTGGACGCCGCAGAAGACGATCACATCCGCATCGTTGTTGGCGCAGTATTTGCTCAAGGCAAAGGAATCCCCGACGACGTCGGCGATCTCCTGCACCTCGTCCTGCTGGTAATAGTGGGCGACGATGACAGCGTTTTTTTCCTTCTTCAATCGGTTGATTTCAGCGGTCAAGGTTTCCTTATCCGCCGTTTTGGGGTCGAATCCTACCATAGTGTTCTGCACGTGCAATCCCTCCTAAAAATAATGCTTCCCAAGCACTGTCTTGTCACCTGTCCTTGTGAAAAAGGCCCCCGGAAACCCGGAAGCCCTTCATTAATAACCGTACTGCAGTTGGCGGGACTCGAACCCGCACCCAGTTAACCCAGACTAGATCCTTAGTCTAGCGCGTATGCCAATTCCGCCACAACTGCCTGGTGCTGTATCACACTCAGATATATTATCATGCGGGAAATGGTTTGTCAACAGGAATTCGAACAAATTTAAAGGCCCCTGCAGGGGGCCTTGGATTTGGGGTTAGAAATTGAAATTCCTTACGATGTCTTCCAGGGTGTCCCTTCTGCGGATCAGGCGGGCGTTCCCCTCCAGGTCGATCAGGACTTCCGCGGGACGGAGCCTGTTGTTGTAGTTGGAGGCCATGCAGTAGCCGTAGGCGCCGGAATCCAGGATGCCCAGCACATCCCCCTGGAAGATTTCGGGGAGAACCCGGTCCTTGGCGATGATGTCGCCGCTTTCGCAGATGTTGCCTACGACGGTGACAGGCTCCTCCTTGGTGGAGGGTTGGCTGCCGGCCCTATAGACCTCGATGTCATGATGGCTGTCGTACATGACGGGACGCTTCAGGACGTTGAATCCCAAATCCGTGCCGATGTATTTCGTGTCGTAATTCTGCTTCACCGCATAGACGCTTCCCAGCAGGGTGCCGCACTCGGCCACGATGTAGCGGCCGGGCTCGATCTTGAAGGTGATTTCCCTGCCGTATTCCTGGACGAATTGCTTGATGACCGCGGACAGGCGCTCGCCCAGGTCCTTCAGGTCCAGCCGGGGCTGGCCGGATAGTTTCTTGTAGGGGATGCCGAAGCCGCCGCCCATGTCGATGAATTCAAGGGTGTCGAAGTTCTTGGCGATTTCCAGGACGGACTGCACGCCTTCCACATACTTGTCCCCTTCCATGAAAAGGGAGCCGATGTGCTGGTTGATGCCCACCAGGGTCAGTTCGTATTTGGCCAGGATTGCCTTCACGTCGTCGATCCGCTCGGGAGCAACGCCAAATTTGGTCTTCTTGCCGCCGGTGACCACCTTTTCGTGGTGTCCGGCCCCTACGCCGGGATTGAAGCGGATGCAGACCTTTCCGCCGGGATTGATCTGGCCGAAGGTCTCCAGTTGGGGAATGGAGTCCACGCTGATCAGGATGTTCCGCTCGATGGCATAGCGCATCTCTTCGGCGGACACGTTGTTGGTGATGAACAGGATCTGGGACGGCTCGAACCCGGCCATTTCCTCCACGTGGATCTCACCGGGGGACATGGCGTCTGCGTTCAACCCCTCTTCCCGGGCGATCTTCAGGATGGAAAGGTTTCCGTTCGCCTTCACGGAATAGTTGACAGAGAAACGGGGGTAGTCCACCAGGTTCTTCATTTCCTGGCAGCGCTCCCGCAGGATCCTTTCGTTGTAGACATACAGGGGGCTGCCGAATTCCTCCACCAGTGCGGCAGGAGTGGTGTTTCCGTAAAAATTGGTAGCTTCCGTTACCTTGTTGTGTTCTTTCAGCGTCATATTTCTTCCTTTCTGGCCACAGTGCGTGCGCCACGTTTCATTTCAATGATGGATATCTCATGGATGAAGGTCTCCCGGATGATGTTCACCAGGGTGCTGTTCTTGGAATAGAGGATTTGCCCAACGGAGCCCGCCAAAACTTCCTTCGTGTCCGCAATCAGTTTGATGGAATCGCATCTTTCCAAAGGGTAGTAGATGTGTGGCTGGTAATTGAAGGCCACGGGGGACAGGATGACCACCTTCAGTCCCCTGTCGATGCTGCCCTTCAACACGTCCCGAAGCTCCATCAGGATGCTTCCTGGACAGGAAAGGTAAATCCGCTCTTGGGAGGCGTCGATGATGTTCTTCAGCTTGTTGAGGATATGGGGTTCTCCAGACAAGTTGATGTAGGGTTCCTGGGAAGGGGCCACGTAGGTCAGCTGCTCGCCGATTACATTGATGTTGTGCTCGAACTCCCTGCGGGCGTTGGCGATCAGCTCGTCCTTGGGCACCGCAACATACTTGGACGCGGTACCCTCGATCACATGGGCGTAGCCCTTGTCCACAAGGCTGGACAGGGAGGCGTATGCGTTCGAACGGGAGATGCCGGAAAGTTTGGCGGCCTCGTAGCCGGTGATTTCCCCGCTTTGGCAGAGATGGACATACAGGATGGCCTCCTGCTGGGTGAATCCAATTTTTTTCAAGGCATTGATCAAATCCATGGCAGTATACTCCTAGTGTTGTTTCATGGTACCACTATACGGGAAATGGAAGGAAAAGTCAAGGGGGCGGTAAGGGATGGAAGGGAAGAAGCAGGTGGATTTTCCATGGAGTTCCATGTTATAATACGGAAGAAATGAGGTATGCTATGGATATATTTGAACAGATCAGGGAAAAGACCATGGAGAAGGATGCCCCCCTGGCGGCCCGGATGCGGCCGGAAACCATCGAGGACGTGGTGGGCCAGGAGCAGATCGTGGGCAAAGGGAAGCTGCTCTACCGGGCCATCAAGGCGGACCAGCTGGGGTCCATCATTTTTTACGGACCACCGGGCACAGGCAAGACGACGCTGGCCCGGGTCATCGCGAATACGACCAAATCAGACTTCCTTCAATTAAATGCCACCGTCGCAGGAAAGAAGGAAATACAGGAGGTGATCCGCCAGGCCAAGGACAGCAAGGGCATGTACGGCAGGAAGACCATCCTTTTTGTGGATGAGATCCACAGGTTCAACAAGGCACAGCAGGATACCCTGCTGCCCTATGTGGAGGACGGCACCTTGACACTGGTGGGAGCCACTACGGAGAACCCCTACTTTGAGGTGAACAAGGCGCTGGTGTCCAGGTCCAGGATCTTCCAACTGCGGCACCTGGAGAAGGAGGACATCCGTAAGCTGATGGAGAGGGCCCTGGCAAGTCCCAAGGGATTGGAGTCCTACAGGATGGAGGTTGCGCCGGAAGCGCTGGATTTCCTGGCGGATGTGGCCGGAGGGGACGCACGGGCCGCGCTCAACGCCATCGAGCTGGCGGCCATGACCACGGATCCGGATGAAAGCGGGATACGGAGGGTGGACCTTGCCGTCGCCCAGGAATGCATACAGAAAAGGGCGCTGCAATACGACAAGGACGGGGACAACCACTACGACGTGATTTCCGCCTTCATCAAGAGCATGCGGGGCTCGGACAAGGATGCGGCCGTCTATTACCTGGCCAGGATGCTGTATGCAGGCGAGGACCCCAAATTCATCGCCCGCAGGATTGTCATCTGCGCGGCGGAGGATGTGGGGAACGCCGACCCCAGGGCGCTGCAGTTGGCCGTGGCCGCCGCCCAGGCGGTTGACTTCATCGGCATGCCCGAAGGGAGGATCATCCTTTCCCAGGCTGTTGCCTACGTTGCCTGCGCTCCCAAGAGCAACGCAGCTTATCTGGCGGTGGACCAGGCCCTTGCGGATGTGCGGGATGTCCAGGTGATGGGGGTTCCCCCCCATCTGAAGGACGCCCACTACAAGGGTGCGAAGGACTTGGGCAACGGCATCGGCTACAAGTACGCCCACGACTACCCCAGGCATCATGTCCGGCAGCAGTACCTGCCCGACGAGCTTGCCGGAAGGGAATACTACCGGTTGACGGACCAAGGGTACGAGCGGAAGCTCAAGGAATGGCTACGCACCCTTGTGCCATCGGATGAGAAAGAATAGGATCACCGAAAAAAAGGTGTTGAAGGCGAACATGCCGACGGCCGCTTCGAAATTGCCTGTGAGGGCGATGCCGATGCCTGCCAGGTAGAGCGCCAGGACCAGCGAAAGAAGCAGCAGGGGAAGCACCCGGATTTGTTTTTTTTGTGTTGGAGCCATGTCTGGAACCTCCTAGGGTTTTTAGACATTATAACACACCAGGAAGCAAAAGGAGAACGGATGAAGCGAAGGTTGTTGCAGTGTGTTGCGTTGCTGGCAGCCCTGTGGGTGCTGGCCGGCTGTTCCGACGGCAGGAGGCAGCGGTATGCCCAGGGGATGGAATTGTACAGGGAAGGGAACCTGCAGGAGGCCAGGGAGGTGTTCGAGGCCGGACTTGCGGAGGAAGGGGACTACGGGCCATATCATCTGGGGAGGGCCCTGGTGGCCTTTGAAGAGGGGGACACGGACCAGGCGCTTGCGGACCTGGACACGGCAATCGCCCTTGATCCGGACGATGGCCTGGCTTACAGCAAAAGGGGATACATCCATCTGGGCCTGGGATATCGGAATGCCGCATCGGAGGACCTGCAAAACGCCTTGGAAAGGGTCCGGACCATCAGGGACAGGGAGGAGCGTTACCAGCTCTACTTGAATCTGGGGACGCTCCGAAGGGAGATGCGGGATCCCGAAGCCGCCTTGAAGTGGTATAAAGAAGCTTTGGCGCTGGAAAAGAGGGATCCAGGCCTTTACAACGCCCTGGGCATGGTCCATATGGACCTGGGAGATGGGGACGCGGCCATGGAAATGTATGGAAACGCCATCGACCTGGACCCCGGAAACGCCTACGCGTTCGGGAACCGGGCGGTGGCATTTGAGAGCAGGGGGCAGTTGGAGCTGGCCCTCAGTGACGCGGCCACAGGCATCCGCTTGGATCCGGGCATCCCCCAACTGTATCTGGTCAAGGCCAGGGTCGAGCGGGAGCTGCAGGATCCGGCGGCTGCAGAGCAGACGCTGTTGCGGGCGGTTGAACGCTGGAGCGGCTACGGAGATGCCCATCTGCTCTTGGGAGAAATCCTTTTCGAGCAGGAAGACCACCTCCAGGCCATCGTCCATTTTTCCCATGCGAAGGATGCCGGAAACCAGGAAGGGCATTTCTGGATGGGGGAGGCCTATCGGGCCCTGGGACAGCCCCAGGACGCCATCGGGGCGTACCGGACCTACCTGGATACGGAGGAGGGGGTGGCGAACCTGGAGCAGGGAATCCTGGGTCTGGGGATCGCCTATAAGGAAAACGGGAACGGGGACCTGGCGCTGGAGACGGTTGAGCAGCTTTTAGCCAGGAACCCCCAGCATCCCCAGGCTACGGAATTGCGGTCGGCATGGATGGAATCGAAGGAAGAATAGGAGCGCTAATGATGAACGAAACAATGAAAAGCAAGGAGCGGGTAATCCTCCTGGCGGTGGGACTCCAGAACAAGGACATGGAGACCCTGCAGTCTTTGGATGAGCTGGCGGAATTGACGGACACGGCAGGGGCGGTGGCCGTGCATCGGATGATCCAGAACAGGGACGGATTCCATCCGGCCACCTATGTGGGGAAGGGGAAGATCGAAGAGATCAAGGAGGCCCTGGCCATCCATGAGGCCACCACGGTAATCTGCGACGACGAGCTTTCCCCCACCCAGCTCAGGAATCTGGAGCAACAGGTGGATGCGAAGGTCATCGACCGTACAGCCCTGATCCTGGACATCTTCGCCCAGCATGCCCACACCAGCGAAGGGATCCTGCAGGTGGAACTGGCCCAGCTCAAGTACAGGAGCTCCAGGCTCATCGGGCTGCGGGCCAGCCTTTCCAGATTGGGAGGCGGCATCGGCACCAGAGGCCCTGGAGAGAAGAAGCTGGAGATGGACAGGCGGTTGCTCCGTACAAGGATGGAGCAGCTGAAATCGGAATTGGAGGAGGTGCACAGGCACAGGAGCCTGCTGCGGGAAGGAAGGAAGCGGCAAGGAAAGCCCCTGGTGGCCATCGTCGGCTATACGAATGCGGGGAAATCCACCCTGCTAAATGCGCTGACGGACGCCGGGGTCCGGGAAGAGGACCAGCTGTTCGCCACATTGGACCCCACAACCAGGAATCTGGTCCTTCCGGAAGGCAAGGAAATCCTTCTGACGGACACCGTGGGGTTCATCCGCAAGCTGCCGCACCACTTGGTGGATGCCTTTCGGTCCACCCTGGAAGAGGCCGTTTTTGCGGATCTGCTGATCCACGTTGTGGATGCCGGAAACCCCCAGCTTAAGAGGCACATGGAAGTGGTGTACAGCACCCTGCGGGAATTGGGAGCGGTGGACAAACCGGTACTGACCCTGTTCAACAAATGCGACCGGCCGGATGCGGCCAGGGGGTTGTTCGACGCGGATGCCTTCAAGAGCCTTTACGTCTCCGCAAAAACAGGCGAAGGGCTGCCCCAGGCCTTGCGGGCCATGGAGGAACGGCTGCGCTTGGACAAGATCCTGGTGAAGACGGTCATCGGATACCAGGACGGGAGCCTTTTGAACAACATCCGCACCTTCGGTCAGATCCTGGTGGAGGAATACAGGAACGAAGGCGTGTATGTGGAGGCGTACCTGGACGACCATCTGGTGTCCAAGTATGGTTTGGAGCAAGGAGAAAGTGAAAGGGAGGATGGAGAATGAGCCAGGCGGATGCCATATTCAAAGCCATGTGCAAGGAAATCCTGGAGCATGGCGCCAGTTCCGAGGGGGAGGACGTCAGACCACGTTGGGAGGACGGAAGTCCGGCCCACACATGGAAGCGGTTCGGAGTGGTGAACCGGTACGACCTTTCCAGGGAATTCCCCATCCTGACCCTCAGGGGCACCAATTTCAAGGCGGCCATCGATGAAATCCTATGGATCTGGCAGAAGAAGTCCAACAACATCCATGACCTCAACAGCAGGATTTGGGACAGTTGGGCGGACAAGGACGGCACCATCGGCAAGGCCTATGGCTACCAGTTGGGGGTGAAACACCAGTACAAGGAGGGGATGTTCGACCAGGTGGACCGCGTCCTGTACGACCTGAAGCACAACCCCTACAGCAGGAGGATTCTCACAAACATCTACAACCACCAGGACCTGCACGCCATGCACCTCTATCCCTGCGCCTACAGCATGACCTTCAATGTGACCGGCCGGAAGCTGAACGGCCTTTTGAACCAGCGGTCCAACGACGTGCTGGTTGCAAACAATTGGAATGTGGTCCAGTACGCGGTGCTTCTGCACATGTTCGCCCAGGTTTCGGGTCTGGAGGCGGGGGAACTTGTCCACGTGATTGCAGACGCCCATATCTACGACAGGCATGTGCCCCTGGTGGAGGAGCTCCTGGGAAGGGAGGCCTACCCCGCCCCCCGGTTCGTGATGAATCCGGAGGTGAAGGATTTCTACAGCTTCACGGTGGAGGACTTTTCCCTGGAGGACTACAAGAAGGGACCCCAGCTCAAGGGCATCCCGGTGGCGGTATGAAGGAAGGAAAAGGGGGATTGCGCTGCATCGTGGCTGTGGACAGGAATTGGGGGATCGGCAGGGAGAACCGGCTCCTCTGCCATATCCCCGAAGACCTGCGCTTCTTCAAGAAGACCACCCTGGGCCGGTGGCTGGTCATGGGGCGGAAAACCCTGGAATCCCTGCCGGGGGGAAGACCGCTGCCCGGAAGGACCACGGTCGTCCTGACCCGAAGGCCCGATTACGCATGCCCGGGAGCGCTGACGGTCCATTCGGTGGAAGAGCTCCTGAAGGTCCTGCCGGAGGATAGGGAGGAGGTCTTCGTGGCGGGAGGGGAAGAGGTCTACCGGGCCCTGCTTCCCCTGTGCGAAACGGCGTATGTCACCAAGATCGAGGGAAACTTCCAGGCGGACGCTTTTTTTCCGGACTTGGACGGGGATCCGGAATGGAGATGCCTCCGGGAAGAGACGGTCTTGTCTGAAAAGGGCTTCAAATTGCGCTTCCTGGTCTACGGACGCATTGACAGGGAGCTTCCGGAGGCATACAATCAATAGATAAAGAAAAATGAAGGCCGTAGCGGGAAAGCTGCGGCCCCCAGGGGTATGGACAATCCAAATCGAGGAGAAACCCTATGGGAAATCGGAATTGCCAAGGCGGAATAACCGTCTTCTTCAGCATCTTGCTGCTCAGCCTCATGGTCTTCGCCACATCCATCGTGGACCACGCAAGAATCCAAAGCATACACAACATAGGCAGGCGGGCTGCGGAAACAGCCTCCCATGCCATGCTCACCTACTATGATCCCGTGCTTTTCAAGCAGTACGGGCTTTTTGGCGTACCCATGGACCAGGAACTGGAGGAGGCGTTCGTTCGGAGCGTCCAGACGATGGCCGATCCCAGGGGCGGGGGCGCGGATGGGTTCCTGGCTTCCTCCTACAGCCTGGAGAGCCTGCAACTGCAGGGGTCCCTGGTGCAAAACACTTTTCCGGCAATGGAGGACATCCTGCGGTACATGACCCCGCGCCTGCCGGTCTTGCTCCTTGCGCCCTATCTGGAGCAGCTGGCCGTCATCGGCAGGACGAACAAGACCATGGTGCTGGTGGAAGAAAAGCAGGAGCTGGAGGTCCAGGCGGGAAGGCTGGAGGAGAAGTACAGGGAACTTGCAGGGCTTGTGGAGGGCATCCGGATCGGCCCCAGCAAGGAACAGGTCATGGGAAGCCTGGGCAGGACCTATCTGAAGCGCCTGGCGGGAGGGAACACGGCCGGCAGGAACCTCTACAGTCCCCAGGAGATTCCCGACCAGGACATCCGGGCCCTGCTGGAGCAAAACCTGTTCCGGATGGACGTGGAAAAGGCGGGATTGGAAAAGGTGCTGGACCGCCTGGAAACGGGGCTCTTGGAAATGCAGAAGGGGTTGGAAGGCATCGCTTCCCTGGAGTCCAGGCTCCAGGGCTTGGAAGATGGGGAAGAGGTTGCGGCCCTGGAATCACGGATCCGCACAAGGACCAAGGCATTGGAAGGGGAATGGAAGGTGTTGCGAAAGACCCTCCTGGAGGAAGGGGAGCGGATTGCCGCCGGACTGGAGGAACTGGTGGACGACCGGGAAGGAACGGGATATCTGGCCGTCCACCGGCGGATCCTCCAGCTTCTTGGGGAGATGGAGGTCATGGCCGGGGATCTGGGGAAGGCGGCGGATGTTCTGGAAGGGAAGGTGGAGTCCCAGGGGCAAGACCTGATGGAAGACGTGGCGGGGACACTCCTGAAGGAGACGGAGGAACTGCGCAGGCAGTATGGCCTGGGAGGAACCTCCCTCAGCCGGGTGGACAACCTGCTGCTGATGAAGGAAACGGCCATAGGCAACAAGTCCGTGCTGGAGCGGCTTCGCAAGCCAGTGGCAGGGGTGGTGGACCAATGGGACAGGCTGGCCGCAACCCTGCCGAAGACGGTTCCAGGCACCAGGGAAAGGGAGGGGCTGGAGGAAATCCGCAGGAGGGTTTCCAACCTGCGGGGGACATTGGAAATGGACCTGGCGGAAGGGGTCCGGCTGATGGAAGGGTATGGCAGGGACCTGTGGTTCGACCATGGGGGTATGGAATTCGGGAGCGCGGAAGGAAACAGGACAGCGGAATCCTTTCGGGACCAGGGGGAAAGGCTGGACCCCATGGAAGCCGGAGGAGGCGCCATGGAACCGCGCGGGGAGGAAGGGGAGGAGACGGCGCCCCCCAAAACGGTCCTTCCCTCCAAGGTCCGTGCGGAAGTTTCCAGAACCTTCGGGAACCCCCTGTTGCGCATCCGTGAATTCTCCCTGGAAGGGGGGATGGAACGAGTGCTGCTGGCAAAATATGCCACGGGCATGTTCAGGAGCAAGCTGCAGGATGCGGGCGTGGAGGACCCGGGCGACCCCAACCCGCTGGTGTCCGGCCGGACCATCCCGGGATATGACAAGAACCTGCACAAAAGGATGTACGAGGTGGAATACGTGATCGCCGGCACCGAAGGGGACAAGACCGGCCTGGTGGTGGTCTTGGGGGCGATCCATGCCTTCAGGACCACCTGCAACCTGATCCATCTGGTTACCGACCCCCAGAAGAGGCTCATGGTCCAGACCTTGGCCACCGCCTTGGCCGGCTGGTGGTCCCTGGGTGTGGGAACCGTCCTCCTGGGGGCGGCCATCACCCTTTTCTGGGCCATGGCGGAAGCCATGGTGGACCTGCGGATCCTGACAAAGGGAGGGAGGGTGCCGCTGGTCAAGACCGCATCCACCTGGTACACGGGCATCGACGGCAACTGGACAGCCCTGGTGGAAGGCGGCGGGGAAGGGCTTGAAAAGGCACTGCTCCTGGGAAAGAAGGCGTTGGGGGGGCAGATGGAGAAGCTGGAGGGTAAGATGACCGAGGAAGGGATCCGCATCTTCAGGGAAAAAACGGAGGACATCTACGGGCAGGGGGTGGCCGCCATGGATGTGGCGGTGGAGGAAGCCTGGAGGGGGCTGGAAAATGCCGTGGATGCCAGGCTGGAGGCCTGGATGGAGGGGAAGACGGAAGCGTTCCGTTTGGAAGAGCATCTTTCCCCCCGAAGCCCCTTTTATCCCCTTGGGGAAGCCATGACAAGGGAATTGGAGGTGCGGCTTCGGAACCTGGGGGGAACGGGGATCCGGGAGGTCGTGGACGTAAAGGAGGCCCTCTATGCGGCCTTCAAGGAAGCGCTGGACCGGCAGAAGGAGGAGCTGGTCAAGGCGGGGGAAAAGAAGTTGGAGGCGCTGATGGCGGAGGGGTTCCAGCGGCTGGAGCAACAGGGAGGAAAGGTACTGGACCAGGCGGTGGAGAAATGGGGGAAGCAGATGCAGGAAGCCTTGGGCAAGACCTTGAAAGCGGGGGGGGTGGTATCTGGAGGTGCGCCAACCTCCAACACCCTCCTTTCCAGGCTTGTGCCGTCCATGTCCTATGAGGACTACCTGGTGGTCATGCTTCTTGACCCCAACATCGGAAATGAACTGTTCCTGCTTCGGATCCTGGACCTGGTCCAAGGGAACCTGCAGCATTTCTACCAGGAGGAAAAACTGTCTCTGGACCGGTATGGCAGAACCGCCAAATCCAGTGGTGTACTCCGGTTCCAACCGCTGCTTTTGAGCAGGCCTTTTGGTGAAGGAGGTGGGGGCGCCACCTATGGCAAGGGGGCGCTGACGGTGGAAACGGAGGTGTCGTATTGATGGGTTCCATGGGGGATGGCCGGCAGCCGCGAATCCGGGGTTCCCTGACGCTGGAGGCGGCCCTGGTGCTTCCGCTCCTGGTGTTCACCCTTGCCAGCATCCTGTATCTGGCCAAGGTGGTCCATATCATGGACTACACCCAGCACATTCTGAACATGGGCGCCATGGAAGGGAACAACCATGCGGTCGTCCTGCGCGCTGCCGGTGCACAGCTCCTTGCGCAGATGGAACAGACGGATCCGGAAATCCAAGGGTCCTCTCCGGATCCCTCCCTTCGGGAAATGCTCCCGGACGAGTTGCTTTTTGCCCCTTACTTCCACAAGGAAGCGGACGGAAGGGCGCTGGAGGAATGGGGGGTGGCAGGCAGCATCAGCTTTGCGGGGACGGAGATTCTGGGGGAAGACGGATGGAGCACGGTCCGTTTGTCCTATGCGATTCCCCTGCCGGTGGAGATTTTCGGCAGGGATTCCATCGCAGTGCGGCAAGCCGTGCGCATCCGCGGATTCATCGGCAACCGCCCGACCAAAGACCTGTTGGAAAAGGAGGCGCCGAAAACGGTGGTGCATGTGACCGGAACAGGCGTCCGGTACCATACGGACAGCCGCTGCAGGCATATCCATGTGGAGTTCTACGGGGTGTCCTCGGATACGGTGGCGGGCAACAAAAGACCCTGTAAAATCTGTGGGGGTGTGGGGCCGGAGGAAGGCCCGAAAACCGTCTACACCACAGCAAAAAGCGAAATCTACCATGCGGACGGAAAATGTACCGCATTGGTCAAGTCTGTGCGGGAAACCACGTTGGAAAAGGCGCTTGAAGACGGATACACATTATGCAAGACATGCGAGGGGGAAGACTGATGGATGGCAGGGGACTATGGATCGGCCTGGGTGTCATGGAAACCGTTTTGGCCCTGGGGAGTTGGAGGGCAGATGGAATCGGGTGGGGAACGGCCAAGGGGAAGAAAAGGGCCGTGGTTGTGCTGGTGGTCCTATGGGCCACCAACGGACTGGCGGTGGCAGGTATCTGGGGGCGGGGCCCCTTGACCGATGCCGAGGGGCATCTCTGGGGGATGCCCTTGGGACTCTTGACCATGGCGTTCCTGCTTGCGGTGCTGGCGCTGCAGGACTGGGAGAGCCAAAGGATTGCGGTGCTCCCGATGCTGCACGCATGCATGGTGCTGTCGGGGATTTCCCTGTGGCGGCACTTTGCGGACGGAAACCTGCTCTTCCATCCCCTGGAAGGAATCCTCTGCCTGGGGGCAGGAGGGGCTGCGGTCAAGGCGAGCGGCGGAAGCATAGGCTGGGGGGACGCCCTGGTCCTGGGGTTGCTGTGTTTTGCTTTGGGATGCCAAGGCATGCTGGTGGTATTTTTTCTGGGTCTATTGGGCGTGGGGATTCCAGGCATGCTCCTGCTTTCCCTGGGACGCATCGGGAGAGAAAGCAGAATCCCCCTGGTACCCGTCCTGCAGATCGCCTTGTGCGGCGCCTTGGCGCTGGGGGGACTGGCATGAGGAGGGCGGAAGGATACATCACCCTGGAGGCGGCCGTGGTGATGCCCCTCTGCATGCTGGCCACGGCCATCCTGCTGTACACGGGAATCTACCTGCATGACTATGCGGGAATGGCTTCCACGGTGCGGACATCGGCTGAAGCATATTCCCAAAATCCCCAGGAACGGGAAGCGGACCCCAAGGAATTGGAGCGGGGGGTGGGCGCCGCCATGTTTTTGAAGGAAGGGGAAACCCGGGCAGTGGTCGAGGAAGCCCGGGGACTGGACTTCTGGAACCGGGGAAGGACATTCCGGGTGACAAGGGAATACGACCTCCCTTTCAACAGATGGGTGATGGGAATGAGGCAAAAGCCAGGTCTCCTGCAGGTGGAAAACCCTGTCGGAAACCACAACATGCTGCGCTTTGCGGAGCAAATGGAGTTGGCTGCAGAAATGTTGAAAAAAATGGAATGAATGGTATGTCAAGCGTTTTTGAAAATGTCCCGAAAAACTTATAACATAGGCACCAGCTATTGCTGGTGCTTTTTTGGTCTTGGGCGTGATGCAAGGGAGCGGCATTTATTCCACGGACCTGTTTACAGCGAG
>NZ_JAAEEH010000003.1 GCF_010179735.1 Anaerotalea alkaliphila
ATTATACCTATGAGATGGTTGAAATTCAATACGTGGTGTCTGTTGATTCATTCGAATATTAAAGTTGCATTTTCAAGGAACATTCGGGATGATTTCTTAATCTGTCCCGTAACAATATCTTACAAGGAGGTAAAGGACATGGACGTATTGCAGGCAATCATGACAAGGACAAGCATCCGTAAGTTTACAGGGGAAAGGGTGGGGGACCAGGTTTTGGACCAGATCCTGCGGGCGGGATTCGCTGCTCCATCGGCCCACAACGTGCAGCCCTGGCAGTTCATGATCGTGGACGACCCGGATACGCTGGAGGCTATTGCGGAGGCGCACACCCATGCGAAGATGCTCCCTTCCGCAGGCACGGCCATCGTGGTCTGCGGCGACACCACGCTTCAGCCGGAGCTGGGATTCCTGTTGGAGGACTGCTCGGCCGCAATGCAGAACATGCTCCTGGCCATCCACGGCCTTGGTATGGGAGGCGTCTGGATCGGCATCCATCCGGTGGAGGACCTGGAGGTGGATATGGCAAGGATCCTGAAGCTGCCCGGAGGCATGTTGCCCGTGGGGATCATCGCCCTGGGGCATGCCAAGGAGCCCAAAGAACCCAGGGACAAGTACAATCCGGAGAAGATCCATTACAACCAATGGTAGGCTAAAGGAAGGGACAGGACGGATGCGGCGATGCGGACGTCCTGTCCCTTCCTAAGGTTTGAAAAACCATACGGAATGCTTTGATATATTGTTGACAAAAATCTGCAAAGTGGTTATAATTGAAAATGAAAACGGTTATCAACACGATGCGGATTTTGAAAACGAGTGGGACAACGAATGAAAAGGAGGTGCGGCATGCCTTTGACCAAATCGAAAGCGGGCCATACGGGAGTCGTCAAATCCATCACAGCTACGGAGAAAATCCAAAAATTCCTTTTTTCCCTGGGTTGCAGCGAGGGGCAGGAAATCACCCTGGTTTCCATCCTGGCAGGGAACTACATCATCAGCGTGGGGGACGGCAGATACGCCATCGACAAGAAAATGGCGGGAGCGATAGAACTGGCGTAGAGGACAATTTTTTTTGATTAGCGAATGAGAATGATTATCGATATAACCCTAAAGACAGGAGGAGCATATGAAGATCGCATTGGCCGGAAACCCGAATTCGGGGAAGACGACCTTGTTCAACGCCATCACCGGCAAGACGGAGTATGTGGGCAATTGGCCGGGCGTGACGGTGGAGAAAAAGGAAGCGAACCTGAAAAGGAAATACAAGCTGCTGGCAGGGCTGCAGGACATGAAAGAAGCCGGAACCGGAAAGGGGGACGGCAACCGCCGGAACCAGGTGCGGGTGGTGGACCTTCCGGGGGCCTATTCCATCGCTCCCTACACCAGCGAGGAGGCCGTGACCAGGGACTTCATCCTTGCGGAAAACCCGGACGTGCTGCTGAACATCGTGGACGCATCCAACTTGGAGCGGAGCCTTTTCTTCACCACCCAGCTGCTGGAGTTGGGGATTCCCCTAGTGGTGGCCCTGAACAAGCAGGACGTGCTGAAGCGCAGCGGGAACAGCATCCAGGTGGAAGGATTGGCGGATGCCCTAGGGTGTCCGGTGGTGGAAACCCGGGCCAACGGGGAAGAGGGCCTGGACGAGCTGTTGCGGGCGGTGGGACAGGCTGCTGCGGCCGGAGCGTCCGGCAACCCTGCCTTTGAAGGCCGGGGAGGCGAAGGGGAGGACAAAAAACGCCAAGCCTATGTGAAAGGAATCGTGCAGACCCATCTCCAAAGGAAGAGGGACAAGACCCGGATCACAACGAGCGACAGGATCGACCGCGTCGTGGCCAATCCTTTCCTGGGACTGCCCCTCTTCGGACTGGTGATGTGGGCGGTGTACGCCTTTTCCATCAATGGCCTGGGAGGTTTCCTGGCGGACTGGGTGAATGGGACCCTGTTCGGGGAACTGGTGCCGGATGCGGCCCATGGGTTCTTTGGCGGCCTGGGCGTCCATCCCATGCTGGAGGCCCTGATTGTGGACGGAGCCATCGCGGGGGTTGGGGCGGTGCTGGGCTTCCTGCCCCTGATCCTGGTGCTCTTCTTCTGTCTTGCCCTTTTGGAGGACAGCGGCTACATGGCCCGGGTGGCGGTGGTCATGGACCGTTATTTCAAAAAAATCGGTCTTTCCGGAAAGTCCATCATTCCCATGATCGTGGGGTCCGGATGCTCCATTCCAGGAGTCATGGCCACCAGGACCATCGAGGACGAGAACGAGAAGGTCGCCACCACCATCCTGACCCCGTTCATCCCCTGCAGCGCCAAGCTTCCCATCATCGTCCTGTTCTCCGCCGTATTCTTTCCAGGGAGCACCTGGATCCTGCCCGCGGTGTACGGGATTGCGGGATTGGCGGTGATTCTGGGAGGACTGCTGCTGAAGAGGATCTTCCCCTGGGAGGAATCCTCCACCTTCATCATGGAGCTTCCGGAATACAAGGTGCCGAGCCTGCGCCACGCCTTCCGGCAGATGGTCCACCAGGGGAAGGGGTTCGTCGTCAAGGCATCCACCATCATCCTGGTGATGAACACGCTGGTCTGGTTCATGCAGAGCTATGGATGGAACCTGCAGCCTGCAGAAGACCAGGGGGCCAGCATCTTGGCCGGCGTCGGCGGGCTGGCGGCGCCCCTGTTGCTCCCTCTGGGGGTGGCGGGCTGGCAGATGGCGGCCGCAGCCCTGACCGGGTTCGTGGCAAAGGAGAATGTGGTGGCCACCTTCGCCATCCTCTTCGCCACCGTTTCCGAGGAGGCCCTGCACGCCCCGGGCGGGGTCCTGGCGGAGAACTTCACTCCCGTCACAGGCTTCGCCTTCCTCCTGTTCAACCTCTTCACCCCGCCCTGCTTCGCGGCCATCGGCGCCATGAATGCGGAGCTTGGAAGCAGGAAGTGGCTGGCCAGGGCCATCCTGTTCCAACTGGCTGCCGGTTACGGAATCGGCATCCTGGCGGCCCAGGCGGGAAGCCTGCTGGTCTACGGCAAATGGGCCCCGGGAGCGGTTCCGGCGGGCCTGGTGTTGGGCGGGCTGGCTGCCCTGGCGGCAGTCCTGGTCCAAAGGAACCGTGCGAGGGACGCACAAAATGAGCTGGCCTGTCAGGAGTGATGCGGTATGCCTACAATCATCATAGGAACAATCTTTTTCGTCCTGGTGGCCCTGGCCGCCCGGAAGACCTACCGGAACCTGCGAAGCAACACCTGTCCGGGATGTTCGGCCGGATGCGGACTGGAGAAAAGGGAAAAGTGTCATAAAGGTTCTTGAACACGAAAAAGGCGTCTGCAGTTGCAGGCGCCTTTTTCGCCGGGGGAGAAAATTTCTCTCCCTCTTTGCCCCCCGGAGCGGAATTTTTGCCTGGATTATGGTACAATGTTCTCAGAAATCCAAACGAAGCGGGCAGGCGGATGGAACGGCGTGCCACATTTAAGGAAAGGTTGAGGTGAAACCTATGATACAAAGAGAAGTCAAGGACCTGTCCTCCAAATGGAGATTGTACAACGGAGTGGAGGTTCCCTGTGTGGGATTCGGGACATGGAAGATGCCGGATACGGTGGTGGAACAGGCCGTATGCGATGCCATCGAGAGCGGATACAGGCACATCGATACGGCCGCGGCCTACCAGAACGAGCGGGGCGTTGGGAAGGGGGTCCGCATGTCGGGATTTCCCCGGGAGGAAATTTTCGTGGCCAGCAAGCTGCCCAATGCGGACCACGGATACAAGAAGGCGCTGGAATCCTACCAGCAGAGCCTGGAGCGGCTGGAGATGGACCATCTGGACCTGTACATGATCCACTGGCCGGTGATCGAGGAGCACAAGGACCGCTACAAGGAGGACATCCTGGAGACCTGGAGCGCCCTGGAGGAGCTATATGACAAGGGGAAGGTCCGGGCCATCGGGGTCAGCAATTTCATGATGGAGCATCTGGAACTGCTTGCGGAAAACGGCAGGACCAAGCCCATGGTGGACCAGGTCCAATTCAATCCCCAGTGCACGGAGCCTTTGCTGCGGGCCTACTGTGAGGAACGGGAAATCCTGATGGAGGGATGGAGCCCCCTGATCCAAGGGAAGGCTTTCGAGCACAAGGTGCTCCAGGACATGGCGGAGAAATACGGGAAGACCATCGCCCAGATCTGCGTCCGGTTCGTCCTCCAGCACGGGGTGGTCCCCATCCCCAAGTCCGCCAATCTGGACAGGATCAGGAACAACGGGAATGTGTTCGGCTTCTCCATTTCGGACAGGGACATGGAGGAAATCGCCAAGCTGTCCGTTTACGGCCGGATCGGGGAGGAGCCGGACATCCCAAGGAAGTTCCAGAACGTAGGGTTCTAGGAAACCCGGTTTGAAAGGAGGAGGTTCCATGGAAGCGCATGACCACACCCACACCCATGGCCATGCCAACGACGGCGGCCGCGGCGGGCAGAAGAATATCCGGACGGCCTTCTTCCTGAACCTCACCTTCACCCTGGTGGAGATCGTGGGAGGGATGGCCACCAACAGCGTGGCTATCCTGTCGGATGCGGTCCATGACCTGGGGGATTCCCTATCCCTGGGAATCGCCTGGTTTCTGGGACGATACGGGGATAAGGCCCCGGACCGGAAGTTTTCCTACGGCTACGCCCGGTTCAGTCTGCTGGGGGCATTGGTCAACAGCCTGGTCCTGGTGGCAGGCTCCGCATTCGTCCTCAGCCGGGCGGTGCCCCGGATCTTCCATCCCCAGGAGGTCCATGCGGCAGGCATGATGGCTCTCGCGGTGCTGGGCATCCTGGTGAACGGCCTGGCGGCCTTCCAGTTGAACAAGGGGACCTCCTTCAACGAGAAGGTGGTGCTCTGGCACCTGCTGGAGGATGTGCTGGGCTGGGTGGCCATCCTGGTGGCGGGACTGGTGCTCCTCTTCGTGGACATCCCCGTGCTGGACCCGCTGCTCTCCCTGGGAATCACCCTCTACGTCCTCTACCATGTGGGGATCAACCTGAAGCAGATCCTGCACATCCTCCTGCAGGGGGTGCCGGCCCACTTTTCCCTGGAGGCGGTGGAGGAGGAGATCGGAAAGGTCCCTGGGGTCCTCTCGGTCCACCATGTCCACCTCTGGTCCCTGGAGGGGGAAAAGGCGATGCTCTCCGCCCATGTGGTGGTGGCGGACGGGAGCGGCATCCGGGAGATGGGAAGGATCAAGGGGGAGATCCGGAAGCGGATGGACGGCCAGGGCATCGGCCATGTCACCATCGAAGTGGATTTCGAAAGCGAGGAATGCGGCAATCGGGATTGCCGGTGAGCCAAGGAAAGGAAATGATATGAAAAAGTTTATTTTGCTGCTCCTCCTGGGGGCCGTCGGACTGCTGGGCGCCTGCGGGGGAGGAAGGCCCGAGGATGCGGTGGAGAAGTTCTTCAGCGACACACGGCGCTTCGACCTGGAAGGCATGCGGTCCGGCCTGGCCGCCGGAGAGGCCCATGACCTGGACGACATGCTGCTGGAGGAGAATCCCGACTCCCTCTTGCTGCTGGAATACCTGAAGGGGAATGCGGCCAAGATGACCTACAATGTAATCGGCGCTGCAGTGGAGGGGAACAAGGCCACGGTCACGGTGGAGACCCGGTACGTGGACGCCCAGGAAATCTACCTTGCAACCCTGCAGGAGTACAACACCCGGTCCATGGAGCTGGTCCTTGGGGGAGAGGAGCAGACGGAGGACGTCCTGACCCGCATCTTCATGGAAATCCTTCTGGAGAAGGCGGGAGGGATGGAGGAGCGCTTCAAGGAAGCCACCCTGGAGATCCCCTGTGTGAAGCAGGATGGGGAATGGCTCATCGCCGGGATGGATGACGACCTGGCGGACGTGTTCCTGTCCAACCTGGTCACAGCCGGCCATGCCATGGAAGAGGAATGGGGCGACGTGCACGGGGAGGTGGAAGAGGGTTCCGGGAAAGATGCCGGTGGCAGTGCTAGGGCCGGAATCGATGGGATCCACTTCTGGCTGGTGGGCGAGGTCTGGCCCCTTTTCTCGGAGTTCCAGGGGTACCTGGAGGTGCGAAAGGGCGCCTCGGGAAGGGACCTGGAGGTCGAGATGGAAATCCCGCTGGAACAGCTTGCCCAGGCCATGGCGATGAAGCCTGCGCACGACGGCTTCATCGCTGGGCTAGGGGAAGGATACGGGGAGGTCCAGGCCGTCTGGATGGAACTCTCCCGGGAGATGGACAAGATCCATGGAGGGATCACAGGCGGCGCGGAAACCATCGACACCCTGCGGTTCCAGGAGCTCATGGAAGCCTTCGGCGAGGTAGGCTATTGAAGCGAGAAAAGGAGGGAACGGAATGGATCACAAGAAACTGAGGGACGGGCTGGTTGCCTTCCTTGCCACGGCAGGGCCCATTGCGGCCGCTGAAATCATCGCGGTGCAGACGGCGAAGGACGAGGCGTTGGTGGAAATCGCCGGTCGGCTGGGGTTCGACACCAGGGAATATGAAAGGACGGAGGCGTAGATGGGAAGAGAAGTCGTGCTGTACATCGCCGCAAGCCTGGACGGCTACATCGCCAGGAAGGACGGTTCGCTGGACTGGCTTCCTGCAATCGGGCAGGAGGTTCCGGAGGTGGAGGAAGCCTACGAGGCCTTCTACGGGACAGTCGACACGGTGGTCATGGGTCGGAAGACCTACGAGCAGGTGGTCCGGGAAATCTCCCCGGAGCATTGGCCCTATGAGGGAAAGAAGTGCTATGTGGCCAGCAGCGGGGAACCGGAGGAAGACGGCCGGGTGGAATGGGTCGGCGGGGACCTGGTCCGTTTCCTGAGTTACCTGAAGAGGACTCCCGGCAAGGACATCTGGATTGTGGGAGGAAGCAGGCTGCTGGCGCCCCTGGTGGAGGCCGGCGCCATCGACCGCTACATCATCACCATCATCCCGGTCCTGCTGGGGGAAGGGATCCCCTTGTTTGTGGAAAGCGGGAAGGAGAACAGGCTGGAGCTGGAGGGTGTCAGGCCCCTGGACGGCATGGTGGAACTGCGGTACAGGAAAGGGAATGCATGAGTGAAATCATGCATTCCCTTTTTGCCGCGGATATGGTAGAATGAAACATATTTCATTGAGTGGGAGGAGACAGGATATGGCAAGCATACGGGATGTGGCGAAAAAAGCGAACGTGGCCGCCTGCACCGTTTCCAGGGTGCTGAACGGAAGCGCATCTGTGGCGGAGGAGACCAGGCAGAGGATCGAGCAAGCCATGAAGGAGCTCAACTACATACCGAACGAGCTGGCAAGGGGAATGTTCAAGCAGCGGGCAGGAATCGTCGCCATGCTGGTGCCCAGCATCCGGCACCCTTTTTTTTCCAGCCTGGCGGACCAGATAGAAAAGGAGCTGTACCAGCAGGGGTACAAGATGATGCTCTGCAGCACCGGCGACGACATCGCCCGGGAACGGGAATACATGAAGACCTTCAGGTCCAACATCGTGGACGGAGTGATCATGGGGGTCAGCAATCTGAAGGACGAAGAATACGAGGCGTTCCAAAAGCCGCTGGTCATGCTGGACCACAAGGTGAACGAGGAGATTCCGGTGGTGGTGTCCGACCACAGGACGGGGGGCATCCTGGCTGCGCAGAAATTCCTGGAGGGCGGCTGCAGGAACATCATCCACATCTGCGGACTGGACGCTCCGGAGGTCCTGTCCTTCCAAAGCCACCGGGCTCTGGAAGAGATCCTGTCGGCCCGGGGGGTCCAGGTGAAGGCGGTGGAAATCAAATGGAGCAATTTCGATTTCGACGGATATCTGGAGTTGGCGAAGATGATTCTGGAAAAGAACCCGGAAATCGACGGAATCATGGCGGCGGACCTGCCGGCGGTGGCCTTCCTGAAGGCGGCAAGGCAAATCGGCCGGAAGGTGCCGGAGACCCTTTGCGTTGTGGCCTACGACGGAACCTACGTGGTGGACACGAATCTCCTGGACATCACCACCATCGTGCAGCCGGTGAAGGAAATCGCGAACAGGTCCATCGGGGTGCTGGTGGACCTGTTGGAGGGAAGGCCGGCGAAGCCTGCCATGAACATGCTGGAGGTGTCCTTGCGGGAGGGAAACACGACAAAAAGTCGAATTCCCTCTTGACGGATGCCCGGGCATGGAATATAATGTGAACGTAGGAATGAAACATGTTTCAAAAAGATGCAGGCCGGACTGGCCGCCTCTTTTTGGCCGCTATGAAACATGTTTCATAATAAAAGGAGGATGCACATGTTAGGGAAAAACGGGAAAGTTGTTGCATTGTTTTTGGTTCTTGGGCTGTACATGTCGGCATTGGCCGGCTGTGGGAAAGGCACCGCACAGAAGGAGTACGATTTCTACATCTTCAACGGAAAAAGCGAGAATGCGGAAGCCTTCGAGAAGCTGGTGGAGGTGTACCAGGCGGAGACCGGCAAGAAGGTCAAGCTGTTCTCCCTGGGAACCTCGGATGTCCTCGAGACACTCCGCACGGAGATGAATTCCAAGGAGAAGCCCACAATCTTCTCCATCGGCGCAGGAGCGGCAAGGGAATGGCAGGAAGGCGGATTTGTGCTGGACCTGGCCGAAGAGGGGATTCCGGAGCTGAAGGTGCTGGCGGATTCGATTCCCGAAGGGATGCGCCTGCAGACGGAGGCGGGAGAAAACCTTGGAATCCCCTACAATGTGGAGGGATATGGACTGATCGTCGACAAGCGGATGCTTGGGGAGCTGTTCGGACTGGAGCAGGCCGACGGTATCGTGGCGGATTTCAAGGCGGCGGGCTACGGGGAATTCCGGGCGTTCGTGGAGGCAGTGGACGGGTACATCAAGAACGAAACAGCAGGGACCGTCCTTTTAAACGGCAACACCTACACCCTGGCAGACCAGATGACGGAACGGACGGCCGCCTTGAACGGTGTCTTCGCCGTGGCGGGCGCGGAGCGGTGGACCTATGGAGACCATTTCAGCAACTATGCCCTCAACGCAGTGTTCGGCAGCCTGGCTGCAGCCCGGTCGGCAACAGAGGAGCAAGTGGAGCAGATGCGCTCACCTCTGCGGAAATCCATCGAAGCCTACGGGTTCAAGACCGATCATATCGCCGGGCCGGAAGGGAGCCTCGAGAGGGGACCGGAGCTGATCAATTCAACCAAGACCGGATACGACCAGGTGGTGCAGACGTTCGCCGAAGGCAAAGCGCTGTTCATCAAGCAGGGAAACTGGATCTATCCCAATGTGCGCAAACTGGACGAAACGGTTGCGGAAAACAGCACCATCCTGCCCATGAAGCTGCCTTTTGCGGATGAAGACATCCAGGTGGAGGGACTGACGGCAGAGAAGTTCAACCGTTCCATCCCGGAATTCGTCGCACAGTACTACAGCATCAACAGGAAGGTGGAGGAAACCGAGCAGGTGGCCGCGCAGGAATTCCTGGTATGGCTGAACACCACGGAAACAGGCCAGAGGTTCATCGTGGAGGAATTCGCCTTCGTTCCCTTCAACGCAAGCGCGGACACCCGGCTGGAAAACCCCTTGAGCACCGATCTGATTGTGTACATGCGGGAAGGGAACGTGCTGTCCAATCCTTTCAACGGAGCCCCCACATCCTGGGGCCCGGAAAGCTACGGGAAGTTCATGATGGAAAATCTGCTGGTGAAAGAGGTGTGGACACAGGAAGACGTTGATGCGATGGTGGAAACCTGCATCACCCAGTGGAAGGAACTGAGCAGCTATTAGGCTAGCATCCCCTGTGCATGAAAGGTGGTCCCATGGAAAAATTCTACAAGAAATGGTTTTTGCTGCTGTCCGCACCTGCCGTCATCCTGTTCCTGTTCATCATCCTGATCCCTTTCCTGATGGGAGTCGCCTATTCCTTTACAGGCTGGAGGGGGACCTACTTCGTCGGAGGGGACACCTGGTGGCAGGCGCTGGTGGGGTTCGACAACTACAAACGGATTTTCACTTCCCGCCAGTTCATCGATGCGTTCACCTATACGGTGACCTATACGGTGGTGGCGCTGGCGACCATCAACGTGGTGGCCCTGGGGATGGCCCTGATGATCAAGAGGATCCGTTTCGGAAAAAGTCTGTTCGCTCCGTCTATTTCCTTCCCAACCTGTTGGGGGGGCTTGCCTTAGGCTTCATCTGGAAATTCATATTCGAGAATGTATTCACGGAAATCCTCTTCGGACCCTCCGGTGTCCTGCCAATGGAATTCCTGACCAACATGACCCAGAATCCCACCAAGGCGCTTCTCGCGATGGTGATCATGACGACCTGGCAGTCCGCGGGCTATATGATGATCATCTACCTGACGGGACTGAACAACATCCCCGACAGCCTGTACGAGGCGGCGGACATCGATGGGGCGGGGGCATGGAAGAAATTCCTGCACATCACGACACCCATGCTGATGCCCTCCTTCACCGTGGTGCTCTTCCTGACCCTGTCCAGCAGCTTCAAGCTCCTGGACCAGAACGTAGCCTTGACGGAAGGAAACTTCGGCACCAGGATGCTGGCCCTCCAGATCCTGCGGACGACCAAGGATACAAGCCCGCCCGACTATGGCGCAGCCCAGGCCCAGGCGGTGGTGTTCTTCCTTCTGATTGCAGTGGTATCCATGGTGCAGGTGTACATCACGAAGAAGAAGGAGGTCGAGGCATGAACGGTTGGAAGAAAAAGGCAGTCAAGGGACTGTTGGGCGTGGTTTTGGCGGGAATCGCCGGCTATACCCTGTTTCCCCTGTATTTCATGTTCGTGAATTCCTTCAAGGGGCAGAGCGAAATCGTCGGGAATCCTCTTGGGATGCCCCAATCGTGGGACCTGTCCTACATCAGGAACGCCATCGAGCAGATAAACCTGCTGCAAGCCTTGATGTACACCCTGCTGGGGACGGTGGCATCCCTTTTCCTATTGGTGACGGTGTCCGCTTTGGCGGCCTGGGTCATGGTGCGGAGCAAATCCAAGCTCAGCCAGGTTTTTTTTCGGATCGTCTTCCCGCTGGTGAAGTCCACCACCGTGACGGTCATCATCCTGAACACCATGTGGATCTGGAACGACTACCTCTTGCCGTTCCTGGTCATCGGAAACACCAAGACCAAGACGTTGACGCTGGAACTCTTTTACGCGAGAAGCCTGGCCGGGCAGTATGGGAATCCCTGGGAACTGGTGATTCCGGCGGTCATGGTCAGCTCGATCCCGGTCATCCTTTTGTTCCTGGCCCTGCAGAAACACTTCATTTCCGGCGTTTCGGACGGGGCCGTGAAAAGCTGACGGACACAAGACTTAGGAGGAACTATGGAAACAACGATGGAAGCAGCCTGGTGGAAAGAGGCGGTGGTGTATCAGATCTACCCCAAGAGTTTCTGTGACAGCAACGGGGACGGAATCGGAGACCTGGGGGGCGTGACCCGGAAGCTGGGATACCTGAAGGAACTGGGGGTGGATGCGGTCTGGTTGTGTCCCTTCTACCGTTCCCCCATGCGGGACAACGGGTACGACATCTCCGACTACTATGGCGTAGACCCGACGTTCGGCACCATGGAGGACATGGAGGGACTGTTGGCCGAAGCGAAAAAGCACGGCATCGTTGTCGTGATCGACATGGTCCTGAACCATACCTCCGACGAGCACCCCTGGTTCAAGGCGGCTCTGGGGGATCCCGGGAGTCCCTACAGGGACTACTACATCTTCAAGGAGGGGGAAGCGCCTCCGTCCAATGCACGGAGCCTCTTTGGAGGTTCCGTCTGGGAACAGGCGGGAGAAGGGGAATGCTATTTCCATGCCTTCGACAGGACGCAGCCGGACCTGAACTGGGAGAATCCGCAGCTGCGGCAGGAAATCTACGACATGATGAACTTCTGGCTGGACAAGGGCGTGGGCGGGTTCCGCATGGACGCCATCACCTTCATCAAGAAAGACCTCCGGTTCCCCACCCTGGCGGCGGACCAGGCGGACGGGATGGCGGAGGTGGCCAAATCCTCCCTGAACCAGCCTGGAATCATCGAATTCTTGAGAGAAATGAAAGACAACACCTACGGGCCCAGGAACGCAATGACCGTGGCGGAGGCGCCCGGAGTCCCCTATGGGGATTTGGGGGCGTACATCGGGGAAGAGGGGTGCTTCTCCATGCTCTTCGATTTCAGCTACACGGACATCGACCTGGTACCCCATGCCCCTTGGTATGAGGAGGCGCCCTGGACCTGGGGGGAGTTCAAACGGGCCCTGTTCAGAAGCCAGGAAAGCATCCAGGCGGTGGGATGGGGCGCCGTCTATCTGGAGAACCATGACCAGCCCAGAAGCATCAACAAGTATTTCGAACGGGACGGACTGGAGGAAAAGCATCTTTACCATATGGGAAGCGCCCTGGCCACCCTCTATTTCCTCCTCCGGGGCACGCCGTTCATCCACCAGGGACAGGAAATCGGCATGCGCAACTGCCCCTTCGAGAGCATCGGGGACTACGACGACGTCAACACCCGCGACCAGTACAAGCGGGCCTTGGAGGCCGGACATACCCGGGAAGAGGCGTTGAAGGTCGCCCACCGGAGGAGCCGGGACAATTCCAGGACACCCATGCAATGGGACGGAAGCGACCACGGGGGATTCAGCACCCATACGCCCTGGCTGAAGCAGCATCCCGATTGGAGGAACCAACATGTGGCGAAGCAGCTGCAGGAAGAGGGTTCCCTGCTGTCCTATTACAGGAAGCTGATCGCCTTGCGGAAGTCGGACCGATGGAAGCCCGTCCTGGTCCATGGAGGCATCCGGGAAGTACCCCTGGAGCAGGAACGGATTGTGGCGTACATCCGGCATGCGGCCGGCCGGTCGGTCCTGGTCGTGGCCAACATGGGAAAGGAATCCGGCGAAATCAGGATCCCCTGGACCAGGAGGATCCTGGGGAACTACAAGGACCTGGAAGGGGAAAAGGGGGGAGCCCTGCACATCCGACCCTATGAAGCCCTTGTCCTGGAGATTACCAGCTAGAAGAAAGATGAAAAGCACCCCCCTGGTATGATATAATCATGCCAGGGGGGTGCTTTTCCATTGGCGCCCACCAGCTCGGGGATATGGAATGGAGGTGTGTTCGGAATGGATGATGCGAAAGGAAGATGTCCACGCTGCGGTTCGGCGGATGTGGTGCCGGTGGTCTACGGCCATGCGGACCACGCCCTTTTTCTGGAGGCCCAGGCAGGCAAGGTCCGGCTGGGGGACGGCTGCGATACGGAGGGGCCCACAGCCTTCTGCAACGCCTGTGGCCATGCATGGTACGGCGAAGGGGAGGAAGGCCTGCATCCCGGCAGGGTGGTGTCCCAATACAAGGACCTCTACAAGGTGGCAGTGGGGAACGCCGAGGTCCTGGCGGAAATATCCGGAAAGCTGCGGCACGGGGCGCAGAGCCGGAGGGACTACCCTGCGGTGGGGGACCATGTGCTGGTGGACCGGACGGACGACGCCGGAGGCCATGCCATCATCCATCGGATCCTGCCCCGGACCAGCGCCTTCGTGCGCAAGGATCCCGGCAATGCCGGGGAGGTCCAGGTGGTGGCGGCCAACATCGACACGGTGTTCCTCTGCATGTCCCTGAACCGGGACTTCAACCTGCGCCGCCTGGAGCGCTACCTGGCCATCGCCTGGGACAGCGGTGCCACACCGGTGGTCGTCCTGACCAAAGCGGACCTTTGCCCGGAATGGGAAGAAAGGATGGAGGAGGTGCGGCGGACGGCCCCTGGAGTCGAAGTGGTCCTGACCTCCAGCTTCCGGGAGGAGGGATGGAAACCCTTGGCCCCCTACCTCGGGGAAGGGAGGACCGCCGCCTTCCTGGGGTCCTCCGGGGTGGGGAAATCCACCATGATCAACCGGCTGCTGGGGGAGGAGCGGATCCGGACGAAAGCGGTCCGGGAGGACGATGACCGGGGAAGGCATGCCACCACCCGCAGGGAACTGTTCCTTATCCCCGGGGGTGGGGCCGTCATCGACACTCCAGGCATGCGGGAACTGGGACTGGAATCGGCGGACCTGGACAGGACATTCGAGGAGGTCCAGGCCCTGGCGGAGCAGTGCCGGTTCAAGGACTGCACCCACCAGGACGAACCAGGATGCGCCGTCCGGCGGGCGGTGGAGGAAGGGGAACTCTCCCGGGAGCGTCTGGAAAGCTGGAGGAAGCTGAAGAAGGAAGCCAAGTACGACGGCCTGAACGCGAGACAGATCGAGCAGGAGAAGGTCCGCACCATGTTCGCCGGCTTTGGCGGCGTGAAGAACGCCCGGAACTACATCAAGGGAAAGAACAAGAGGAAATAGGAGGAGAAGCGTATGATGAAAATGCCGGTCCTATTCATCGGCCACGGTTCGCCCATGAACGCCGTGGAGGACAACAGCTTCACCCGGTCCTGGGAGAAGGTCGCCGAGAAGATCCCCCGGCCGAAGGCCATCCTTTCCGTTTCCGCCCACTGGTATACGGAAGGGACCCGGGTCCTGGAGGCGGAGGCCCCAAGGACCATCCATGACATGTACGGGTTCCCCCGGGAACTGTATGAAATCGTCTACGATGCGCCGGGGGCGCCAGAACTGGCCCGCAGGGCCAAAGGGATGCTGCCGGTGGAGGCTTCGACGGACAACAGCTGGGGCATCGACCACGGGACCTGGTCCGTGCTGCAGCGGATGTACCCCGAAAGGGACATTCCCGTCTTCCAGGTCAGCGTGGACGCCACGGCGCCCCCCGAGGCGCACCTGGCCATGGGACGCAGCCTCCAACCCTTGCGGGAGGAAGGGGTCCTGATTCTGGGCAGCGGGAACGTGGTGCACAACCTGCGCCTGGTGGATTTCCACAAACGGGACGGATTCCCCTGGGCGGACATGTTCGACCGTTGGATCCTGGACAGGGTGCGGAAGAACGGCCGCCTGCACCGGCCGGAGGAGGCGGCGGACCATGGGGCAGCGGGAGAGGCGGGCAGACTGGCAGTCCCCACGCCGGACCACTTCTATCCCCTGCTGTATGTGCTGGGGGCGGCGGAGCAGGGGGAGCAGGTGGAGGTCTTCAACGAAAGCCGTATCATGGGATCCGTTTCCATGACCTGCTACCTGATCGGATGAGGCGCCCTGCGGTTTCCAACAAAAGACCGGTCCTGGCCGTAAGCCTCCTGGTGTTTCTGGTCCTTGCCCTCTGGCACGGGCCGGTGACCCGGCGTCATGTGGTGGAGACGGACTCCCCCCATATAAAAAGTCCCGTCCGCATCGTGCTGGTCACGGACCTGCACAGCCACATCTACGGAACGGGACAGGGGAAGCTGCTGGAGAGGATAGCCCGGGAGGAACCGGACCTGCTGGTCCTGGCCGGGGACATCGCCGACGATGTGGCTCCGGACCTGGGCACGGTCCTGTTCCTGGAAGGGATCAAGGGCATGGCCCCCACCTTCTATGTCACCGGGAACCATGAGTGGTGGCGTCCGGACGTGGAGGCTGTGAAGGACCTGTTCGCAAGCCACGGAGTCCGGGTGCTCTCCCAGGAGACGGCCACCCTCAAGGTAGGGGAGAGCCTGCTTGGGATCAGCGGAATCGAGGACCTGGAGATCCTGCGCCTGGGAAAGGGAACGGATCCGGACAGCCTCCAGGAACTGATGGCACCGCTTGCCAAGAGGCCCATGGAGGGATACCAGATCCTGGCGGCACACCGGCCGGAAGGGATCCGGACCTACCGCGGCTATGGCTTCGACCTGGTCCTTTCGGGACACGCGCACGGAGGACAATGGCGCATCCCCCTTCTTCTGAACGGACTCTACGCCCCCAACCAGGGGTTCCTTCCGCCCTACGCAGGGGGAATCTACCGCCACGGGACGACCACCCATGTGGTGAGCCGGGGGCTGGCTTTCAACCCAAGGCTGCCCAGGATCTTCAATCCGGCGGAGGTTGTCCTTGTGGAGCTTGTGCCCGTCCCTTAAGGGCGGAGGTCCTTTCTGCGCTGGCCGAGCCGGGCACCGGACTGGTTCCCGCCGACGGCCCAAAGGAGCAGTAGGGCCATGTAGAGGACGTATAGGGGATTGGGTTCATTCTGCAGATAGAGGCCCAGCAGCAGGACACCTGGAGCGGCCAGCAGCAGTCCCCACAACCAGGCGTGGCGGGGAAACAGGAATCCGCCCAGGAATCCCCCCAGGCCGTGCAGAAGAAGGAGGACGGCGATGGTGGCCAGACGTTCCGCCGTTCCTCCGTCCGCGAAGACGGAAACGAAGACACCGAAGAACCCCAGAAGCGACCCGACGGCGAAAAAGAGCAACCCTGCGACAAACTGTTTCATAACAACACCTCCTGCATCCATTATACCCGGATTCAACGGAAGTGGAAAGGGGGAAGGAAGGAGAAGGGAATGAGCACAGCAGCCACAACAGGAGCGGCCGCGGCAGCCGCCGCCGCCATCAGCAACGCAGTCAAAGCGAACGGAGCCATCGTCTATCTGGCACCGGAAGACTTCCGCAGGATCCTGACCAGGACGGAGTATCCCATGGTCGTCATGGCGGAGTACGGAGCTTTCACAAAAAAATACAAGTACCTGACGGCCTATCAGGGATTCATCTTCTTTGCGAAGTCTCCGGAAAAACTGACCTTCCCCGTGCCGGTGGAGCTGATCCAGACCAAGAAGGTCTGGGTCCCGGACATGTAGGCCCATGGAAGTGCGGTTCTATGCGCCGGGTACCCCCATCCCCAGATGTTCCTACGCCATCATCGCCGCAAGCCACAGGGGCAGGTGGCTCCTGGTCCGGCACCGGGAGCGGACCACCTGGGAGCTCCCCGCAGGGCATGTGGAACCGGGGGAGAGCCCGGAAGAAGCCGCCCATCGGGAGCTCAGGGAGGAAACGGGTGCCAGCAGGTACAGGCTGCACCCGGTCTGCCCCTATGGGGTGGAGGAAGCGGGAGAGGCGGGATACGGCATGCTCTTCTACGCGGAGGTGGAAGCGATGGACGGGGGGCTGGAGCATGAAATCGGTGAAACGGGTTTGTTCGACCGGCTGCCCCAGGCCATGACCTATGCCCGGATTCCCCCGGTGATGCTGACCGAAGTGGTGCGTTGGATGCGGGGGAAAGGATTGGAGATTCCAGGAGGTGGAAAAGATGGATTATGACCGTTTGGTGACCCATTTCGAAGAGCTGGACCGGTCCCTTTTTCTGGAGGGGGAATTCAAGGCCTATGCGGAAGTGGACAGCGCCCTGCCCATCGGCTACGGGCAGACCATATCCCAACCCAGCCTGGTGCTGGAAATGACGAGGCTGCTGTCGCCGGAGGAGGACAGCCGGGTCCTGGAGGTGGGCACCGGTTCCGGCTACCAGACCGCCCTGCTGGCACCCTTCGCCAAGGAGGTGTTCACGGTCGAGCGGATCCGGGAGCTTTCGGACCAGGCCCAGGACAGGCTGGAGGCCCTGGGGTACGGGAACATCCGCTTCAAGGTGGGGGACGGCAGTCTGGGATGGCCGGAAGAGGGGCCCTTCGACCGGATCATGGTCACGGCGGCGGCCGGAAGGATACCGGAAGAGCTGGTGGACCAGATGAAGGAGGGCGGAAGGATGGTGATTCCGGTGGGCCCCCCCAGCATGCAGGAACTCTTGCTGGTGACCAAGGACCTGATGGGGGAAGTGGACGTGGAAGCCATCGAGAACGTCCGGTTCGTGGAACTGAAGGGAAAATACGGATGGAGATGAGGAAATAGCTGCTTCTGGCATCGCTGGGGATTTCGGTCGTCATAGGGCTTCTGTCCAGTATGCTGCCGGCCCTCAAGGTGTCCCGCATGGACCCCTTGGAGGCTTTCCGGTTCATGGGATGAAAAATAGCCATCCGCCTGCCCTAGAGGGGCAGCCGGATGGCTATTTCCGTTCCTTGGCCAAGGATGCTGGAGGCTTGGATATTGCCTCCATGAGCCTCCACGATGGACTTGGTGATGGTAAGTCCGACACCGATGCCTCCGGTGGAGTGGTTCCGGGACTTGTCCACCCGGTAGAAGCGTTCGAAAATCAGGGGAAGGTCCTCGGCGGCGATTCCAATCCCCGTATCCCGGATGCGGATCCAAAGGTTCCCGGAATCCCGCTCCATCCGGATCCGGACGGACCCTCCATCCCGGGAGTATTTCACGGCGTTGGAGAGGAGGTTGTGGAAGACCTGGCCCATCTTGTCCGGGTCTCCGAAGAATAGGGTCGTTTCAGGAACATAATCCACCTGGATGCGCTTGTCCAGCAGGTCCCTTTCGTGGTTGGCCAGGATTCCCAGCACCAGCTGGGACAGGTCGAACTCCTTCTTGTGCAGGAGCAGGTTCCCGTTTTCGATGCCGGAGAGGTCTTCCAGGCTCCCCACCAGCTTCTGGATCCGGAGCACCTCCTCGTGGCAGCTGGAAAGGCGGCCCACATCCATGGGCCAGATGCCGTCGATCATGGCCTCCATATGCCCTTGGACGGAGGTGAGGGGGGTGCGGAGTTCGTGGGCCACATCCTGGGTCAGCTGTTTCCGCAGCTTTTCCTTTCCTTCCAAGGCCTCGGCCAGCTGGTTGATGGCCCCCATCAGCTGCTGGATTTCCGTGGTGCTGGAGGTGTCGGCCAGCTTCTCCGGATAGCGCCCCTCGGCCAGGTCCAAAGCCCTACGGGCGGTCCTGTGGAGGGGGGTGCTGATCCTAAAGGACATGAAGGCCCCCAGGGTTGCGGCCAACAGAAGGGAAAGAAGGCCCATCAGCAGGAACATGCGGTTGAAGGCCCGCAGGAAAAGGAGCTCCTCGTCGTTGAAATAGAAGGGGCCGATGGTCCCCACGGTGAGGGTGCCGATCCGGGTGTCGCCGTCCATCAGGGGATGGAGGGTCTCCTGGTAGGCGCCTTCCCAATCCGCATAATAGCTCTGCATGTTCCGCTGCATGTTGGACATCATGGCTTCGCAAAGGCCGGCGTTGTGGTCGGTCGCCGACCAGACCAGCTCGTCCCGGTCGTCCGCAACACGGATGACCATTCCCCATTCCAACGCCCCCATGCCCGCATGTTCCAGGGAGGTGGGGTCCAAAGCGCCGTCCGCCAAATACTGGCGGAGGATGAGGTTGATGAGTTCCGTCGTCTGCTTCTCCTGGCGCTGGACCACGTAGTTCTTGAACTGCCCCTTCACGTAGGTGTTTGCGGCAAGGCCGGACAGGCCGATGACCGCCAGGACGATGAGGAGGTAGGAGAGGGTAAGGGTGGTGCGCAGGGAATACCGCATCCTTTTCATTCCGGTCCACCTCCGAACCGGTAACCGATGCCCCGCACGGTGGAGATGTAGCGGCTGTTCCTTGGGTCGTCCTCCAGCTTCGCCCGCAGGTTCTTGATATGGGAGTCGATGGTCCTGTCATACCCTGCGTAGTCGTCCTCGAAGGCGATCTGGATCAGTTCTTCCCGGGTGAAGACCTTCCGGGGGCGCCGGGCCAGGGTGAGGAGCAGCTTGAATTCGCTGGGGGTCAGGGAAAGGGAAGCACCCCGCTTCCACACCACATGGGCGGAGGGGTCGATGACCAGTGCGCCGCCGTCGAAGTCCAGCGTCTCCAGAGCCTCCTCCGCCGGAAAGGTGCTCCTGCGCAGGAGGGCCTTCACCCTGGCGACCAGTTGCCTGGGGCTGAAGGGTTTGGTGATGTAGTCGTCGGCCCCCAGCTCGAAACCCTGCAGGATGTTTTCCTCCTGGGCCTTGGCGGTGAGCATGATGATGGGAACGGTGGAGGATCTGCGGATTTCCCGGCAGATCTGTTCACCGCTCAGGTCCGGAAGCATCAGGTCCAGCACGACCAGGTCCATGGGGTGCTCCCGGAAGAGGCGGAGGGCATCCAGCCCCCGGTAGGCCTTGAAGACATGATAGCCGCTGTTCTGGAGATAGGATTCTATGAAGGCGAGGATCTTCTCCTCGTCCTCCACAACAAGGATGTTCTTGGTTTCCGTGTCCATGGGATCCACCTTTCCGTTCCGCCGCCCCGGTCGGGTGCGGCCTATTATACTGGATTATACCATTTTTTTATGGAGATTTCATGGAAAAGGCGGGGAAATCTGCTTGTGCGGGGAAGGGGCATGGGGTATGATAGAGAAAAATGGAAAGGGACGGGCCGATGCATACGAATTACCGTTTGAAGACATATCCCAGAGGCTTTGACAAAGTCTACTGTGTCATAGAGATGGATGGAGGGGAGACACTGGATCTGCTCCACAAGGCGATCCAGGACGCATTTGCGCTGGAGGAGGGACATCTGTACCTTTTCAACATGGAAAGGGCGGCTTACGGGCCGGACTCCATCTACAGCCCGCGTTGCGAGGACAAAAGGCGCCTGGCGGACAGGACCAGCCTGGACAGCCTGGAACTAAAGCCCAGGCGCAAGTTCCTCTACCTGTACGATTTCGGTGAAGACATGGAATTCCATGTGGAGGTGAAGAAGGTCTGGGAGTCGAAGGAAAAGGGAACGGCAAGGGTGGTCGAAGTCCAAAGGGGATTTCCCCTGGAAGACCTGGATCCGGACGTCCCGGCTACCCAGCAGGTGGTTGTGGAAGAAATCCAGGATTCCATGGAAGACCTGCTGGAGATGCAACGGAAGGAGGACCTGCTGGAAGTCTGCAGCCTGCTGGGCATACGGGGGGCCAGGGGTAAGAGGAAGCGGGAACTGGCGGAAGCGGTGGCCGGAAGGTTGAAGGGGGACCTCCATTTGCTGGAAAGGGCCCTGGATGCGCTTTCCTGCATGGCGCTTTCCCAGGTTTTGGACGGATCGATCCAGGCATTGGAGACCGTCGGAGAAATGGAACTGAACCATCTTGTCCGATTGGAGGAGCTGGGTTTGCTGCGCTTGCGGGGCGTGGGCAACCTGACGGAGCCCTGTGTCTGCCAGGTCCCTGCGGAATGCAGGAATTACTTCCAGTTCTACCTGAACGCCAAGTCCACCAGGGAAAACATCCTAAGGCTGCTGCGCACGGAAGAGGCCATGCTTTTCCTGATGAACAGCTATGGAGTCCTGGAAAAGGAGGTCCTACTGGAGATGTGCGGGACGCTGGCGGAAGCCGGTCATGACCTGGCGGCCTGGAATCCTGGGGAGACCGTGCCCTTCCTCTATTGGAACGGGATGGAACAGGAAACGGACGACGAGACCGTATGGGTGACCATGCAGGACCGGGAGGTGGTGGAGTTCATACTGGAGAACCGCAGGGAGCTTGGATGCGGCTACAAGAAAGGGCTGCTGGAGGACTACGCAAAAAAAGGGGAAGTCGACCTTTCTTCCAGGATTCCCGCCTACCAGTTCCTGGGGGATCATATCCTGGAGAAGATGCGAGGCAGCGAGGTTTCCATGTACACGCTCCTCTACCGGCTCATCGGCGGCATCCACATGGGAGCGGAAGACGGGGACCTGTACCTGCTGCTGGAGGAAAGCCTGGAACTTGGGGGAGGCAAACTGGACAGGGAGGTACAAAAAGCCGTCTCCGAACTCCGCCGCGAGATGCCCAATGCATCCCTGGGAGGCTGGAGCTGGAGGGAGTGGGAGGAAAAGAACGGGATCGGACGCATCCGGCGCTAGAGCCTGTCCTCCAGGCCCAGATCCAGAAGGGAGCCGGTGACGGCAAGCCGGCTGTTCTGGAACCTGGGGTCCTCGGAGACCTCCGGGCCGAACCAGTCCGGGGGCTGGAAAGCATCCGCACCAGGCCGGTCTTCGAACTCGACCTCCGCCAGAAGGAGGCCCTCCAAGGGACCGTGGAAGACGTCCAGCTCGATGGTGCGCCCTCCTTTATAAGGAAGGAAGTACCTTGTCTTCTCCAACTGGGGTGTCTCCAGCTTGGGCACAAGGCCCAGGTACTGTTCCCGGGTCAAAGGGAGTTCCCATTCCTCCCTTTCAACGAAGCCCTTTCCCTTGCAGGTAAGGATGAAAAGCTCCCCCCATTGGCGGATGCGGATGACCGGATCCGTGGAGATGTAGCCCTGGCGGATGTCGAGGTGGGGAAAGCCCCCCAGGTCCGGAGGCAGTTCCCTGACCAGATATTTTCTTTCGATTTCCATAAGAACCCCTTTCTGTGCAGTGGTTGACAGGCATATGGTACCACAAACCCCGGTTGCATACAAAATGTTTTTTGCATGGAGGTAGAAGCGATGAAGGCTGCGATTTATTTGGCTACAGGATTCGAGGAGATAGAAGCTGTGAATATCATGGATGTCCTGCGGCGCGGGAGGGTGGACCTGGAGGTGGTCTCCGTCACGGGGGACCTTCTGGTGGAAGGGGGCCATGGGATCCCCCTCCAGTGCGACCGCCTGTTCGAGGAGAAGAAGGAGGAGGCATGCGACCTGCTGATCCTTCCGGGCGGCATGCCGGGAACCTTGAATCTGGGGGAACACCAGGGGCTGGGGGACACCTTGAAAGAGGCCCACAGACAGGGGAAGCGTCTGGCCGCCATTTGCGCGGCCCCCAGCGTCCTGGGTGGATTGGGGATCCTGCAGGGGAAAAAGGCTACCTGCTACCCGGGATACGAAGGGAAGATGGAGGGTGCCAAGGCCACAGGGCTGGCCTACACCAAGGACGGGAACATTTTCACCGCCAAGGGGGCCGGCGTGGCCATGGACTTCGGTTTCGAGCTTCTGACGGAATCCCTTCCGGTGAAGGATGTGGAGAAGCTTGCGAAAGCCATGCAGAGCGGCTGGACCTTCAGCTTGCACAAGGGAGGGCGGAATTAACCGCGGGCCCGGCAAAAAGGTATGGAAATCTGTTTTTGTCTATGCTATAATGGACAAATGGTTTAAAAGGGGTCATTGTGCCCTTAATTATATAGGACAAGCAAGGAGGATCATCGATCAATGAACAATAAGGTAGAAACGCTTGAAAACAGCATGGTGAAGATTACCGTCGAAGTGGAAGCCGAAAGATTCGAGAAAGGCTTGCAAGACGCCTACAACAAGAATAAAGGCCAGATTTCCATCCAGGGATTCAGGAAAGGGAAAGCGCCCCGCCAGATCATCGAAAGGACGTATGGAGCCGCCGTGTTCTATGAGGACGCAGCCAATTCCATCATTCCGGAAGCCTATGACAAGGCAGTGGAGGAGCTTGGGCTGGAAGTCGTGTCCAGACCGGAGATCGATGTGGTCCAGATGGAAAAGGGCAAGGAATTCATCTTCACGGCGGAAGTGGCCGTGAAGCCTGAAATCACTCTTGGCGACTACAAAGGTGTGGAAGTGGAGAAGGTTCCCGTGGAAGTCTCGGATGCGGATGTGGAAGCCGAGTTGGACAGGATCCGGGAACAGAACTCCCGTCTTGTGGAAATCACAGACCGTCCCGTACAGGACAAAGACCAGGTGAAGATCGATTTCGAAGGGTTCGTGGACGGCGTCGCATTCGAAGGCGGCAAAGGGGAAGACTATGAGCTGACCATCGGTTCCCACACCTTCATCGACACCTTCGAAGACCAGCTGATCGGAAAATCCATCGGCGAGGAAGTGGAAGTGAACGTGACATTCCCGGAAGCCTACCAGCAGGAATCCCTCCAAGGGAAGCCCGCGCTTTTCAAGGTGACCGTCAAGAGCATCAAGGTGAAGGAAATGCCTGAGGCGGACGACGAGCTGGCCAAGGACGTTTCCGAATTCGAAACATTGGCGGAATACAAGGAAGACCTGAAAGCCAACATCCTGAAGAGGAAGGAAGCAGCCGCAAGGAACGCGAAGAAGGAAGCTGTCATGACCAAAGTCATCGAGAACGCGGACATCCAGCTGCCGGCGCCCATGGTCACACTGGAAGCGGAGAACATGGTGTATGACATGGCCCAGAGGCTCCAATACCAAGGGCTTTCCATGGACCAGTATTTCCAATACACAGGACAGACGATGGAAAGCATGAAGGAAAGCATGAAGGACGACGCAGCCAGAAAGATCAAGGGAAGACTGGTCCTGGAAGCGATCGCGAAGGCGGAAAACCTTGAAATCACAGAGGAAGCCATGGACGAGGAACTGAAGAACATGGCGGCCATGTACAATATGGAATTGGACAAGCTGATGGAAAACATCCATGAAGAGGAAAAGGAAAGCCTCAAGGCAGACCTTCTGAGCCAGAAGGCTTTGGACCTGATTGCCGACGCCTCCGTGGAAGTTTGATTCCATCAACCATTGAAGCAGGAGGTGCAATCATGAGTTTAGTCCCTTACGTCATAGAACAGACCAGCAGGGGAGAGCGTTCCTACGACATCTTTTCCCGGCTTTTGAAGGAAAGGATCATCTTTTTGGGCGAGGAAGTGAATGAGGTGACGGCCAGCCTGGTTGTAGCCCAGATGCTTTTCCTGGAAGCGGATGATCCGGACAAGGATATACACCTGTACATCAACAGCCCCGGCGGTTCCATCACCGCGGGCATGGCCATTTTCGACACCATGAAGTACATCCGCCCCGATGTTTCCACCATCTGCGTAGGCATGGCGGCAAGCATGGGAGCCTTCCTCCTGGCGGGAGGAGCCAAGGGCAAGCGCTTCGCGCTTCCCAACGCGGAAATCATGATCCATCAGCCGCTGGGAGGAACCCAGGGGCAGGCCACGGACATCAAGATCCATGCGGACCGGATCATCGCCATGCGGAAGAAGTTGAACGAAATCCTGAGTGAAAACACGGGACAGCCCTTCGAAATCATCGAAAGGGACACGGAACGCGACAATTTCATGACTGCGGAGCAGGCGCTTGCCTATGGGATCATAGACAAGATTCTGGCGAAGCGATAGGTTGGGTGGTTAGATGGCGAATAAATTCGAAGAAAAGAAACAGCTGAGGTGTTCCTTCTGCCACAAGTCGCAGGAGCAGGTCAGGAAAATCATAGCAGGCCCCAACGTGTTCATCTGTGACGAGTGCGTGGAACTCTGTTCGGAGATCATTGAAGAGGAATTCAGCGAAATCGAAGAGGAGCTGGACCTTTCCAACCTTCCGAAGCCCAAGGAGATCAAAACCTTCCTGGACCAGTATGTGGTCGGACAGGAGGATGCGAAGAAGACCCTGGCGGTGGCCGTGTACAACCACTACAAAAGGATCCGCAGCGACTACGTGGTGGACGAGGTGGAGCTCTCCAAGAGCAACATCCTGTTGGTGGGACCGACTGGATCGGGGAAGACCCTGCTGGCTCAAACCCTGGCAAAAATGCTCAACGTGCCTTTCGCCATCGCGGATGCGACTTCCCTGACGGAGGCAGGCTATGTGGGGGAAGACGTGGAGAACATCCTGCTGCGCCTGATCCAGGCTGCGGATTTCGACATCGACAAGGCGGAGCAGGGGATCATCTATGTGGATGAAATCGACAAGATAGCCAGAAAGTCGGAAAACCCCTCCATCACCCGGGATGTGAGCGGTGAGGGCGTGCAGCAGGCCCTGCTGAAGATCCTGGAGGGAACGACCGCTTCCGTGCCTCCCCAAGGGGGGCGGAAACATCCCCACCAGGAGTTCCTGCAGATCGACACGACCAACATCCTGTTCATTTGCGCAGGCGCCTTCGACGGTCTGGAAAAGATCATCGAGAAGCGCACGGGCGAAAAGACCATGGGATTCGGCGCGAAGATCGAAAGCAGGAAGGATTTGGACGTGGGAACGATCCTGAAGATGCTGGCGCCGGAGGACCTGATCCACTTCGGCCTGATTCCCGAGCTGGTAGGCCGCGTGCCTGTGACGGTGGCGCTGGAAAACCTGACGGAAGAGGCACTGGTGGACATCCTGACGACCCCCAAGAATTCCCTGGTCAAGCAATACAAGAGCCTGTTCAGCCTGGACGGTGTGGAACTGGAATTTGAGGAGGAGGCCCTGCGGGCCATCGCCAAGAAGACTTTGGACAGGAAGACGGGAGCCCGCGGGCTCCGGTCGGTCATCGAGGAATTGATGACGGAAATCATGTATGAGATTCCGTCCAACGAGACCATCGAAAAGTGCATCATTGCAAGGGAAACGGTGGAAGAAGGCAAGGAGCCCCTGATCGTCTACAGTGAAGGGACCGTGCCCCGGAAGCAGGCTTCCAAGAAAAGAACCAAGATCAAAAATGAAAATGAACCGGCCTAATCCATTCCCCCTGCATCCGTAGGGGGAATTCTATTCTTACGGAAAGAGGTGATCCGCATGGAAGAGGAAAATATCATCATCGTGCCCATGGTGGCGCTGCGGGGAATCAATGTGTTCCCCAAGATGCTGGTGCATTTCGATGCGAAAAGGGAACAGTCCGTCCGGGCATTGGAAAAAGCCATGGACGGGGACCAGCGGGTTTTTCTGGTGGCGCAGACGAACGCCAATGACGAGAAAATAGATCCGGACGAGAACCTGTATGACTGGGGGACCCTGGCCCTGATCAAGCAGATCGTGAAGCTGCCCGGGAACGTTGTCCGCGTGCTTGTGGAAGGCCAGGAACGGGCGGAGCTGGTGGAGGTCCATCAGGACAAGGATTACCTGGAAGGCGGCATCCGGCTGGTCCCCAACCAGGTGGTGGAGATCGAACCCATGGAGAAGGAGGCCCTGCTGCGTACCGCGGTAGAGGTGATCCTGGACTACAACCAGGTCAATGCCAAAGTCTCCCAGGAGGTGCTGAACAGCCTGCTGGCCATCGGGGACATGGGGTTGCTGGCGGACAGCATCGCCACCCACCTGATCCGGCCCATGGAGAGCAAGCAGAGCATCCTCGAGGAGCTGTATCCTCTGGTGCGTCTGAAACTGGCCATCAGGATCCTGATCAATGAGATGGAAATCGAAAAGATCCAGAAGGACCTGCACCAGGAAGTGAAGAAAAAGATCGACAAAAGCCAGAAGGAATACTATCTCCGGGAGCAGATGAAGGTAATCCAGCACGAGCTGGGGGAAGGGGTGGACTTCAACGAGGAAATCGAGGAGTTCCGCCTGAAAGCCATGGAACTGGACGCCCCCGAGGAAGTCAAGGAGCGTCTGCAGAAGGAAATCAAACGCCTGCAGAAGATGGCGCCGGGCTCCGCGGAGGGTTCCGTGATCCGAAACTACATCGAAGCTCTGCTGGACCTGCCGTGGAACGTGAAGACCCAGGAAAGCATGGACCTGAAGCGTGCCGCCAGAATCCTGGACGAGGACCATTACGGGCTGGAAAAGGTGAAGGAAAGGATTGTGGAGCACCTGGCTGTGCGGAAGCTCTCCCGCAACACCAACACGCCCATTGTTTGCCTGGTGGGCCCTCCGGGGACAGGGAAGACCTCCATCGCAAAATCCATCGCCAGCGCCCTGCAGAGGAATTACGTGCGGATTTCCCTTGGAGGGGTCCGGGACGAGGCGGAAATACGGGGACACCGGAAGACGTACATCGGCGCCATGCCGGGCCGCTTCATCAATGCGCTGAAACAGGCCGGCAGCAGCAACCCCCTACTGCTGCTGGATGAAATCGACAAGATGAGCAGCGACATGCGGGGGGACCCGTCGGCGGCCCTTTTGGAGGTCCTGGACGGGGAGCAGAACAGCAAGTTCAGGGACCACTTCATCGAACTGCCGGTGGACCTGTCGGACGTGCTCTTCATCGCCACGGCCAACAGCCTCAGGAGCATCCCCAGGCCCCTGCTGGACCGCTTGGAAATCATCGAAATCAGCAGCTATACGGAGAACGAGAAGCTGCACATCGCCAAAGGCCATCTGGTGCGCAAGCAGATGGAGAAGCACGGGCTCGCCCCCGGGCAGCTGCGGATCAGCCCCAAGGCCATGTCCAAAATCATCAACGAGTACACCCGGGAAGCCGGGGTGCGGGACCTGGAGCGGAGGATCGGGGAGTTGTGCCGTAAAGCCGCGAAGGAAGTGATGCTGGACGAGAAGGCCAAGGTCCAGGTGACGGAAAAGAACCTGAAGTCCCTGCTGGGCACCCCCAGATACCGGTACGACAAGATCAGCCAGACTCCCCAGGTGGGGGTGGCAAGAGGGCTTGCCTGGACGGAGGTGGGAGGCGACACCCTCTCCATCGAGGTGAACGTGATGCCGGGAAAGGGACAATTTGAAATCACCGGACAGATCGGGGACGTGATGCGGGAATCCGCAAAGGCGGCGCTCAGCTACATCCGGTCCAGGGGAGCCCAGCTGGGATTGGATCCGGATTTCTACAGCAAGAAGGACATCCACATCCACATTCCGGAAGGGGCGGTGCCCAAGGACGGGCCAAGCGCAGGGATCACCCTGGCCACAGCCGTCATCTCCGCCTTCCTGGAAAAACCGGTGGATCCCCAGGTGGCCATGACCGGAGAAATCACCCTCCGGGGACGGGTCCTGCCCATCGGCGGATTGAAGGAGAAGATCCTTGCAGCCAAGCGGGCGGGAATCAGGAAGGTCCTTGTTCCCATCGACAACAAGAGGAATGTGGAGGAAATCGCAGGGGAAGTGAAGGAAGGCATTGAAATCGTCTTCGTCTCCAGCATGGATGAAGTGCTGAAGGAAACGCTGTCATAGAGGAAGGAGCACACGGGAATGAAGGTGCACAATGTTTTTTTGGAGGCGGTGGGGACGAAGATGGACCAGTATCCCGCCGAAGGGTTGCCGGAAATCGCCTTCGTAGGCAAGTCCAACGTGGGGAAATCCTCCCTGATCAACGGCCTGATCAACCGGAAGGCCCTGGCCAGGACCTCCGGCCAGCCGGGCAAGACCCAGACGATCAATTTCTACAATGTGGAGCAGAAACTGCTCTTCGTGGACCTGCCGGGCTATGGCTATGCCAAGGTGTCCAAGGACCATAGGGCAAAGTGGGCCCATATGATCGAGACCTATCTGTTGAACCGCCAGGTGCTCCGGCTGATGGTGGTGCTGGTGGACATCCGCCACGAGCCGGGGGAACATGACAAGATGATGGTGGACTGGGTGCAGGCCAACGGGTTCACCCCACTGGTGGTGGCCACCAAGGCGGACAAGCTCAGCAAGAACCAGGTCCAGAAGCATGTGGGCAGGATAAGAAAAGGACTCTCCCTGAAGGAGAGTCCCATCATCCCGTTTTCCTCGGTGACGAAACAGGGGAAGGAAAAGATCTGGGAGGCAATTGAGGAAGCCCTGGTCCAGGATGCGAAAATCACCCCATGAGGAGCGTTTCCAGCAGCAGCTTGTAGACGAGATGGCTGTTCTTTTCCCATAGGTTGCAGATCCTTACAGCTTGGTCTTTTTCGACGACCTCCACGGAGACGTCGATCAAGACCTTTTTGTTTTCTTTCGCAACACAATGGACCAAAAAAGAGCCGTCCGACTGGGGGACGTATTCCGCATGCAACTCGCTTTCGGAACGGATCTTGTATTTGTTCTTCTTCAGGAAGTCGAGGATTTCCTCCTTGGTGCTTTCCGGAATCCGGTTTTCGAAATATTCCAGCGTCTCCAGCCCTTCGGGGGCGATTTCGTACAAAGTGAAGTGCTCCAGGGAGACGGTGCGGATCATGTCGTTTTCCAGCATCTGCCCGATGTACTCCTGCAGGGAAAAGTAGTTCGTATACCCCTTCTCCAGGATGTATTCGGAAATTTGGGAACCGGACAAAGGCATGTCCACATTTTTGATCATATAAAGAATCATCAGTTTGTTGAGGCTGATTTCATAACTTCCTGCGTGCATGACTACCCTCCTGGAGGTGGAAACCTTGTTGCCGTTTGGATTGGACCACTTCCATTTTAGCAGAAAACTCCGGGCAAGTCATCCCCAATCGGAGACGAACCCCTGCCATGCCTGCATTGACAGGAGACCGGACGCCCGCTATAATGGAAACAATGAACGCAGATGATAAGAAAGGCTGGAGCCGATGAGAGTCATGCATTTGATCAGCGGCGGGGATACCGGGGGCGCGAAGACCCATGTGATCACCCTGCTAAGAGAGTTGAAAAACCACATGGACATAGAACTGGTTTGCCTGGCGGAGGGGGTCTTCGCCCGGGAAGCGGAACAGGCCGGCATCAGGACGACGGTGGTGCGCCAGAACTCCCGGTTCGACTTCAGCGTGCTGAGGCAGATCCGGGAACGGATGGACCGGCAGCGGACCCAGGTCCTCCATTGCCATGGAGCCAGGGCCAATTTCATCGGAAGCCTGCTGAAAAGCTCCCTGGACATCCCCCTGGTCACCACGATCCACAGCGATTTCGAGCATGATTTCGACAACCACCTGCTGAAGAAGCTGGTGTTCACCACCCTGAACAAGGCCAGTCTGCGGAAGATGGACCATTATCTGGCGGTGACAGAGAATTTCAAGGACATGCTGGTATCCAAGGGATTTCCGGAAAGGAAGATCCATGTCATCTACAACGGGATTGCCCTGGCCGGAAGTACGGCGGGATCCGGCAGGGAGGAGTTCCTGGAGGGCGTGGGACTTAGGGACGTAAGTGGACAATATCTGGTGGGGTGCGCCACCAGGCTCCATCCGGTGAAGGGGGTCGACGTGCTCCTGAAGGCAGCGAAGCGGGTGGTCCGTTCGGAAAAGGGGATCCACTTCATCATCGCCGGATTCGGGGACCCGAAATACACCAGATTCGTCCAGGACTATATCCGCGACAACCGCCTGGGGGAAAGGGTGCACCTCATCGGATTCATCCAGGACATCCATGGGTTCTACAATTCCATCGACCTGAACGTGCTGCCCTCCTACAGCGAGAGCTTCCCCTACGCCCTTCTGGAAGGCGGCCTCCACGGCTTGCCCACTGTGGCGTCCAAGGCCGGGGGCGTGGTGGAAATGATCGAGGACGGCAAGTCGGGAATCCTCTTCGAAGTGGGGGACGACAAGGGACTGGCCAAGGCGGTCCTGGCCATGGCGAAGGACAGGCGGAAGGCGGCGGCCCTAGGGGCCAGCTTCCGGGAGAGGATCCGGGAGAACTTTTCCGACGTCTCCATGGGGGAGCGCCACCGGAGCATCTACGAGGACATCATCCGCAGGAGCAAGGGATAGGAACGGATGGCAGTTGGCCCATAGAGTAAAGAAAACAGCCACATGGGGAGCATGTGGCTGTTTTGATGAGGGGAGTATAAATAATTAATAAGGGGTTATAAGTGCGTCATACCAGCCCATTTTAGGGGAGGGACTGATATAAACACAACTGTATTATAAACCATCCGACTTCCCATTGCAAGCAGAAAATTGCTTTGAAGGATGAAAAACATAGTATCCGCATCAAAAAAATGGGGATTCTTTTCCCGGGCCAGGGAAATCGTCGGACAAATCCCCGGAGAAGGCCGGAAATGACGCCAAACAAGAAGGATTGTCGACAAGAGGATAAAAAAAGGGGGCTGGCGCTGGAATTGAAAGAATATATGGAATGCACATAAAGGCGTATGGTTCAAAAGGGAATGCGCACCGTTCAGCGAAGGAAGAAGGAGATGGGCGCGGAGAAATGTAGAAACATGCACAATGCACCGCCGGTCCAAAGGCGTTGGTATGGGCGGATTGCCATGCCGTCTTCCGCCCTCCAGGAGAGACGGCAAAAAAATGCTGTTGCATTCCGTCTGGCGTTGTGATAAAGTACGTCTATCGAAAGACCGATACCCCAGGCGAAGGAGCCTTGGACCTGATTTCAAGAAATCTTGAAACCAGATCCAAGGCTCTTTTTCTATTCCGAAAGGAAAGGTCTTCATGCAACCGGCAACCATACAAAGGAGCCAACGGCAAGTTGGGAAGGAAGGGTGAATTCTATGAGACAGGTAGCGATTTATGGAAAAGGTGGAATCGGAAAATCCACGACAACGCAGAATCTGACGGCGGCAATGGCGGAGATGGGCAAGAAGATCATGATCGTGGGGTGCGACCCCAAGGCGGATTCCACACGGCTGATCCTGAACGGACTGGCGCAAAGGACGGTATTGGACACGCTCCGGGAAGAAGGGGAAGAAATCGAACTGGAAGAAATCCTGAAGCCGGGATACGGCGACATCAAATGCGTGGAGTCGGGCGGACCCGAACCGGGCGTAGGTTGCGCCGGACGTGGGATCATCACTTCCATCAACATGCTGGAGCAGCTGGGCGCCTATACGGACGATCTGGATTATGTGTTCTATGATGTGTTGGGGGACGTGGTGTGCGGCGGTTTCGCGATGCCGATCCGGGAAGGGAAGGCGGAAGAAATCTACATCGTGGCCAGCGGCGAGATGATGGCCATGTACGCGGCCAACAACATCTCCAAAGGGATCCAGAAGTTCGCCACCACGGGGGGCACCAGGCTGGGCGGCATCATCTGCAACAGCAGGAAGGTGGACAACGAGTATGAGATGCTGAAGGCCTTCGCGGAGGAACTGGGAACCCAGCTGATTCATTTCGTCCCCAGGGACAATGTGGTCCAAAGGGCGGAGATCAACAAGAAGACGGTCATCGACTACGATCCGAAGGACCCCCAGGCGGACGAGTACAGGACCCTGGCAAAAGCCATCGACGAAAACGAGATGTTTGTGATTCCCAAGCCCATGACCCAGGACCGTTTGGAAGAGATCCTGATGGAATACGGCATTTTAGGATAAGAGGAGGATGAAGAGATGAAGTTGGTTAGAGCGATTATCAGACCCGACAAGGCAGGCGTGGTTTTGGACGAACTGAAGGATGCAGGTTTTCCCGCGGTCACCAAGGTGGACGTGGTGGGAAGAGGCAAGCAAAGGGGGATGAAGGTGGGGAATGTCCACTACGACGAGATCCCCAAGGAGATGCTGCTGATGGTGGTGGAAGACGAGGACGTGGAAATGGTGGTCGCCCTGATCGGGAAGAATGCGAAGACAGGGGAAGGGGCCTTCGGGGACGGAAAGATTTTCATTTCAGAAGTAGAGGAGGCCTATACCGTAAGTTCCGGAATGGCCGGACTATAGGAGGTGCAGCATGAAGGAAATCTTGGCATTCATCAGGATCAACAAGATCAACGACACGAAAAAGGCTCTGGCGGACGGGGGGTACTTCCCCATGACCTGCAGGAAGGTCTACGGACGGGGCAAGCAGAAAGTGGATTATGAGCTCATAGAGGAGCTGGTGGAAAGGGACGAGACCGTACCCCCCAGCGTCAAGGAAACCATTTCCGAAAACCACAGGCTGGTGGCGAAAAGGTATCTGGGCATCGTCGTGGACGATGGGGATGTGGCTCCGGTGGTGAAGATCCTCATAGAGGCGAACCAGACAGGCAGCATGGGAGACGGCAAGATTTTTGTAACCCCCATAGATGAAGCCGTCCGGATCCGGACGGGAGAACGCGGCATAGAGGCCCTTTAGGCCAGGAGGTGATTGGGATGTCAGGAAACAAGAAGGTGATCGACAAGATCTTGGATGTATACCCAGCCAAGGTCATGAAAAACAGGAAGGAGCACATGCTGCTCAAGGACGGTGGGAAAATCCAGGAGATCGCGGCCAACACCAGGACGATACCGGGAATCATCACCAACAGGGGATGCTGCTACGCAGGATGCAAAGGCGTGGTCATCGGCCCCATCGTGGACATGGTGCACATCGTGCACGGCCCGGTAGGCTGCTCCTACTACGCCTGGGGAACCAGACGGAACAAGGGGAAGGCCAGGGAGAACGGGAAAAACTTCCTCAACTACTGCTTCACGACGGACATGCAGGAAAGCGACATCGTGTTCGGGGGGGAGAAGAAACTGATGGCGGCCATCGACGAGGCTGTGGAGATCTTCAACCCCAGGGCGATATCCATTTCGGCAACCTGCCCTGTAGGCCTCATCGGGGACGACATCCACAAGGTGGCCAAGAACGCCAAGGAGAAGCACGGGATTCCCGTATTGTCGTTCAGCTGCGAGGGGTACAAGGGCGTCAGCCAGTCGGCCGGACACCACATCGCAAACAACAAGCTCATGCAGGAAGTGGTGGGCACGATGGACGCCGAAAAGAAGACCTTCTCCATCAACCTTCTGGGAGAGTACAACATCGGCGGGGACGAATGGGAGATCTCCAGGGTGCTGCAGAAGATCGGCTACAACGTGGTCTGCACCATGACGGGAAACGGCAGCTACGACGACATCGCCAAGTCCCACAATGCGGACCTGAACCTGGTCCAATGCCACCGCTCCATCAACTACATCGCGGACATGATCGAAACCAAATACGGGCTGCCCTGGATGAAGGTGAACTTCATCGGCGTGGAGAACTTCACCCAGTCCCTGCGGAACATGGCCAAGTTCTTCGGAGATCCGGAGCTGCTGGCAAGGACGGAGGAGGTGATTGCGGAAGAGACATCGGACATCGAGGAGGAGATGGAAACCATCCGCCAGAAGCTGGAGGGCAAGACGGCCGTATTGTATGTGGGCGGTTCCAGGGCCCATCACTACCAAGGATTGCTGAAGGAATTGGGCATCTCCACAGTGGTTGCGGGATATGAATTCGCCCATCGGGACGACTACGAGGGAAGGGACATCATCCCCTACATCAAGATCGACGCGGACAGCAGGAACATCGAGGAAATCAAGGTGGAAAAGGACGAGAAGAACTACTTCCTCCGGATTCCGGAAGACCGCCTGGAGGAGCTGAAAAAGGAGCTGCCCTTCAACCAATACGAGGGATTGATCAAGGACATGGAGGACGGTTCCCTGGTCATCGACGACCTGAACCACATCGAGACGGAAATCATCGTGAAGGCATTGAAACCCAGCATCGTGGGCTCCGGCGTCAAGGACAAGTACATCATCCAGAAGATGGGCGTCTATTCCAAGCAGCTGCACTCCTACGACTATTCGGGACCCTATGCGGGCTACAAGGGCGCAATCAACTTCGCCCGGGACATCGCCGCAGGCATGCTGACGCCGGCCTGGTCCTACATCACGGCACCCTGGAGGAAAGAACCCCTCCTGACAGGCAAAGTTTCAAACATGGAAGGAGCTGAGAGCGCATGTTAGATCTTACACCCAAAAAAAGAACCGAGAGAAGCAATTTGAAGGTGAACCCGGCCAAGACCTGCCAACCCATCGGAGCCATGTACGCCGCTCTGGGGATCCACAAATGTCTGCCCCACAGCCACGGCTCCCAAGGCTGCTGCTCCTACCACAGGATGCACCTGACCAGGCACTACAGGGATCCCATCGTAGCCTCCACCAGTTCCTTCACCGAAGGATCCTGCGTGTTCGGAGGAAAGGCCAACCTCTCCAAAGGGATCGAAAACGTGTTTGAAATCTACAACCCGGACATCATCGCGGTGAACACCACCTGCCTTTCCGAGACCATCGGGGACGACCTGACGGAAATCATCCGGGCGACCAAGATCCCCGAAGGCAAAAAGGTGATCTACGCCAACACCCCCAGTTATGTGGGCTCCCATGTCACCGGTTTCGCCAACATGGCGAAGGCCATGGTGACCCACCTCTCCAAAAAGACGGCGGAGGGCAGCAACGGAAAGGTGAACCTCATCCCGGGATATGTGGAACCCAGCGACATGATGGAAATCAAGCGTCTGGCAAAGCTCCTGAAGGTGCCGAACACCATGTTCCCGGACACCAGCAACGTGGTCTCCACCCCCAACACGGGGAAATACGAGATGTACCCGGAGGGAGGGACTCCCATCGCCGACATTGTGGACGCGGGGAACGCCAAGGCCACCATCGCCATGGGGAAATTCTGTTCCGAGCCGGCGGCATTCGAGCTTGAAAAGCTCTGCGAGGTGCAGCCTCATGTGCTCAAGACGCCCATCGGCATCAAGGCGACGGACGCATTCGTCATGCAGCTGCTGGAGCTGAACGGAGGCAACATCCCCAAGGAGCTGGAATTCGAACGGGGCCAGCTGGTGGACGTCATGGTGGACGTGCACAACCACTACCACGGGAAAAAGGTGGGGATCTTCGGTGATCCGGACATCATCCTGGCGGTCACGGAATTCGTCATCGACCTGGGGATGGTGCCCACCATCGTGCTGACCGGCACACCGGGCAAACAGTTCGAAGCGGAAGTTTCCGCCATGTTCGCGGAGGCCGGCCTGACGGACAGCGTCGTGATGGCGGATGCGGACCTGATGACCTTCCACCAGATGATCAAGGAAACCCCGGTGGACATGATCATCGGCAACACCTACGGCAAATTCATCGCCCGGGCGGAAGACGTGCCCCTGGTGCGGGTGGGATTCCCCATCCTGGACCGGATGGGACACAGCTATTTCCCTCTGGTGGGATACAGGGGAGCCCTGCGGCTCATTGAAAAGATCTCCAACGCCCTGTTGGACAAGATGGACATGACCTGCGCGGACGAAGACTTCGAGCTGGTGATGTAGGAAGGAGGCGCATCCATGGAAACAGCATCGGTCGTCATCAAGGAACGGGAGAGGTCGGTACACAAGAACGGAATGGGCCAAGCAAGCGCCATCGAATGCGACACATCCAGTGTCTCCGGTGTTGTGAGCCAGCGGGCCTGCGTCTACTGCGGCGCCCGGGTTGTCCTCAACCCGGTCACCGACGCGGCGCACATCGTCCATGGCCCCATCGGATGCGCCGCCTACACCTGGGACATCCGGGGAAGCTTGAGCAGCAAGGAAGAGCTCTACAGGAACAGCTTCTCCACGGACCTTAGGGAAGAGGACATCGTGTTCGGAGGGGAGATGAAGCTGGCTGCGGCCATAGACGGGATTGTGGAGAAGCACAGCCCTAAGGCCGTCTTCGTCTACTCCACCTGTGTGGTGGGCGTGATCGGGGACGATGTGGAGGCCGTCTGCCGGATGGCGGAAAAGAAGCACGACATCCCTGTCCTTCCGGTGAACTCCCCCGGTTTTTCCGGAAACAAGAAGGACGGATACAAGGCCGCCTGCAACACCATGCTCCGGCTCATGGGGGAGACAGCTGCCCCGGCCAAAGCCGGCGGCGGGGACAGGCCCCGGCTGAACTTCCTGGGGGACTTCAACCTGGCGGCGGAAGCATGGATCATCAAGGGATACTTGGAAGAGCTGGGGATCCAGGTGGTCACCTGCATCACCGGGGACGCCACGGTACAGGGGCTCAGGGATGCCACCAGGGCGGACCTGAACATCGTCCAGTGCGCGGGTTCCATGACCTACCTGGCCAAGAGGATGGAGGAAAGGTACGGGATCCCCTATACGGGGGTCCGGTTTCTGGGCCTTTCGGACACCATCGCTTCCCTGGAGAAGATCGTGGGGCTGCTGGGGGATGCCGGGATGGAGGAGAGGCTGGAGCGGCTGGTGGCCAGACACAAGGGGCCTGTGGAAGAAGCCCTGGGGGAATACAGGCCCCGGCTGGAAGGGAAGAGGGCGGCGCTCTATGTGGGGGGAGGCTTCAAGGCCACCTCCCTCATCGCCCAATTTGGGGAGCTTGGAATCGAAACGGTGCTGGTGGGGACCCAGACGGGATCCCGGGAGGAATACGAGCATTTCAAGACCATCACCGGGGAAGGGACCGTCATCCTGGACGACACGAACCCCTCGGAACTGGAGCATTTCATCCGGGAGACGGGAGCGGAAATCCTGGTGGGAGGCGTCAAGGAGCGCCCCCTGGCCTACAAGCTGGGACTGGCCTTCGTCGACCACAACCATGAACGGAAACATCCCCTGGCAGGTTTCGAGGGGGCCTTGAACCTGGCGAAGGAAATCGACGGTACCGTCAACAGTCCCGTATGGAGACATGTGAAGAAGGAGGTGGCCAGATGAAGGAGAGGAGCAGTTATGCGGACATGCAGGTGAACCCTTGCAAGATGTGCATGCCCATGGGGGCTTCCCTGGCCTTTCTGGGAATCGCGGGAAGCATGGCCATCATCCATGGATCCCAGGGATGCAGCACCTATATCCGCAGGCACATCGCAGGGCATTTCAACGAACCGGTGGACATCGCCTCCTCCTCCCTGACGGAGGAGGGGACGGTGTACGGCGGCGCAAGGAACCTGAAGGCGGGCGTCCTGAACCTGACGCAGCTCTACCAGCCCAGGGTCATCGGAATCCTGACAAGCTGCCTGGCGGAAACCATCGGGGACGATGTCCGGAGGTTCGCAAAGGAAATCCGACTGGAGCATCCGGAACTGGTGGCGGACCTGATTCCCGTCCCGACCCCGGGATACGGTGGCAGCCAGACGGAAGGCTATTACGCGGCCCTGCGGGGAATCGTGGCCCATTACAATCCGCCTGAAGCGGACAGTTGGAAGCGGAGCAGGAATCCCCGGAGGGTCAACCTGGTGGCGTCTTCCGCCACCTGCGCAGACCTGCGGGAGCTGAAGGAGATCCTGGATAGCTTCGGTCTGGAAGGGGTGCTGCTGCCCGACTATTCGGACGCGTTGGACGCCCCCTTCGGGGAACCCTATGAGAAGCTGAACCCCTACGGGACAACGGTGGAAGAGGTCCAGGGGATGAAGGTTGCCGCCGCCACCGTGGAACTGGGCGTGCTTGTGGAGGAAAGCCTGTCCCCGGGCATGTACCTCTATGAACAGCATGGGGTTCCCCTGTACAGGATCCCCCTTCCCGTGGGTCTGGAATGCACGGACCGGCTCCTGGAGGTCCTGGGGGACATCGCAGGGATGGAAACACCCTTGAAATACAAGATGCAACGGGGACGGCTGCTGGATGCCATGATCGATTCCCACAAGCACAACGGATTGGGAAGGGCTGCGGTGTTCGGGGACATGGAGCTGGCATACGGGCTGACCAGGCTGTGCGCCGAGAACGGAATAAAGCCCCTGGTGGCCGCCACCGGGACGGCGAACCAGCAGTTTTCCCTCTACATGGGGAAGCTGCTGGAGGAGGAGGGTCTGGAGGGGGAAGTCCTCCAGGATACGGATTTCGAGGTGATCCGGGAGCGGATCCTGGACAGGGGTGTGAATGTGATGGTGGGGAATTCGGACGGAAAATTCATCTGGGAGCAGGACGGCATCGACCTGGTGCGGGTGGGATTCCCCATCCACGACCATGTGGGCGGGCAGCGCCAGCGGATTTTCGGATATGCGGGAGCCATGGAGCTGTTGGACAGGATCGCAAACACCCTCCTGGACCAGAAGCACAGGCATTACAGGAAAACCATGTTGGAGACATATCATGCAAAGGAGGCGGTGGAATCATGAGGACACTGGAGCAAAAGACGAAGGAACATCCCTGTTTCAATGCGGGGGCGGCCCATGAGGCGGCCAGGATCCATCTGCCGGTGGCTCCCAAATGCAACATCAAGTGCAACTTCTGCAACCGGAAGTACGACTGCCAGAACGAAAGCCGTCCGGGGGTGACCAGCAACGTGCTGACGCCGGTGGAGGCTCTGGAACGCTACAAGAAGGCCAAGGACACGGTGCCGAACCTGAAGGTGGTGGGCATCGCAGGGCCGGGGGACCCCCTGGCGAACATCACGGAAACCATGGAAACCATCCGCCTGATCGGGGAGTATGATCCCGACACCACCTTCTGCCTGTCCACCAACGGACTGAAGCTGCGCAAGTTCGCGGACCAGCTGATCGGCCTGGGGGTGAGCCATTTCACCGTCACCATCAACGGCGTGCGCCCGGAGACGGCGGCACACATCTACAGGTACGCCACCTTCGAGGGGGTCAAGCATTTCGGGCTGGAGGGGGCCAAACTTCTCCTGGACAAGCAGTGGGAGGCCCTCAACCATCTGAAAGGCAAGGATGTGATGACCAAGGTGAACACCGTCCTGATCAAGGGGGTAAACGACCACGAGGTGGAGGAAATCGCCACTTGGGCCAGGACTGCAGGGGCGGACATGAACAACATCATGCCGCTGATTCCGGTGGAAGGCACGCCTTTCGAGGACATCGGGGAAATCTCCCGGCAGGAGCTGGTGCGGGTCCGCCTGAAATGCAACGAAATCATGCCCCAGATGATGCACTGCACCCAGTGCAGGGCGGATGCGGTGGGAACCCTTGGACAGCGGTGTGCCGGAGTGGCGGCAATATGATATAGGAAGGAGTTGGAGGGAATGGAAAAACCGAAATTCCATTTGTTCGTATGCAGCAGCGCCCGCCTGACGGGTGAAATCAAGGGTGTCTGCGCCCAAAAGGAGGGGGTGGACATCGCCCGGGCCTTGATCGAGGAGGTCCAGGACCGGGGAATCGACGACCAGGTGATGGTCACCACCACGGGATGCCTGGGGCTCTGCTCCATGGGACCGGTGGTCATGGTCTATCCGGAGCAGACCTGGTATGGGAAGGTGGCGATGGGGGATGTGGAAGAGATCCTGGACGCCATAGAAGAAGAAAGCGTCGTGGAACGTCTGTTGATCTAAACCGGCGGGACAAGCCCGGCGAAAAGGAGGAGCGCCATGGATAAAAGGAAATTGCATATTGTGGATTCGACCCTCCGGGACGGGGAGCAATCCCCGGGAGTCGCCTTTTCCCTGGAGGAAAAGAAGGAAATCGCAGCGGCCCTGGACATGCTGGGGGTGGATGTGATCGAGGCCGGCATCCCTGTGATGGGAAAGGAGGAGATGGAGTCCGTCTATGAAATCCTGCAGATGGGTCTGGGGGCGGAAATCCTGACATGGAACCGCATGCGCTACGAGGACATCCGGAGCTCCCTGGTCATCGGCGCCCGGAACATCCACATTTCCGTTCCCTCCTCCGACATCCAGATCACCAGGAAGCTGGGGAGCACCCGGGAGGAGGTGCTCCATGCGATGGCGGTCCTGGTGGAGCTGGCGGTGGCCCGGGGCGCCAGCGTTTCCATCGGAGCGGAGGACGCCTCCAGGGCGGACAGGCAGTTCCTGCTGACCCTGTTCCAGCTGGCCCAGCGGGAAGGGGCCTACAGGGTGCGCTATGCGGATACGGTGGGCGCCCTGGAACCCTTTGGGGTCATGGAGCGGATCGGAAGCCTTTCCGGGAAGCTGGACATCCCCGTCGATTTCCACGGCCACAACGACTTCGGTCTGGGGACGGCAAATGCCCTTGCGGCCTTCCGGGCGGGAGCGGATTACGTCAGCTGCTGCGTGAACGGCCTGGGGGAGCGGGCGGGGAATACGGCCCTGGAGGAAATCGCCGTGGCTGCGGCCCTGATGGAAGGGGCCAGGGTGGACATCGACCTGGGAGGGCTGCCGGCCCTCAGCAAGATGGTGGAAACAAGCTCGGGCAGGATGGTCCATGCGTCCAAGCCCATCGTGGGGGACATGGTGTTCTCCCACGAGGCCGGCATCCATGTGGACGGCATCCGGAAGGAGCCGAAAACATACGAGTATCTGGAGCCGGGACTCTTCGGAAGGGAGCGGAGATTCATCCAGGGAAAACATTCCAGTAGAAAAACCCCTTTGCTTGGTGTATGATGGGAAAAGACAAAGAAGACCCAAAGACATAAGGAGAGTATCCATGCAAAGGTTCCTAAAAACGCAAGAACTGGCAGCCGCGGCCCTGTTCACCGCCTTGGCCTTCGGCCTGCTGCTGCTGGAGTTCCCGGTCCCCTCCCTGTTCCCCCCTTTCCTGAAATTCGACCTGAGCGATGTGGCCGCCCTGATTGGAGGCATCCTTTTGGGACCGGTCGCGGCGGTGTCCATCGAACTGGGGAAGAACCTGCTCAACCTCCTGTTCCGTTCCAACTCGGGAGGGGTCGGGGAGGCGGCCAATTTCCTGGCCGGGTCCGCGCTGGTGCTGCCACCGGTGGTGCTGTACAGGAGGACGAGGAGCAACGCGGGATTGCTGGCCGGGATGGGCTTGGGCATCCTGCTCATGGTCGCGGCAGCCTGTGCGGCCAACTATTACGTGATCCTGCCCCTTTATCTGGGGAGCCAGGTGGGAGCCACCCAGCGGATGGCCATGCTTGCGACCATCTACATACCCTTCAATCTGGTGAAAGGGACGGTCGCCTGCCTGGTGGGCTTTGTCCTGCATCTGGCAATGAAAAACATCTATCCCCTCCTGCTGGCCGGAAGGCGGCGGAAGTCATAGGATCCCATCGAAGAGCGTGCATGGCACGCTCTTTTGTGTTATAATCACTTGGAAGTCGGAAGCCCTACAGCATACGGAGAGAGGTGCAAGATATGGAATGCAAAGATCAAAAGGATAGAAAACCATGGAAGGCCTGGAGCCTGCGGATGGCGGCGGCCCTTGTGGCCGGCTCCCTCGCCCTGGCGGCGGGGGCTGTTCCCGCACAGGCCACCAACCCGCTCCTCCATCAGACCAGGGAGAACCAGCGGCTCTCCAGCGGGGTCTGGTACGAGACGAACAGCAAGCTGACCAAGGACGGATGGGTGGACATCCATGTGATGGTCATGGACAGGCGGGACCCCTACACGGAACTGGAAATCCTCCGTTCGGAAGGCGTTTTTGGAGACCGGCAGACGCTGACCGAGTTGGGGAAGACCGTCCCCAACCTGGTGTCTTCGGTGAACGCCTCCTTTTTCAACACGGCGATCAACCCCACCCTGATCGAGGGGAATGAAATCGAAGGGGGGAGCCCTACCGTCCTGGAACACAACTACAACACCTCCAAGCAGGGTGCGGCCAGCCTGGTCCTGGCGGACGGAAAGGCCCTGGTGGACTACCTGGGGGTGCAGCTGAAGGTACTCACCAGCGACAACAAGGAGCTCTATGTCACAGCGGTGAACAAGTTCAACAACCTGGCCAATCCCTTCATCATAACCCGCAAGGCCCTGTCCACCACCGCCGGACTGGAAACCGGCATGCGGGCCTTCAAGGTGGTCGTGGTGGACGGCGCGGTCACTTCCGTCGTGGGACCGGGACAACCGGCCGTTGTGCCGGAGACAGGCTACCTCATCGTCCTCCAGGAGAGCATCGCCCAGTACCATCTGGGAAACTTCACCGTGGGAACCGGTGTGGAGCTCCAGGTCAGGAACACCTTGGACCTGGACCGGATCGAGTTCGCCGTGTCCGGGGGAGGGAAGGTCCTGCAGGCAGGGGTGCCGGTGGTCCAGGGTCTTTCCATGGAGGCGGCCAAGAGGCATCCCCGGACCGCCATCGGCATCAGCAAGGACAACACGAAAATCATCCTGATGGTGGTGGACGGCCGGGGCAGCAGCATCGGCGCCACCCATGGGGAACTGGCATCCTATCTTCTGGAATACGGAGCCTATGAGGCCATGGTCCTGGACGGAGGAGGATCCTCCACCATGACGGGCAAGCTGCAGGGCCAGACCGCAAACACCCTCCTGAACAGCCCTTCGGGTCTGACCCAAAGGAAGGTCGTCAACGGGGTGGGATTCGTGTCCACCGCGCCGAAGGGTACCCTGCAGACCCTGGTCCTGAAGCCGGAAGCGGAGAAGTCCTTCAAGAACTCGAAGATCGGATTCACCCTGTACGGACTGGACCAGTACCACAATCTGGTGCAGGTGCAACCCTCCCAGGCCACCTTCCGCACGGAAGGAGGTACAGGGAACTTCCAGGGGAACACGTTCCAGCCCACCAGCGCGGGAGAGATCACGCTGGTGGCGGAAGTCCAGGGAGTCCGGGGGGAGGCGAAGGTGCAGAGCCTGGAAGGATACATCGGTCTGGAAATCACCCCCTCGGTCCTGAACCTGAACCAGGGCCAGGTCGCCAGCTTTTCCGTCCATGGCACGGATGTGGACGGCCACCAGGGGGCGGTCAATCCCGCCAACCTGACGTGGACCCTGGACAATCCCTCCATCGGGGAATTCAAGGACGGCACCTTCCACGCCACGGACGGGTCGGGTTACAGCAAAGTCACGGCAACCGCCAACGGAATCACCCTGACCGCCTACATCACCGTAGGCGGGGACAAGGTCAGCGTACAGAACTTCGAGCGGTTCTTCAAGGGCACGGTGGTCTACCCGGATACGGTGGGGGCCATCGCCTCCATCTCCACGGAACAGTCCAGGGATTCCGGCCAGTCGGTCAAGCTGGAGTACAACTTCAGGAGTTCGGACGTCACCCAGGCGGCTTATGCAGAGTTCACCGGCTGGACCTACAGCATCCCCATCAACGGATTCGGCATCTGGGTCTACGGGGACGGTTCCGGCAACCTGCTGCGTGCGCGGGTGGCGGACGGGGACGGCAAGATCCACAACATCCCCCTCTCCACCGCCCTGGATTTCACCGGATGGCGCTATTTGGAAGGTGCCATGCCGACGGACATGGCCTACCCGGTCCAGATCGAGCGGCTGTATGTGGCCTCCTTGTCCGCTCCGGTGGAATACGGCAGCCGGATCTACCTGGACAGCCCGGTGATCGTGAAGGGGGTGGACGCCAGCGGATTTGAAACCCAGTCCCGCAGCGGACTGCGGGATCCGCTGATGGCCCAGGAGCCCTGGGCGGAGAGCTTCCGGCTGTCGGTCTTCGGCCCCACGGCGTTCCAGAACCGCCTTCTGGACACGGTCGTCATGGACAAGGTCTACGCGGCCATGGGAGGCGCCGGACAGCAGGTCTTCGCAGGAAAATCGGCTGTGGACAAGACGAAGGCAGGCCCGAACCATCTGGCATGGAACAACATCTTTACGGTCCATGACCAGGCAGCCTACAGGCTGGTGTTCCTGGGCATGGACAACGGCAGCCTGCGGACCACGGACCATACCCAACTCCAGAAACTGATTGCAGCCTTGGAGGGTGCGGGCCAGAAGAACATCCTGGTCTTCGGGAACAAGAGCCTGCAGACGGGCTTCACGGACAAGCGGGAAGGGCAGGTCCTGCAGGACATCCTGGAGGAATTCAAGAACCGGACAGGCAAGAACGTGTTCTACATCAATGGAAGCGGATACGGCAACGGGGTGGAGATACGGGAAGGCGTCCGCTACATGGATTTGAACGGCATCTGGTATGCGGTGGGCGCCGGCAACAGCCTGGACCTAGAGGCCAGCTTCAAGGTGGTGGATTTCCACTTCAAAGGGGACGAGATGCGGTACCGGATCCGGAGCGTGTTCCCGAAGGTGGCTCCATGATCAGGAGAAAGCTGAAGGCGATCCGGAAAAAGGTGGCGGGTTTCCAGGGTTCCATGCTGGGGTACCTGCCGGTCAAGGTTGCGGAAGGGGTCATAGGAATCCTGACGGTGAAGGTGTACACCACCCTGTTTCCCCCGGAAGTCTATGGGGAATACACCATGGTGAACACCACGGTGAACATCCTGTTCCTGACCCTGCTGGGCTGGCTGATGCAGGCGGCCATCCGCTACATCAAGGGGCATACCGGAAGGGAGGAGGATAAGCGGCGCTTCTTCTCCACGGTCTACCTGACCATGGCGGGGGCCTATGGACTGCTGTTCCTACTGGTCCTGGGGGCCAAGCTGCTGTTGCCGGGATTCCTGGAGGGTTACGGCCCCGGGGGGATGCTGGTCCTTGCCCTGATGATGGCGGGTTACGGCTCCACCCAGCTTCTCTTGGCCATCCTGCTGTATATGGAGCACCGGGTCAAGAACATCGCCATCCTGCTCTTCAATGTGACGGGAAAGCTGGCCCTCACCGTTCTGGCCTACAACCGGCTAGGCCCTTCCGTATGGTCCATCCTGTTGTCCCATGCCGCAGTGGACATGGTTTCCTTCCTGGGGGCCTTCCTGCTTTCGGGAACCTGGCGCCAGATCCGCTGGAGCGGCTACGACAAGGAGACCGTCCGGGACTTCATGCGCTATGGGTATCCCCTGATCGGATTCAGTTTCGTCATGGCCCTCCTGAACATGTCGGACCGCTACATCATCCGCTTCTTCCAGGATAGGGCCACCGTGGGCATCTACACCTCCAACTACGCCATCCCCTCCTCCGTGTTCATGATGCTGATGATGGGCTTGAGCCGGGGGGTGTACCCCAAGCTGCTCAAGGCCCATTACGACCAGGACAGGGACAGGACGGCCCGGCACCTGAAGACCGGGGCAGCCCTCTACCTGAGCGTCAGCATGCCCGCGGCCATGGGCATTGCGGTGCTGCACAGGCATCTGTCCAGCCTGTTCCTGGGGAAGGAGTACATGGGGGGGAGTCCGGTCATGGCCTATGTGGCCGGGGGGATGCTCTTCTACGGCCTGGCGGAGTACTGCAACAAGGGATGGGAGCTGACCGCCAACACCCTTCCCATCCTGAAGAAAAGTTTCCTGGCGGCCATGGCCAACATCCTGGTGAACCTTCTCCTGGTGCCCCGTTGGGGCTACATGGTCGCGGCGGCCTCCACCCTGGGGGGCTACCTGCTCTTTTTCCTGGCGTCCTACCGGGGCAGGAACCCGGCCATCCCCTTCGATCTGCGGATCCGGGAGCTCTGGCCCCTGTTCCTGGCGACGGGCACCATGGGGGCCGCCCTGCTGGTGGTCAACCGGGGAATGGAGATTACTTTGGCCAGCCTATTGATAAACGTGATGGCAGGTATTATAATTTACTTTGGCGTTTTGGCCGGCACAGGTTTCCTGGGACGGCTGCTGCATAGAATGAGAGAGGTTTGAACATGTGGAGAATAGTCGCCTTGATCCTCTACTACGGCATCGGGAAAAGGCTGCCGTCTTCGGACAGCCTTTTTTCCCTGGGAGCGCGGGGCGTGCGGAACTTTTTGTGCCGGCGCATCTTCGACTCCATGGGCAAGGGGTGCAATGTGGAAAGGAACGTGTTTTTCGGTTCAGGGAAGGGGATCCACCTGGGGGACCGGTCCGGTATCGGACAAAACGCCAGGATCCAGGGTCCCCTGCACATCGGAAACGACGTGATGATGGGTCCGGATGTCCTGATCTATACCCGCAACCATGAGACGGCCAGGACGGACATCCCCATGATCGACCAGGGGGAATCCGATCCCCTGCCTGTGGTGGTGGAGGAGGACGTCTGGATTGGAGCAAGGGTCGTCCTGCTTCCCGGGGTCCGGGTGGGACGAGGCTCCATCCTGGGCACAGGCGCCGTGGTGACACGGGACGTGCCGCCCTACAGCGTGGTGGGAGGGGTTCCCGCAAGGATATTGAAATCGAGAAAGAAGATGGAGGAGCAGTCATGAAGAAAAAGATATGTGTCATCGGGATGGGGTATATCGGCCTCCCCACATCGGCCATGTTCGCGAAGCACGGATTCCAGGTGCTGGGCGTGGATGTGAACGAGGAAGTGGTCAATAGCCTGAACGAGGGAAGGATCATCATCGAGGAGCCCTATCTGGACGCATTGGTCTATGAGGAAGTGGTGAAGAACGGCAGCCTGAAGGCATCCACGAAAGCGGAGAAGGCGGACGTCTTCATCATCGCGGTGCCAACCCCCATCAAGGAAGACAAGACGGCCATGATGGACTATGTGGAAGCCGCGACCCGCTCCATCGTGCCTTTTCTTGAGCCCGGGAATATGGTGGTTCTGGAGTCCACTTCCCCTCCGGGAACGGTGGAGAACCTCATGATGCCCATCCTTAGGGAATGCCCCTTCGACGTGGAGGAATCCCTGTATGTGGCCCATTCCCCGGAACGGGTCATCCCGGGGAAGATTCTGATCGAACTGGTGGAGAACAACCGGATCATCGGAGGCATCAACAGGAAATCCGCAGAGGAGGTGAAGAAAATCTATGCATCCTTCGTCAAGGGGGAAATCTTCCTGACCGACGCAACCACGGCGGAAATGTGCAAACTGATGGAGAACACCTTCCGGGACGTGAACATCGCCCTGGCCAACGAGCTGGCGGTGATCTGCGAGCAGCTGGGGATCAACGCCTGGGAAGTGATCAAGTATTCCAACAAGCATCCCCGGGTCACCCTGCACCAGCCGGGGCCCGGTGTGGGAGGCCACTGCCTGGCGGTGGACCCCTGGTTCATCGTGGAAAAATTCCCGGAGACGGCAAAAATCATCCGGCTGGCTAGGGAAACCAACGACGCCATGCCCCACCATGTGTTCGGCAGGGCCAGGAACATCCTGGGAAGCCTGGCGGGCAAGAAGATCGCCATCCTGGGAGCCACCTACAAGCCCGACATCGACGACCTCAGGGAGAGTCCGGTGCTGGAGCTGGTGGACCTGCTGGAAGAGGTCCGTGACCTGGAGGTGCGCATCTACGACCCCTTCATCCTCTCCTACAAGCATCTGGCGCCAGACCTGGAAACGGCCCTTGCGGACGCGGACCTGCTGGTCCTGGGCGTGAACCACCGGGTGTTCGAGAACATCCCCTTCGGGGAACTGAAGTCCCGCATGCGCACCCCCAAGATCCTGGACACCAGGAACTTCCTGGACGGGGAATCCCTGCGGGCCCAAGGCTTCGAGTATCACCTGCTGGGGGAAGGACGCGGTTTCCATGGGCAACGGTAGGAAAGTCATGCTCATCGCCTACCAGTTCCCCCCCATGGGGGGTGCCGGCGTGCAGAGGAGCGCAAAATTCGCCAAGTACCTGAAGACGCTGGGATGGGACCCGGTGGTGGTGGCAAGCGAAGGCCCGAAAGGGCTGGTCGACGACAGCCTGCTGGAAGACCTGGCGGGAATCCCCATCGAACGGACCCCGAACTGGAACATCGGCGAATGGCCGAAGCCGTTCAACCTCCTGGGGAAGTTCATCCAAAGGAAGCTCCTGGTGCCGGACGCCGAATGGATTTGGTACAGGATGAACAGGAAAAAGGTCCTGGCTCTGGTGGGAAAGCACCGGCCGGACGTGCTCTACACGACCTCCTACCCCTACAGCGGCCATCTCATGGGACTTTGGGTGAAAAAGGAATTCCCCCAGCTGCCCTGGGTGGTGGACTTCAGGGACGAGTGGACGAAGAACCCCTATGTGCTTGATTTCGGCTATTCCCCAGGACGGATGGCGAAGGAGAGGGACATGGAACGCCAGGTCGTGGAAGCCTGCGACCATCTGGTCACCAATTCCCGGCTGATGCTGGACGGGTTCATGGAAGAGCATGCGCTGGAGGGAAAATCCACGGTGATCCCCAACGGATACGACCCTGCGGATTTCGAAGGATTGGACAGGAAGGGGTCCGGCCGTGAGAAGATGACCATCGCCTACACGGGCGCCATGTACGGAAGGCGCAAGCCCGACAGCTTCCTCCAGGGGCTGAAGAAAGCCATGGAGGAAGGGCTGGTGGATCCGTCCCGGGTGGAGGTGGACTTTGTGGGCCACTTCAACAAGGAGCACCGGCAGAAGGTGGCGGAGCTGTTGCCTGGCCTGGACATCGTCCGTTTCCACGGCTACATGCCCCACAGGCAGAGCATCCAATTCCTTCTGGATGCGGACCTGCTCCTGCTGATCGTGGGCTCCGGCGCGGAAGCCAAGAACTTCTACACCGGAAAAATATTCGAATACATCTATACGGACAGGACCATCCTGGCCTTGGCTCCCCCCGACGGGGTGGCCGCCGAGGTGATCCGCGAAACCAAGACCGGCGTGGTTGTGGAGGACGGGGATGTGGAGGCGGTCAAGGAAGCCCTTGGAGCCCTGTATGCCCGTTGGCTGGAGGGAGGGCTTGTACTGGACCCCCTCCGGGAAGCGGTGGAAAGATACAGCCGCCGGAACCAGACGATGGAATTGGCGGGCGTGTTCGAACGACTTTTGGGAGGTGCGAATGAATACTAGGAACAAAAGATTCAATTGGGTGGACGGCCTGGTCCTGCTGCTTGTCCTGGCGGTGGGCGCCGGCGGATTCTATTTCCTCCAGCAGAGGAAAGCCTCCGGCGGCGGCGTGGAAACCGGCAAGAGGGAAATAGTCTTTCTGGCGGAGGCCGTCCGGGTGTTGCCGGAAGTGGCCGCCAGTGTGGAGATCGGGGACAGGATCGTGGCCTTGAACGCCATCCAGGACGGGGAAGTGGTGGGAGTGGAAATTTTCGACACCCAGCGCGAAGCGGCTGTGGACGGCGCCATTGTGGCGGTTTCCGACCCCAATTCCAAGACGCTTCGGGTGACCATCCGCGCAACCGTGAACCGCTACGGTCCCTACATGGACTTCGGCGGCCAGGAGATCAAGGTCGGCTCCTCCTACTGGATCAAGACGGAGGGCATGCACGCCTTGGGCAGCGTAGTGGCCATATTGGAGAAGGAGGCGGGAAAATGAAGCTTTTGGACAGCAACTGGAAATTCTTTGGGAAAGTGCATGTTTTCGACCTCCTTTTCCTGCTGGTGCTGGTGGCGGCCCTGGCGGGCGTGTTGAACCGGGTCTCCGGAGGGGACCTTGCCAGCATGGCGGGGGGCTCCAAGCCGGTGCCGGTGCGGATGACCCTGAAGACCTTCGAATACGACCCCGCCTATTACCAGAGCCTGGAGGCCGGGGCGGAGCTGGTGGAGGACAAGATGGTTTTTGAGGGAAGCCGGATCGTTTCGGTGGACCTGCAGGACGCCCCCATCACCCTGGTGGACAACAACGGGGATGTGGTGAACGGCTCCAACCCGCTGCGGAAGGTCGCCCTGGTCGTGGTGGAAGCCACAGCCACCCGGAAAGGACCCATCTATGAACTGGGCAAGCAGGAGCTCCGGGTGGGGGCCGGATTCTTCCTGACCACGGAAGACAACAAGCTCTCCACCATCATCACGGCATTCCAGCCTTTGGACGAAGGAGACGCAGGGGTGGTAGAATGAATGCGCTGATACGGAAGATCGAAGCCAGCTTCCTCTACCGGACGGTGCTCCTGGTGGTCCAAAAATCCCAGGAAAGCATGGTATTCAAGGTGAGGGAGCAGGCGCCCAAAGACCCCCTGCGGGAATACCACAGGCAGATGCTGCTGTTCCATTGGGCGGTCCTGCTGGGGGGATGGCTGGACAGGGTTCTGGACAAGCTGGTGCGGTCTGTTGCGGAAAGCTGGATTTTCGGCACGGTCCGAAAATCCTTCCGGTGGCTGGGAAGCCTGCTGGCGGTCTCCTGGACCGGCCGGATTCTTGGCAAATGGAAACCGGTGTATCTCGTAGGGACCTACGTGTATGTGGACCATCTGGTCCGGACCTTCCTGGGAGGAACCATCCTGGCCAGCACCTGGGACGAGCTGCTGCTGGTGGCCTTTTTCGGCATCCTGCTTTACCGCAGGTTCTTCCTGAAACAGCCCTGGCGGTTTTCCGACCTGGACCTGCCCATCCTCCTTTTCCTGCTGACCGGGGTGTTCCTGCTCTTTGTGAACTCACCGGACTTCGCCATCGGGGTGGAGGGATTTAGGGCCGTGTTCCAGTACGTGTTCTGGTATTTCCTGGTGCTCCAGCTGGTGGACTCCAGGGAAACGGCCAAAGGCATGGTCTGGGTCCTGGTGGCTGGGGCGGGCCTGCTGGGGATGCATGGGATCTACCAGTACGCCACGGGAGCCCCCATGTTGGGGAACTGGGTGGACAGCACGGAAACCATCACCACCCGGGCCTATTCCATCGTGCGCAGCCCCAATTCCCTAGGCAGCCTGTTCGTGCTCTATCTGCCCGTCGGGTTCGGCCTGTTCCTGGGGGAAAAGCACGTCCTGAAGAAGCTGGCCGCCCTGGTCCTCACGGCGGCCATGGGCTTCGGCCTGCTCTTCACCTTCACCAGGGGAGCCTGGATCACCGCGTTCGCCGGCCTGCTGGTGGTGGTGCTTTTCCTCGGGAAAAGGCTTGTGCTACCCATCCTGGCGGTCTTGGGGGCGGCCCTGGCCAATCTGGACACCCTCTACCGGCGGATCGCCTATCTGTTCACTCCGGAGTACCAGATGAAATCCAGCCAGGGCGGAAGGATCTACCGCTGGCAGACCACCCTGGAGGAATGGTCCTCCAGCAAGCTGTTCGGACTGGGCCTGGGAAGGTATGGAGGGGCAACCGCCTTGAAGAACAAGCTGTCCCCCTTCTACACGGACAACTATTACATGAAGACCCTGGCGGAAATGGGGATCGTGGGCCTGACCGCCTTCGTCCTCCTGATGCTGGTCCTGCTGGGCCGGTGCCACCGCTACCTGCGGGGAGTCTCGGACACCTCCGTCAGGCGGATCCTCTACGGGATTTACGGAGGCATGGTGGGGGTGGTCCTGCACAATGGGGTGGAAAACATTTTCGAGAACCCGTTCATGGTCACTTATTTTTGGGCGAATGCGGCCCTGCTGGTGGCTTATTCCAAACACGCCCAAGGAGTGGAACAAGATGAGTAGAATCCTGATTGCCGGCTATTACGGATATTACAATTCCGGTGACGACGCCATCCTTACGTCCATCTGCGAGGACATCACGGGGTTGGACAAGGGCCATGCCATCACCATCCTTTCCAACAGTCCGGAAGCCACCCAGAGGGAATACGGGTATCCGGCGGTGAACAGGTTCAACCTGCCCTCCGTGCTGAAGGCCCTGAAACAGACGGACATCCTGATCATGGGCGGCGGGAGCCTGCTGCAGGACAAGACCAGCAGCAGGTCCCTGTGGTACTACCTGTTCCTGATCGGCATGGCGAAAAGGATGGGCAAGAAATGCATGCTCTACGCCAATGGGATCGGACCGGTGAGGAAACCCTTCAACAAGATGCTGACCCGCTGGATCGCCAACAAGATCGACATCATCACCCTGCGGGAGCACCTTTCCCTGAAGCCTTTGGAGGGAATGAAGGTGAGCAAGCCCAAAATCATCGTGACCGCGGATCCGGTGTTCAACCTGGAACTGCCTCCGGGAAAACCGGTGGACGAGATTTTCGCCAAGGAGGGGGTGGACCGGGGGAAACCCTATGTGACGGTCATGTTCCGGAGCTGGGAGCATGAGGAACACTACACCAGGGTCATGGCGAAGGTGTGCGACCAGATTGTGGAGCGCTACAACTACAACATCCTGTTCGTTCCCATGAAATATCCTTCGGACCTGATCGTGTCCATGGAGGTCATGAAGAAGATGAAGCACCGCTCCTATGTGTTGCAGGACCGGTATGAGATCCAGGACATCATCGGTGTGATCGCCCGCAGCGAGCTGGTCCTGGCCATGCGCCTCCATGCCCTTCTGTATGCGGCGACCCAGAACGTGCCCATGATAGGATTCAACTATGACCCCAAGGTCCGCTACTATGTCCAGGAGATGGGCATGCACCTGGTGGAAGACCTGCACCGCTGCACGGTCCAGGACATCCTCCGGGAGGTCGCCCAAATCTTCGACCAGTATGACGGGATCAAGGAGCAGCTGCGGCAAAAGGTGGAGGTCCTCAAGGCCATGGCGGAAAAGAACCGCACCTACCTGGAGGAACTGCTGTCCTAGAAGCCTGCGCAAACGCAACATCCGCACGCAAAATACTGAAAGGGATGCTCATTCGAGCATCCCTTTCAGTATTTTGCCTTCCGTGCCCTCCATGGAGAGTCCCAGGATCCGTGCGAAGGTGGGGGCCTCGTCCACAAGGGAGCAGTCCCCAAGGACCGCCCCCCGGCGGATGCCCGCCCCCTTGGCCAGGAGCAGGGTATCCATCCGGGACACATCCGGAGAGAAGCCGTGCTCCAGAACGTAATCCCCCCGGGAAGGGTCCACCGGCACGACCACTGGTCCCAAGGCATGGTTGCGGAAGTAGCAGCCTTCCCGCGCCTCGGCCACAAAGCGGAAGGGGCCGTCCAAGCCATGGAGGGTCCGGGCCTCTTCCACGGAAAGGACCCGTTGCAGGCAAGGATCCTCTCCCCGGGCCAGGTCCTGCAGCAAGGCCCCCACCCGCCCGGCCAGCAGGGCATCCTCGGGATCCGCCAAATGGATCTGGGCGGATCCTCCGGCATGGCACGCGTAGGCGGACCAGGAGAGGATCCGCCCTCCGGGGTCGCACCGGAGCAGGCCTTCCTTCCGGAACAGGCTGTTCAGGTGGATGATCCGGCTGCAGTCCGCTCCGCCGTGGTCCCCCAGAAGCACGAAAGCGGTCCGCCCATAGGTGCCCGCCTTCTTCGTGCTTTCAATCAGCCGGCCGATCCGGCGGTCGATCCGCGCCAGGGCCTCCTCCACATGGCTGCCCTCCCGCCCGTGGACATGGCGCAGATGGTCCAGTTCGATGAAGTGGACGGCGGTCAGCCCAGGCCTTTTCCTCTCCAGGATCCGGCAGGCCACCGCCTCGGTGAAGTTGTCCAGATGGGGCTGGGTCTTCCCCCGGAGCAAGGGGGCCTTGGCGAGGACCAGGGGAAGCAGCTTCCGGCTGCCGTATTTCCAGAAGAGGGAAAGGCCGCTTTCCTTCCGGGTGGACCAGATTTCCGGAACGTTGTGGTCCACAGGAGCTCCCCCCAGCACCGGCCAGAGGACGGCGGCTGTGGAGATGCCGGATTCCCTGGCCAGGTCGAAGAGGGTGGGGGCCTTGATCCTGTCGTAATGCCAGAACCAATCCTGGTTCCGGTGCCGGGCGGGATCTGCCAGTTCGTTGTTGTAGATGCCATGCCGTCCGGGCCGGACGCCGGTCAGGATGGTGGTATGGCAGCAGTAGGTAAGGGTGGGGTGGATGGAGCGCACCCCCGGGACCAGGGTCCCCTCCTGCAGGAAACTTCCGCATACGGGAAGCCTGGCCAGAAGGGGCAGGTCATCCCGGTTCAACGCGTCCACGCTGACCAGCACCAGGTGCCTTCCGTTGCCGCCCCCCATGGTCAGCCGATGACGTGGCCCATGTTGTAGAGGCCAGCCGCTTTGCCGTTCAGGAATTTGGCGGCATTCACCGCCCCCACCGCGAAGATGTCCTTGGACAGGGCGGTGTGGCTGATCTGCAGGATCTCGTCCTGGCCTGCGAAGATCACGTCGTGCTCCCCTACGATGGTGCCTCCGCGGACCGCATGGATGCCGATCTCCTTCACGGGGCGCTTCGCCCGCTCCTTGGAGCGGTCATAGGCATAGGCGTAGTGTTCCGGCAGGGCCTGGTTGATGCTGTCCGCGATGTACAGGGCGGTGCCGCTGGGGGCGTCCACCTTCTGGTTGTGGTGCTTCTCCACGATCTCGATGTCGAAGCCCGCACCGGTGAGCACCCCGGCCGCCTTCTGGACCAGGTTCACCAGCAGGTTCACCCCCAGGGACATGTTGGCGGAGAAGAGGACCGCGGTATCCTTGGCGGTGTCCTGGACCAGCTGGATTTGGGCCTGGTCCAGACCGGTGGTGCAGACAACCACGGGAATCCTGGTTTGGGCCGCGAACGCCAGCAGGGCGGGGACCGCCTTGGCGATGGAGAAGTCGATGACCACATCCGCCTGGACCCCCGCCTGGGCGCAGTCCTGGGGGGTGGGGTAGACGGGATAGCCGAAAGCGGCCGTCGTGTTCGGGTCGATGCCGGCCACGATCCGGACATCCGGATCCGCGGCTGCCAGCCGGCTGATCACATGGCCCATTTTTCCGTTGCATCCGTGCATGATGATATTCGTCATGGGACCTCCTTATTTCAACAGACCGTAGGCGGAAAGGACAGCCTTCAGTTTTTCCACATTGGCGGGTTCCATGGAGGTCAGGGGGCGCCTACAGGGGCCCACGTTGTAGCCCAGCAGGTTCATGGCCTCCTTCACCGGCATGGGGTTCACTTCGCAGAAGAGGGCGTTGATCAGCTTGAGCAGGTGCAGCTGGAGCTGGATGCTTCCCTTCACGTCGCCGGAGAGGTACCTTTCCACGATGTCGTGGGTCTCCTGGGGCAGGAAGTTGGCCACCACGGAAATGACGCCTTTCCCGCCTGCGGACAGAAGGGGGACAATCTGGTCGTCGTTTCCGGAGTAGAGGTCCAGACGGCCTTCGGTCACATCCATGAACTGCATGATCTGGCTGATGTTGCCGCTGGCTTCCTTTATGCCCACGATGTTCTCCACATCCGCAAGTATCCTGCAGGTTTCAGGCAGCAGGTTCATTCCGGTGCGGCTGGGAACGTTGTAGAGCAGGATGGGGATGTCCACGTTTCTGGCGATTTCCGTAAAATGCTCCACCAGGCCCTTCTGTGAGGTCTTGTTGTAGTAGGGGGTCACCTGGAGCAGGCCGTCCACACCCAGTTTTTCCGCCTCTTTGGAGAGGTGGACGCCGTGGGCGGTGTCGTTGCTTCCGGTGCCGGCGATGACGGGCACCCGTTTGCCTGCCGCCTCCACTGCGGTGCGGATGCAGGCAAGATGCTCCTGGTCGTCCAAGGTGGAAGCTTCGCCTGTGGTGCCGCAGATGACGATGCTGTCGGTGCCGTTTTCGATGTTGAAGTCCACCAGCTCGTGGAGCTTTTCATAGTTGACGGAATAGTCGTCGTTGAAAGGTGTGATGATGGCCACACCGGATCCTGTAAAAATAGCCATGGGATTCCTCCTGTCCGGGGCAATGCCCCAGGGTGTTCGGTTGATGGGCGTCTTCCAAAATCCAATAAAAAAGCCGGCTGGTTGGCCGACTAAGGATACAGGATGTTGCATGCGTATCTTCAGTAGCACTCCATAGACAAGGAAGCCTTGTCCTATGACAGTCGCAGGGCTCTTAACCAAGCAACCAGGGCGCCGGTTCCAGTCCCGACGGCCTTCGGCATCCGTTCCTTTCCCCTTGGATCGCCTACATCTGGTGTATCCCCAAGGGTACTGATAAAGGATGCGCCTCTACCATATGAAATATAAATTTACAATAATGATAACATCTTGTTCGGGGCATTGTCAACACGCACTTTGACATTCCGCCTCCAAACAGGTAGAATCAAGGGGAAGCGACGGAAGGGGAAAACCGGCGGCACGGATGAAAGGAGAATCGCCATGGAGAGGATTGCAAGGAAGATGACGGCCCTGCTCCTGACTGCGTTCCTGCTGGCGGGAACGGTTGCCGGGGGAGCGGAGGCGGTACGCTGGCAGAAGGAAGGGGAGGTGCTCCAGGTACTGGGCCTGCTGAAGGGGACGGGCCAGGGGCTGGAGCTGGAGAAAGGGGCGACCAGGGCGCAGGCGGCGGTCATGCTGGTGCGCCTGCTGGGCCAGGAGGAGTCCGCCGCCAACCGTGGGGGCCATCCCTTCAAGGATGTGCCGGATTGGGCGGACGCCCATGTGGGCCATCTGTACGCCCTGGGACTGGTGAAGGGGATGGGGGCCGGTGCCTACGGGTCGGACCGGCCTGTGACCGTAAACGACTATTCCACCATGCTCCTGCGGGCCCTGGGGCACAAGGACGGCCAGGATGGATTCACCTGGGAAAGGGCGGCGGAGTACGGGGCACAGGCGGGGCTGACCACCGGGGACAAGGCGGGGACAAGCCCTTTGTCCAGGGACCTGATGGCCAAGCTTTCCTACGATGCCCTCTTCATGGAAGTCCAAGGGGAAGGACGTCCCTTGGTGGAGGTCTTCCGGGAAAAAGGGGTGCTTTCCGGCGTACAGCTGGCTAGGGCGGCCACCCTGGACAGCCGGTTCGCCCCGTATGCGGATTCCCAGGGCGACCGGTCGGAGGTCAGGGCCGTATGGATTTCCTATCTGGAACTCCGGGAACTGCTCCCAGGGGCGGATGGGGTCCGCTGGAGGGAAACGGCCGGCGACATGCTGGACAAGCTCCGGGAGGCGGGGATGAACACGGTCATCGTCCAGGTCCGTCCCTTCGGGGACGCCTTCTATGCTTCGGAACTGTTTCCCTGGTCCCATATGGCGACGGGAGAGGAAGGCAGGGATCCCGGCTACGACCCCTTTGGAATCCTGGTGGAGGAGGCTCATGCCCGGGGCCTGAAGGTGGAGGCGTGGATCAATCCCTACCGGATCCGCAATGACAGCGTGCAGGCGCCGCTGGCAAAGGGGAATCCGGCAAACGCCTGGATGGAGGACGGAAGCAACCGGGTCCTGGCGGTCGCCCAGGGACTCTATTACAATCCGGCCAGTCCCCAGGTGCGGGCGCTGATCGTCGGGGGCGTGGAAGAGATCCTGGAGAACTATCCGGTGGACGGCATCCATTTCGACGACTACTTCTATCCTTCCCGGGACCTGTCCTACGACCTGGGAGACTATGAACGGTATCTCCAGGGGGGAGGAGGGCTGTCCCAGCCCGACTGGCGGAGGCAGCAGGTGGACTTCCTGGTGGCCTGGGTCCACAGGACGGTGAAGGAGCACGATCCGGACCTGGTGTTCGGCATCAGCCCCCAGGCCTCCATCCCCTCCAATTACGAGGGGCAATACAGCGATGTGCGCAAGTGGGTTTCCCAGGAGGGTTATGTGGACTACATCAGCCCCCAGATTTATTTCGGCTATGAACACGGAACCATGCCCTACAGGGCGGTGCTGGAGGAATGGCAGGCCATGCTGGAGGGATCCGGCGTGGACCTGCTGGTGGGACTGGCCGCTTACAAGGTGGGGACAACAGACGCCTGGGCGGGGGCCGGCAAGGGGGAATGGCTGGCGTCCGGGGACATCCTGGCAAGGATGGTGGACGACGCCAGGAAGCAGGGGAACTACAAGGGGTTCATCCTGTTCCGCTACAACCATCTCTTCCGGCAGGAACCGGGAGCCGCCTCCCTGATGGACAAGGAAATGGAAAGCCTGCAGCTGCTTTGGTAGGAGAAGGCCCCGGTGTTCCGGGGCCTTCTTGTATTCAAGGGGAAAAGGAGTATAATGGAAGTGTAGGAAAACCAACGGATCGGACTAGGAATGGCAGGTGGTTTCCATGTTGAAAACGACGAAACGCAAGATAGCCTTCGGAACGGGACTGGGTGTCCTCCTTCTGGCCCTGGCAGGCGCCCTCTGGCAATGGGGCCCCTGGCGGGAAGAGGCCGAGCCGCCGGGAGGGGACGGCCAGACCGCCTCCAGAGGCTTGTTGCTGGATGTGGCGGCCATGGAATCCACAGAATACGGGGTCAAACCGGATTCTGGATACCGCCTTCTGGCCCGGCCCGGCACCACCTTGGAGGAGCTGCAGGCAAGCATCCTCCTGGATCCGGCCGTGCCCTTCGCCCTGGAACCGTTGGAAAAGGAAACTTTCGGACTCCGGCTGGCGGAGCCTTTGGAGCGGAACAGCATCCTGAAGGTCCAGGTTGCCGCGGAAGGGGAGGAGATCCAGGGATGGGCCTTCCAAACGGAGAAGGATTTCCGGTTCTCCGGTTCCCACCCAGGAGACGGAGCCTCCCAAGTGGCGGTGGACACAGGCGTGGAAGTCGCTTTCACCCGGAAACTGGAAGGGGCTCCGCCCCCGGAAGCGTTCTTTTCCATCGAACCCTATGCGGAAGGGTCCTTGTCCGTGGCGGGGAACAGGATCGTGTTCGTGCCCAAAGCCAACCTGCTTCCGGACACCCTCTACAAGGTGCAGGTCAGGAAGGGGTATGGGGCGGAAGGGGAAGTCCTGGCGGGGGATGCGGCCTTCAGTTTCAGGACAGCCCATGGGGACAGCACTGCAGAATTCCAGCTGGTGAAGGAAGGTCCCGTGACCTATCTGGCCCCGGAAGAGGCGGGATGGATCCACGCCTATGCCTATGGGCTTCCCGAGGAGGCGGTGGTTTCCCTGAAGATCCACAAGATGGAGGACGTGGAGGCGTTCACCGCCCTTGCCGGCAAGAACCTCTATGAGGTGAAGGGGATCCTGGAGAGGGAAAGGCTCCAGACCCAGGTGACGCAGGGAAAGACGCGCCTGGTGCAAAGCGGATGGCGCCAAACCATGGAATTGCCCCGGAGCCTGGAAGAAGGGATGTACTACGTCATGGCGGAAGTGGAAGGACGCCAGGACGGGGTGCTTCTGCAGGTGACCGGATACAACGCATTCGGAGCGGTGGACAGGGATGAGCTCCTGGTGTGGCTGGCCAATGGGCAGGGCCTTTCCAATGTGGCCAGGGTCAGCTACGGGGACAAGCTTCTGGGCAGCACGGACCGGGAAGGTTTCGGCAAATTCCCCGCCACCGTGGTGGAGGAGGAGCGTGCCCGGATCCTGCTGGACCCGGGACAAGGAACTCCCCTGGTCCTGTTCCTTCAGGTGGCCCCTGTAGCGGAAGACCCCGCCAAGGGATATCTGCATACCCTCTACACGGACAGGACGCTGTTCCTCCCCACGGATGAGATCCGGGTGTTCGGCATGCTGGTCCCCCGGAGCGGAGGAAGGGCAGCCAGCGCCACGCTGGAGCTGCAGTTTGAGGGGAAGGTGTTGGAGGAAAAGCCCCTCTCCCTTTCCCCCAGGAACACCTTCCAGTCCGCGTTTTCCCTGGAGGACTACAGGAACAGCCATGCGGACCTGGTCTTGAAGGTGGGCGATGCGGAGGTGGGACGCAGGACCCTTACCGTGGCCATGTTCGAAAAACCCACCTACAACCTGGAGGCATCCCTTTCCAAAGAGCTTGTGGAAATGGGCCAGACGGTGGAGCTGGAGGGTTGGATGGGATACTACGAGGGGACTCCCCTGGGAGGGGAAACCGTAGTCCTGGACAGCTGGCAGGCGGACCTGGGAGGAAGGCCGGGAACCAGGCAGCAGATGGTGCAGTCGGATTCCACAGGCCATTTCCGGGCCGTGCTGACCCCCCATGTGGAGACGGAAAGCTGGTGGCCGGAATATGTGCAGGTGCGGACCAGGGTGGGCGCCTTGGAAAGCTTCTACGACACAAAGGAAGCAGGCTTCGTGCTTTTTCCCCGGGACGTGCAGCTGGTGGTGGAGACCCGGAAGACGGGGGAGGGGGCCATGGAATTCGGCCTGGAAGTCCACCGCTGGGACCTGGGAAACTACGCCGGAGACCCGTATGACTTCCAGCGCCTGCGGGGAGGGGCTTTTTCCGGAAAGGCCGTGGAAGTGGAGATTGTGGAAAGCTTCTATGAAAAGGTCCTGGTGGGGCGTACGTACGACCCCATCCAGAAGAAGACCGTGGAGACGTTCGACTACAATCTGGTGGAGAACACCGTAGCGGCCTACCCCCTGACGACGGATGGGGACGGCAAGGCTTCCGGCACGTTTTCCCAAGTCTACAAGGACAGGGGATACAGGCTGGTGGTGCGCCTTGCGGATTCCCAAGGACGTCCGGTAAGGGAGGAGGCCTACTACAGCCAGGCCCTGGCGGACGGGGAAGGGATGTTCGAGTACTACAGCCTGGAAGGCGACAAGTTCCAGGCCGCCCTGGGGGAATCCGTATCCTATGCGGTGCACAGGAACGGCACCCGGCTGGCAGCCACAGGGAAGGAAAAGATCCTGGCCATGACCTGGAAGGACGGGTTCAGGGAGAGCAGGATCCTGCAGGGGACGGAGCTGTCCGTGACCTTTGAGGAATCCATGGTGCCAAACGCGACCATTGCGGTTGTGTTTTTTGACGGAGGCCGCCTGCACCACTCCTACGACCTGCGCAGGATGCTGGGTCTGGACATCCAGGAGCGCAGGCTGCAGTTGGAGGTGGAGCCGGACAAGGAACGCTATACTCCCGGAGAGACGGTGGAGGTTTCCCTGACCACCCGGGATCCGGAAGGCAATCCCATCGGTGCCGACGTGAACCTTTCCGTGGTGGACGAAGCCTTTTTTGCCCTGGCGGAAGACGGACACAGCCTGTTGGAGGAGGTCTACAGCTACCTCCACGACACCGGCATCCGGGGAACGGTCCTGGCGGGGGGAGGGGATGAGGGTCCCCATGGGGGAGCCGAGCAGGGCGGGGAAGGGTCCGCTGCAAGGATCCGGGAGAATTTCGTGCATACGGCCTTCTTCCAGACCGTCCAGACGGACGCGGACGGAAAGGGGACCGTCCGATTCACCCTGCCGGACAACCTGACCAGCTTCAGGATCACCGCCAATGCCCTTGCCATGGATGCTGGGGGAAGGGTGCTGGGAGAGAAGGTGAAGGGCAGCATCCAGGTGGGACTGCCTTTCTTCCTGGATTTGCGGGTGTTCCAGGAATACCTGGTCCAGGACGACGTTGCCCTCACCTGGACGACGGGGGGCACCGCGGGTTTCCTGGGGGATGATTCCCTTGAAGCGCCGGTGGCCTATGAGGCGGCGCTGGTCAGGGAAGGTACGGGGGAAATCGAAAGCCATTCCGGAAGCGTCCCCTTCCGGGCCTACAACCAGCTGCCCCTGGGTGTGCTGGAGGAGGGCAAGTGGACCCTGACCCTTACCGCATCCACGGGTTCCCTGTCGGATGCCGTGTCCAAGGAATTCGCCGTGGTCCCCAGCCGGCAGCACCTGGAACTGGTCCGGGAGGAACTCCTTGCGGACGGCATGCGGATCCCCCACAACGGACAGAATGTGGTGCTGGATTTCTACAACAAGGCGTCGGAGGAACGGTTCCAGGCACTGGAGGGGATCCGGAGCTTGAGCCGGAGTCTGCGGATGGAAGAAAAGGCGGCCGCCTACATGGTGGACCTCCTGCTGGGGGAAGAGCTGGAGGCGGACCTATTCCACGGCGTGTTCCAGGGGGACCTGTATCCCTATCTGGGAAACCAAGGGATGTTCAAGGCCCTGCCGGACGGGGAGGAAAGCATGGAGGCCACCGCCTGGGTGCTGGCCATGGGATTTCCCGAAGCGTACGGGGAGAACCATGGGGAAGGGACGGGCATGCCGAGCCGGGCCCAAATGGTCCAGGCCCTTTCGCAGGCATGGCAGGCAGCAGACCGGCCGCTGGAGGAAAACGGGGCTGCGCTATGGGCGCTGGCTTCCCTGGGGGAACCGGTCCTGCTGGAGACGAAGGCCCTTCTGGCTGAAAGCGACTGGAAGAAGGAGCCGGTTGCCGCCCTCTTTTTGGCACTGGGCCTGGGAGAGGCGGGAGACCTGGAGAAAGCCAGGGAAGTGTTGGAGGCGGTTGCCGGAAGCGGACGGTGGGAACAGGCGGACCGGCGCATCCAGGCACTGGGCCTTGCCCTGGCGTTGGAAGCAAGAAGGAACGGTTTGGCCGAGGAGATCTATGGGTTGCTTAAGGACGGCGCGGACCGGACCTACAGCACGGCGGCCGCCCGCTACCTGTATCTGTCGACCCTCCAAGGGAAGGACCCGGTGAGCCGGTTCCGCTACACCCTGGAAGGCCGGACCCAGACCCTCTCCCTGGGATGGGGGAAGGCGGAGCGCCTGGTCCTGGACGCCCAGGAAGCGGATGTGGTCCGCTTCGAACCCCTGGAAGGGGAAACCATGGTGCGAATCCGGCATGTGGGCAGCGCCGGGGACCTGACGCCCACCCAAGGACTGACCCTGACCCGGCGCTACCTGAAGGACGGGAAGCCTGTGGAAAGCGTGTCCGTGGGGGATCTGGTCCAGGTGGAGCTGGTCCTGGAGGGGGGACAGGAATTGGAGTCCGAAGGTTTCCGGTATTACGGAATCGACGAGATGCTGCCTGCGGGGCTGGCGTATGTCCGGATCCAGGAAAAGACCCGGGAAGGGGTCTGGGTATGGGACCGGATCCAAGGCAAGGCCCTGCAGCTGTCCATAGGGGTCTGGGACGGCCAGGATTTGGCCGTAACCTATGAGGCCCGGGCGGTGGCGTCCGGCAACTACCATGGGGAACCGGCGGTGGCCAGGACCTGGTGGGACAGCCAGACGGCCGTGTCGGAGCCCGGCAGCATCCGGATCCGGGAGTGACCGGTGGAAGGGGGGAGGAAGGGATGAGCCGCAGCAACAGGCTACTGGTCGTGGCGCTGGTCCTGCTGGCCCTCCTTGCCGGAAGGGATGGCCTGGAAACCGGGGGACCGGCGGGTTGCGGGCCGGTATCCGCAACACTGGAACCCGCCATGGACATGTCCGCCTTCCTTCCGGACAAATTCCTTGCGAGGGGAAGGATGCAGGCGGGAGAGGCCTATCCCCTGGAGGAGGGGCAAAAGGTCCTGGGGGCGGTGGTTCCCCACCACCTGGTGGCCGGGCAGCTTCTACATAAAACATATAAGACCTTGAAAGAAAAGGCGAATCCGGATATAATCGTACTCATGGGTCCGAACCACGGGGGGGAAGGGCCCCAGGTGCAGGCTGCAAGGACCGACTTCCATGTGGAGGGGGTGGGCAGGATCTTCCATGCCTCCAACGTCGTGGCCCCCCTTCTGGAAAAGGGGGCATGCAGTCCGGCCCTGGCTGGGGTCCTGCAGCGGGAGCACAGTACGGGAGTGCATCTCCATTACATCGGGGAGTTCTTTCCCGGTGTGCCGGTGGTGGTCCTGCTGTTGAACGAGCCCAGAAGGATGGAGGGTCTCAAGACCCTGGCGGAAGGGTTGGCGGAGGTGCTGGGGGACGCCTCGGTGCTGTATCTGGCATCCATCGACTTCTCCCACCACCTGCCGCTGGAAGCGGCGGACAGGATGGACGCCCTGACGGCGCCGCTGGTTTTGGAGCGTAATCACCGGGAAGTCATCGGTCTCTCCAACCGGCATCTGGACTCCCCCTCCAGCTTCGTCCTCTGGTCCCTTCTCCTGGAACTGGAGGATCCAGGGGTCCGGATCCGGCTCCTGGACAAGGGGAATTCCGCAAGGATCCTCCAAAGGCCGGAGCTTGGGGACACCACCAGCTACATGATCCTCATGGCAACCACAGACAGATGGGAATAGGTATGGAAATGGATTTTTTCCAGGAACTGGAACAGGAAAAGGGAATACGACTGACAAGCCAACAGAAGGCCGCCGTCCTCCATGGGGAAGGACACAGCCTTCTGTTGGCTTGTCCCGGTTCTGGAAAAACGACCGTCATGGTGGTGAAGACCGCCTACATGATCAGGGAACGGGGCATCCCGCCCCAGAACATCCTGACACTGACCTTCAGCGTGGCTGCGGCCGGGGACATGCGGAAGCGGTATGGGGCCCTGTTTGGGGGGGCGGAGGGTCCCATGCCCCGGTTCTCCACCATCCATTCCTTCTGCTACGGCATCATGATGCAGGAGTGCAGGAGGACGGGGGTGTTGCGGCAGAACATCGAGGGAAAGAACAGCTTCGGCTACACGAAGATGCAGATCCTGACCAACATCTTTGAAGAGGTGAACAAGGAAAAGCCCACGGAGGACATGGTGGAGACCCTGGCGGGAGAGATCTCCTACATCAAGAACCTCCTGATCCCTCCGGAAAGATACAAGGAACACGACTTCGCCACCGCCAACATCCAGAAGATCTACATGATCTATGCGGCATTCAAGGAAAAGCACCAGCTGTATGATTTCGACGACATGCTGCTGCTGGCGTACCAGTTGCTGAAAAGGGACAAGGGACTGCTGGAACGCCAGCAAAGGCTCCACCCCTATCTGCAGGTGGACGAGGCCCAGGACAACTCCAGGGTGCAGAACCAGATCATCCGGCTTCTTGCGGGGGGACCTGGCAACAGCCTGTTCATGGTGGCGGACGACGACCAGACCATCTATGAATGGCGGGGGGCGGATCCAGGGGCCGTGCTGGAGTTCGACAAAACCTATCCTTCGGCCACCCTCTACAGGATGGAAGAGAATTTCCGCTCCAGCCGGGAAATCGTGGATTTGGCCGGCAGGTTCATCGAGAAGAACCAGAAGCGGCATCCCAAGCGGATCATCACGAAAAATCCCCCGGTGAAACCGGTAGGGATTCACAAGGTCTACAATGAGGTGGCCCAGATGAAGTTCGTCCTGGAGGACCTGGCCGGGCAGAAGGGACCCTTGGAGGAGAAGGCGGTCCTCTACAGGAACAACCTGACCGCCGTGCTGTTTGCCGAAGCCCTGGAGCGCCAGGGAATCCCCTTCACCATCCGCGGGAACAAGGGGCACTTCTTCAAGCACTGGGTGCTGGAGGACATCCGGAACTTCCTCCGGTTCTCCCTGGACTTTAGGGACCTGTCCTCCTTCGACGGCATCTACTACAAGAACGGCATGTTCCTGTCCAAGGCAGGCTATGGGAAGGCGAAATCCCATGTGGACAGGAAGCGTGACCTGTTCGACGCGCTCCTTCTCCATGGAGGGCTTCAGGAGTTCCAGAAGAACCGGCTGTACGGGTTCCGTCACGATTTCAGGTCCCTGAAGGAGAAGCCTCTGGACCTGGCCATCGTCACCATAGAAGAGGACTTGGGTTATGGGAAATGGGCGGAGAGCGGAGCCAAAGGACGTGGGATGACCAGGGAGGGGGTTGCCAACATCCTGGCCACCCTGAAATTCATAGGGAAACGCTGCAGGGGCATCCAGGAATTCCTGGACCGTCTGGACCTGCTGGAGGCGGCCATGGCCCGGGCGGGAGTCCGGGACCGGGCGGAGGGCGTCGTCCTCTCCACCGTGCACAGTTCCAAGGGGCTGGAATTTGACCATGTCTACATGGTGGACCTGTTCAATTCGGTTTTTCCTGGGGCGGAAGCCCTCAAAGCCGCAGCGGAGGGGGACAGCGGCAGGCTGGAAGCGGAGCGCCGCCTCTTCTATGTGGCCAAGACAAGGGCCAGGACGGACCTGCACCTGTTGCAGGTGAAGAACTACAACGGAAAGCCCGTAGAGCCCTCCCTATTCCTTACGGAAGTGGAAGAAGTGCTGTCCCAAGGGAAAAGGACGGCGAAAAAGGCCAAGGGATGACACCATCGAATAGGACAGGAGGTTGTTATGGAACAGTTTTACATGCCTACAAAGATTTGTTTTCAAGATAATGTGGTGGAGGAGATGAAGCAGGAGCTGGCCAAGCTGGGCAGCTCCGCACTGGTGGTCACCGGTCAGCAGTCGGCCTTTCTGAACGGTTCCTACATGGACGTGAAGAATGCCTTGGAGTCTGCAGGTGTCCACCACTACATCTTCAGCGAGGTGGAGGAGAACCCTTCCATCCAGATCCTGGAGAGGGCCATGGCCCTGTTCCATACCTATCCGGTGGATTTCGTCATCGGCGTGGGTGGGGGATCCGCCATCGACACGGCCAAGGCCCTTGCGGTCCTGTTGAAGAACCGGCAGATGAAGCCGGAAGACCTCTTCCTGAATCCCGACCTGGAGGCGCTGCCTGTTGTGGCGGTCCCGACAACCGCCGGAACCGGCAGCGAGACGACCCCCTATGCGGTCTTCACCGATGACTCCCAGCGGACCAAGATGAACTTCAAATGCCGGGTCTTCCCCAAGATGGCCCTGGTGGACGTCCGGTATTTCATGGACATTCCCGTCCACATCACCAACAGCACGGCGGTGGATTCCCTGTCCCACATCATCGAAGGGTATCTGGTGAAGAAGGCCAACAGCTATTCGGACGCCATCGCGGAGCAGGCGCTGAACCATTGGGCCCTGGCTTCCGGAGACCTGCTGTTGCGCAATTACACCAAAGAGATGCGGACCCATTTGATCCACGCATCCACCTGGGCGGGGGTCGTCATCTCCCAGACGGGCACCTCCCTGCCCCACGGTCTGGGTTACCATCTGACCTATTACCACAACATCTCCCACGGAAAGGCGACCGCGCTTTTTCTGGGGGAGCTTCTGAACCACCACCAGGACAGGAAGAAAGTGGACAAGATCCTGTCCTCCCTGGGTGTGGCTTCGGTCCAGGAATTCAAGAACCGGATCGTGCAGCTGGTGGGCCAGGTGGAAATCAGCTACCAGGAAGCCGCGGACTATGCCCAGAACATGTACAGGAACAAGGGGAAGCTGGCAAACCACCCCTATGAAGTGACGGAAGAGGAGCTGCTGGACATGATCCTGAAGAGCCTGATCGTCTACTAGAACCCTTGCTATGCCAAAAAGATGGGTGTATAATATCCTTGTGCGAACAACACCAGTATGTTGGAAAGGATGGTGTGGGGAATGAAGAAGATGGCGGGAGAGTTCAAGGCGTTCCTGTTGAGGGGAAATGTTGTGGATCTGGCGGTCGCCGTAGTAATCGGCGGAGCCTTCGGCAAGATCGTGACTTCCTTGGTCAACGACCTGCTGATGCCGGTTCTGGGCCTCCTTCTGGGAGGGGTCAACTTTGCGGAGTTGAAGTATGTGATTGCGGAAGGCACGGAAACCATGGAGGAGGCGGCCATCCGGTATGGGGCTTTCCTGCAGTCCGTGCTGGATTTCGTCCTGATCGGCCTGGCGATCTTCCTGGCGGTGAAGGCCATGAATTCGTTCAAGAGGAAGCAGGAAGAGGCGCCGGCGCCGGCAGAACCTCCGAAGCAGGAAGTCCTGCTGGAGGAAATCCGGGACCTGTTGAAAAAGAAGGCATGAAGTGCCGTTACAAAAGGAAAGCTTCCGGCCATGGCCGGAGGCTTTTCGAATCTATATGCGGCCATGGCCATCGGAGGAATCGGAATGTATCAGAAATGGCATAGCGTATTGAAGGGGATTTCCCTGTTCGACGACATCCGCACGGAGGAGCTGGAGCATCTGCTCACTTGCCTGCGGCCGACGATGAAAGCCTATGCGAAGGGGGAGACCATCTGCATGGTGGAGGACCCTTTCGAGGGATTGGGCATCGTATTGCGGGGAGAGGTCACAGTCGCCAAGGAAAACGAAATAGGGGACCGGGTCATCCTGGTGAAGCTGGACGCGGGACATATTTTCGGGGAAATGATCGCTTTTTCCGGAATGAAGAAATGGATCGTGAACGTCTATGCCAGCAGCGATGTGGAGGTCATGTTCCTGCCTCCCGACCGGATGATCCAAACATGCCAGGCGAGCTGCACCTACCATACGCGGATGGTCCTGAACATGCTGAAGATCCTTTCGGAAAAGGCGCTCCTCTTGAACCGGAAAGTGGAATACCTGTCCATCAAGAGCATGCGCAGCAAACTGGCCAAGTTCCTCCTGGAGCAGTACCACAAGGCCGGCAAGACCACCTTCATGGTCCCCTTGTCCAGGAACGAGCTGGCGGAGTTCCTGAATGTGTCCAGACCTTCCATGTCCAGGGAGATCGCCCGGATGAAGGACGAGGGGATCATCGACTACTACCAGGCCAGCTTCAAGATCCTGCAGCTGGAGGCATTGGTGGAGGCGATGAAGTGACGGTTGAAAAACGGTTTGATGGGTGTGAAAAATAATTCTTTTTTAGATTTCGCCTTGTATACAATAAACATAAATGGTATAATATCCATTGTGGAAAGGCGAAAAGATGTTGGGATTCGCCTTTGGAACCATCCTTACCCGATAAAAACACCTGCCGGTGTTTTTCATACACTAGGAAAATTCGTCCAAACTTGTTTGGGACCAAACTTTCCTGGTGTAGTCTGAATGCATACGAAGTATGCTTTCTTGCACAGGGATTGCTGGCAATCCCCAAATTATCTAGACATTTTTTAAAAAAACGAGGAGGAAAAAAATGGCAGATAAGAAAGTAATGAAGACGATGGACGGGAATACCGCCGCAGCCTATGTATCCTATGCGTTTACAGATGTTGCAGCAATCTATCCCATCACCCCATCTTCTCCCATGGCTGAACTGGTGGACGAATGGGCCGCATACGGCCAAAAGAACATTTTCGGCCAGGAAGTCAGCGTCACGGAGTTGCAATCGGAAGGTGGAGCGGCAGGTGCTGTCCATGGTTCCCTGCAGGCAGGAGCATTGACAACGACATTCACGGCTTCCCAAGGCCTGTTGCTGATGATCCCCAACATGTACAAGATCGCGGGCGAACTTCTGCCCTGCGTGTTCCACGTAAGCGCCCGTGCGCTGGCATCCCATGCGCTGTCCATCTTCGGCGACCATTCCGACGTCATGTCCGCAAGACAGACAGGATTCGCCCTTCTGGCTTCCGGAAGCGTGCAGGAAGTCATGGACCTTGGCGGTGTGGCCCACTTGAGCGCCATCAAATCCAGCGTTCCTTTCCTGCATTTCTTCGACGGATTCAGGACATCCCATGAAGTGCAGAAGATCGAAACCATCCCCTACAGCGTGTTCGAAGAATTGGTGGACATGGATGCGGTCAAGGCCTTCAGAAAGAAATCCCTGAACCCCGAAAATCCTGTGACAAGAGGAACGGCACAGAACCCGGACATCTTCTTCCAGGCAAGGGAAGCAATCAACAGATTCTACGACGCGATTCCTGCGGTTGTGGAAGATTACATGGAAAAAATCAGCGCAGTCACCGGTAGGGACTACAAGCTGTTCAACTATTACGGCGCACCGGATGCGGAGAACGTGGTCATCGCCATGGGTTCCGTATGCGAGACCATCGAGGAGACCATCGACTACCTTGCGGCCAAGGGAGAAAAGCTGGGCCTTCTGAAAGTGCGGCTCTACAGACCCTTCGCAGCGGACCGGATGCTTGCGGAACTCCCCGCCACCGTGAAGAAGATCACCGTCCTGGACAGGACCAAAGAGCCCGGTGCACCTGGAGAACCGTTGTACCTGGATGTGCGCGCGGCGTACTACAACAAGCCCAACGCCCCCATGGTCGTCGGCGGACGTTACGGACTTGGTTCCAAGGACACGACGCCTCCCCAGATCAAGGCGGTTTACGACAACATGAAGCTGGAGCAGCCTAAAGACCAGTTCACCATCGGAATCGTGGACGACGTGACCAACCTTTCCCTGGACAGCAGCGAGAGGATCATCACGGAAAAAGAAGGCACCAAGAGATGCAAGTTCTGGGGTCTGGGATCCGACGGAACCGTTGGAGCCAACAAGAACGCCATCAAGATCATCGGAGACAAGACCGACCTGTATGCCCAGGGATATTTCTCCTATGACAGCAAAAAGTCCGGTGGAATCACCGTATCCCACCTGCGTTTCGGAAAGAGCCCCATCAAGTCCACCTACCTGCTGGACGAGACGGACTACATCGCCTGCCACAACCAGTCCTATGTGGACAAGTACGACTTGCTCAAAGGTTTGAAGAAGGGCGGAACCTTCGTACTGAACACCCATTGGAACGCGGAGGAGTTGGACCAGCACCTGCCGGGCGAACTGAAGAAGGCCATCGCGGAGAACGACATCCAGTTCTACACGGTAAACGCCACAGACAAGGCGGAAGAGCTTGGTCTTGGAACCAGAATCAACACCATCATGCAGGCTGCCTTCTTCAAACTGGCTGATGTGATTCCTGTGGATGAAGCGGTGGCTTATATGAAGGAAGCCAACCAGAAGGCTTACGGCAAAAAAGGCGACAAGATCGTTGCAATGAACAATGCGGCCGTAGACGCCGGCATCGACGCCGTCGTCAAGGTGGAAGTTCCTGCAAGCTGGGCATCCGCCGAGCCCACCCTGGTGGAAGACGACAACGTACCCGCGTTCATCAAGAACATCCTGCGTCCCGTAAACGCCCAAAAAGGGGACGACCTGCCGGTCAGCGCGTTCCTGGGCGCCGAAGACGGAACGTTCCCCAACGGAACATCCGCCTACGAGAAGCGTGGAATCGCCGTCAATGTGCCCGAGTGGATTCCCGAGAACTGCATCCAGTGCAACCAGTGCTCCTTCGTTTGTCCCCATGCATCCATCCGGCCTTTCCTGGCTACGGAAGAAGAGATGGCGGGAGCCCCGGACACCTTCAAGGCGATCAAGGGTGTGGGCAAAGGCATGGAAGGCGTACAGTACAGAATGCAGGTGGACATCCTTGACTGCCAGGGTTGCGGAAACTGCGCGGACATCTGCCCCGCCAAGAACAAGGCGCTGGTCATGAAGCCCATCGAAACCCAGACACAGGAAGTGGGCAACTGGGATTATGCGGTCGCCAACATCACCTACAAGACGGACAAAGTGGCCCTCGACACCGTCAAAGGCAGCCAGTTCGCACAACCCCTGATTGAGTTCTCCGGAGCCTGCGCAGGTTGCGGCGAGACGCCTTACATCAAAGCCGTCACCCAGCTGTATGGAGACAGGATGATCGTGGCCAATGCCACAGGATGCTCCTCCATCTGGTCCGGATCCGCTCCGGCAACCGTATACTGCAAGAACGCGGAAGGAAAAGGACCCGCTTGGGCCAACTCCCTCTTCGAGGACAATGCGGAGTACGGCATGGGCATGGCGGTTGCCGTGAAGCAGATCAGAAAGCAGATCGCAGACGCGGCCGGAAAGCTTGTCGCCATGGACATCCCCGCAGAACTGAAGGATGCCGCCCAGCTGTGGCTGGACAACAAGGAAGATGCCGAAGGCTCCAAGCTGGCGGACAAAGCGATCCGCGCGCAATTCGGAAAGGCCACAGGAAACGCGGAAGCGGACAAGCTGCTGGCATCCATCGAAGACAACAAGGACTACCTCATCAAGAAATCCGTCTGGATCGTGGGCGGTGACGGATGGGCTTATGACATCGGTTACGGCGGATTGGACCACGTCCTTGCCTCCGGCGAGAACGTGAACGTGCTGGTGTTCGATACGGAAGTATACTCCAACACGGGAGGACAATCCTCCAAGGCAACACCCACCGGTGCTGTGGCAAAATTTGCTGCATCCGGAAAGAAAATGAAGAAGAAGGACCTGGGCATGATCGCCGCGACCTACGGCTATGTCTATGTGGCGCAAGTGGGCATGGGTTCCAACAAGAACCAGTTCATGAAGGCCCTGGTGGAGGCCGAGAAGTACGACGGACCTTCCCTGATCATCGCTTACGCTCCCTGCATCAACCACGGAATCCGGATCGGCATGGGCAAGACCCAGGAGCAGACCCAGAGGGCCGTGGAAGCCGGTTACTGGCACCTGTGGAGATTCAATCCCCTGCTGAGGGAAGAAGGCAAGAACCCCTTCGTCCTGGACTCCAAGGAGCCCACAGCAGACTTCCAGGAATTCATCAAGGGAGAAATCCGCTACACCACATTGATGAGCCAGTTCCCCCAAGAGGCGGAAAGACTGTTCGCCAAGGCGGAAAAGGAAGCAAAAGAAAGATACGAAGGCTACAAGAGAATGGCGGAAATGCAGTACTAGGATTTCCGGCCTAAAAAAGAAGGTCCTCTTCCAGGAGGATCTTCTTTTTTTTCCCCTGCATCCTATGGTATACTGGGAGTAGAGGAATGAGGCCAAAACAGGAATGGGGTGGTGTGGATTGAAAACAAACAAGCGGCTGGACGAAGCGTATTCGGGGGCCCAAACGATGATGGTCGATGAGGATACGAAGCTCATCTTCTTCAGCGATGTGCACCGGGGAGACAACAGCATGTCGGACGAGTTCGCCCACAACCAGAACATCTATTTCCATGCGTTGAGCAAGTACCTGGAAGAGGGATACACCTACGTGGAGCTGGGGGATGGGGACGAGCTTTGGGAGCATGCGAAGTTCAAGGACATCCGGGGAGCCCACAGCGACGTGTTCTGCCTGTTGCGGGAGTTCTACCAGAGGGGGCGATTCCACATGCTCTTCGGGAACCACAACATGGCCGTAAGGAACAGGCGCTTCGTGGAGAAGAACATGTACCGGTTCTATGACGAATACCTGGACAAGCAGAGCGAACTCTTCCCGGGGCTTGTGGCGGTGGAAGCCATCCGTTTCGTCTACAGGAAGACCGGGCAGGAATTCCTGGCGGTCCACGGGCACCAGGGGGACCTCTTCAACGACCAGCTCTGGTGGATTTCCATGTTTTCCCTCAGGAACTTCTGGAGGTACATGCACACCATCGGACTGCACAATCCCGCCAGTCCGGCCAAGAACAGGGTGAAGAGGCATAAGATCGAGGTGAACTTCTCCCGGTGGATCCGGGACAAGGACATCGCCATCCTCTGCGGACACACCCACAGGCCGAAATTCCCCAAAGGAAAGGAGCTGCCGTATTTCAACACCGGCTGCTGCATCCATCCCAGAGGGATCAACGGCATCGAAATCAGGGACGGCCAGATCATGCTGATCGACTGGCGCATCCGCCCCCAGGAAGACGGCCAGCTGGTCATTTCGAAAAAGGTGATCCGGGGACCGGTGCCCTTGGAGAGGTACACCCGCAACAAAACAAAAAGGAAGGGCTTCCGCTGAAGCTCTTCCTTTTTTGTTGGGCCCGGCATGGATCACAGCAGCCAGAAAAATTCGTAGGGTCCCAGTTCGATTTGCGGGGAGGAGAGGGACAAGGTCCTTCCCTGGAGAAGGTCCGTCTTGCTGTCGGCCAGGCTGTAGGGGCGCCCCACGGCATGCAGCAGGTGGCCCAGGACAGGTGCCGGAGAGAAAGGCTGGCGGTCCTCGGTGAAATTGAAGAAGCCGACGAAGTCCTGGGTCCCGCTGGACCGGACGAAGCAGTAGACGCCGGGGTTGTCCAGAGGGATCACCGTCATGGGGACACCGGAATGGAAGACCCCTTCCTTCTTGCGCAGGGTGATGAGCTGTGCAAGGGATTGGAAGACGACGCCTTCCGGAGCCAGGGGATCCTTCCGTTTCGCAGCCCGGTCCGGGTCGAAGAAAGGACGGTGGAGCCAGCGGGAATCGTGGGACTTGGTGGGGTCGTGGAGGTAGCTGTAGTCGTTCAGGGTGGCGATTTCGTCGCCGCTGTAGATCAGGGGGATCCCCTTGGAAGCCATCAGGACCGCATAGACCGTCTGGATCCGCTTCAGGGCCAGCTCCTGCTGGTAGCGGCTCTTCTCCCGAAGGGAAACCTCCAGTCCGCAGAGGCTGGCCAATGTGCCGCAGTTCCGGGCGTCCATGGTCTCCGGATTGAATTCATAGAGCTGTCCGGTGGAAAAGCTTCCGGGGAACTTGCCTTCGTAGAAATGGATCAGGAACTGCTTGTGGTCGAAGGGATTCTGCCCCATGTCCCAGACGGCCTGCTCGTTGAAGCCCCATCCGATGTCGTCGTGGCAGCGGATGTAGTTGATCCAGCAGGCCCAGGAAGGAAGGGGGAAACGGGACTGGTCGACCTGCAGCAGCCGTGTGTTCCGGGTGGCCAGGCTGTTCCAGAGGTTCACCATGTGGGTGGCGTTGTACATCATCCTGCATTCGGGAACCTCCTCCCCGTAGTACTTCACGATCTCTTCCGGCTCCACAATGGCCTCACCCAGCAGGACCAGGGAAGGGCATGCGATTTCCACGATGAGGTCCATCATCTCCAGCAGGACGTGGATTTGGGGAAGGTTGCGGCAGGTGGTGCCCAATTCCTTCCACATGAAAGGGATGGCGTCCAGACGGATGGCTCCGAGCCCCATGTTGGCCAGATGCAGGAGAATGTCCACCACTTTCCCGAAGACGGCCGGATTCTTGAAGTTCAGGTCCCACTGGAATTCATAGAAGGAGGTGAAGACCCACTTCTGGATTTCCTCGTAATAGGTGAAGTTCCCCGGCGCAACCTTTGGAAAGACTTCCGGGACGGTCTTCTCGTACGCCCGGGGGATTTCGTCCGTGTCGTACATCATGTAGAGGCTCTGGTGCCAGGGGTCCCCCTCCATGGCCTTTAGGGCCCAGGGGTGTTCCTTGGCCGTATGGTTCACCACGAAATCCACGCAGGACTTGATCCCGTTTTCCCGGAGCTGTTCTACCAGTTGGACGAACCCTTCGGTGGTGCCGAACCGGGGCTGGATGTTCTTGTAGTCCGCCACGGCGTATCCCCCGTCGTTCTGTCCTTCCCTGGTTGCCAGCAGAGGCATGAAATGGATGAAGGTCACACCCAGTTCCTTCAGGTAGGGGATCTGCGCCTTGAAACCGGCGATGTCCCCGGCGAAAAGGTCCATGTAAAGGGTGATGCCCACCACATCCTGTTCCAGATACCAGCCGGTCTGGGTCCGGTCCATTTCCTTCAGGGCGGAATTCCGCTCGTCGAACTTGGACTGGATCAGCGCGAAGAGTTCCTCGAAGGATGCCTCCGCGGTCTTGCGGTAGGCGCCGGATCCATAAAGGGAACCGTACAGTTCGTGCAGCCGGGGAAGATGGTGTCGGAGGCGTTCCGACAGCAGGGGGTCTAGGGATGGGCGCGCCAAAAGGGAATCGATCATAGTGTTGCCTCCTTCCGGAAATGAAAAGCTTTTCATAACCATCATATGCCATTGGAGGGGAAAAGTCAAGAAAAAAGTGCCGGAATACCGACGCAAAAACCCACTCCATCCGTGCAAATTGCATCATGCCCCAGGATTGACAAGACAAGGGAATGAAGGTATGATGGGATTCAATGATGGGTCAAGCAGAAAGGAGGAGCGCCGTGAACATCAAGGAAGTGGCAAGGCGGGCGGGGGTATCCATTTCCACGGTATCCCGGGTGATCAATGGGACTGCGAACGTGCGTCCTGAAGTGAAGCAGCGGGTGGAAGCCGTCATCCAGGAGACCGGATACCGTCCCAATTCCCTTGCCAAAGAACTGCAGAGGAACAAGACGAACACCATCGGTGTGCTGCTTTCGGCGCCGGCCCTGGACCTGACCTCCCTGGGAAGCACCATCAACGCCATATCGGACGTGCTGAAAAAGAGCGGTTACAGCATCATGTTCGCAAACAGCAGGTTCGACCCGGAAGAGGAGCTGGATTTCTTCAAGCTGTTCCAGGAAAAAAGGGTGGACGGCATCCTGTATTTTGCGGTGGACTTCACCGAGGAGCACTACAAGCTGCTGAAGAACTACCCCATCCCCATCGTCATGATCGGGCAGGAGGATGCGGTGCTGGATTTCCCCTGCGTGGTCCACAACAACTACCATGCCGCCAAGCATGCCACGGAGTACCTGATCTCCCAGGGGCACCGCCGGATCGGTTTCATAGGGGCGCCATTGATGGACAGGGCGGCCGGAGCGGAGCGGAGACGGGGATATGAAGCCGCCATGCTCCTGAACCAGCTCCATCTGGAGCCGGAGGCCATGGCGGAGGGGGATTTTTCCATCGAAAGCGGCGGCAAGGCCATGGAGTCCATCCTGGAGCGCTGCAGCGTACCGCCGACGGCACTGTTCGTGGCAACGGATTTCATGGCCATGGGAGCCATGCACCATCTGCTGGAGCGCGGGTTGCGGATTCCGGAGGACGTTTCCATCGTTGGTTTCGACGATGTGAACATGGCCCATGTCTACAATCCTCCGTTGACGACCATCCGGTCCGACAACCGGGAGGTGGGCACCCGGGCGGCGGACCTGCTGCTGGAAATACTCCACAAAAAGGAGCCGGAAGTCAAGAAATATGTGGCAAATTACGAGCTCATGGTCCGGAAAAGCGTCAAAAAAATAATGTAATTGAATGATTTCTGAAAATGGAGTACAATAGATGCATCACGTAGACAGGGGGTTGATGGTATGAGGAAAATCAGGACAGGAATCATCGGATTCGGTCAAATCAGCCGGATACTGCACGCGCCCATGGTTGCAAGCCATCCCGACTTCGAGCTGGCCGGAATCGTCCAGAGACACGGCAACGCCTGCCAAGAGGCATATCCCCAGGCGACCCACTACACGGACCACCTGGAAATGCTGAAGGACGAATCCATCGAGCTGGTGGTCGTCGCATCCCCCAACCACCTGCATTACAGCATGGCCAAGGAAGCCTTGGAGCACGGTAAGCACGTGCTGGTGGAAAAACCCTTCGTCCTGCACAAGGCGGAAGGGGAGGAACTGATCCGACTTGCGGATGCCGTGGAACGGGAGATCTTCATCTTCCAGAACAGGCGGTTGGACGGGGACTTCCTTACGGTCAAGGACCTGATAGCAAAAAACACGCTGGGGGAGATCCAGCGTTTTGTCAGCACCTGGAATCTGGACAGGCCGGTGCTGCCGTTGGAACAGCAGTCAAGGCCCTGGAAGGAAGCCGAACTGGAGGGGAACGACCTCCTCTACGACCTGGGGCCCCACCTGCTGGACCAAGCCCTGCAGATCTTCGGACTTCCCCTGCATGTGGAGGGGAGGCTGGAGAAGGAAAGGCCCGGGACCAAGGTGGCGGACAGTTTCGCCATCCGGATGGATTACGACTCCCTGGTGGTGGAACTGGAGGCTTCCAGAGCGGCCAAGGAGCAGACGCCCAGGTTCCATGTGACCGGTGCGGAAGGGGTCTACGAGAAGTACGGATTTGAGGTGCAGGAGGCCCAGCTGTCTGCAGGCATGTCCACCGAAGAGGAGGATTACGGGGTGGAGCCAGAGGAAAGCTGGGGGATTGTGCGTTTCCGGGACGGAAGGGAAGAGAAGGTTCCCACCCTGCCGGGAAATTACAGGCATTTCTATGACAATGTGGCGGATGTGCTCCTGTTCGAGGAGCAGCCGCTGGTCCAGCCGGCGGAAGCGCTGCTGCATCTGGAGTTGATCGAGCGGCTGGAAGAGGCCCATGGACCGGAGGGAAAATGACGAGGAGGACCAGCATGGACCAAGAGCTGAAACAGGGGGACAGGATGCCCGCATTCACATTGCCGGGTGCGGATGGGGGAGCGGTTTCGTCGGAAACGTTCCAGGGCAAGCCCATGATCGTCTATTTCTACCCCAAGGACAACACGCCCGGTTGCACCAAGGAAGCCTGCGGCTTCAGGGACCTATACCAGGATTTTGAAAATGCGGAGGCTGTGGTGGTGGGGATCAGCAAGGATTCCCCCCGATCCCACCGGAACTTCCGGGAGAAGCACGACCTGCCGTTCCTGTTGCTGAGCGACGAAAGCGGAGAGGTGTGCGAGCGGTTTGGCGTCTGGAGGCTGAAAAAGAACTATGGCAGGGAAAGCATGGGAATCGTCCGGTCCACCTTCCTTGTGGACGGGGACGGAATCATCGTCCGGGCATACAGGAACGTGAAGGTGGAAGGCCATGTGGAACAGGTGCTGGCGGACCTCAGGGCGATGAAGGAGGAATAGGCGGTTTTGAAGAGCTACAGGAAAGAACTTTGGTTTCAGACGGAGAGAAGGCGGCAGATGGTGCGGATCACTTCCGACCTGGAGGACTGCATCCGGGAGAGCGGAATCAAGGAGGGGCTGCTCCTGTGCAACTCCATGCACATCACCAGCAGCGTGTTCATCAACGACAACGAATCCGGCCTGCACAGGGACCTGGAGCGCTGGATGGAGAGGCTGGCGCCCGAACATCCCCACAGCCAGTACGAGCACAACAGAGGGGAAGACAACGCCGACGCCCACCTGAAGCGGACCCTGGTGGGCAGGGAGGTCGTGGTGGCGGTGACGGAAGGGAAGATGGACCTGGGCCCCTGGGAAGAGGTCTTTTACGGCGAGTTCGACGGGAAAAGGCGCAAGAGGGTGCTCGTGAAACTGGTCGGCGAATAGGATTGCGGGGCTTGGAGGCGGTGCTTCCAGGCCCCGCTTTTCCGGTATTGCAGGAAAATTGCTTCGCAACCGCGGCGGAGCCGCTTTTCCCGTTGTTGTGGATTTGGCGCCCCGATGGGGGTATAATCAAGGTATGGAAAACAATATGGAAAATCGGGAGGTATGCGTATGTTCAAAATGCCGGTGGAAGAGTTCAAGGCGGAGATTGCGGTGGAAATGAGCGGATATGAGGACATCACCCAGGCGTTGGCCCAGGATTGGCTGAACAGGCTGGAGGCCTATATCGCGGAGAAGAGGGACGGGAAGGGCAAGATCGTGGAGGAGGATGGCGAGCGGATGGTGGTCCTGGAGGACGAATCCGAACTCTTCGGCATTGTGGACAAGTATCTCCTGGCCATCGAGGATGGGGCGCTGGAGGAGTATTGGCAGGGATGGGAGCTGTAGCATGTCATTTCAATGGATTGTAGGCAGAGCGGGATCCGGCAAGACCCGCAGGATGTACGGGGAAGTGGTCCGCAAGTCCCTGGAGGCCGCAGACAGGACATTCCTTGTCCTGGTGCCGGAGCAGTTCACCCTGGAAACCCAGAAGGAGCTGGTGGCGCTGCACCCGTCCAAGGGGTTGCTCAACATCGAAGTCCTGAGCTTCCAGCGGCTGGCCTTCCGCCTCTATGACGGCCTGGGGACGGGAGAAAGGAAAATCCTGCAGGAGACCGGGAAAGGCATGGTCATCCGGAGGCTCCTGGGGGAGGAGGGGTATCTGCAGCTCCCTTCCCTGGTGGAAAAGAGGGGCTACCTGGACAAGATGTGCGACCTGCTGGACGAGTTCCAGCAGTATGGAGTCGCCCCCCAGGACTTGGAAGCCGTCCTGGAGGAAGGGGTGGACAAAGTGCTGGGGGACAAGCTGCGGGACGCGGGACGGCTGTATGCACGGTACAGGTCCTACATGGAGGAGCACTACCTGACCCTGGAAAGCATCCTGGACCTGTTGCCGGAGGCGGTGGAGAAGGCCGACTGGATGGAAAAAGCGGAAATACACCTGGATGGATTCCATGGATTCAACCCCAGCCAGACCAAGGTGCTGGAAGCGGCCCTGCGCAAGGTTTCCCATGCGTCCATATCCCTCCTGGTCGACCCGGAACTGGTGGAAGGGCGAGGGGAACCGGAAGACGGAAGCGGGGAACTCTTCCAGGAGAGCCTGGAAACATGGCGCAGCGTGGAGGCGTTGCTCCATACCCTGGGGGTGGACCGGCTGCCCACCATCAGGCTGGAGGTGGAGGAGGGGAAGCGGTTCCGGAGCAAGGCGTTGGTCCATCTGGAAAAGAACCTGTTCCGCTACCCGTATGCGAAGTTTGCGGGAAAGCCTGCAGGCATCCATCTGGGGTATGGAGCCCACATGCGGATGGAAGTGCGGGCCATGGCGGACACCCTCAGCAGGCTTCTGCAGGAGAAGGGGCTCCGCTACCGGGATGTGGCGGTGCTGTGCACCGACCTGGAGGGATACAAGCCGGTCATCCGGCGCACGTTCGAACAATATGGGATAGCCGTGTTCATGGACCAGAAGAGCAGGGTGCTGGAGCATCCTTTTTTCCGGTTCCTTTTTTCATCGCTGGACGTGGTGATCCGGGACTTCCGCTATGAGGATGTGTTCGCGGCGGTGAAGACCGGGTATCTGCCTCTGGACCAGGCGGCGGGAGACCGGCTGGAGAACTATGCCCTTGCCTGGGGGATCAAGGGAAGGAGGAAGTGGTCCGTCCCCTTCCACAAACCGGTGCCCTATGAAGGCCCCGGGGAGGACCTGGCCCTGGAGCGCCTGGAAGGGAGCCGGGCACAACTGTGGGAAGCCTACCGGAGCCTGGGGGAATCCCTGGCGGGTTCCAGGAAGGTCCGGGGGAAGGCGGAAGCCCTCTTCCGTTGGATGGCTTGGCTGGGTCTGGAGGAACGTCTGGGGGAGGAGGCCCGGGATCTGGAAGCCAAGGGAAGGTTGGAGGAGGCCCTGTTCTACAAAAGGATCTGGCCCGCCGCCCTGGAGCTTCTGGACCAGATGGTTGAAATCCTGGGAGGGGAAGGCGTCGGAAACCAAGGCTTTGCGGACCTGCTGGAGGCGGGAGCCTCCCGGGTAGAGCTGGGGTTGATTCCACCGGGCCTGGACCAGGTGGTGGTGGGGGACCTTGAGCGGACCAGGATCAAGGAAGTGAAGGTCCTCTTCGTGCTGGGGCTGAACGAGGGAAAGGTACCCAAAGGAGACCGTCCCCCAGGCTATCTGACAGACCAGGAGAAGGCCGTGCTCAAGGGCCGGGATGTGGTGCTGGCACCCGACCGGAAGCAAATGCTGATCCGCGACCAGCTGAACATCTATGGAGGGTTCTGCAGGGCCGGGGAACGGCTGTACGCAAGCTTCGCCCAGGCCGACCTGGAAGGGAAGGCCCTGCGCCCTGCGCCCCTGGCCAACAACCTGCGCAAGATGTTCCCCCAGGCCAGGGTCACCGATTTCGCAAAGGCCTATGAGGGACGCTTTGTGGTGAACAGGCCCCTTCCAACCATGATGCACTGGCTCTCCATGCTCAGGGACAACCGCAGCGGAAGCTTCGCAACCCAGGCCAAAGCATTCCATGCCTGGATGTCCGGACAGGAGGCCTATGCCCCCCTAATGGAGAAGGCGCTCCAGGGCATGGCCCATGAGAACAGGGAAGCGCCTCTGGATGGGCGGATTTCCGGGCTGCTCTATGGTCCCGCGCTGGTGAACAGCGTGTCCAGGCTGGAGCAGTTCGCCGGCTGCCCCTTTTCCCATTTCGTCAAGTATGGCCTCCAGGCAAGGGAACGTTCCCTCTATGGTGTGGCTCCTCCAGACATGGGGAACCTTTTCCACAAGGCATTGGAGATCCTGGTCCGGGAACTGATGGAGGAAGGAAGGGACCTCTGTGGCTTGGATCCCGAACAGAGGGACCTGCGGGTGGAGGAGGCCGTCAGGAAAGCCTTGGATGCAGAGGTGCGGGATGTTTTCAGAAGCACCTTCCGGACCGGATACCTGGTCAAAAGGCTGACCAGAATCCTGAAAAAATCCGTCTGGGCCATGCAGGTCCAATTGGGGAAGGGGGATTTCAGGCCCTACAAGGCGGAGTACCGGTTCGGCGGCGGAAAGGACCTGCCCCCCAGCCTCCAGGTCCCGCTGTCGAACCGGACCGTCATGCGGCTGCAGGGAATCGTGGACCGGGTGGACATCTCCCAGGAAGGGGACCGCTGCTGGCTGAGCGTAGTGGACTACAAGTCGGGCTCCCGGGATTTGGACCTGACGGCCCTCTACCATGGACTGCAGCTCCAGCTCTTCGTATACCTGCGGGCGCTGCTGGAAATCGAGTCCCTGGAGCGGACGCAGGAAGTCCTGCCCGCCGGAGTCTGGTATTGCCAAATCCAGGATCCCATGCTGAAAATGGAGGGGGAGCCTACGGAAGAGACCCTACGGCAGGAAACGGAAAAGGCCTTCAAGCTGAAAGGACTTGTTCTGGAAGAGGAGGAGGTCTACAGGCGGTATGAAAGGGACATGGGCAGCCGTTCCACCGTCATCCCCGTCTCCTTGAACAAGGATGGGAGGGTCTCCGCCGCCGCCTCCACAGCGACCCTGGAGGAGTTCGCCGCCATCCTGGAGTATGTGGGTGGGAAGGTGAAGGAACTGGGGGACGGCATCGTGGAAGGGAACATCGCCATCGTTCCCTACAAATACCAGGAGAGGAAGGCCTGCGACTACTGCGCCTATGCGGGCATCTGCCAGTTTGATGAGGGTTTGAGGGAAAATGCCTATAAATTGATCAAGAAAAGTGAAAAAGAACAGGTGATGTTGGACATGAAAAACAAAAATGAACAGTAAGTTATCATAGATATTGCCAAAAATGTAGACAGTTTCCATCTGATGTGCTAAATTAAGAACATCAGGTCCAAATGGACCAGGGAACGTGGAGCGCAGAATCCATAGGGAAAGGAGACGGAGGATGGAAGAGATCATCAAGAAGATCATCGACATCGAATACCAGGCCCAGGCGGTCCTGGACGAGGCGAAGGAATTGAAGGAGCAGACCGACAAGGAACTGCAGGAAAAGCTCAAGGCCCTGAAGCTGAAGTCCGGAATGGACGCTAAACTGGAGATCGAACGCTACCGCCAGCAAGAGTTGAAGGAATTCCAGCGGTTCGAGGAGCGGGAAGCGGAAAAGACCCAGAAAATCCTGCGGGCCATGGAAGACCGGCGCAGGGAAATGGCCGATAAATGGAAAGAAGAACTGGTGGAATCAGTCCTTAAGAGGTGACGCTATGCTGGATATGTTTCGATACAGCCATCTGAGCACCAAAGTCCGGGCCATGCGGGGAAAGATGCTGACCAGGGAGGATTTCCAGCAGCTCCTGCAGAAGAGGAACGTGCGGGATGTTGCCCTCTACCTGAAGCACAACACCTATTATGCGGATGCGCTGGCAACCGTGAATGAAGACGACGTGCACCGGGGGTATCTGGAAATCCTCTTCTACCGGTCCCTGATCGGGGATGCGCTGAAGATCGCCCGCTACCTGAAGGGCGGGGAGCAGGCCGTCTACCGGATGGTGTACCGGAAACAGGAGATCGAGGACTTGAAGAAGATGCTCCGGATCCTTGCCACAGGCAACAACCTGACGGAAATCGACCGGAAGATCCTCTTCATCAGCAAATACAGCAAAATCGACTTCAACAAGACTTTGAAGGCGAACGATGTCCGGGAACTGGTGGATTCGCTCCACGGAACCCGTTTCTATCCCATCCTGAATCCGTTGGTCCGGGAGGACGGCGGCATCGACCTGTTCGCGGCGGAAATGGCCCTGGACGGCTATTACTACGACCGGACCTTCGAGCAGGTCCGGTCCTACCCGAACGGAAGCGGGCGGGAGATGATCGAGGAGATGCTGGGCCAGGAGGTGGACTTCAAGAACGTGCTGATGATCTACCGGGGGAAAAGGTACTACAAGGTCGGCAGGGAAGTTCTCCAGCTGTATCTGATCCCCTACCATTACGCCTTGAAAAAGGAGGATTTCGACAAGATGATCGATGCGGATTCTGCCGAAGAGGTGGTGCGCATCGTCTCCAGGAAGCACCGGATGATGAAAATCGTTGATTTCACCGAAAGCGAATGGGAGCGGCAGTACAACCAGAAGACGACGAAAGACATGTCCAGAAGGATGCGGGAAACACCCTTTTCCTTCGCACCGGTGCTTGCGTATCTCTTCCTGAAGGAAATGGAAATCGTGAACATCACGACCGTGGTGGAAGGCATCCGGTACCAGGTGGACCCCAAGGAGATCAAATCCATGCTGATCGGAAATTTCGGCGGGGAGGCATAGGGAGGACCATGGAAAGGAGGTAATCGCGTGGCTATAGAAAAAATGCATTTCGTGAGCATCGCAGGTCCCAAGGAGAAGATGAACGACGTGCTCATCCAATCCCTGGGCGGGAGCGAGCTCCAACTGGTGAATGTCCTGTCCGTGCTGGACGAGGATTACGGAGTCAAGGGAATGCATACGGAAAACCCGTATGACACCCTGCTGGCCAAGATGGACGACCTGTTCGCCATGGAGGGGATCAAGGTCGAGTGTGGAAAGGACCAGGAATGCCCCACCATGGCGTTGAAGGACGTGGAGGAAGAAATCCGGTCCTACGAGCAGGTCATCAACAGCATGCAGAAGGAAATACAGACCACCAGGGAAGACCTGAGCAGGAAGATGCAGATGCGCAACCAGATCCTGCCCATCCAGGACCTGAACATACAGGTGGACAAGCTGTTCAACTTCAGGTTCCTGAATTTCCGTTTCGGACGGATGCCCAAGGCCAATTTCTTCAAGATGCAGGAGTACATCGAAGACCGGCAGGTGATCATGTACAATGTGAAGCTGGAGGGGGATTTCGCCTACCTCATGTATTTCATGCCGGAGAAGGAAAGCGCAGGCATCGACAACCTGTTCAAGTCCCTGTTCTTCGAGCGGATCTGGATTTCGGACGAGGTGAAGGGATACCCCAAAGAGGCCCTGGGAAGGGTGGACCATGAGATCGCCATCCTAAACACCCGGATCCAGGAGGTGGAGGCCCAGTTCAAGGACTTCTTCACCACCAACCGGGAGCGGCTGAAGGAAATACACATCTTCCTTTTCCAACTGAACCAGGTCTACGGGGCCCACAAGTACCTTGCCCAGTCGGAACGCGCCTTCTTCCTGGGGGGGTGGGTGCCGGGGAACAGGCTGGAGGCCCTCAAGGAGAGCCTGGAAAAGCACCATGCGGTTTCCTACATGGTGGAGGAGGCCCAGGCCGTCCGGAAGGCGCCTGTGCCCACCAAGCTGGAGAACAACGGTTTCTTCCGTCCTTTCGAAGCGCTGGTGACCATGTACGGCACGCCGGGATACAAGGAACTGGATCCCACCCCCCTGGTGGCCCTGACCTACATCCTCATGTTCGGCATGATGTTCGGGGACCTGGGTCAAGGTCTGGTGATCGCCGGCCTGGGCTGGTGGCTGTTCAAGAAAAAAGGCGTCAAGCTGGGCAGGATCATGGCGTATCTGGGGGGCATGTCGGCGGTGTTCGGCCTGGTCTACGGATCCGTGTTCGGGAATGAGGAGGTCATCGGGGAACTGGTCCCGTTCCTGCCCCTGATCCATCCCATGCACGAGATGACCACGGTCCTGCTGGGAGCGGTGGGCTTCGGAGCCTTCCTGCTGCTGGGGGCCATGCTGTTGAACATGCTCAACGCATGGAGGGCCGGCAAGGTGGGGAAGATGCTCTTCGACAGGAACGGACTGGCGGGAATGGTGTTTTATGTGGCCCTGCTGGTCCTGGGGGTCCGCATCTTCCAAGCCAAGGCCATACCGTTGGCCTATGTGCTGCTCCTGCTGGTGCTGCCCTTCCTGATCATGCTGTTGGCCCATCCATTGGAGCGGCTTCTGGCCAAGGAGGGCAACCTGTTCCCGGAAGGGAAGGGGCAATTCTTTGTGGAGTCCGGCTTCGAGATGATGGAGACCCTGCTGGGGTTCCTCAGCAACACCATCTCCTTCATCCGCGTGGGAGCCTTCGCCATGAACCATGTGGCCTTCTTCATGGCCTTCCACATGCTTTCGGACATGATGGAGGGCGCCGGGAGCATTGCGGTCATGGTGTTCGGCAACATCCTGATCATCGTCCTGGAAGGCATGATCGTGGGCATCCAGGGACTGCGTCTGGAATATTATGAACTGTTCGGCCGCTTCTTCACAGGAGAGGGCATTGAATTCAAACCCTTTAACATGAACGGATGACGTAAGGAGGATTTTCGTATGACAACAATTTTGATTGTGGCATTGGCCCTTGTGGCAATCACCGTAGGGTATGGCACCTATGCGGTCAAACATTCGGTGGAAGACAGGAAGGTGAAGCGGTTCCTGGGAATGAACGTCACCGCCTTCGCCTTGCTGATGGTGGGCGCGACCTTATGGCTGCTCAGCGGAAACACCGCCTTGGCGGCGGATGCCGCGACAGCGGTGGCCGGTTCCTCGGACGGCCTCCGCTACATGGCTGCTGCCCTGTCCGTAGGCGCCGCCAGTGTGGGTGCGGGGATTGCGGTTTCCGTTTCCGCCGCGGCGGCCATTGGAGCCATCAGCGAGAACCCGGCCCTTTTGGGAAAGACGATCATCTTCGTCGGACTTTCCGAAGGGATCGCCATCTACGGCCTGATCGTATCCATCATGATCCTGGGCAACTAAAAGGGACAGAAAAGCGGGGATGATAGCATGCGGATGTTCTTGATCAGCGACAACATCGACACCCTGACAGGCATGCGTCTGGCGGGGGTGGAGGGGGTCGTCGTCCACGAGAAGGAAGAAGTCCAGAGGGCCATCGACCAGGTGGTTTTGGACCGGAGCGTTGGGATCCTGCTGGTTACAGAAAAACTGGGCAAGCTGGTTCCGGAGAAGATTACACAGATCAAGCTGGAATACCATTTGCCCCTTGTGGTGGAAATACCCGACAGGCATGGAACCGTGCGTACAGCCGATTCCATCACCAAATATGTGCGGGAAGCCATCGGTCTGAAGTTGTGAGGTGTTCAAATGAGCAAAATGGATGAAAAGATAGCGGAGTTCGCCCGGGACATCATGGCGGAGGTCCAGGAGAAGAAGGCAAAGATCCTGTCGGAATTCGAAAAGGAAAACGCCTTGGTCTACGAAAAGAAGGAAGAGGAATATCTGGCCCAAGCCTACGAAATCATCCAGGAAGGCATGCGCAAGGTTGAAAGGGAAATCAACGAGCTGCAGTCCAAGAAGAAGATGGAAAACAGGGGGAAGCTGCTCCACAAGAGGACGGAAATCATCGACAGCGTCTTCCGGGGGGCCGAAAAGGAATTGGCGGCTTTCGCCGCGTCGGATGCCTACAAGGAGTATCTGATGGGAATGTTGGACAGGAACCTGGCGGCCACAGGGAAGGAACAGGTGACGGTCTACCTGTCCGCCCAGGACGCGGTCCTGGCGGAAGAGATCAAAGACAAGTACAAGGTGCTGGTGACGGTGGAGGACAGGAATGCGAACATGATCGGCGGCTGCAAAATCTATGATGCGGCGCGCAATATTTTCATCGATGACTCTTTTGCCAAAAGGCTGGAAAGCCAAAGGGATGAATTCATGAAAAACTGCGACTTGTCGATCGAGTAAAGGTGGTGGATGGATTGAAAGAGAAAGGAAAGATCGTCGGCGTCAACGGGCCGGTCCTGACAATCGGAGGCAGCAGGGCTTTCGAGATGATGGAGATGGTGTACGTGGGCTGGCAGAAACTGATCGGCGAGGTCATTGCCATCAACAGGGACAATGTGATCGTGCAGGTCTACGAGAACACCACGGGACTCAAGGTGGGGGAACCGGTGTACTCTTCGGAAGAGCCCATGTCCCTGCAGCTGGGTCCCGGCATCGTGGGAGGCGTCTTCGACGGCATCCAGCGTCCCCTGCCTACGCTGGAAGCCCTTACCGGTCCTTTCATCGGCCGCGGGCTGGACACCCAGTCCCTGGATCCGGAACGCTACTGGGACGTGGAAATAACGGTGAAGGTGGGGCAACAGCTGGAGGAAGGGGTCGTCTACGCCCTTGTCCCCGAGACGGGGCTGCTGACCCATAGGGTCATGGTCCCTCCCGGCATGGGAGGAACCGTGGTGGAGACCGTTCCGGATGGGGAATACAAGGTGAACGACACGGTGGTCACCATCAAGAACAGGTTCAGCGAGCTGGTCTCCCTGTCCCTCTGCCAACGCTGGCCGGTCCGGAAACCCCGGCCGTTCCGTCTGCGACACCCGCTTACCAAACCGCTGGTGACGGGACAGAGGGTCATCGACACCCTCTTTCCCATCGCCAAGGGAGGAGCGGCTGCGGTGCCTGGAAGCTTCGGGACCGGAAAAACCATGACCCAGCACCAGCTGGCCAAGTGGAGCGATGCGGACCTGATCGTCTACATCGGCTGCGGAGAGCGGGGGAATGAGATCACCGAAGTGCTGGAGGATTTCCCCAAACTGACTGACCCCCGTTCCGGAAGGCCTCTGATGGAAAGGACAATCCTCATCGCAAACACCTCCAACATGCCAGTGGCGGCCAGGGAAGCTTCCATCTACACCGGCATCACCATTGCGGAATACTACAGGGACATGGGATACCATGTGGCCATCATGGCGGACTCCACATCCCGTTGGGCGGAAGCCCTGCGGGAGATCTCCGGCCGACTGGAAGAGATGCCGGCGGAAGAGGGGTTTCCGGCGTACCTGCCCTCCAGGCTTTCCCAGTTCTACGAGCGGGCAGGCTATGTGGAGAACCTGAACAGGTCGGAAGGCTCCGTCAGCATCATCGGCGCCGTATCCCCCCAGGGAGGGGATTTCTCCGAGCCGGTCACCCAGAACACCAAGCGTTTCATCCGCTGCTTCTGGGCTTTGGACAGGCAGTTGGCCTATTCCAGGCATTATCCGGCCATCCATTGGCTGACCAGCTACAGCGAGTACACGGAGCTGCTGGAGCCATGGTATGAGAAGGAGGTGGCGGAAGGGTTCCAGGCCAACCGGAAGGAAATCCTCCGGATCCTCCAGGAGGAAAGCAAGCTGATGGAAATCGTGAAGCTGATCGGATCGGACATCCTGCCGGAAGAGCAGAAGCTGACCCTGGAGGTGGCCAAGCTGATCCGGGTTGGCTTCCTGCAACAGAACATCTTCCATGACGTGGACACCTTCGTGACCATCCAGAAACAGTACAAGATGATGCGGATCATCCTCCATGTGCAAAGAAGGATGCGGAATGTGGTGGAGGCGGGGATTCCGGTTTCCCAAATCCGCAAGACCGGACTGCTGGATGAGTTGGTGAAAATGAAGTATGCCATCCTCAACCAAGACTTGACCCCCTTCGTGGCCCTCCATGAGAAGATCGACACGGTATGCGACGAGGTCATTGAAAGCTACAGAGGGTTTGAAAGGACGAGAAGCTCATGAGCATAGAATATTTAGGCGTGCGGGAAGTCGCCGGATCCCTCATCGTACTGGAAGGGGTCCGGGACGCCTCCTACGAGGAAATGGTGGACATCCAGCTGGCCAACGGGGAAAGGCGCAGGGGCAGGGTCATCGAGATCCGGGAGGACGTGGCCGTAATCCAGGTCTTCGAGGGCACCACGGGCATCTCCAATTCCAACACCCGGACACGGTTCCAGGGGAAGGCGCTGGAGATTCCCCTCTCCAAGGAAATCCTGGGAAGGACAATGGACGGCCTTGGAAGACCCATCGACGGCCTGGGTCCCATCTTTCCCCAGGTGCACTGGGATGTGAACGGGAACCCCATCAACCCCATCTCCAGAAAATACCCCCGGGACTTCATCCAGACGGGCATCTCCGCCATCGACGGATTGACCACCCTGATCCGGGGGCAGAAGCTGCCGGTCTTCTCCGGCAACGGGCTGCCCCATGACGCGCTGGCGGTGCAGATCGTGAAGCAGGCACAGATCAGGAGCCATGGCAACGGGGACCAGCGCTTCGCCGTGGTCTTTGCCGCCATGGGCGTGAAGAACGACGTGGCCCAATATTTCAGGAAGAGCTTCGAGGAAAGCGGGGTCCTGGACAATGTGGTCATGTTCATGAACCTGGCCAACGACCCTGTGGTGGAAAGGATCGTCACCCCCCGGTGCGCCCTGACAGCCGCGGAATACCTGGCCTTCGAGCACAACATGCACGTGCTGGTCGTGCTGACGGACATGACCTCCTACTGTGAGGCCATCCGGGAGATCTCCTCCTCCAAGGGGGAAATCCCCAGCAGGAAAGGGTATCCCGGATACACCTACAGCGACCTGGCATCCCTGTACGAGCGCGCCGGCATGCTGAAGGACAGGGAAGGCTCCATCACCCAGATTCCCATACTCACCATGCCGAACGACGACATCACCCACCCCATCCCCGACCTTACGGGCTACATCACCGAGGGCCAGGTGGTTCTGGACAGGAGCCTGCACCAGAAGGGGATCTATCCCCCCATCATCGTGCTTCCGTCCCTCTCCCGCCTGATGAAGGACGGCATCGGGGAGGGGTACACCCGGGAAGACCATCCGGACGTGGTGAACCAGCTTTTCGCCAGCTATGCGAAGGTGCAGGAGGTGAAAGCCCTGGCGGCGGTCATCGGCGAGGACGAGCTGTCCCCCACGGACAAGCTGTACATGGAATTCGGGAAAGCATTCGAGGAACAGTTCGTCGCACAGACCCAGGAGGAGAACCGGGTCATCGAAGACACCTTGGACATCGGATGGGACCTGCTGGGAATCCTGCCCAGAGGGGAACTGGACCGTCTGACGGAAGAACGTTTGGACCGGCACCACAAGCCGAAGACAAAGGATCGTGATTAGAAATGGACAATACCCTTTTTCCCACCAAGGGGAACCTCATCGTGGCAAAGAACACCCTGGCCTTGTCCCAACAGGGGTACGGACTTCTGGACAAGAAAAGGAACATCCTGGTGCGGGAGATGATGGAACTAATCGACACCGCCCAGACGATCCAAAGCCAGATCGACTCCACCTTCAGCGCCGCGTACAAGGCGCTCCAGGACGCCAACATCAAGATGGGCATCCACACGGTGGAGCAGATCGGAAACTCCGTCCAGGAAGAGGACCGTATCGAAGTCAAGGTGCGGAGCATCATGGGGGTGGAAATCCCGGTTCTAAACAAGCTGGAGAACCGGCGGATCCCCATGTATGGATTCGCCCGGACCACCGTATCCTTGGATGAGGCCCACAACAATTTCGAGCGGGTGAAGATGCTCAGCATGCAGCTGGCGGAGGTGGAGAACGCCATCTACCGTCTGGCCGTGAACATCAAGAGGACGCAGAAGAGGGCCAACGCCTTGAAGAATGTGACCATCCCCAAATATGAGAAAATCACCAAGGAGATCCAGAACTTCCTGGAGGAAAAGGAAAGGGAGGAGTTCTCCCGTCTGAAAACCATCAAGACAAGAAGGTGAGGCGCGCAGGAATGCGCGCTTTTTCTACCTATGGATTCCCCGGGGGTTCTGTGATATAATAGCTGGGTATTCACGACAAAACAGATCAAATGATGCCCCTTTTCAAGGGGTTGGGAGTTCCTATGGATAAAGAGAAGATTATCATGCACGTGCGGGGAATCCTGGAGGCCATCGGGGAAGACCCCGACCGGGAAGGCCTAAGGGACACCCCCGCCCGGGTGGCCGGCATGTACCAGGAGGTTTTCGCCTCCATCCACCTCTCCAACGAGGAGATTGCCAGACAGCTGGATGTGACCTTTGTGGACGAGCTGGAACTGGAGGAAATGCATGAGGACCTTGTGCTCATGAAGGACATCGGATTCTTCAGTTACTGCGAGCACCACATCGCCCTGATGTACAACATGAAGGCGACGGTGGCCTATGTGCCCAAGTCCAAGGTCATCGGCCTGAGCAAGGTGGCCCGAGCGGTGGACATGGTGGGAAAACGCCTGCAGCTCCAGGAGCGGATCGGATCCGACATCGCCCATGTGCTTTCCCTGATCCTGGACACAGAGGATGTGGCTGTGGTCGTGGAAGCGGAGCACAGCTGCATGACCACCCGGGGGATCCGGAAACCGGGAACCAGGACACTGACGACCACTTTCCGCGGACGCTTCAAGACGGATCCCGACCTGAAGAACAAGTTCTATGCGCTATACAAATAAGTTCCTGATGATCGACCACCATGATTCCTTCACCTACAACCTGGTCCGCTATTTCAAGGAACTGGGGGAGGACATGGTGGTCCTTTCCCATGACCGGATTTCTCCAGAAGACATCCGGTCCATGGACCCGGTGGGCATCGTACTCTCCCCCGGTCCCAAGAGTCCCCTCCAGACAGGTCCCACACGGGAGCTGGTCCGGAACCTGGCCGGTCGGGTCCCCATCCTGGGCATCTGCCTGGGGCACCAGACCATCGCCCATGTGCTGGGGGCCACCATCCGCAGGGGGGACAAGCCCATGCACGGCAAGGTGACACGGATCCTCCATGACGGGAAAGGGGTGTTCCGGGGAATCCCCGACGGATTCCTGGCGACCCGCTACCATTCCCTGGTGGTGGACCCCCGGAACTTGCCGGCCGGACTTGAGATCACCGCCCGGGCGGAGGACGGGGCGGTGATGGGGATCCGGAACAGCGGACTCCTCCTGGAAGGGGTCCAGTTCCATCCGGAAGCGGTGCTGACGGAGCATGGGCACGCGCTGCTGAATAACTTTGTGGGCAGGTGCAGGAAATGAGAGAACCAAGAATTGAAGAATTCCATACATCCCTGGAACCGGATGCGGTCTATGGTGCGTTGGCCGGAAGGGAAGTCATTTTTCTGGACAGCGCCCGGGAAGGGGAACTGGGACGGTTTTCCATCATCGGACTCCATCCTTTCCAGCGGTTGCAGGTCCGGGAGGGGAGGGTGCTGCTGGAGGACGCCCAGGGAAATGCCAGCGTCCTGGGGGGGGACGTCTTCCAGGAATTGCAGAAGCTTCTGGAGATGCATCCCCTGGAGCCGGTGGAAGGGCTTCCCCTGGCGGGGGGCGCCCTGGGATATTTCGCCTACGACCTGTCCGGGGAAATGGAGCAGGGCCTTCCTCCTTCCCGGTCCCTGGTGGAGATTCCCCAGGCTTACTGGGTTTTCTACGACAACCTTGTGGTGATGGACCGACGGGAGAAAAGGACTTGGCTTACAGCCATGGGCGTGCTGGCGGATCCGGCGGAGTCCATCGATGGGATCGGAAAGATCCTAAAGGCCCGTGAAGCCGGAAAATCCGGAGAAGGGAAGGAATGGACGGAAGGAGGCGGCACCTTCACCTCCCCGTTCACCCCGGAAGCCTATATGGAGGCGGTGGATCGGATGCGCTCCTACATCCTGGACGGGCACATCTATATCGGAAACCTGACCCACACCTTCCGAGGCTCCTATGCCGGCGACCCCTTCGCCGCCTACCGGAGGCTGCGGAGCTTCAACAGCGCCCCTTTCGGGGCTTTTCTTCCTTTGGAGGGATTCGCCGTCCTTTCCTCCTCGCCGGAACGCTTCCTGGAGATCAGGCAGGGCAGGGTGGAGACCCGGCCCATCAAAGGGACCCGGCCCCGGGGGAGGACTCCCGGGGAGGACCAGGAGAACAGGAAGGCTTTGGAAGAAAGCGGAAAGGACCGGTCGGAGCTTCTGATGATCGTGGACCTGGAACGGAACGACCTGAGCAAGGTCTGCCGTCCGGGGTCGGTGGAGGTGAAGGACCTGTTCACCATCGAGTCCTATGCCACCGTCCACCATCTGGTGGCGGGGGTCACGGGATTGCTGGAGGAGGGGAAAAGCCCCCTGGACTGCGTGCGGGCCTGCTTTCCCGGAGGCTCCATCACGGGAGCGCCCAAGCGCAGGGCCATGGAGATCATCGCGGAACTGGAGCGCCACCAAAGGGGCCTGTATACGGGATGCATCGGCTACCTGGGCTTCGACGGGTCGGTGGACCTGAACATCGCCATCCGGACCATCCTGTTGAAGGATGGCCAGGCCTATCTGGGGGTAGGAGGAGGCGTGACCTGGGAATCGGATCCCGCGGCGGAATACCAGGAGACCCTGGACAAGGCCGCCGCACTGTTCAAGACACTGGAAGCGAAGGAGGAGGAACCCCATGTGGATCATCAACGGTAGGAAGACGGACGACCCCAAGGTGGAGTTGGACGGAGGCTACTTTTTCGGATACGGGGCATTCGAGACCCTTCTGGCGGAGGCGCCGCCGGTGTTCCTGAGGATGCACCTGGAACGCCTCCACCGGGCCCTGGATGTTCTGGGAATCGGCCGCCGGGTGGAGCCCTGGGAAGTGGAACAGGCGGTGGAGCTGCTCTCCTGCCGGGGGCAGGTGCTGAAGGTGGCCGTGTCCGAGAAGAATACGGTCTTTTCCGCAAGGCCCAATCCCTACAGGCAGTCGGACTACGCCCAGGGGGCGGTCCTGGGACCTTCGTCGGTGGGCAAGAACAGCCTCTCGCCGGCGGTCCGGATCAAGAGCCTGAACTATCTGGAAAACCTTCTGGAGAACCGGAAGGCCAAGGGGCAGGGGTGGTCGGACGCATTTTTCCTTAACGAAAAGGGCTGCGTCACGGAAACGACCACGGCCAACCTCTTCTTCCTCCAGAACGGGAAGCTGCATACGCCGGCCTTGGAAAACGGACTGCTGGACGGGACCGTCAGGAGATGGCTGCTGGAGGAAGGGCAGGGAAACCGTTTGCCGGAAGGCTTGGCCGTGATGGAGGGAAACTACGGTCCGGAGGCGTTTGCGGCGTCGGAAGGGGTGATCATGACCAACAGCGTGCTGGGGGTGATGGCGGTGTCCTCCTGGGAGGGGAGGGAGCTTCCCAGGCCGGAGGTCCTGGAAGCTGTCCGCCGGCATTACGGGGAGGCGACGGAATGGAAAGGGTGAACAGGATCCTGCGGGATCCCGCCTTCAAGGAGATCTTGGACAGGATTGGAGAACTGGAGGCGGACCGGATCTTTTGCGGCCATGGGTTGGGACACTGCATGGATGTGGCCCGGATCGCACAGATACTGAACCTGGAGGAAGGGGTCGGGATCGAGAAGGAACTGGTCTATGCCTGCGGATTGGTCCATGATGTGGGGCGATCCGTGGAGGACAGGGGAGGCGTGCCCCATGCCCAGGCGGGGGTAGGAGTTGCCCGTGCCCTGCTGGAAAGGGCGGGGTTCCTGGAGGAAGAGCGGAAGGAGATCCTGGAGGCGGTGGCACAGCACGGGAATCCGGAGGCGGCCGGCAGGAAAGACCTTTCCGGCCTCCTCTACAGGGCGGACAAGCTTTCCCGCCAGTGCCATCTCTGCCGGGCGGCAAGGGAATGCGACTGGCCGGAGGGGAAGAAGCAGAAGGAATGGAGGGTATAGGGAGATGACAGAAGGGAAACCTTGGAAACTGAAGAGGACGGACCGCGCCCTGGTCATGGGCATCCTGAATGTGACGCCGGATTCCTTTTCCGATGGGGGAAGGTTCAACCGGGTGGAGGATGCGGTGGCCCGTTGCATGGAAATGATCGGGGAAGGGGCGGACATCATCGACATCGGCGGGGAATCCACCCGTCCTGGGCACAGTCCCCTGTCGGAGGAGGAGGAGATCGACCGGGTGGTTCCGGTGGTCGAAGGGATCCGGAGACGGACAAGCCATCCCCTGTCCATCGACACCTCCAAGGCGGCGGTGGCGGAAGCCGCCATCCTGGCCGGTGCGGACATGGTCAACGACGTCTGGGGATTCAAGCGGGACAAGGAAATGGCCCGGGTGTGCGCAAGGCACCGGGTGGTCTGCTGCCTGATGCACAACAGGGAACCGGAAGGTCTGGACGTCTACCGGAACCTGGAACCCCAGGCCTATGTGGAGCTTGTCTGCAGGGAATTGTTGGAAAGCCTATCCATCGCCCGGGAGGCGGGGATCCGGGAAGAGGACATCCTGCTGGATCCGGGTGTGGGGTTCGCAAAGACGCGGGAACAGAACCTGCTGGTGATGAAGCACCTGGACAGGTTCGTGGCCATGGGGCATCCCGTGCTGCTGGGCACGTCCAGGAAATCCGTGATCGGACTTACGCTGGACCTGCCTGTAGACCAGCGCCTGGAGGGAACCCTGGCCACCACCGTCCTTGGACGGATGTCTGGATGCACGGTTTTCCGTGTGCATGACGTGAAGGAGAATGTGCGGGCCCTGCGGATGACGGAAGCCGTCCTGGCGGCGGGGAGCGGAGGGGAGAGTGGATCCCATGGAGGATAGGATCATCATCAAAGGCCTGGAGGTGTTCGCCTTTCATGGCGTCCTGCCGGAGGAGACAAGCATGGGACAGAAATTCATCCTGGACATGGAGGTCTTTTTGGACCTGCAGTCGGCAGGCTTGACGGACCGGCTGGAAGGAACCCTGCACTACGGCCATCTGAGCCGGGAGGCGTTGGAAGCCTTCCGGAAGGACACCTGCCAGCTGATCGAGGCGGCGGCGGAGAATGTCTGCCACGCCCTGCTGGAGGGGCATCCCCAGATCCGGGAGATCCTGCTGACGGTGAAAAAGCCCCGTGCCCCCATCCATCTGCACCTGGAGTATCCGGCGGTGCAGGTGCGCAGGAAGTGGCACCGGGCTTATGTGGCATTGGGCTCCAACCTGGGGGACCGGGAGGAGACGATCCGGCAGGCGCTGGAGAGGATGGGGAAGGAGAGGGGAATCCGGCTGGGCCGTTGCTCCACGTTGGTGGAAACGGAACCGGTGGGCTACCTGGAGCAAGGCCCCTTCATCAATGGGGTGGTGGAGCTGCGGACCCTGCTGGAGCCTGCCGTATTGCTGGAAAAGCTCCAGGAAATGGAAAATGCGCTCCATAGGGAGCGCATCATCCGTTGGGGTCCCCGGACCATCGACCTGGACATCCTGCTGTACGACGACCTGGTTCTGGAGGGAGGGGATTTGATTGTTCCCCATCCTAGAATGCTGGAAAGGGGATTTGTGATGGAGCCCTTGAAGGAGATTGCCCCCTACGTGCTCCATCCGCTGGAAAGGAAACGGATCGGGGACCTCTGGCCTTAATCCACTTCCTGGACTTTCATCAGGTTGGTCTTGCCGGTGACGCCCAAAGGCACGCCGGCGGTGATGACCACCAGGTCCTGGGATTTCAGATAGCCCATCTTCTTTGCGACTTCCACGGACTTGTAAAACAGGATGTCGGAAGAGGATTCCTTCATCATCAGGATGGGCTTCACGCCCCAGTACAGCTGCATCTGCCGCTGGGTCTGCGCGTTGGTCGTGGTGGCGAACACCGGAACCTTGGGGCGGAACATGGAAAGCATCAGAGCCGTGCGTCCGCTGACGGTGGGGGAGATGATGGCCTTTGCGCCCAGATACATGGCCGTGCTGCAAGTGGCATAGCTCACCGCGTTGGTGACGCTCTTCTCCCGCATGCTCACGATCTTCTGGAAGACCAGCTCGTAGTCGATGGTCTCCTCGGCGGATGCCGCAATCTTGCGCATGATGGACACCGCGTTCACGGGATAGGCTCCTGCGGCCGTCTCGCCGGAAAGCATGATGGCATCCGTACCGTCCAGCACCGCATTGGCCACGTCGGAGACTTCCGCGCGGGTGGGGCGTGGGTTCTTGATCATGGACTCCAGCATCTGGGTTGCGGTGATTACAGGGGTCGCCGCCTTGTTGCATTTTTCAATGATCGTCTTCTGGGCGACGGGGATCCTTTCGGGAGGGATTTCCACACCCAGGTCTCCCCTGGCCACCATGATGGCGTCGGATGCTTCGATGATGGCATCGATGTTGTCCAAGCCTTCCTGGTTCTCGATCTTGGAGATGATCTTGATCCCCTGGCCGCCATGCTGGTCCAGCAGGGCGCGGATCTCCAGAACATCCTGGGCGTTCCGGATGAAGGAGGCTGCGATGAAATCCACGTCCTGCTCCACGGCGAATTTCATGTTCTCCCGGTCCTGTTCGGAAAGGATGGGGAGCTGCAGGCTGATGTTGGGCACGTTCACGCCCTTCTTGTTCTTCACGGTTCCACCGTTCTTCACCAGACACTGGATGTCCGTACCTTCAATCGCCACCACTTCCATCTCGATCAGGCCGTCATCCACAAGGATGGAGGAGCCCACCTTCACATCCTTGTAAAGTTCCGGATAGTTGACGCAGAAGGCGTGTTCCGTGCCTTCGAAGTCCCCGTTGCTGACGGTGATCATCTGGCCGGACTGCAATTCCACAGAACCGTTGACGAAATCCTTTGTGCGGATTTCGGGTCCCCTGGTGTCCAAAAGGATGGCAACAGGCTCACCCAGCTCCTCGCGGACCTCCTTGATGAGGTCGATCATGACTTTGGCGGTGTCTCCGGTATTGTGCGAAAGGTTGATGCGGGCGATGCTCAATCCGTTCAAGACAAGCTGGGAGAGCGTCTCCTTGTTGTCGCATGCGGGTCCGATGGTACAAATGATTTTGGTTTTCGTCATACGGAATCTCCTCGTTTTATATGTATTTAAACTCATGCACTATTATACATGAAAAGGGGTGGCCTGTGTTGTAAATTTCCTTAAATTGGCGTGCCAGGGAAAAAAAGAGGTTTTTTCATAAAAACAATCCATCCCCGACGGGTGTCCTTGTAGGATTCCCACAATCGATGACCGGACAGGAGGCATATTCTCATGGGCAACATGCAATTCACAGAGGAACAGGAATCGGTCATTTGCACAAGGGGAAGGAACATGCTGGTGTCCGCCGCAGCCGGGTCCGGCAAGACGGCGGTGCTGGTGGAGCGCATCATCCGAAGGGTGCTGGACCAGGAAAATCCCCTGGAGATCGACCGTCTGCTGGTGGTGACATTCACCCACGCGGCTGCCAGCGAGATGCGGGAAAGGATCGGCGAAGCGCTGGAAAGAGCCATGGAATCCCCCGAAGGAGGCAGGTTCCTGAACCGTCAGATGACCCTCCTCCCAACGGCAGACATCATGACCATCCATGCCTTCTGCCTGAAGGTCCTGCGGACCTACTATGACCGGATCGGGCTGGATCCGGGGTTCCGCGTGGGGGATGAGACGGAACTTGCCCTGCTCAGGCACCAGGTCATGGAAGAGGTGCTGGAGGCCAAATACGAGGAGGGCGACCCTGGGTTCCTCCGCCTGGTGGAAAGCCATGCCTCCGGAAAAACGGACGAACGTCTGGAGGAGATGGTGGAGGAGGCCTATGCCTTCGCCATGAGCAACCCCTGGCCGGTGGAATGGCTGCGGAGCTGCCTGGAGAAGACGGATGTGCGGGACCTGCAGACGTACCGCCGCACGGAATACTACCGGATCATGCGGAAGGAGGTGGGGAGGATCCTGCAGGAGGCAAGGGAACACATGCAAGCTGCGGCGGAAATCGCCTCCATGGACCAGGGCCCTGGAAAGTACAGGGAAACCATCCGGGTCTACCTGGAGCATGTGGACGGGCTGGAACGGGCGGTGGAGGAGGAGGACGGCCAGGCCCATGTCCGGGCCGCATTCCCTTCCCAGCGGTTGAGCACCGCCAGCAAAGGGGTGGATCCGGAGCTCCGGGAGGAGGCCAAGAGGGAAATCGAAGCCGCCCGGGAACTCCTGAAGCCCCTCCAAGCCACATGGTTCAACGGGGACGACAACCGGAAGCTGGCCCATCTCGGGTTCCAGCACGACATCATGGAAGTGTTCGTGGAGCTTGTGGAATCGTTCCTGGAAGCCTACGCCCAGGAAAAGGTCCGCAGGAACCTCATAGACTTCAACGACATCGAACACCATGCACTGGAGATCCTGCTGCCTCTGGGTGAGGACGGGACCAGGATTCCCTCCCAGGCGGCCAGGGACCTGCGGAAACAGTACGTGGAGGTTCTGGTGGACGAGTACCAGGACAGCAACGAGGTCCAGGAGGCCATCCTGTCCTGCGTCTCCCGGGAGGGGGACGGGGAACCCAACCGGTTCATGGTGGGGGACGTGAAGCAGAGCATCTACAAGTTCCGGCTGGCCAAGCCGGAAATCTTCATCCAGAAGTACCATGCCTACGGTTACGGCCATGGGACCCACATGAAGGTCGACCTCCAGAAGAACTTCCGGAGCCGGAGGGAGGTCCTGGAGGGGGTCAACGCCGTTTTCACCCGGATCATGGGTCCGGAGCTGGGGGACGTCGCCTATGACGAAAAGGCCCGCCTGAACCCAGGGGCCTCCTACGCTCCAGGTCCGGGATACCTGCCCGCGGTGATGCTGGTGGACAGGAAAGAGATGGAGGAAGGGGAGCAGGACCTGAAGACGCCCCAGCTGGAAGCCAGGGCCGTGGGTCTGAAGATCCAGGAGCTGGTGCGGATGGATCCGCCCTTCCAGGTTTACGACAAGCAGCTGGATGGCCTGCGGCCCCTGCGGTACAAGGACGTCACCGTGCTGATGCGCTCCCCTGCGGGCTGGACGGATGTGTTCCTGGAGGAATTCAAGTCCCTGGACATTCCCGTCCACGCCCAGGGAGCCACCGGATATTTCGAGAGCGTGGAAATCCGGATCATGGTAAGCCTGCTGCAGGTGCTGGACAATCCCAGGCAGGAGATCCCCCTTTATGCCGTGCTGCGCTCTCCGGTGGTGGGCTTGAGCGGCAACGAGCTGGCAAGCATCCGGGGGGGCGGGGAAGGGATGGAGCTGATGGACGCCCTGGAGGTGTTCGCATCCAGGGAGGACCTGGACAGCGGCAACGGGCTGGAGGCCAAGGTATCCCGGTTCCTGGATCTCCACAAGGAACTGCGGGAGCAGGCGGGAACCCTGCCGGTCCATGAGCTGCTCCTGAAAGCCTACGACCTGACGGGCTACTATGCCTACGCCTCCCTGATGCCCGGGGGCAAGCAGCGCCAGGCCAACCTGGACCTTCTGGTGGACAAAAGCCTGGCTTACGGAAAAACGGGCTCCCAGGGGATTTTCGCCTTCCTCCGCTACCTGGAACACATCAAGAAGTTCTCCATCGAAATGGGGGAGGCGAGCCTCTTCATGGAAGACGACGACCTGGTTCGGATCATGAGCATCCACAAAAGCAAGGGCCTGGAATTCCCCGTGGTCTTTGTGGCCGGCCTGGGGAAGAAATTCAACAAGATGGACCTGAACAAGAGTCTGGTCCTCCACCAGGAGCTGGGGTTCGGCGTGGACTATGTGGATCTGGACAGGCGCTACCGGCTGGAAACCCTGGCCAAGACAGCCATCCGGCAGGTGGCCCAGCGGGAACTCCTGTCGGAGGAGATGCGGATCCTCTATGTGGCCATGACCAGGGCCAAGGAAAAGCTCTTCCTCTGCGGAACCGTAACCGACCTGGAGAAAAAGAGGGAGACCTGGTCCCGCGTCCCCACAGGCGGTCCGGTACCCTTCGGCCGCCTGTGGGGAGCCGGCAGCCTGCTGGATTGGGTCATGCTCGCTCTAGAAGACGGAGGGGCCTCGGGTTGGGAGGTGGCGGTCGTGCCGCCCCAAGACCTCCAGGAGGCGCCTATCCTGGCCAGGGAAGCCTATCTGGAGGACATGGGGGAATGGCTGGAGGGGCCTGTGGATCCGGAGGCGCTTGCGGAGCTGTCCGCCGTTTTGGACTGGTCCTACGGACATGAAGTGGAGACCAAGGTGCCCGTATCCACCACCGTCTCCGCATTGAAAAGGGCTTTGCCGGCCGAAGACCGGCAAGGAACGGAGGCGGAATCCAGGGATTTGGAGCCCGGGGGGACGGAACCCGCCTTCATCCGCCAGGCCAGGGAGTCCGCCGGACATCTGGGAGGTGCGGCCCTGGGAACCGCGTACCACAAGGTGCTGCGCCACCTGGATTTCGGTCCGGACCGGACGTCGGGGAGGCTGGAAGCCTATCTGGCGGAATTGGAGGGGAGGGGCGTCCTCACCCCTCTGGAACGGAGGCACATCAGGGTCAGGGAACTGGAACGCTTCCTGGGGACTTCCCTGGCCGCAAGGATGGGGGAAGCCGCCGCCAAGGGGATGCTGGAACGGGAACGACCTTTTGTGGTGGGCATCCCAGGCAGGGAGCTGTCGAAGGCTTACGACACGGAGGAGACGGTCATGTTGCAAGGGGTGATCGACGCCTATTTCGAGGAGGAAGGCGGCTATGTCCTGGTGGACTACAAAACGGACAAGGTGGCCCCCCGGGAGGAAGGGACGCTGCGGGAAAGGTACAACTCCCAGATGGGCCATTACCGGAGGGCGTTGGAGCAATTGGGAGGGAAAAAGGTGAAAGAGGCCTATATCTACAGCTTTCCTTTGGGAAAGGCATTGACAATCGAGGGGGAGGATGTATAATATGTCCAGATATGGACGTTTTGCGGAAGTCTACGACCTATGGATGCAGGAGACCCCCTATGGGGATTGGGCGCAGAACCTGCTGGAGATCTGGAAACGTTGGGGATGCGCTCCCCGGCTGGTGCTGGACCTGGGCTGCGGAACGGGTAACATGACGCAGCTGCTGGCGGAAAAGGGCTACGACATGATCGGTGTGGACCTTTCCGGGGAGATGCTTGCAAAGGCCCAGGAAAAGGCCGAAGCCAAAGGGTTGGAAATCCTGTACCTGCAGCAGGACATGACGGAGTTCGAGCTCTACGGCACCGTGGATGCGGTGGTTTCCATATGCGACAGCATGAACTACCTGCTGGAAGAGGCGGAGCTTCTGGAAGCCTTCCGCCTGGTGGAGAACTATCTGGATCCGGGCGGACTGTTCATCTTCGACATGAACACGGAATACAAGTTCGCCCAGGTGTACGGGGACGGGACCTACGCCTCCTGCCACGAAGGATACGCCTACATCTGGCAAAACGCCTACTACGGGGATGAAATGGTCAACGAATACGAGGTGGCCTTCTTCATCCGCGAGGAGGACGGCCGCTATGAGCGCTTCGACGAAGTGCACCAGGAGCGCGCCTATCCGCCGGAACGGGTGACGGACCTGCTGGAGCAGGCCGGCCTGTCGGTGGAGGCGGTCCTGGACGCGGACACCATGGAGCCCCCCACTTCCGTTTCGGAAAGGCTCTATTTCGTTGCGAAGGAAGTCCGCAAACGCGCCTTGGAAAAACAAGAACCCATGGAATAGGAGATGCATATGGAGAACAGGATCATTAGAGGAACAGCCGCGAACCACCAAGTCCGTGCGTTTGCGGCAGACACGCGCCAGCTTGTGGAGGAGGCGAGACGGATCCACGACACCAGCCCGGTGGCCACCGCCGCATTGGGCAGGCTGCTGACGGCAGGCAGCATGATGGGTGCCATGCTGAAGGGGGAACAGGACGTGCTGACCCTGCAGGTGCGGGGAAACGGCCCGCTGGAGGGGATCCTGGTCACCGTGGATTCCAAGTCCAGGGTGAAGGGGTATGTCAACCATCCGGAGGTGGACCTGCCCTTGAACAGCAAAGGGAAGCTGGATGTGGCCGAAGCGGTGGGGATCGGCCTTCTGACGGTCATCAAGGACATCGGCATGAAGGAACCCTACGTGGGACAGACCCATCTGGTCACCAGCGAGATTGCGGAAGACCTGACCTACTATTTCGCCACTTCTGAACAGACGCCATCGGCGGTTGCCCTGGGCGTGCTCATCGACCGGGACCGCACGGTGAAACAGAGCGGAGGGTTCATCATCCAGTTGCTCCCGGAGGCGGAAGAGGATGCGGTGAACCGGCTGGAGACGAACCTCAGCCGGCTCCGGCCGGTGACCGAACTGCTGGAAGAGGGAAACACCATGGAGGATATCCTGGGGATGGTGATGGAAGGTCTGGATTTCGTCGTCAGCGAGGTCACGGAGACCTCCTATTACTGCAACTGCTCCAAGGAAAAGGTAGCGGAGGCCCTCTTCAGCGTGGGCAAGGAGGAGCTGGAGGACATGATCGGCGAAGGGAAGCCTGTGGAGCTTCACTGCCATTTTTGCAACAGCCGGTATCTGTTTGAAATCGACGAGGTGAAGGACCTGCGGGACCGGATCGGTTAGACGGCCCGGCGCGCCCGCCGCTTTGCCTGCAAGCAAAGTCTGGTCCCAAGCGGGCTCGGACGAAGTGTCCCACCCTGCAAAAAGGGAACCCGACAGGTTCAGGATTTTCCAAATCCCTGAACCTGTCGGGTTCCCTTTGTTTATTGTATTAAAGGAAGGTCCTGCGGGGAGCCGCTTTTATCGACCAGCTTTATTGCTGCGCCTACCTTTGGTCAGATGAAAAGGTTGTGGTAGGCGTCTTCCGCTTCGCCCAGATAGGCCGCCACGCCACCGAAGTCGACGCCGTCAATCAGCTCCTCCTCGGTGATCCCCATGACGTCCATGGACATGGTGCAGGCCACGAACTTCACTCCCGCCTTCTGTGCGGATGCGATCAGCTCGTCCAGGGTGTTCACATGCTTGTTTTTCATGGTCATCTTCATCATGGCGGTTCCCATTCCGCCCATGTTCAGCTTGGACAGGGGGAGCTTGCCGGTGCCTCTGGGCATCATGGCCCCGAACATGGCGTCCAGGAAGGTCTTCTTCACAGGGACCTTTTCGGCTTTGCGGAGGATGTTCAGCCCCCAGAAGGTGAAGAACATGGTGACCTTCTTGCCCATGGCAGCCGCGCCGTTGGCGATGATCAGGGACGCCAGGGCCTTGTCCAGATCGCCGGAAAAGACAACCATGGTGCTGCCATTCTTCTCCGCCGCGGCGGCCCGGTGGCCTGCCAGCGTCGGGGCGCCCTTCTTGATGTAGGCAACGAATTCCCTGTTCCGTTTTTCGCTCTTCAGAAAGGTGTTGCCGGTCTTCTTGGCCCAAGCCTGCACATCCACGATGAAGCCGGGGTCGGTGGCGGAAACCTCCAGAATGTCGCCGGGGTTCAGGGTAGGCATCGTGTTGTTCACCTGCATGATGGGGCCGGGGCATTGCAGACCGCATGCGTTCAGCTGGACGGTCTGGACGCCCTGCAGGGCCTCTTCGGGTTTGGGCTCCACGAACTCGGGGGCTCCGTCGTCACCCAGGGAATGGACCGTATCCGTCACCACGCAAAGGGGATTGGTGTAGTCCTTGTAGAAGTATTTGTAGAGGTTGTATCCTCCAAGAAGGTTCTTTGCCTGGAAGCCCAGCTGGCTCAGGATCCTGGCGGCCACATAGCCCCGCAGGCCGACAGCGCAATAGACGACGATGGTCTTGTCCTTTGGAAGCTCTCCTTGCCGCTGGCGCAGGTCGTTCACAGGGATGTGGATGGAGCCTGGAATGAAGCCCAGTTCCCTTTCCACATCCTCCCGGACATCCAGAACCAGGGTGTCGTCGGCGCTCAAGTTCCCTACCTCGTCCCAGCGCACAACCTCCTGGTCCTTGTTCAGGATGTTTTCGGCGGTGAATCCGGCCATGTTGACGGGATCCTTGGCGGAGGAAAAGGGAGGGGCGTACGCCAGCTCCAGCTTCTTCAAGTCGCTGACGGTGCCCCCCAGGCGCATGGCTGTGGCGATGACATCCACCCGTTTTTCGACGCCGTCGTATCCTACGGCTTGGACTCCCAGAATCTTTCCGTCGGAGGTGAAGATCAGCTTCAAGGTCATGGGCATGGCTCCGGGGTAGTATCCTGCATGGGACTTGGGTTCTATGACCGTGACGAAATAATCCTTTCCATAGACCTTGCCCAGCCGATGGAGGGCCTTTTCGTTGGCGCCGGTGGAGGCTACGGTCAGGTCGAAGACTTTGGCGACGGAGGTGCCCATGGTGCCTTCGTACGGTTCAAGACGTCCGGCGATGTTGTTGGCCACAATCCTTCCCTGTTTGTTGGCGGGGCCCGCGAGGGGGATCATTGTGGGTACGCCGTTCACGAAGTCCACCACCTCGATGGCGTCGCCCAGCGCGTAGATGTCCGGGTCGCTGGTCTTCAGATGGGAATCCACGACGATGCCTCCCCTCTGGTTGACGTCGAGTCCTGCATCCTTGGCCAGCTCCCCGTTGGGGCGGATGCCTATGGACAGGATGACCATGTCCGCATCCACCTTGGTTCCGTCCTGGAGTTCGACGGTGGTGCTGCCATCCTTGTAGGTGAAGGACTTGACACCGTTCTTCAGGTACATCTTCACGCCCTGGCTGGACACATGGCTGTGGACCAGCTGCGCCATTTCGAAGTCCACCGGCGTCAGCACCTGGTCCGCCATCTCCACCAGCGTGACGTCGATGCCGAGCTCGTGGAGGTTCTCCACCATTTCAATTCCGATGAATCCGCCGCCGATGACCGTGGCCGTCTTCACCTGGTTCTTTTCCACATAGCCCTTGATGGCGTCCGTGTCCGGTATGTTCCACAGGGAAAAGATGTTGGGGCTGTCGATGCCGGGGATGGGGGGCTTCAGGGGAGAGGAGCCTGGGGAGAGCACAAGTACGTCGTAGGTTTCCTTGTAAGTTTCCCCGGTGGCGTGGTTGCGCACGGAAACGCTTTTTTCCTTCCGGTGGATGGCGGTCACCTCGTTTTCGATGCGCACGTCCATGTTGAAGCGGGCACCCATGGCTTCCGGCGTCTGGACCAGCAGTGCGTTCCTGTCTTTGATCACGCCGCCGATATAGTAGGGGAGGCCGCAGTTTGCAAAGGAAATGTATTTGCCACGCTCGAAAAGGATGATTTCAGACTCCTCGTCGATCCTTCTGAGTCTGGCGGCGGTGGTGGCCCCACCGGCCACGCCGCCTACAATCAAGATTTTTTTAGCCATTTTTCGAATCTCCTCCATGTCTTTGGTTGATGTGCAGCCGGCCTTGGACCGGCAAATAGTTTGTTATCGGTTTAACAAGACGGGCCAAAATTGGTTTCGGGCCATCCCCGCAAGAACCAGTTATCTATATATTACAATAATTGAATGATTATGTCAAGAGGTTCCTGGAAGGTTGTTTTCCGGAATCTGGAAAGGGTTTCAGCTGACAATATGGAAAGCAGAATATTCGAACAATGAGAAAATTTAGTCTTTAAATATCTTATAAAAAAGGCTTGCCAAACGGAATTATCTGATGTATAATAAATCAAAGGTTGGAACCTTCAACCTTTATAACCAACCAATCGTAAGCAGCTTACGGCATCCAGAAAAGGAGTGGTGATTGTGAAAAGCATACTCCAGATGGTAGGGTTCATAAGGGCAGTAAATTAAGCCCCCAAGCGGAGCGGGGCCAGAAGCAGCATGTAACCGCATCCCCGCCGTAAAGAAGACGGATTGTGGTAACCGACTTGTTTGATACGAAGTAGGATTGGTGCATGGCAAAGACCATGGTGCAATCAAAAGGTCACAACGGTCGGCTGACAGTTGCAATCAATATGAGACACATTTAAAGTCTAAGCATAGTTTACGGATATGATTCGGGACGGATTGCAGCACGCGAACAGGTTCGATGAAAGGATCGTTCGCAGCGCGAGACAGTGCCGAAGGGTAGATGATGGCAGGAATTTAAATCAGGAGTAGGAATGGTCTTCACAAGGAAGAGTTCCAATCCGGTCGCGTAGTTGATTGTGACGTGGCAAGTAGCAGTTTAACCGTTTGATAAATTGTCCGACAAGGAAGTTGTTCAAAACAGTAAAACCTGCAACTGTCGATATGCTGTGGACATGAAGTGGAATTTGATGAAACTGAATAATAAGAAGTCCTACGTACGATATCTGGACTTTGAGAGGAAGGCAGAGATGCAGGAGTGAAAATCCGGTCCCTGCCTTCTTCCTGTGCGTGGACAGGGAGGGAAGCATGAAGGTTACGGTCATCAGCGTGGGGAAGGTCAAGGAGTCCCATTACGCCAATCTGTTGGAATCCTATGGAAGAATCCTGGAAAGGCGCATCCCCTTCCAGGCCATCGAGGTGGCGGATGAGAAGGCGCCGGAGAACTTGAGCGAGGCCCAGAAGGGGCAGGTCAAGGAAAGGGAAGGGGAAAGGATCCTGCAGCAGGTGCGGAAGGAAATGACCTTGGTGGTTCTGGCCATCGAAGGAAGGGAATGGGACACGCCGAAGCTGGAAAGGCAGATGCGGACCTGGGCGGACCAGGGGAAGCCCCATGTGGCGTTTGTGATCGGCGGTTCCCTTGGCGTGTCGGAGAAGGTCTTGGCCAGGGGGGACCTGCTGCTCAGCTTCTCGAAGATGACGTTTCCCCACCAGCTGATGAAGGTCCTGCTGATGGAACAGTTGGCCAGGGTGTCGCCTACTTGTGGTAGGCATGGTTGTTGAGGATCCTAAAGGCCCGGTAGACCTGTTCATAGAGGACCACCGCAGCCAATAGGGGATCCGTGTCCATTCGGCTGAGGGCGATGGCGGTGTCGGCGGGGAGGCCGGTGGGGCCCACCAGAAAAGTGACGTCGGATGTGCCGCTTATGGCCAGGGATTCCAGGGTTTCGGCAAAGGATTCCGAGTCCATCTCCCGGACATTCCGGAAGGGACCGGCGGTGGGGATTGCGATGGTGTAGGTCTGTCCCCGGGATTTGAGGTCTTTGGCCAAGGCTGCCCCTTCGGTGCAGCAGCGCAGGGAAATTTTGCAGTATTTGCCGAGCCGCTTGCCATATTCCTGCAAGGCAGCCAGCATGTCCTTGTTTTTGTGGCCTGTGGCCACCAGAACCCGCAGGTGCATCATGGGATGTTCCCCCTTTTTGGATGATGTGGATATTTTACCACAAACGGGTGTTTTACACTACCGGTAGGAATGTTATAATGGGGGGGATGGCAAAGGCCGATCGGAACAAGGAGGAGGATGCGATGCTGATAAAGGCAGAAGGCAAGGAATATGTTTTGGAAGAGGCGGGGTGCTATGCCTTTGAGATTGGGGAGGGCCTGGAAGTGGAGGGCCTCGACTTCGAGCGTGTGTCCGGTTTCATGGAAGAAGGGGGCGTTCTGGAGTTCGAGCCCGCCTATTATGACAGCTGGTGTGAAAACTGCGAACATGGAAAAGGAGGGAAGGCCAAGAGTTACCGGTTCCTGGCGTTCGACTTCTATATTTTCACCAAGGAGGGGCGCATAGTGGCAAGCAGCCTGGACAAGGATTACCAGGAGCATGGGGTGCTGGCCATGGAGAAGAAGGGGATGGTGGACGGAAGCCTGCTGGTGGAGGTGGTACTGTGCCCCAACTGCGGAGAATACTCCATCGAAGTCCTTCCCTGCGACTTCTAGCAAATGCCGCCCCCACGAGAAAGCATGCTTGGAAAAGGAAAAAAGCTGGACAAGGTCGCCCCCTGTCCAGCTTTTTTCCTTTTCCAGGCCTACGCGATGCCGTGGGCCTTTTCGTATGCTTCAATCTCCTCTTCGTGGAGGAGGGTGAGGGCGATGTCGTCCAGGCCCTTTTGAAGCTTCTCCGTGTAGAAGTCGTCCAGCTCGAAGGTGTAGGCGAGACCCTGGTCGTCCGTGATGGTCTTGTTCTCCAGGTCCACCAGCAAGCGGTACCCTTCGGTGCTTCCCGTACGCTCGAACAGCACGTCCATCTGCCCATTGGTGAGCTTTATGGGCAGGATGCCGTTGTTCAGGCAGTTGCCGTAGAAGATGTCCGCAAAGCTTGGGGCGATGATGACCCGGAATCCGTAATCCTGTAGGGCCCAGGGGGCATGCTCCCTGGAAGAGCCGCAGCCGAAGTTTGCGCGGGCGATCAGGATGGAAGCGCCCCTGTAGCGGGGCAGGTTCAGGGTGAAATCCGGAATTTCCTTTCCGGCCTCGTCGAAACGGAACTCATAGAACAGGAATTGGCCGAAGCCGCTCCGTTCGATCCGTTTCAGGAACTGCTTTGGAATGATGGCGTCCGTATCCACGTTTGTGCGGTCCATGGGGGCCACGAGACCGTTTTGCCTTACGAATGGTTCCATGCTTCTCTCCTCCTAATCCAGTGTGCGCACGTCGGTGAAATGGCCGGTGACTGCGGCTGCCGCAGCCATGGCGGGAGACACCAGGTGGGTTCTGCCGCCCCTTCCCTGGCGTCCTTCGAAGTTTCGGTTGGATGTGGATGCGCAGCGCTGTCCAGGCTGCAGGACATCCGGGTTCATGGCGAGGCACATGCTGCAGCCGGATTCCCTCCACTCGAAACCGGCTGCCTCAAAGACCTTGTCCAAGCCTTCCGCCTCGGCGGCAAGCTTGACCTTCTGGGAACCTGGAACGACGATGGCGGTGACGTTTTCAGCAACTTTGCGGCTTTTGGCGACCGCGGCTGCCGCACGCAGGTCCTCGATCCGTCCGTTGGTGCAGGATCCGATGAAGACATAATCGATGGGGATTTCCTTCATGGGGGTGCCGGGAAAAAGGCCCATGTATTCCAAAGCCTTCTCCGCGGATTTCCGCTCTTCCGCTGTGGGGAAGGATTTCGGGTCGGGCACAAGGTCGTTGATGCCTGCGCCCATTCCGGGGCTGGTCCCCCAAGTCACCTGCGGGGCCAAGGAATCCAGGTCGAATTCCAGGGTCGCGTCATAGACGGCGTCCGGATCGGAAACCAGGGATTTCCAACGCTCCACGGCGTCGTCGAAGGCAACGCCCTGGGGTGCGTACCGGCGTCCCTCCAGGTAGTTGAAGGTGGTCTCGTCGGGTGCGATCAGTCCCGCCCGGGCGCCGGCTTCGATGGCCATGTTGCAGACCGTGAGGCGGCCTTCCATGGACAAGGATTTGACGGCGTCTCCCGTGAATTCGATGACATGGCCCGTGGCGAAGTCCGTGCCGTATTTTCCGATGATTCCCAGGATCAGGTCTTTGGCGGTGATGCCGTAGCCGAAGCGCCCCTTCACAGCCATGTTCATGGTTTTGGATTTCTTCTGGGGAAGGCACTGGGTGGCCAGGACGTGCTCCACCTCGCTGGTGCCGATGCCGAACGCAAGGGCTCCGAAGGCTCCGTGGGTGGCCGTATGGCTGTCGCCGCAGACAATGGTTTTTCCAGGATGGGTCAGGCCCAGTGCGGGTCCGATGACATGGACGATTCCCTGCTCCGGGCTGTTCAGGTCATATAGGGTGATTCCGAAATCCGCGCAGTTTTGGGACAAGGTCTCGATCTGCTTCTTGGAGATGGGGTCCGTGATGTTGTAGCGGTCCTTGGTGGGTACGTTGTGGTCCATGGTCGCGAACGTGCGTCCGGGCCTGCGGACTTTCCGCCCTGCAAGGCGCAATCCCTCAAAGGCTTGGGGGGACGTGACTTCATGGAGCAAATGCAAATCGATGTAAAGGATGCTCTGGGCATCCTCTTCAGAATGGACCAAGTGCTGGTCCCAGATTTTCTCGTAGAGCGTTTTACCTGCCATTCCTTCACCTTTTCCATTCTGGACATGCGTTCTGTCCTGTTGTTGACGGTTGACGCAGACATGGTTCGTGCCTGTTGGGGTGCGTGCGGGGCACGCACCCTGATGCAATCCATTATAAAGTGAAAGTAGGAAAAAGTCTAATGGAATTGCCGGCCATTTCCATTAGAACTACAATTGGAACGTAAAATGTTGTATAATATAGACAGCGGAACCGTTGAATTGCGCTTGAAAAAAACAAAGGAAAGGACATTGTCGGAATATACAAGCGACTCTGATGCAAGGGGGTGGTTCCATGGAAGCGGAAGAAAACCGGCAGGAGGAAGAGTACCTGACATTCTACGAGGAAGAGCCGGAAGAGGAGGAGGCTCCGGTCGAGGAGCAGCAAGAGTCCTGGAAGGTCCTGATCGTGGACGACGAGGATTCGGTGCACAGCGTGACAAGGCTGGTCCTGGACAACTTCGAGTTCAACGGAAGGAAGCTGTCCTTGTACAGCGCCTTTTCCCAGGTCCAGGCCATGGACCTGATGCGGCAGCATCCGGACATCTCCCTCATCCTTCTGGATGTGGTGATGGAGGCCCACGATGCGGGGCTGACCTTTGTCCAATACGTCCGGGAAGAACTGAAGAACAAGCTGGTGCGGATCATACTGCGGACGGGACAGCCGGGAAGGGCGCCGGAGCGGCAGGTGATCGTGGACTACGACATCAACGACTACAAGCTGAAGACGGAGCTGACGGCGGACAAACTGTTCGTTTCCGTCGTGACCGCACTGCGTTCCTACGAGGACCTGTTGGCGCTGGTGAAGAACGAGCAGGGACTGGAGCAGATCATCGAAGCGTCCGCAAAGATCTTCCAGGAGAGGGCGTTGCAGCGGTTTGCGGAGGGCATCCTGCAGAGCGTATGCAAGGTCATGTCCTGGAAGCTGGAGGATTTCTCCAAGGATTCGGCTGCGGTCCTGTTCGCCAGTGTCCAGGAAGGGCCGTTCAAGGCCATGATCGGTACGGGACAGCACGTCCCGCTCCAGGGGAAGCTCCTGGAGGAGGTGGAGGACCGGGAGATGCGGGAGCTGGTCCAGGCTGCTGCCCGGGAGCGGAAGACCAAATACGAAGGGAACAACGTATGCCTGTACATCGAAGTGGACCAGCAGCTGTCCTACGCGTATCTGCTGCACCGGAAGAAGGCCCTGGGGGATTGGGAGAAGTACATGATGGAGATCCTGGTCCACAACATGAGCATCGCCATGAACAACATTTCGCTGACCGATGAGCTGGAGGCCACCCAGAGGGAAATCCTCTTCACCCTAGGAGAGATTGCGGAGGCAAGGTCCAAGGAGACCAGCGACCATGTGCACCGGGTTGCCGATTATTGCAGGTTGCTGGCATTGAAGGCGGGCATGCCGGAGAAGGAGGCGGAAATGCTCTGGCTTGCCTCTCCTGTCCACGACATCGGCAAGCTGGCGGTGCCGGACCGCATCCTCAACAAGCCGGACAGGTTGGACGACCGGGAATACGAGGTGATGAAGGATCATGCCCGGGCCGGAAAGGAAATCCTGAGGAATTCCAAACGCTTCGTGCTCAAGGCCGGAGCCATCGTGGCCGGACAGCATCACGAACGCTATGACGGGAAAGGGTATCCGGAAGGGCTTGCAGGGGAGGGGATCCACATCTACGGAAGGATAGCGGCCATTGCGGATGTTTTCGACGCGCTGGCCAGCGACCGGATCTACAAGAAGTCCTGGGATATGGAGCGGATCAGAGAGTTCTTCGAGGCGGAAAAGGGAAAGCGCTTCGACCCCTGGCTGGTTGACCTTTTCCTTGGGAATATGGAAGAGTTTTTGGAAATCAAGAAGCGGTACGACGAGGCCGCTTCCAACACCATGGAATGATGAACGGGGTGATCCTATGAGCTTCAAGGTATTTGACAACAAACGGCCCACCATCGGCGTGCTGATGGACAGTCTGAACGCCTTTGACGAGTATTTCGAGCAGGAATTCGCCTATCTCTGCAACAAGATGGACCTGAACCTGCTTTTGTTCCCTGAGGAGTTGGCGACCCGGTTCAGATCGGACAAGAAGGGGACCAACATCGCCTTCCAGTTCCTGAACAGCAATGCCATCGACGGGCTTGTGCTCATGAACAACGCCATCTCCATCTATGAGGAGGAGGAACAGTTCCGGCGGGTCTTCGAGAAATACGGAAAGCATCCCCTGGTGTGCGTCGGAAACGACCTGGAGGGGGTAACCACGGTGGTGGAGGACGGCAGGAGCGGCCTGCGGGGAGCCCTGCGGCATCTGATCGAAGACCACGATTACAGGGAAATAGCCATCATCAACGGGGAGAAGACCCACAGGCATGCCGTCAACCGGTTCAACACCTACAAGGAAATGCTGGAGGAGTATGGAATCCCCTACGACGAGAAGCGGGTGGTCCAGGGGGACTATACGGTGGAATCCGGCCGACAGGGTGTGGCCAAGCTGCTGGACGAGAACAAGGCCACCTTTGAAGCGATCTTTGCCGCCAACGACGAAATGGCCATCGGAGCCATGGAGGAGCTTATCCGGCGGGGATACAGGATTCCGGAAGACATGAAGATCCTGGGGTACGACGATATCAGGCCGGTGCAGTTCGATTTCTCTCCCCTCTCCACCGTCAGCCAACCGGTACGGGAAATGGCCAAAGCGGCTTTGGAGCAGGTCTTGGCCCAAATACAAGGGGACATGTCCGTCAAGAAAATCGTGCTGCCCTCCCACTTCGTGAAAAGGAACACCTGCGGGTGCTCTGTGGAAGTCATGGTGAACAGGGAGCATCTTGTGCATCAGGGTATCGAGAGGATCATCCAGGACCAGGAATACAAAAGTTTCATGATGCAAAGCGTGCACGAGGTGGCTTCCGCGGGAGACACCGAAGCCCTGCGGGAATCCATCGTGCAGGCACTGCCCCACCTGGGAATCCGGAACATGTTCCTTGCCTTGTACGACAAGGAGGCGAAGGAGGTCCAGCAATGGAAGATACCCTTGAAATCCAGCGTGTTCCTGGCATACAGGGAAATGGAACGGATCCGGGAGGTGGAAGGCAGGGAATTCGTCACGGAGGAAATCATCCCTAGGGAATTGCAGTTGGTGGATGGAAGGAAGACCATGATCCTGGGGCCCCTGTACTTCCATGAGGAGCTTCTGGGGTACACCTTCTTCGAGCTGGGCATGCAGTACGCCCGGATTTACGAGTCCATCCGGAAGCAGATCGCCACCATCCTGAAGTTCATCCTTCTGCTGGAAGACATCCGGCAGACACAGGAAAGGCTCATCGAGTCCGAAAAGATGGCGGCCTTGGCCAACCTTGTGGCGGGCGTCGCCCATGAGATCAACACCCCCATCGGTGTCAGTGTCGCCGCGGCCTCCTATCTGGAAAAGCAGAACCGAGACATGGCGGCGGCCTACGAGGCGGGAAAGGTCAAGAAATCCGAATTCGAGCAGTTCCTGGACAACAACCTGGAGACCGCCTCCATCCTCATGCAGAACCTGAACAAGGCAGGGGAATTGGTAAACAGCTTCAAGAACATTTCCGTGGACCAGACAAGCGAGCAGAAACGGATCTTCCAGGTGCGTTCGTATCTGGACCAGATCCTGCTGAGCCTGAAACCGAAATTGAAGGACAGGGATGTGGATGTCCATATCGATTGCGATGAGGAACTTGCGGTGTTGGGGTATCCGGGGGCCTTTTCCCAGATCATCACCAACCTGGTCTTGAATTCCCTGTCCCATGCCTTCCGGGAAGACGAGGAAGGGACCATCCGCATCCAGGTGGAGAAGGTAAGGGAGAAGGTGCGGCTGGTCTACAGCGACAACGGCAAAGGGATTCCGGAAGAAGACCTGGACAGGATTTTCGAGCCCTTCTACACCACAAACCGCTCTGGCGGAGGAACGGGTCTGGGACTCAACGTCATCTACAACCTGGTGCGCCAGAAGCTGGACGGTCAGATCCGCTGCACCAGCAAACAGGGAAAAGGATGCAGGTTCGAGGTGGAATGGAAAGAGCAGTAGGAGGGGGAAGCAAAAAACAGCAGGGTTACAAAAAGAACAAAACTTCCGATACAATTGACAAAAGATTATCAATCGCATATGATTATCATACAGATACACAAACTAATGTTAAACTCCCGAGGAGGCAAGAAAGATGAAAAAACTGATTGCGATCATGATGGTCCTTGCACTGGGTGCGGCTTTGCTGGTGGGATGCGGCCAGAAGGAAGAAACACCGGCGCCGTCGGGCGACGGAGCCACAAGTGGAACGGAAGCTCCCGCAAACGGGGAAGCTGCTTATGAGGATGGCGTGTATTTCGCCGCCACAGAAGAATTCCCTGCGGACAACGCATGGAAGGGTGCGGTGACCGTGGTGGTGGAAGGCGGAAAGATCGTTTCCGCCGACTTCAACGGAATCAACAAGAACGGCGGCCCCACCAAGAAGGAAGTGTCTGCGGCAGGGAACTACCCCATGGTGGAACGGGGCGGAGCCATCGCCGAGTACCATGAGCAGGCCGCGTTGGCGGAGGCTTATCTGGTGGAGACCCAGGATCCGACACAGATCAACTATACCGGCGAAGACGGCGTGACCGATGCCATTTCCGGCGTCACCATCAAGGTCCAGGAGTACTTCGAACTGGCCCAGAAGGCGCTGGCCGCAGGCCCCATCATCGTGGGTCCCTACAAAGACGGCGGCTACCAAGCGGAAGAGGCGGCCTTCACCAACGGATGGAAGTACAATGTGGGACTGACCGTCCTGAACGGAAACATCGTAGCGGTCAGCTGGAACGGGAGCAACGAGGAAGACCCCGAACAGACCAAGAAGCAGGCTTCCATGGATGGCAACTACCCCATGGTGGAGCAGGGCGGAGCCATTGCGGACTGGCATGTGCAGGCGGCGGAAGTGGAGAAGCATCTGCTGGAGACACAGGACCCCACGGACATCAACTATACTGGGGAGGACGGCGTGACGGACGCGATTTCCGGCGTCACCATCAAGGTGAAGGCGTTCTTCACCTTGGCGGAGGAGGCGCTGAAAGGCGCCAGGTAATCCCAACAGGGGAACGGGTAGCGGGAAGGAGGCTTTAGAGGAACTCTAAAGCCTCCTTCTGCAATCCGGACCTTAAGGAAGCGGAACGGAGGAGGTGCTTCATGGGACGACACAAGAGAAGGGCAGGAGGCTTGCTTCCCGGTCTGTTGGCGCTGCTCCTGCTCCAGGGATGCGTCGGACAGGAGGTGGTGGTGGAGCGCTCCGGCTTCAGCCTGAACACCGTGGTTTCCATCCAGATCATGGACCATGGGTCGGAGGAGATGCTGGACACCATCTTCGAACGGATCAGGGACATCGAGGACAAGATGTCCGCCACCAGGGAGTCCAGCGACATCAGCCGAATCAACGGGAATCCGGGAAGTTCGGGAGTTCCGGTTTCGGAGGACACCTACCGGGTGGTGGAAAGGGGACTGGCGTTCGCGGAGATGACAGGAGGCAAGTTCAACATCGCTTTGGGGCCTGTAACCGGACTGTGGAAAATAGGGACGGAGGATGCCAGGGTTCCGTCTCCGGAGGAGATCCGGGAAGCCCTGGAGCATGTGGATTACCGGAAAGTCCGGATGGATCCCAAGGAACGGACCATCTACTTGGAGGACAAAGGGATGCGCCTGGACTTGGGGGGGATCGCCAAAGGATATGCTGCGGATGCCGTGGCTGAAATCCTCCGGGAGGGGAAGGTCAAGGGGGCCATCGTGAATCTGGGAGGCAACGTGTTCGCCCATGGAGAGAAGGCGGATGGGTCCCCCTGGAAGATCGGTGTCCAGGGACCCTTCAAGGAGAGGAACGACTATGTGGGCATTGTGGAGGTGCGCAACGAGACGATTGTGACATCAGGGCCATACGAGCGCTCTTTCGAACAAGATGGCGTGCTGTACCACCATATCATGGACAACGAAACGGGATATCCTGTGGACAACGGGCTTGCATCCGTGACGATTGTGGGGAAAAACTCCATGGATGCGGACGGGCTTTCCACTGCGGTCTATGCCATGGGATTGGAAGCCGGCATGGCCTTTGTGGAGGGAATGGAAGGTCTGGAGTGCATCCTCATCACCAACGACCGGGAAGTCCATCTTTCCAATGGAATCAGGGAACGGTTCAGCTTGAAGGACCAGGAATACAAGATCATACAATAGGGATGGACATGAAAGAAAGGAGCAACCATGGGAGACAAGATCAAAATAACCGTCCTGGGCGCAGGTTATGGAGGGATCCTGACAGCCAAGAAGCTGGCCAGGAAGTTCAAGAAGGATGACCAGGTGGAATTGACCGTCATCGACAAGAATTCCTACCACACCATGTTGACGGAGTTGCATGAGGTGGCGGCGGGCCGGGTTCCTGAGGACGCCATCCGCATCGACCTGAAGAAGGTCTTTGCTGGCCGTTCGGTGCAGGTCGTGCTGGATGAGATCACCGGCGTGGATTTCGGGAAGAAGATGCTGGAAGGCATGGACGGAAACTACCCCTACGACTATCTGGTGGTGGGCACCGGCTCGAAGCCGACCTATTTCGGATGCAAGGGAGCGAAGGAGCATTCCTTTCCCCTCTGGTCCTTCGAAGACGCGGTCAGGATCAAGGAGCAGATCCGGGAATCCTTCCGCAAAGCCAAGAAGGAGCGGAATCCCCATGTCCGTGCAAGACTTCTCACCTTCATGGTTGTGGGGGCCGGATTCACAGGGATAGAGATGATCGGGGAACTTGCTGAGTGGAAGGACAGGCTATGCAGGGACTATGGGATCCCCAAGGAAGAGGTCACCCTTTACCTGGTGGACATGGTGTCCCAGCTCCTCCCCCTTTTCCAGGAGCAGACGGCGGAAAAAGCCAAAGCCCGGCTGGAGAAGATGGGGGTGCGGGTGCTGCTCAATTCCAACATAACGGAAGTGGACAGCCATGCGGTCTGTGTGGAAGGAAAGGGCTGCATCGAGGCGGAAACGGTCATCTGGACCGCGGGAGTGGAAAGCAGCAGCCTGCTGGAGAACGTTGGACTGGAGAAGAAAGGCAGGGGACGGATCGAAACGAACGCCCATCTGCAGGCCTTGGGGCACGAGAACGTCTATGTGGTGGGGGACAACATCTTTTTCATCCCCGAAGGGGAAGACAGGCCGGTGCCCCAGATGGTGGAGAATGCGGAACATTCCGCATCGACCATCGCCCACAATATCGCGGCGGATGTGCAGGGCGGAGAGAAGCAGGTCTACAAGCCCCATTTCCATGGCGCCATGGTCTGCATCGGAGGCAAATACGGTGTGGCGGAAGTGGGCATGCCTGGAAAGTTCATGCCCTTCAGCGGATTTCTGGCGATGTTCATCAAGCACTTCATCAATGTGGTGTATTTCCTCCAGGTGGCCGGGTTCAACAAGGTCTGGACCTATCTGATGCATGAGATTTTCCACGTGCCTGACGGCAGAAGCCTGTTTGGCGGTCATTTTTCCAAACGTTCCCCCAATTTCTGGCTCCTGCCCCTGCGGCTGTTCGTCGGTGCCAAATGGTTCCTCCAGGGATGGGAGAAGCTGCCGAAGGTGCTGAAGGATCCCGGTGAAATTTTCCTGATCCCAGCAAAGGCGGCGGACGCCGTTTCCGCGGCCACCGCATGGGAAGAGGAGGCCGGGGCGGCGGTGGAAGGCGCGTCCCAATGGGGCGAGGCCCTTCCTGTGCCGGGTTTCCTTGGGGACATGGTGGAATGGTCCATGGACCTTTTCTTCTACCATCCGGAAGGAGGGTTCACCACCTTGGCTTCGGTCTTCCAGGCAGCCATGGTTGTGGGAGAGGTCATCGTCGGCCTCCTGTTTCTGGCGGGACTGTTCACGGCCCTGGCCTCCATCGCCTCCATCCTCATGGGAGCCATGATTTGGGCTTCCGGCATGGCGCCGGCGGAAATGCTTTGGTATCTGGCAGCCGGTGTGGCGTTGATCGGCGGTTCCGGCAGCGTGTTCGGAATGGATTACTACGTGCTGCCCTTCCTGAAGAAGCACTGGAAGCGTTTGGGATTCGTAAATAAATGGTATTTGTTCACAGACTGATGCTGGTGGAAGTGGTGAAATGATGGGCAGTTATTGGGCGAAATATCCGGACATGGAAAAAAAACTGGCGCTGGTACAAGAGGAAATGGTGCGGCAGAACAGGACAAGTGAGCCGTTCTTCAACGAATCCCTGGAATATGTGGCGGCTGCCGGTGGGAAGATGCTGCGGCCGGCCCTTCTGTTGCTGGGAAGCGGGTTCGGCACGGCCGTTTCCGACCTGTTGCCTTTGGCCACCGCCGTTGAAATGCTGCATCTGGCTACGCTGATCCATGACGACGTCATCGACGAGGCGACCCTGCGGCGGGGAAAGGAAACCATCCAGAGCAGATACTCCAAGCGTTATGCCGTCTATATGGGAGATTACCTTTTCAGCAGGACTTTCACCCTTCTGGCAAGGAACGACACCAGTCCGGAGGTGCTGCAGGCCTTTGCCCGGGGAATCAGCATGGTATGCATGGGGGAAATCCGGCAGAACCATATGCGGTACAACATGGACGTCCAGGTGTTGACCTACCTCAAGATCGTTTCCGGGAAAACGGCCACCCTGTTCGCCGTGAGCCTGGCGGCGGGGGCCCAGGAGGCCCAGGCGCCCCAGGAAACGGTGAAGACCTTGGGCAAGATCGGGTACCAGATGGGAATGGCTTTCCAGCTGGTGGACGACCTGCTGGACTACGTATCGGACGCGGAGACATTGGGAAAAGAGGTCAGGAAAGACATCCTCCAAGGGTACTACACCCTGCCTGTGCTGCAGGCCCTCCAGGGACCCGGACAAGGCCGCTTGCGCGCCCTGTTGGAAGGGGGCCTGGAGGAGGAAGGGGACCTGGAAGAGTTCTGCAGCCTGGTCAGGAACAGGGGAGGCATCCAAGCCACCAGGGAGCTTGCCGCCCGCTACACGAACAAGGCCTTGGCGCTGGTGGAAACCTTGCCCGAGGCGGAAGAGAAAGGGATCCTGCGGGACCTGGTCCGGAATCTTCTGGACAGGACCTATTGAAGGAGCCGTCATGACAACGAGGAGTTGGTATGGTACAATGAAGAGGAAAAATCCGATGCGGCACCTGCAATGGCCGGGATTCCCGTGTGCCGTCCTGCTCCTTCTTTTTTTGGGGCTGGCAGGCTGTGGGGAAAGGGAAGCCCTTTACACCCCCGGAATCTACGAAGGAGAGGCGGAAGGGTACCACAGCAGGATCCTCCTCCAGGTGGAGGTGGATGCCTATGGAATCCTGGACATCCGGATCCTTGAAAGCGAGGAAACCCCCATCATCCTGGAGGCGGTGGAGTCGGAGCTGCTTCCCCGGATGATCGAACGGAACCGGCCGGAGGTGGATGTTGTCAGCGGTGCGACCCACACCAGCGAGAGCATCCGGCAGGCCGTTGCCCAGGCGCTTGCGTCCGCAAGACGGAAGGAGTAGAGGAGAAGGATGAAGCTGCAAACGAAAATCACAGGTGTGTTCAGCCTCGTCCTGGTCCTTCTGTTCCTGGTGCTGGCATGGATGGTTTTTGGGAATGTGCGAAGCACCCTCCATGACCAGATGGGAAGCAGCGCCATGGACCTGGCAGTGACGGTGGCGTCCATGGAGGGGGTCCAGGAGGCGCTGGGGACGGGAACCAACCAGGCCTGGGTCCAGGAGCAGGTGGAAAGCTTCCGCAGCCAGACCCGCTACCAGTACATCATCGTCATGGACATGGAGGGGATCCAGTACTCCTATCCCTACGAGGCGGGGCTGGGGAAAAAGTACCGGAACGGCGGGGAAGAACGGGTGCTCCGATTTGGAGAGGCCTATGTTTCCGCAGACGACAACGCGCTGATTGCAGCAATCCGGGCCTTTGCCCCTGTCCGGCACGAGGGCAGGCAGGTGGGGGCTGTTTTGGTGGGCCTTTTGACCAAGCAGGTGTACGAGGAAAACCGGGGGAACCGGCAGAAGCTGGAAGCCATCCTGCTGTTGGGGCTTGTGGCGGGCATAGGCATCTCCGGTTTTCTGGCCTACAACATCAAGAAAAGCATCTATGGATTGGAGCCCAAGGAAATCGCCCTTCTCCTGGGCCAGCGGGACCTGATCCTGGCCAGCCTGAGCCGTGGGATCGTGGCGGTGGACCGGCAAGGAAAGGTGATCCTGATGAACGGCATGGCCAAGAGGACTTTCGGTGCAGAAGACGCCATCGGACTTCCTGTGGAGAACCTCCACAGGGAATTCGGCCGGGCGCTGCTGGAGGCCATGGAAGCGGAGGGGAAAGCCGGGCAGAGGGAAATAGCCCTAGGGATGGGGCGGATCCTGCTGTGCAGCTATTGTCCCATGGCGGATCCAAAAGGGGGGCTCACGGGTGTGGTCGCCAGTTTCGAAAACCTAACGGACGCCAAACGGCTGGCGGAGGAGCTGACCGGCTACAAGAACATGGTGCAGGCCCTGCGGGCACAGAACCACGAATTCCTCAACCGGCTGCACACCATAGGAGGCCTGGTGCAACTGGAGGAGTATGAGGAAGTGATGGACTACATCCTGCGCGTTTCCGAGGACGTGGAGAACGTTTCGGAAATCCTCTCCAAAAGGATCAGGGAGTCCCACGTGGCGGCACTGCTGCTTGCCAAGTACCACAAGGTGACGGAGGCGAAGATTTCCCTTCAGATCCATCCGGAAAGCCGCTTGGAGCGCATTCCGGATGGGATTTCCGCAGACGGGGTCTGCTCCATCCTGGGGAACCTCCTGGACAACGCCCAGGAGGCGCTGGAGGGCACAAGCAACCCGTGGATCCGGGTCCTGGTGGAGGAGGGAAGGGAGGCGCTGGAAATCCGGGTGGACAACAATGGACCTCCCATTCCGCCGGACCTGGGGGACCGGATCTTTGAAGCCGGTGCGACCACCCGCGGGGGGGAACGGGGCATGGGCATGAAAATCGTAAAGGACCTGGTGGACCGGGCGGGAGGACGGATCGACTGGGAGAATCCGTCTGGGGGCGGGGTCCGGTGGAGCGTGGACCTTCCCTGGGAAAGCTGTTGGTCGGGGAGGTGTATGGATGGATAGGGACATCAAGGTCCTGTTGGTGGAGGACGACCCCATGGTCCGCAGGATCAACGGGAAATTCCTGGAAAAGATGCCCGGATTCCACTTGAGCGGGGCGGTGGACAATCTGGAGGAGGCCAGGGAACGCATCCTGGAGGCAACTCCGGACCTGGTGCTGCTGGATGTGTTTTTTCCCAGGGGAACAGGTGTGGACCTGTTGAAGTGGATCCGAAAGAACGACCTGGAAGTGGATGCCATCATGATCACCGCGGACAAGCATTCCGGCACGGTGGAGGAGGCGTTTCGGTACGGGGCGGTGGACTATCTGCTCAAGCCTTTCCAATTCCAGCGGTTCGCGGAGGCATTGGAAAGCTACAGGGACAGAAGGGAGGCCGTCCGGAAACCGGCCAGGCTTAGCCAGGAGGCCATCGACCGGTTGGGAAGGGGATCCGCCGGTCGGGTTGCGGCGGAAGAGGAGCTGGTGGCCAACGCAACCAAGGAGAAGATTCTGGCGATCTTCCGGGATAATCCAGGGACGTCGCTGACCGCCGCCATGGTGGCGGAAAAGATCGGCGCCTCCAGGATCACCGCAAGAAAATACTTGGACGCCCTGGAGCAGAGTGGTGTGCTTGCGGTGGAAGCGGCCTATGGAACCGTGGGCCGACCGAAAAACATGTACCATTTGCCGGGAGACACAAAATGAACCTGCAGAACGACGGAAGGGATGGGACTTGCAATGCATTTGAAGGCTTTTTTGAAACTGGTGGAAATCCAAACGAAGGTGGCCAGCGCGCTTCCTTTGTGGGCTGGCGGCGCCTTCGCCTGGCATCGGTATGGGGAGGCGAGGGCATGGACATTCCTCACCTTCTGGATCTCCCTCCTTTGCATCGACATGGCCACCACGGCCATCAACAACCTGATGGACTACAGGAAGGCTGTCAGGAAGGAGGGGTACAACTACCAGGAGCACAACGCCATGGCCGCCTATGGTCTGGAGGAAAGGACCGCCGAGGGGGCGATTGCCGTCCTGCTGGGCACGGGGGCCATCTTTGGGATCCTGCTGTCCCTCCAGACGGACCTCCTGGTCCTGGTCCTGGGGATTCTGGCCTTTGGGGTGGGAATCCTCTACTCCTGGGGACCGGTGCCCATTTCCCGGACCCCTTTGGGTGAGGTATTCTCCGGCCTCTTCATGGGATTCCTGATCTTCTTCCTTTCCGCCTACGTGCAGTTGGAGTCTCCCGGCTGGGTGGAACTGGACCTGGAGGCAGGAAGGGTCCTTCTGGCCCTGGCATGGGTGGAGCCGGTGGTGCTTCTGCTGGTGTCCCTGCCGCTGGTGTTCGGCATCGCCAACATCATGCTGGCCAACAACATCTGTGACATGGAGGACGACCGGGCCAACGGCAGGACCACCCTCCCCATGTGCCTGGGAAAGCCCAACGCCTTGGCTCTGTTCAAGGGCCTGTATGTGCTGGCCTATCTGTCGCCGGTGCTTCTGGCCGCAACGGGAATCCTTCCGTGGACAGGTTTCCTTGCTCCGGTGGCCTATCTTCCCGTGCATCGGATGGTGCAAGGCTTCGTCCGGAATCCGGACAAGAAAGAGACCTTTGTGCTCTCGGTAAAGAGCTTTCTCTGGACCGGGCTCTTCCATGTGCTGGTGAGCCTGTCCGGACTGGTCCTGTAGTACCGGAAAAAGGCAGACGGGAAAAGGGGGCCGCTGCACCAATCGATTGGTGCGGCGGCCCCCTTTTCCATGGGGTTCTATCTGTATTTGATGCGGGTGCTGATCAGCCTTTCCGTCTGTGCCTTTTCCATGCCTTTGCGAAGGCTGTAGTCCGCCACCTGGTCCTCGCCGATATGGTAGAGGTCGAAGTACTTGGCCCTGGGGGAGGCGAAATAAAGGCCGGATACGCTGGCAGCCGGGACCATCATGTGGTTTTCCGTCAGGGTGACGCCGATGGATTCCTGGGCATCCAGCATTTCGAAGAGGGTGGTCTTTTCCGAGTGGTCGATCAGGGAGGGGTAGCCGAAGGCAGGACGGATGCCCTGATAGTCGGCGCGGAGGAGGGCTTCCAGGTGCAGGTCCTCGTCGGCCGCATATCCCCAAATTTCCTTGCGCACCCGCTCGTGCAGGTATTCGGCAAACGCTTCCGCCAGACGGTCCGAAAGGATTTTGACCATCAGGGCGCCGTACTCGTCGTGGGCCTCCTTGTGTCTGGCGATCAGGTCTTCCGCTCCCAATCCGGCGGTGACCACAAAGGCTCCCACATAGTCCCGGAAGGTTCCGTCTTCGGAAGGGGGGGCGACATAGTCGGTGAGGCTCACATGGGGGCTTCCCACCCGTTGCTGGCGGAAGTTGTAGAAGGTGTACTCCTTGTCCCCGTCCAGCAGCACCAGGTCGTCCTCCCTGGCGGCGGCGGGGAAGATCCCCACCAGACCCTTGCAGCAGGTGGGATTTTCCCGTTTCATCTCCTCCAGGGTCTCCAAGGCGTCCGCATGGAGTTTTCCAGCCTCTTCCCCGAGGACGGGGTCTTCCAGGATGTCGGGGAAACGCTTCTTGAATTCCCAGGCGGTGAAGAAGAAGGTCCAATCGATGTAAGGAACCAGGGTCTCTATGGAAACATCCTCCACGGTCTGGATTCCCAGCTGGTTCGGCTTATGGACCGACTCCCTGGACCAGTCCACCTGGGGACGGTTCTGTCGGGCATCCGCCAGAGGAACCAGGGGAGCGGCATGGGTCTTGGAAACGGAAATGACCCGCTCATACTCCTTGTAGAGCTCGTTCACAAAGGAGTCCCGGGCTCTGGGGTCCATCAGGGCTTTGGCGGCCTCCACTCCTTTGGTGGCATCCGCCGCATGGACCACGGGCTGGCTGTAGTGGGGGACGATCTTCAGCCCCGTGTGGAGCTTGGAGGTGGTCGCCCCGCCGATCAGCAGGGGCAGCCGGATCCCCTCCTTTTCCAGGAGGTCGGCCATGCCCACCATCTCATCCAAAGACGGCGTGATCAGGCCACTCAAGCCGATCATGTCCACGGATTCCCGGCGGGCCGCCTCCAGGATGTCGCCAGGCGACACCATGATGCCCAGGTCCACCACCTCGAAATTGTTGCACTGGAGCACCACGCCCACGATGTTCTTTCCGATGTCGTGGACATCCCCCTTCACCGTCGCCAGCAGGACCTTTCCGGCGCTGGAAGAGGTGGATGCGCTGTTCTCCGCCTCGATGTGGGGGAGCAGATGGGCCACGGCCTTTTTCATCACCCGGGCGCTCTTCACAACCTGGGGCAGGAACATCTTGCCTTCCCCGAACAGGTCGCCAACGGCCCGCATGCCGTCCATCAGGGGGCCCTCGATCAGGTCGATTGCGGTGGGCAGGACGCCTCTGGCCTCCTCCAGGTCCGCCTCCAGGTGGTCGGTGATGCCCCGCATCAGGGAAACCTTGAGCCTCTCCTGCACGGAGGTTTCCCGCCATGCTTGGGTGGCTTCCTGTCTTCCGGAGGACTCCGCCTTCACCTGGCTGGCGAATTCGATCAGGGCGTCCGTTGCCCCTTCGTCCCTGTTGAGGACCACGTCCTCACAAAGCTTCAGGAGGGTCGGGTCCAGATCGTCGTAGATCTGCACCAGTCCCGGATTCAGGATGGCCATGTCCAGGCCTGCCTTGATGGCGTGATAGAGGAAGACGGAATGCATGGCTTCCCGGACCACGTTGTTTCCCCGGAAGGAGAAGGACAGGTTGCTGAGGCCTCCGCTGGTCTTGGCGTGGGGCAGATGCTCCTTGATCCAGGACACGGCGCGGATGAAGTCCACCGCATAGTTGTTGTGGACGTCCATGCCGGTGGCGATGGCCAGGATGTTCACGTCGAAGATGATGTCCTCGGGAGGGAAATCCACAACCTGGGTCAGGAGGTGGTAGGCCCTTTCGGCGATCTGGATCTTCCGTTCAAAGGAATCCGCCTGGCCCTCTTCGTCAAAGGCCATGACCACTACGGCGGCGCCGAATTTCCGGATGGTCGCCGCCTGCTCCAGGAATTCCTCCTCCCCGTTCTTCAGGCTGATGGAGTTGACCACCGGCTTGCCCTGGAGGGCTTTCAGCCCGGCCAGGATCACTTCCCATTTGGAGGAGTCCACCATCACGGGAACCTTGGCGATGTCCGGCTCCGAGGAGATCAGCTTCAGGAATATGTCCATCTCCTCCGCACCTTCCAGGAGGCCGTCGTCGAAATTCACGTCGATGATCTGGGCCCCGTTTTCCACCTGGTTCTTGGCGATGGACAAGGCCTCTTCGTATTTCTTCTCCCGGATCAGCCGGGCGAATTTGGCAGATCCGGAAACATTGGTCCGCTCCCCCACGTTCACGAAGTTCCTGGACCGTTCAATGGTCAGGGGTTCCAGCCCGGCCAGGGTGGTGGTCCGGGGAAGGGGGGAGGGGACACGGGGAGGATGGCCGTCCACGGCGCCGGCGATGGCCTTGATGTGATCGGGGGTGGTGCCGCAGCAGCCTCCAACGATGTTCAGATGTCCTCCCTGGATGAGTTCGCCCAGCAGATGGGCGGTCTCCTCGGGCAGCTCGTCGTATTGGCCCAACTGGTTGGGAAGGCCGGCGTTGGGGTAGACGCTCACGTAGTATTCCGTGCTTCCGGCAAGCTCCTTCACATAGGGGATCAGCTCCCGGGCGCCGAAGGAGCAGTTCAGGCCGATGCTGATGATCCAGGGGTTCTTCATGGAAGCGATGAAAGCCTGGAGGGTCTGTCCCGACAGGGTCCGTCCGCTCCGGTCCGTCAAGGTCCCGGAGATCATGATGGGCAGGCCGGAACCGGATGCCTCGAAGACCTCCTGGGCGGCCACCAGGGCCGCACGGGCGTTCAGGGTGTCGAATATGGTTTCCACGAGGAGCAGGTCCACCCCGCCGGCCATCAGCCCTTCCACCTGTTCCTTGTAGGCGGCCACCAACTCGTCGAACTGGACGTTCCGGTAGCCTGGGTTCTCCACATCCGGAGACATGGAGGCGGTCTTGTTGGTGGGGCCGATGGAGCCCGCAACGAACCGGGGCCTCTCCGGCGTCCTTTCCGTAAACCGGTCCGCGGATCGCCTGGCCAGAAGGGCCGCCGTCCTGTTGATTTCGGAAACAAGGTGCTGGGTGTTGTAGTCGCTTTGGGAAATGCTGGTGGCGTTGAAGGTGTTGGTCTCCACCACGTCCGAGCCGGCGGCCAGGAAGCTGTCGTGGATGGCTTCCACCACATCCGGCCTTGTAAGGACCAGGAGGTCGTTGTTCCCCTTCAGGGGGGACGGGTGTCCCTGCAAAAGGGAACCCCGATAGTCCTCCTCCGAAAGCCTGTATTTTTGGATTTCCGTGCCCATGGCACCGTCCAGCAGGATCAACCTGCTGCCGAAATATCGTTTTATTTCCTCAAATGTCCTCTGCATGCTACCTCCTTGGGATGTTCCAAATCTCTGCATCCTATGTTATATGAAAAAGGGGGAAATGGCAAGAAAAAGTGCGGTCATCTCCTTGCCTCTTCCAAGGGGGGAGACAAAAGCCGGCGGTAGCTGCGGTCGATGCCGATGGCCCCCAAAGGGGCTGTAACCAGGATGGCCAGCACCGCCACGGTGAGGATGGTGTTGCCGGCGGCGACGCCCGCCGCCAGGGGAAGGGCACCGATGGCAGCCTGCACCGTGGCCTTGGGGACATAGGCGATGGAACAGAATAGCCTTTCCCTGAAGTTCAACCGGGTGCCCAGGAGGCTTGCGCAGACACCTGCCACCCGCAGCAGGAGGGCGGAGAACACCAGCAGGACGGAAAGGAATCCGGCTCCCGCCAGGTAACGGATGTCCACCGCGGCCCCCACCAGGACGAAAAGCAGGATTTCCGCCCCCACCCAGATCTTGCCGAACTTGCCCATGAGCCGCTTCGCCAGAACGCCATAGGCCTCCAGGATGGTTCCCCCCAAGGCCATGACCGCCAGCAGGCCGGACATGGGAACGGTGGGTTCCAGGAAGGTTTCCAGGGTGACCAGCAGGAAGGAAGTGCTCAGAAGGACAAGCACCTTGATGGTGTCCCGCATGTGCAGGCGGCGGAAAATGCGGACGAGAATAAGGCCCGCAAGGATGCCGGAGCCCAGCCCCACCAGGATGGCGACGGGGACCTGCACCAGGGTGGAGGTGGAGAACCCCGCGCCCTGGTGCATCCCCATGAAGGCGGTGAAGAGCACGATGACATAGATGTCGTCCACGGAAGCGCCTGCCATGACAAGCTGGGGGATGCTCTTGTCCTTGCCGTAGCCTGTCTCCATAAGGTGCAGCATGCGGGGGACGATCACCGCAGGAGAAACGGCCGCCAGGACGCTTCCAAGGATGGCGGCCTCCAGCCGGGTGACCGGAAGCAGCAAGGGGGCCAGCAGGGTGACGGCCAGGATTTCGAAGGTGGCGGGTACGAAGCACATGAGGAGGGCGGGGCGGCCCACCCTCTTCAAGTCCTTCAGGTCGATGGACATGCCGGCACGGGTCAGGATGATGATCAGGGCGATTTCCCTCAGGTCGCCGGAAATGTTCAGGATATCGGGCGAAATCAGGTCCAAGGCGTAGGGACCCAGCAGGATTCCGGTGAAGATCATGCCGAGAAGGCCTGGAACCCGCAGGCGGTTCAGGATCCCCCCCAGGGAAAGTCCAAGAAGCAGAATGAGCGACAAGCTGAACAACATGGTGTGGTTACCTCCTTGTGTCGTGGTCCCGGAGACGTCCCCGGGCAAAATGAAAGGCTGACGGTCCTGTGACGGGAATCACAGAAGTCATCAGCCAAGGGGCGGTTTTGGCGCAGGCCAGGGGAGAACCTCATTCCCCTCTTGCAATTGCATCCATCGTAATCCACTTGCAGGGGTTTGTCAAGAGGCCGGACCTACTTTTCAAAAGGTTGCGGATAGGGTATAATGGTAGCCAATCGGAAAGGAAAGGAAGGATAGCACATGTTGAAGCATAAATTGGAGACCAAGGCATTCGGGATTCTGACCTACGGAATCACGCCGCCCAAAAGCAGCAATCCGGAAGAAAAGATCCGGGAAATCACCGCCCGGCACATCGGAAGGATCCGGAACCTGGACATCGACGGCCTGATCCTGTACGACATCCAGGATGAAAGCGACCGGACCCACGAGAAGCGCACCTTCGATTTCATCCGCACGGTGGACCCGTCCGTCTACAGCCGGGAGTATCTGAAGGAACTGAAGGTTCCCAGGATCGTCTACCGGTGCGTGGGGAATTACGAGCCCCAAGAGCTGGGGGAATGGCTGGAGGAAGGAAAGGATGAGGTGGCCGTATTCGTGGGTGCGGCTTCCAGGAACCAGGTCGTGAAGATGAGGCTTCAGGAGGCCTACGCCATCCACCGGGAAAAAGGGGACAAGGTCCTTCTGGGGGGCGTGACCATACCGGAACGGCACCTGAAGAAAAAGGACGAGCCCGAACGGATCGGCTTCAAGTATCAGGAGGGATGCAGGTTCTTTGTGTCCCAGGCGGTCTACAACGTGGAAGGTGCCAAAGCCTTCCTGAAGGACTATGCGGCCTACTGCAAGAAGCACGGGATCGAAATGGTGCCGATCCTTTTCACCCTGACCCCCTGCGGGTCGGAAAGGACCCTTCAGTTCATCAAATGGCTGGGCATCAGTGTCCCTGCCCATCTGGAAGAGGCGCTGCTCCAGTCCGGGGACCACATGCTGCAGAAATCCATGGAGCTTTCCCTGGGGATCTTCAAGGAACTGACCAAATTCGCCTTGGAGCACCAGATCCCCATCGGCTGCAATGTGGAAAGCGTATCCATCCGGAAGGAGGAAATAGAAGCCTCCATCCGGCTGACCAGGGAAATCAAGGCGTTCATCGAGGAGGTCCGGGCGGAACGGTTATAGGCAGGAGTTGTGTCAAGCGTTTTTGAAAATGTCCCGAAAAACTTATAACATAGGCACCAGCTATTGCTGGTGCTTTTTTGGTCTTGGGCGTGATGCAAGGGAGCGGCATTTATTCCACGGACCTGTTTACAGCGAGC
>NZ_JAAEEH010000040.1 GCF_010179735.1 Anaerotalea alkaliphila
GCTCGCTGTAAACAGGTCCGTGGAATAAATGCCGCTCCCTTGCATCACGCCCAAGACCAAAAAAGCACCAGCAATAGCTGGTGCCTATGTTATAAGTTTTTCGGGACATTTTCAAAAACGCTTGACAACAACCATTTGTGTCCACGGTTAAAATAAGGTATAATGGAAGCGATTCGCACGCGGAGCGACCATCCGCGAGAACCGGAGGAAATGCAATGATCGCTTACATAAAGGGCATCCTGGAGGCGGTGGAGGAGGATTCCATCCTGCTGGAACGGGGAGGGGTCGGGTTCGAGGTGAAGGTGCCGGCGTCCGTGCGTCAAGGCCTCCCCTCCCTGGGGGAACCGGTGAGGGTGCATACCTATCTGTATGTGCGGGAAGACATCCTGCAACTCTACGGTTTCCTGACCAAGGACGACCTGGAGGTCTTCAAGAAGCTTCTGACCGTGGGAGGCATCGGGCCCAAGGGCGCCCTGGGCATCCTGTCGTCCATCACTCCGGACGACTTGCGGTTTGCGGTGTTCACGGAGGATGTGGATGCCATATCGAAGGCGCCGGGCATCGGAAAGAAGACGGCCGCAAAACTGATCCTGGAGCTGCGGGACAAGTTCCCCCAGAAGGCCTTCCCCCAGGGGGAGGCGGCTGGAACCCCCGCGGAGGGGGACCTGCGCGGGGAAGCGGTTGCGGCGCTGGTGTCCCTGGGATACAGCGCATCGGAAGCGTCCCAAGCGGTGCGCCAGGCAGCGGGAGCGGAAACGCTGGAAGAGCTGGTCAAGGCCAGCCTGAAACAATTGTCCATCCTGTGACGGATGGGATGCAAAGAACCTTAAGGAGGAACCATGTCCAAACGCATCATCACCACCCATCTGACCGAAGAAGACATCCAGATCGAAACTTCCCTGCGCCCCCAAATGCTGGACGATTACATCGGCCAATCCAAAGCCAAGGAAATCATCAAGGTGTACATCGAAGCGGCCAAGATGCGCCGGGAGGCCTTGGACCATGTGCTGCTTTACGGCCCACCGGGTCTGGGGAAGACAACCCTTGCAGGCATCATCGCAAACGAAATGGGGGTCGGGGTGAAAATCACCTCCGGTCCGGCCATCGAGAAGCCGGGAGACATGGCTGCGGTGCTGAACAATCTCCAGGAAGGGGACATCCTGTTCGTGGATGAAATCCACCGCCTTTCCAGGCAGGTGGAGGAGGTCATGTACCCAGCCATGGAGGATTACGTCATCGACATCCTGATCGGCAAGGGACCGGCCGCCAAATCGATCCGGCTGGACCTGCCCAAGTTCACCCTGGTGGGAGCCACCACACGTCTTGGGCTGCTGTCCTCCCCCTTGCGGGACCGCTTCGGCGTCATCAACCGTCTGGAGTTCTACACCTTCGAGGAACTGCAGGAAATCGTGTTGCGTTCCTCCAAAGTCCTCCAGGTGCCTGTGGATGTGGAAGGGGCGGCGGAAATCGCCCGGCGGTCAAGGGGAACGCCCAGGCTTGCCAACAGGTTCCTCAAGAGGGTCCGGGATTTCGCGCAAGTGAAGTACGACGGAACCATCACCAAAGAGGTGGCGGCCTATGCGCTGGACACCCTGGAGGTGGATCCCCTGGGGCTGGACAAGAACGACCGCAAGATGCTTTTTGCCATGATGGACAAATACGGGGGCGGCCCGGTGGGATTGGAGACCCTGGCCGCAACCATCGGCGAAGAGTCGGGAACCATCGAGGATGTCTACGAACCCTATCTCATGCAGCTGGGGATGATCAACCGGACCCCCCGGGGAAGGGTTGCCACCCCCCACTGCTACCGTCATTTCGGACGCGTCTTCAATCAGGCGGCAGAGCAGATTTCCCTGCTGCAGGAAGGCGATCCGGAAGGGTTGGCATGACACGACAATAGGAATCATGGAAACGGCGTTTTCCAACACAGACACGGGAGGCGAAGCGATGTCTCAGAAGAACGACACCAAGGTCACCATCGGCGATGAAACCTATACCCTTTCCGGGAAGGAGAGTCCGGAATACCTGCAGAGGGTGGCCCTGTACATAAACAACAAGATGGGCGAGGTGAAGGCTTCGGCCAGTGCCAGGAACATGGGCGGGAAGCTGCAGTCCGTGCTTCTGGCCATCAATATCGCAGACGACCTATTCAAAGCAAAAGAGACCGTCCACGACCTGGAAAAGGAATTGGAGCGGTGCAGACGGGAACTGGAGGAATACATTGAAATCTTCGACCAAAAGAACCAATAGCAAGCCGGAGGTCCTGGCGCCCGCAGGCAGCCTGGAAGCCTTGCAGGCCGCCGTTAGTGGGGGCTGCGACGCAGTCTACCTGGGTGGCGCCCGCTTCGGGGCAAGGGCTTATGCGGACAACTTCGACCGGGATTCCATGGTGGAAGCCATCGACTATGCCCACCTGCATGGGGTGAAGGCCTACTGCACCATGAACACCCTCCTGAAGGAAGGGGAGTTGGAGGAGGGGCTTGCGGAAGCGGATTTCTTATATCGGAACGGGATCGATGCCATCATCCTCCAGGATTTTGGCTTTTTTTACTTGCTCCGGAAGCATTTTCCGGACCTGCCCCTCCATGCCAGCACCCAGATGACGATCCACAGCCTGGAGGGGGCGGAATTTCTTGAGAGGGCCGGTTGTTCCAGGGTCGTCCTGAGCAGGGAACTTTCCCTGGAGGAAATACGCGGCATCGCAGGGCGGACTTCCCTGGAAACCGAGGTGTTCGTGCATGGGGCCCTGTGCTACTGCTATTCGGGCCAGTGCCTCATGAGCTCCATGATTGGAGGGCGGAGCGGGAACCGGGGGCGCTGCGCCCAGCCCTGCCGGCTCCCCTACAGCACGGGGGAGGGGAATCCCCCTTCCCATCTGCTGAGCCCCAAGGACATCGCCACTCTGGAGCTGGTTCCCGCCCTGGTGGAGGCGGGGGTGGATTCCCTGAAAATAGAAGGCCGCATGAAGAACGACATCTACGTGGCCCTTGCCACCAGGGCCTACCGGAGGGCGGTGGAGGGCAAGACCGGGCCCCAAGATCTGGAGGAACTGATGCAAATATTCAACCGAGGCGGTTTTTCCCAAGGATACCTGCAAACGGAGAACGGACAGGAAATGATGGCGACCAACTGGCCCAGCCACCAGGGGGTCCTTGTGGGGCAGCTGTTGGGCAAGGGAAAGGGCAGGCACGACTACGATGCGGTCCTCTACAAGGATGTGCAACAGGGGGACGCCCTTGCCTATACAGGGGCGGCTGGGGAGAAGGAGAGCTTCACCGCGGACAAGTTCCATCCCGCCGGCAAGACCAGCCTTTGGATCACCCAAAAGCCCGCAGGTTTCCCCAAAGACCTGTGCCGCTTGAAGAGCGTGGCCTTGGAGGAGCAGGTGCGGCGGTCGGTCCTGGAAGAGAGAAGGAAGCTTCCTGTGGCGGCACGGATCCAGGCGCTGCCCGGACAGAACCTTGCGCTCCGGCTCGCCTGGAACCGGGTGGAGGTCGCGGTGGAGGGAGGTCCTGTCCAGGCGCCCACGGGAGCTCCCACCACAAGGGAGCAGCTGCTCAAGGCGTTCGACCGTACGGGGGATGTGGATTTCAACTTCACAGAGGTGGACCTTGAACTGGGGGAAGTTTTCCTGCCGGTGGGGGCCGTCAAGAAGCTCCGTCGCGACGGACTGGAGCAGCTCTCCAAGGCCATTCTGGAAGCGGACCGGCGGGGGTCCGGACTGCCGGAGGTCCAGGCGGCGGAGGTCCACTGGAAGGCCGGGTCGCTCCAGACAGCAGGCGACCTGCTGCCCAGCTACCAGTTCCTCTGCCGCAGCCGGGAGCAGGTCCAGGGGCTGCTGGAGGCGTATGCCGCTTTGGAACGCCCCAGCTGGAGGATGGCGCTTTTCCTCCCCTGGGACCTTTTTCCCAAAGACACCTGGAGGAGCCACAAGGAGGCCGCCGAGGCGGCGGGGGTGGGGCTTTGCCTTTCCCTTCCCAGGATCACCCGAAGGAAGGTGCTTGCGGCGGTAGCCAAGGACCTCCAGGACCATCCGGACATCTTCGCAGGGGTCCTGCTGCGGTCCCCGGACGGGTACGGTCCGATGGCGGAGCTGGGATACCCCCTTCACCTGGACTACAGCATGAACATCATGAACAGCCAGTCCTGCCATTTCTGGGATTCCCAATCCCGGGGGTATGCAACCTTCACCCCTTCCCAGGAACTGTCCCGGGTGGAGGCGGAAGCGTTGCCTCTGGAGAAGCGGGTGCAGTACCTGTACGGGAAACTGGAACTGATGGTCACTGCGCAATGCGTCCACAAGACGGAAACGGGACGTTGCCTCAAGGGGGAAAAGGGGATTGCAGCGTGGGGGATTTCCAGGCTCCTGGACAGGAAAGGGAACAGCCTTCCGGTGCTCCGTTCCTGCAAGGTTTGTCTGAACACCCTGTTTGACGCAAGGCCCTTTTTCCTTCTGGAGCAGGCCGGGGACTTCAAGGGCAAGGGAATCCGTTTCTTCCGGCTGGACCTGCTGGACGAGACGCAGGAACAGGCAAAGACCCTTTGTGGTCTGGTCCAATCCCTGGAGACAGGGGACGCCCTGTCCACGGACACGGCGCTGGCACGGTTGGGGATCCAAGCGGTCACGCGGGGCCATGATAGAAAAGGAGTGGAATGATGGTACAAGTGGCGATTGAGATTGGGCGGGTCGTTTTCCCGCTGATGGCCCTGCTTCTGGTGGTGACCAGCTATCCGCTGCATGTCTGGCAGCGGGAGAAGGACAATGACAAGGTGCTCTTCTATTCCTTCCTGCAGAAGACCATGATCTTCGGGACCCATTTCCTTGGGTTCCTGATTCTTGTGTCCGCAGGGGATTTCGACCAGTCGCTGCTGCGGCTGTATGGCTGGCAGCTGGGGATGATGACCGGCTTCGTCCTACTCTGCGCCGTCTTCCTCCGGAAGGGGAATGTGGCCGTACACAACCTGATCCTGTATTTTTTGGCCATCGGGTTCGTGGCTTTGGCCAGGCTGGATCCGGCTCTTGCCTTGCGGCACACCCAGCTGGCCGGCATCGGGATGGTCGCCTACGCGGCGGTCGGACAGCTGTTCTACCGCATGGCCTTCCTGAAGCACCTGCATTTGCCCTTCGCAGTCCTGACCTTGGGCATCCTGTCCATCTCCAACACCACCGTCAACGGCTCCAGGAACTGGTTCCAGTATGGTCCGGTGAGTTTCCAGCCCTCGGAGGCCGCCAAGGTGCTGCTGGTCCTCTTTCTGGCGGCGGTCTTCCTGACCGAGTACAAATGGAAGCATGTCCTCTACAGTGGAGGGGTGACCGCCGCCGCAATCCTGATCCTGGTGTTCCAGAGGGACCTGGGGACTTCCCTGCTCCTTTTCGTGCTCTACATCTGCCTCCTCTATGCCTATTCCGGCAAAAAGCTTTTTGTCCTGCTGGGCCTGGGGGCAGGAGCCACGGCCTCCCTGGCCGCCTTCGGCCTCTTCCGGCATGTGCGGGTTCGGGTGGACGCCTGGCTGGACCCCTGGCAGTATGTGGATTCCAGAGGCTACCAGATCACCCAATCCCTATTCGCCCTGACTACGGGAGGGTGGACCGGATCCGGATTGACCAAGGGGATGCCGGAACGCATCCCGGTGGTGGTTTCCGACTTCATCTTCTCCGCCATCGGCGAGGAGTTCGGCAACTACTTCACCCTGGCGCTGATCCTCCTGTTCTTCACCCTGGTGCTGATCCTATTCATGGACAGCGACGCGGTGGCCAGCCCTTTCTACAAGCTGGTGAACCTGGGGGTGGGTGTCCTTCTGGCCTTCCAGTTCTTCCTGATCGTGGGCGGCGTGACCAAACTGATTCCCCTGACGGGGGTAACCCTGCCGTTCATAAGCTATGGCGGCAGCTCCATCATCATGACCTTCGTCCTGCTGGGCCTGGTGCAAAGCGTGTTCCTGCGGGAAAACGCCTTGGCGGCCCGGCCGGTGTCGGCCACCAAACCACCGGCCACCAATCCGCCGGTTCCAAAGCCTCCGGTCCAGAGGCGGTTGTCGGATAAACCCGCCGCCCCTCCGACACCGGGACGATACCGTTTTTCCAAGCGGGTCCTGTTCCTCTTCAGCCTCCTGTTCCTGGCATTGGTGCTCAACCTATCCCATCTGCTGCTGTTCCAGCGGGAGAAGATCATGGTCAACAGCTACAATCCCCGGATGGGGGAAATCGAGGCCTCCATCATCCGGGGGAGGATCCTGGACCGGGACGGCCAGGTCCTGGCGGAAACCCGGGTGGAGGAGGGAGCCCAGGTACGCGCCTACCCCCAGGGCAGAAGCTCCTCCCATATCGTGGGGTATTCCCAGCTGGGAAAGACAGGGCTTGAGGCGCTGGCCAACGCCCACCTCCTGTCCGCCAACCTGTCCTTCATGGACCGGGTGGCGGTGGCCATCACCCAGGAGGAGGTCCGGGGCAGCGATGTGTGGACCACGCTGGACTCCGGCCTGCAGGCGGTGGCGTCCGAGGCCCTGGCGGGAAAGCGGGGAGCGGTGGTGGCCTTGGAACCGGACACCGGAAAGGTCCTGTGCATGGTTTCCAAGCCGGATTTCGACCCAAACACCATCGTCCAGGAATGGAACCGTCTGACAGGGGATGCGGAAAGGTCGCCTCTTCTGAACCGGGCATCCCAAGGCACCTACCCCCCGGGATCCATCTTCAAGATCGTAACGGCAGCAGCGGCCCTGCAGGTCATCCAGGAGGATTCCTTCCAGTATGACTGCGCCGGTACGGCAACCTTCGGGGAGAAGACCATCCAGTGCGCCGGAAGGCAGGCCCACGGCCTGCAGACCCTGGAGGAGGCATTCGCCAATTCCTGCAATACGGCCTTTGCCCGGATCGGGGAGCTGATCACCATGGGGGACCTGCAGAAGACGTCGGAGGCCTTTCGCTTCAACCAGACCTTGGGATACCCCCTGGCCAACCTGAACAGCCGCTTCGGACTGGATAACCCCAACTCCACCGCGGAAGTCAGCGAGACGGTCATCGGCCAGGGCAAGACCCTGGTCTCCCCCCTGCACGCCGCCATGATCGCCGCCACGGTGGCGAACGGCGGCCAGATGATGCGGCCCTACCTGGTGGACGGCGTGCTTGCCGCCGACGGCAGGCGGGTCCTCAAGAACATGCCGGAACCCCTGGTACAGTCCATCGAACCGGAACTTGCCAAGACCTTGAAAAGCTACATGGTGGCGGTGACGAACACGGGCACCGGAAAGACAGCCGCCCTGGGGGACATCCAGGTGGCAGGAAAGACGGGGTCCGCGGAGAATCCCTTCGGAGACACCCATGCCTGGTATGTGGGGTTCGCTCCCGCGGAGAATCCCAGGATCGCCGTGGCGGTGCTGGTGGAGAATTCCGGAAGCAGCACCCGCAATGCGGCTCCCATCGCCAGGAAGCTGATGGAAGCCTATCTGCGGTGACTCCAACCCCCGCCGCAAATTCCTGTTGAAAAATCGACCGGGAACAGGTATACTACACTTAAGTCGGAACCGGCTGGCGGTCCCGATCCGCTCGCCGGTTGGTCAGTACGATTACACCCAATACGATAGGAGGCTTTCCATGATTGAAGCTGTCAGTTGCGGTGGGGTTGTAATCCATAAGGGAAAGGTTCTTTTGCTATACAAGAATTATAAAGGGCGCTACGAAGGTTGGGTGTTGCCGAAGGGCACGGTGGAAGAGGATGAGCTGTTCAACGATACAGCCATCCGTGAAGTCAGGGAAGAATCCGGCGTGAAGGCAAACATCATCAAGTACATCGGCGAAAGCCAGTACAACTTCAGGGTCGCCAATGATACGGTCACCAAACACGTGCACTGGTATCTTATGAAATCTTATAACTACTATAGCAAGCCGCAAAAAGAGGAGTTTTTTGTGGATTCCGGGTATTACAAATACCACGAAGCGTACCATTTGCTGAAATTCCCCAATGAGAAGCAGATTCTGGAGCAGGCGTACAACGAATATCTGGAACTGCGCAGCATCAACATGTGGGGCAATAGGGGAAATCTGGAACTGTGACTGGGTTCCGGACACAAGCAAGGAGGCCGATCGATTCGATCGGCCTCCTTGCTTGTCGTGGGTTGTTTATTCATGCGGCAGGACGAAACCGGCAAGGTCCTAGGGGAAAAGCAGGCGGGCGGCCTCCAGGAGGATGGGAACCAGAAGCGCTGGAAGCATGTTCCCCACCTTGGCCTTCTTGCCGAAGAACAGGTTGACCCCGACCACAAAAATCAGTATGGAGCCGATGTAGGAAAGGTTTGCGAGGAGCGCCTCGCTGATCCAGGGTTCCAGCCATCCCGCCAGGAGGGTGATGCTTCCCTGGTAGAGTGCCAGGGGGATGGCGGCGAACAGGACGCCCGGCCCCAAGGAGGAGGCGAAGACCATGGAGAGGATCCCGTCCAGAAACGCTTTGGTGTAGAGGACGGAAGGGTCGCCGGCCAGTCCGTCCTGGATGGACCCCACAATCGCCATGGACCCCACAATCGCCATTGCCCCCACACAGACCACCAGCGCATTGCTTGCGAAGCCCTCCACGAAAAGGCTGTCCCCCTTCATCCTGGCGGCCTTCTGCAGCTGAGCCCCCATGGATTCCATCCGGTCCTCGATGCCGACCCATTCCCCCAGGAGGGACCCCGCCACAAGGGAGACCACCAGCAGCATGCTGCCGGAACCGGTGATGCTGCCGTCCGGAGCCGCCCGCAACAGCCCCTGGAGACCGCCGCTAATCCCGATGCACATCACTCCCAGCCCGAGGGCCTGCATCAGGATGTGCTGGAAACGTTGGCGCAAGCCTGTTTTCACCAAGAGGCCGATGCCGCCTCCCAGGACAACGGCCGCCGCATTTACGATGGTACCTGTTCCGATCATGGATTCCTCCCGTTCTTTGTCATTGTTTTCCATTATATGTAAGGGAGCGGTGCATTGCAAGAAGAAAATGGGGCAATTCCAGTACCTATATAATAATAAACCATATGGCAAAATATGTATTGACAAGCCGACGCCATGATGTTATTATACATACATGAATAATAAGGTATGACATTCGGAAGGAGATTGAGCATGGGGCATCCGACGATTTATCCTACAGGGGTCACCGTCTACAATACGGATAAGGCGTATCCGGGCTATACGATTTACCAGGCCGCAGGACAGGGGGCCTTGCTGGTCGACAACAACGGAAGGGAAGTGCAATTGTGGAGAGGCCTGGATGGTTTTCCCAACAAGATCCTTCCCGGGGGACATGTTCTGGGAAGCAGCGGCCAAAGGAGCCCGAAGCACGGCGTCCAGGACCAGGTGGACCTGGTGCAGGTGGACTGGGATGGAAATGTGGTGTGGAAGTTCGATAGGCTGGAATACATCCGGGATCCCGGTGAGGAACCCCGCTGGATGGCGAGGCAGCATCACGACTACCAGCGGGAAGGCTCCTCCACCGGCTACTTCAGTCCGGCCCAGTCTCCCCTGACGGACCGGGGGAACACTCTGATCCTGGTCCACGCGAACGTGCGAAACACAAACATTTCGGAAAAGCTCCTTCTGGATGACAAGATCATCGAAGTGGACTGGGAAGGGAACATCGTCTGGGAATGGAGTCCCCATGAGCATTTCGACGAACTGGGATTCGACGAGGCCGCCAGGAACATCCTCTACCGGGACCCCAACCACCGCCCCTCCGGCGGCGGAATGGGGGACTGGCTGCACATCAACTCCATGTCCACCCTGGGGGAGAACCTCTGGTACGACCAGGGAGACAAGCGCTTCCATCCCGACAACATCATCTGGGATTCCAGGGAAGCAAACATCATGGCCATCACCAGCAAGAAGACAGGGGAAATCGTCTGGAGGCTCGGTCCTGATTTCGATTCGACTCCCGCATTGCGGCAACTGGGGTGGATCATCGGCCAACATCATGTCCATCTGATCCCCAAAGGGCTTCCTGGCGAAGGGAACGTCCTGTTGTTCGACAACGGAGGATGGGCGGGATACGGCGCCCCCAACCCCTCTTCCCCCACCGGCAGGATGAACGCCCGGAGGGACCATTCCAGGGTGTTGGAAATCAACCCCGTAACGCTGGAAATCGTATGGCAGTATACCCCTGCAGAGGCCGGCTACGTAAATCCCTTGGACTCCTACCGGTTCTACAGCCCCTTCGTAAGCAGCGCCCAGCGTCTGCCCAACGGCAACACATTGATTACAGAAGGCTCCAACGGACGGATCTTCGAGGTGACAGCGGACCACGAACTGGTTTGGGAGTACATCAGCCCCTACCATTTCGAAGGGGGGAGCCTGGATAGGATGAACATGGTGTACCGGGCCTACAAGGTCCCCTACCATTGGATCCCCCAGCTGGAGACGCCGGAGGAAATTCCTGTGGAGCCCCTGGATGTGACCACCTTCCGGGTCCCGAACGCCGCGTCGAAGGGCTTCGTGCGGGAAGTGGCCGTGGAGGGCGTCCTTGAAAGGAAACGGGATTTGGAGGAAGCCGTGTTCTGCGTGATCTCCGATACGGACAGGAAGCTGAAGTAGGCCCCAAGACAAGAAAAAGGAGTTGGTTGAAGTGAGCAACAACAGAACGAGAAGATATCTTACAGGAAGCCTGTTGCCGATCCTCATCGCCCTGGGGTGGCAGGCGGCAACGGGCATGGCACTGTTCACTCCAGCCATCCTCCCTTCCATGGACAGGGTGTTCAAGTCGTTTGTGGAAATGGCTGCCTCGGGGCAGCTGGCAGAGGATGTGCTGGTCAGCCTTTCCAGAGTGGTGAAGGGATATGTTGTGGCTGTGGCGCTTGGAGTGGTCATGGGAACCTTCATGGGAATGTCCGATTTCCTGCACAACTTCTTTTCCCTGACATTGAACGCCATCCGCCAGATTCCCATCCTGGCTTGGATTCCGCTCATCATCCTTTGGTTCGGCATCGGTGAGGAGTCCAAGATTGCGGTCATCGTGCTGGGCGCCTATTTCCCTGTGCTGGTGAACACCATCAGCGGAATACGGCAGACACCCCAGGGATATGTGGAAGTGGCCCGGCTGTACCGGTTGAGCCGGTGGACGGTTTTCCGCAAGGTGTACCTGCCGTCGGCCCTTCCCCAGATCTTTGTGGGGATGAAGCTGGGACTGGGTATTTCCTGGGTGGCCGTGGTGGCGTCGGAACTGATCGCCGCGAGCGCGGGAATCGGCTTCAGGATCAGCGATGCCCGAAGCCTGATGCAGGCGGATGTGGTGATTGTGGGGATGATCGTCATCGGTGTTCTCGGGCTGCTGATGGACAAGGCGTTGAGCCTGGTTTTCCACAAGGCGACGCCTTGGACAAGATAGGGGAGGTGGATGCCATGTTGAAAATCAAAGGACTGGACAAGCGCTTCCTGGTCAACGGCAGAGAAGTCGTGGCCCTGCAGAACATCGACCTGGATGTGAAGAAAGGGGAGTTCATCACCATCGTCGGACACAGCGGTTGCGGAAAGAGCACCCTACTGAAAATCATCGCCGGGCTGCAGTCCCAAGATGTGGGTACCATCACCTGCCACGACCGGCAGATCCTGGGTCCTGGTACGGACAGGGGAATGGTGTTCCAGGAGCACCGTCTTCTGCCCTGGTTGACCATCCGGGAAAATGTGGGTTTCGGACTGCAGGGGATCGACAGGAAGGAAAAGGAACGGCTGGTGGAGGACCACCTGCGGCTGGTGCAACTGGAGGGTTTCGGGGATGCCTATCCCAAACAGCTTTCCGGCGGCATGGCCCAACGGGCTGCCATCGCCCGGGGACTGGTGAACAATCCGGAAGTCCTGCTGCTGGACGAGCCCTTCGGCGCCTTGGACGCACTGACCCGGATCCAGATGCAGAAAGAGGTCCTGCGGATTTGGGAAGAAGAGAAAACCACCATGATCCTTGTCACACACGACATCGATGAAGCCATTTATTTGGGGCAGCGTATTGTGGTCATGTCCGCCAGACCAGGGGAAATCAAGGCCGTGATTCCGGTGGAGTCCTCCAATGCCAAGGACAGGGGAAGCACGGAATTCGCATCCATCAAGAAGCGCGTCCTCCGGCATTTCTTCGCGGAAGAGGAATGGGCGGCGGTAGAGTACGCCATATAGGGAACCGACCATGCTTGAAAGCGGAAAGGAAACGAAAAGATGATCGACAGGAAAAAAGGGAAATGGGTTGCAGCCTTTGCAGGCTTGGTCACGACACTCCTTCTGGGAGGCTGCGGATTGGGTGAAAACGTCCCGGCGGACAATCCGGCTGTACAGGGCACGGCGTCAGCAAAACCCCTGGTGCTCGGTTATCCCATCGCAGGTGTGGACTTCATCGGCGGTGTGGCCGGTCTCGCCCGGGAGCTGGGGTATCTGGACGAGGAGCTGGAGAAGGCCGGCTACGCCATAAGCTACCAGGGCTTTTCCGGCGCGGGTCCGGCCGTGAACGAGGCGCTGGCAGGGGGAGAAATAGATTTTGCGGTATATGCGGACTTTCCCGGCATCGTCCTCCAGTCCCAGGGGGTCGAAACCCGTCTGTTGACGGTCACCAACGAGGTCATGCATGCGGGCATCGTGGTGGGACCGGATTCTCCCATCGGGGGAATCGCGGACCTGAAGGGCAAGAAAATCGCCTTTCCCAAAGGCACCTATGTCCAGAAGTATCTGCTGCAGAGTCTGGAGGCCTATGGGCTAGGGCAGAAGGACGTGGAGCTGGTGAACATGACCACGGATGCGGAGTCCGCCCTGTTCACCGGCGCCATCGATGCGGTCGCCCATGTGGACGGATTCGTCGCCCGGATCGCCTACGGGGAGGCCGGGGGCAGGATCATCCATACCACCAGGGAGAACGAGGATTGGACAGGCTCCATCATCCTCCTCGCCAGAAGGGAGTACGCCGAAGAAAACCCCGAGGCGGAGACCGCATTCCTGGAGGCGCTGGCCCGAGCCAAAGCCTACGCCAAAGAGAATCCGGAAGAGGTGTACGCGCTCTTCGGGGAGAAGGAGAAGCTGTCTCCGGAAGCTGTGCGGCATCTCCACAACCTGGACGACAGCCGGTTCGACTACTATCCCCTTGAACTGAACGCCAAGGGGCTGGCGAAGCTGGAGGCAAACATGGCGTTCCTGCTGGAGGAGGGTCTGATCCGCAATGACTTCGATGTAGCGGCCTGGAACCGGTAATCATTGGGGGGTGACCACCCCCGCGCTGACAATCAGCTTCAAGCCTTCCTCTACGGTCATCTCCAGGTAGATGACGTCCTTTTCCGGCACCAGCACCAGCATGCCGGAGGTAGGATTGGGAGTGGTGGGGACAAAGACATTGATCAGGTTGGCGGAGGTCTTCTCCTGGACCTCCCCCTTGCATGCTCCCGTTACGAATCCGACGACATAGATCCCTTTCCTTGGATATTCCACCAGGGCGACCTTGCTGAAAATCTGCTTGCCCTGGAGGGAAAAGGCGTCGATGATCTGCTTGGAGCCGAAGTAGATCCTTTGAACCACGGGGATCCGCTGCAGCATCTTTTCGCCGAAACGGAAGAGACGCGCTCCCAGCACATCTGTGACAAGAATGCCGGTAAGCAGGATCAGCAGGATGCTGGACACCATGCCCACGCCTGGAAGGGTCACCCTGAAGACACGGCGGATCAAGCCGCCCAGGAAATTGTCCAGTAGGGCATAGAAGAAGTAGAGGATGTAAAGCGTCGTCGCGATGGGAAGCAAGGCGAGCAGACCCTGGATGAAGATATGCCGCAGTCTTTTCATATGCAGCCTCCTCAGTCCACGATGACCGTTTTGGTGGTAGGATTCCAGGATACCTTGGCCCCGAAGGATTCAAGAACGACCCGGATGGGGATGTAGGTCCTGCCGTCCTTGATTAGCGCGGCAGTGTCGTTTTGCTTTGCTGTACCGTTCACAAGAACGTAGGACTTTCCGATGGGCACCTGGACCTCGATGCCGTCCTTCCTCGCAATCGCAATTTTTGCGGTTGCGTTCCATTCGACGGTGCATCCGTATTTCTCCAGGACCACCCGGAAAGGAACCTGGGTCCTTGCGTTGGCGTCGATGAAAGGGATTCCCGTATTTGCGTCAAATGCGATGGGAACGTTGCGCAAGACGACGCTGACGGCTTGGGGGGGCGTTGCCGTGCCCTGCTGGTGTTCAAAGGCGCCGGCGTCCACCCTGGCCCCGGAGACCCTGGGGTTTCCCGCCAGGTCCAGGGAACCGATGGCTTCCGCGCCCGCGTCGATGGCCGGGGAACCGGCCTGCAGCTGGAAGTTGCCTGCGGCGGCGTTCGCGAAGAGGGGGTCCGCCGTGATGTTGCTGGCGAAGACGTTGCTGCCCACCTTGCCTTCGATGGCGGTCCCGCCCCGGAAGATGTTGCCCTTGATGAGGTTGGTGCTGCTGTCGGCGTTCTGGATCTGGATGGAGGCGGAGTTGTTGTAGAGGGTGTTGCCGAAGACCTTCAGGTATTCCACCCCGCCGCCTGCGGAATCACCGGCGGACCCGAAGGAGATGCCCGCCTGGGGCTTGCAGTCCGTGACCAGGTTGTTGGTGACGGTGATGTTCCTGGTCATCGGTCCCCGCTCCGTGGCGACCTCGATGCCGATGTCGCAGTTCTTCACGGTGTTCCGGTCGATGAGGATGTTCATGCCCCCGTCCACATAGATGCCGCCGGCACAAGCGTCGCCGCCATAGGTGGGGTTGCCTGCGCTGCTGATGTTGTAGACCGTGTTGCCGACGCACTCCCCGTTCCGGGTGTTGTCGTTGGCGGGGGCGGTGCCTTCGTAGCCGATGAAGTCGATGCCGATGTTGTCGTTGTCATGGACCACGTTGTAGTTCACCTTGAACCCGTCCACGTTGCCGTTGAGGACCAGGGCCTCGCTCTGTCCCAGCTTGCAGTTGTAGATGTGGTTCCCGTTGACCACGATGTTGCTGACGGGGGTGGAGCCGTTGGTTCCGAAGACCCGGATGCCGTGGGCGTTGCCGGTGGGGTTCTCGATGGCGTGGATCCTGTTGTTCAGGAGCTGGATGTTGGCCCCTGCGCCGTAGACGGAGATTCCCATGGGGACCGAGGAGCTTTTGGTCGCCTTGTAGTTCCGGATCTCGAATCCTTCGATGGTGACGTTGCTCTTGTTCTCGATGGTGACCATGCCGTCCCAGGTGGGGGTCATGCCGGTCCCGTCGAGGACGGGGGTTTCCCCGGGGGCGTTCTTGATGGTGATGGGGGCGCCGGCCGTGCCGGACTTGCTGACGACGATCTTCTCGCTGTAGGTGCCGCCCTTGGCAAGGATGGTGTCCCCCGCCACAGCCTTCTCCAGGGCCTTCTTGAAGGTCTTGAGGGCGCTGGTGGCCGTGGTTCCCGTATTGGCGTCGTCGCCGGTTGTGGATACGTAGTAGGTGGTTCCCGTTGTGGCTGCGAATACCTTATAACCCACCAGGGGGGTTGCGATCATCATTACGGCTAGCAAAGCGGACAGCAGTCGTTTCAGTCGGTTGGAATGTTTTTCCATATTCGTTCTCCTTGTTGTTTCCGGTTGTCGTTTCAGACTCCGTTGAGGGGTGCCGTTCAAGAATACGCCAAGAAGTCAACAAGATGCTTTGTGGTAAGTATCATACAATAAATGTAATATATTTGTCAACCTAATTTAATACATTTGTAATATTTGGGGGATCAACGCAAGAACAAGTGAAACCGGGACGCCGGAACGCAGTGGAGCGCCCGATATCCCGGCCTCTTCAATCAAGCCTTGTCACATCAATCCACAAGGACTGTTTTTGTGGACGCATCCCAGGATACGGATGCCCCAAAGGATTCCAGGACGATCCGGATGGGAAGATAGGTCCTTCCCTCCTTGATTTGCGCTGTCGTGTCATTAATTTTCTTCACGCCGTTGACCAGGACGTAGGATTCGCCGATGGGCACCTGCACCTCAATGCCGTTCATCTTCGCAACGGCGATTTTTTCAGTCGCTTTCCATTGGACTCTGCATCCATATTTTTCCAAGACGGCCCTGAAGGGCACGAGGGTCCTGGAATTGGAATCGATGAAGGGCGTCCCCATGTCTGCGTCGAATTCGACGGGGCTGTCGCCCAGGACGACCGCGACACTGTCCAGGGAGTTCGTTGCCGTCATTGGGCTGGAGGTTATGGATGCCAGACCGGATTCGGAACTTGTCGCAACAGCCACGGAATCCGTGGAAGAAGCCATGTCTTCAGACGAATCTGTCGTCCTGCGGGAATCCCATGCGCGTCTGCTGATGTACGTGTCCTCGGAAGAGGAGCTCGTATCCTCGTTTGAAATGGTTGTGGCCGGCTGTGTGGAAGTTGCCGTTGTAGTCGTAGTGGTTGCGGTCGGCTGTGTGGTTGTTGTTGTGGTTGGAGCGGTTGCAGTGGTCGAACCCTGCTGGTGCTCAAAGGCACCGGCGTCCACCCTGGCCCCGGAGACCCTGGGGTTTCCCGCCAGGTCCAGGGAACCGATGGCCTCCGCACCCGCATCGACAGCAGGGGAACCGGCCTGCAGCTGGAAGTTGCCTGCGGCGGCGTTCGCGAAGAGGGGGTCCGCCGTGATGTTGCTGGCGAAGACGTTGCTGCCCACCTTGCCTTCGATGGCGGTCTCGCCCCGGAAGATGTTGCCCTTGATGAGGTTGGTGCTGCTGTCGGCGTTCTGGATCTGGATGGAGGCGGAGTTGTTGTAGAGGGTGTTGCCGAAGACCTTCAGGTATTCCACCCCGCCGCCTGCGGAATCACCGGCGGACCCGAAGGAGATGCCCGCCTGGGGCTTGCAGTCCGTGACCAGGTTGTTGGTGACGGTGATGTTCCTGGTCATCGGTCCCCGCTCCGTGGCGACCTCGATGCCGATGTCGCAGTTCTTCACGGTGTTCCGGTCGATGAGGATGTTCATGCCCCCGTCCACATAGATGCCGCCGGCACAAGCGTCGCCGCCATAGGTGGGGTTGCCTGCGCTGCTGATGTTGTAGACCGTGTTGCCGACGCACTCCCCGTTCCGGGTGTTGTCGTTGGCGGGGGCGGTGCCTTCGTAGCCGATGAAGTCGATGCCGATGTTGTCGTTGTCATGGACCACGTTGTAGTTCACCTTGAACCCGTCCACGTTGCCGTTGAGGACCAGGGCCTCGCTCTGTCCCAGCTTGCAGTTGTAGATGTGGTTCCCGTTGACCACGATGTTGCTGACGGGGGTGGAGCCGTTGGTTCCGAAGACCCGGATGCCGTGGGCGTTGCCGGTGGGGTTCTCGATGGCGTGGATCCTGTTGTTCAGGAGCTGGATGTTGGCCCCTGCGCCGTAGACGGAGATTCCCATGGGGACCGAGGAGCTTTTGGTCGCCTTGTAGTTCCGGATCTCGAATCCTTCGATGGTGACGTTGCTCTTGTTCTCGATGGTGACCATGCCGTCCCAGGTGGGGGTCATGCCGGTCCCGTCGAGGACGGGGGTTTCCCCGGGGGCGTTCTTGATGGTGATGGGGGCGCCGGCCGTGCCGGACTTGCTGACGACGATCTTCTCGCTGTAGGTGCCGCCCTTGGCAAGGATGGTGTCCCCCGCCACAGCCTTCTCCAGGGCCTTCTTGAAGGTCTTGAGGGCGCTGGTGGCCGTGGTTCCCGTATTGGCGTCGTTGCCGGTTGTGGATACGTAGTAGGTGGTGCCCGTTGTGGCTGCGAATACATTAAGACCCAGAAAGGGGGTCGCGATCATCATTACGGCCAGCAAAGCGGACAACAGTCGGTTCAGACGGTTGGAATGTTTTCCCATATTCGTTCTCCTTGTTTTGTCGTCTTTTCAGATTCCGTTGAGGGGTGTCGTTCAAGAATACGCCAAGAAGTCAATTTTTCTGGTCGATCGGCAAGTCGTCGAAGCAAGGGGCGGATTTGGCTGCCGTGTCCTCCAACCGGGCCCGGACCCGCAACACTTGCTTCGTGGAAATCATCATACAACACATGTAATATATTTGTCAATGTAATTTAATACATTTGTAACATTTGACGAAAAACCCATTTTCTCCAGGAGTGAAGCTTGTCTTCCTGCAGCGAAAACCGAAGAGGCTGGTCTTTTGGAGGAAGCTAAGGAGGGGTTCCGCAAGCAGAACGTGTTTTCGGGCAAGCGAAACAAAAAAACACAAAAATGCACGACAACTCATTGATAATATCGAAATAATAAGTTATAATATGAAGGTTTTCAATGTTGACTAAATATGGTATAATAAAGTCGTTATAGTGAAAAGAATCTTCCTATTTAAAAGCAGAGAATCGACCGGTTTCCATCGCATGATTCGGACTAGGCAGACAGACATCTTGTGTAAGGCTTGCAGAGAGTTATAAGAGCATTCGATGCCGCATAAGTTTCGCACAATCTTGCGACATTCCTTGACTGACTTACGGAGGTGGAATGAATGGAAATGCTCAGGAGCAAAAAAGGTGCAAGGCTGCTGGCCATCCTGCTGACAATCTCGATGATGATACCGGGAGTGTCGGTAGTTTCGGCGGAAGAACATGTGGGAGGCGACTACGGGTCCCATTGGGCGAAGGATGCGATCCAATCGGCCATGGACTCGGGTATAGTGAAAGGGTATCCGGACGGATCCTTCAAGCCCAACAACAGCGTCACCCGGGCGGAGTTCTTCACGATGTTGAACAGCGCCTTCAAATTCACAGCGGAATCCGCGGTGGCTTTCAATGACATCGAAGGCAGCGAATGGTATGTCCCCAGCATCGCAAAGGCGCTGGCTGCAGGATACGTCGCCGGTTATCCGGATGGAAGCATCCGACCCAACGGCAACATCACCCGGCAGGAGGTGGCTACCATCCTTTCCCGCATCAAGAACCTGATGAATGACGAAGAGGCCATGGCGCATTTCACCGACGCGGCAGATTTTCCGGCCTGGTCCAAAGGCGCGGTGGGGGCGGTCGTCAATGCCGGCTTCATGAAAGGGTATCCGGACAATTCCTTCAGACCTGCGGGACTCACCACCCGGGCGGAGGCGGTCACGGTCATCCAGGGAAGCATGGCGGAAGAGGAGGAAACCACAACAGAACCCGTGGATGAGACAGCAGCCATCGGAGGCGGTGGTGGATCGGGAGGCACCGGAAGTACCGGTGGCGGCGGATACACGAGTGGTATCCCAACCAAACCGAATCCTGTTGTCAAAACGGATCCGGTCATCACTTGGTCGGATCCGGCCCATATAACCTATGGGGAGCCCTTGGGCAGCGTCCAGTTGAACGCGACAGCCAATGTGGAAGGAACCTTCGTCTACAACCCTGCATCCGGCACGGTTTTGAATGCTGGAAACAACCGGCAGCTAAAGGTGACCTTCACACCAACGGACACCTCCAAATACAATGCCGTATCGAAGACGGTGGAAATAGACGTGCATAAGGCGGAAGCGGATTTCCTATGGAGCGGACTGAACCAAACCTATGACGGAACTCCCAAGGAAGCCACTGTTGCTACGGATCCCGGCGGACTTGGACTGGAGATCACCTACAATGGAGATTTCGCCGTACCCACTGCAGCAGGAATCTATGCCGTGGTCGCAACGGTGATCGACAACAATTACATGGGTTCGGACTCCCGCAATCTGTTCATCGCCGAGGCGGACGCTCCCATCTGGCTGGTGGAAAGTTCCCTCCTGCAGACCTACGAAGGCGAACAAAAGGAAGCCGCTTATGTGACCAGCCCCGCCGGCCTGGCTGTTTCTGTCACCTACGACGGAGCGCCGGACGAGCCGATCGATGCGGGAACCTACAGGGTTGTCGCATCGATTGTCGATGAAAATTACAAGGAGAGGAGCGCAGAGGGGGACCTGGTGATTGAAAAGGCACCCTCCACCGTCACCCTTGGAAACCTGGTGCAGGTCTATGACGGTTTGGCCAAGCCGGTCACCGTGACAACCGATCCCGCTGTTCCGGTGGAGGACGTCACCGTCACCTACAACAATTCTGAGACGGCACCTACAGCCATCGGGAAGTATGCCGTGACGGCAGTCGTCAACAACAAGAACTACTTCGGAGAGGCTAGCGGAGAGCTGGAAATCACCAAGATTGAGGTTGCTGTGACTCTTGGAGATCTTCTGCAGACCTATGACGGCACCCCCAAAAGCGCCACCGCTACAGCGGATCCTTCATTGTTGAACCTCGTCGTCACCTACAACGGTTCGCAGACGGCTCCCAGCGTCGCAGGCATTTACGAGGTGAAGGCAACTGTGGTCGATGAAACCTATAAGGGAGAAGCCAAGGGACACTTTGCCATTCTTGTGGGGGTTGCGCCGACCACTTCCGGTGGGGCAAACGGAAAAATCCTTCACCTTCCCGTACCGGAAGTGCAGATCGAGTATGTCCCCTCCGGAGGAAGCGACTATGCGACTGCCGGCACCAATGAAATAACCGGTCTTGCAGAAGGAAGCACCTACATTGTGCGCCATAAGCAGTCGCCGGACATCTTCACGAGTGTAACGGTTCCAGCCACAATCACTAAAAAAGGAACGGTGCTGTTCACCTTCGACGACGGATGGAAGGACACCCGCACGGTAGCGCTCCCCATCCTGGAAGAGGTCGGTTTCAAAGCCACCCTGTATGTGTGCAGCGACATCGTCAAGCATCCTGCCATGCCGGAATACACGGTCAACAAGGATGATTTGGAAGCACTGTACGCAGCCGGATGGGATTTGAGCAACCATACCATCAACCACAAGGACTTCGAAAGGGACATGTATGGAATGGGCTTGAAGGATTCGTCCAGCCCAAGCGGCTATGTGGAATTCTCCTCCAGGACCGACCCTTATGCGCAGTCCGAATTGAAACGCCTGTATGAAGAGAACCAGAAATGGCTCATCGACAACGGATGGACCCGCGGCGCCTACCATGCGGCCTATCCATCGGGGCTGTACAGCCAAGCGCTCATCGAAACCCTCAAGGGAATCGGGGTCCAGACAGGAAGGGCCGCCAACTACGACACTGTTTCCGGTGCACTTCCCATCCCTATTTCGGATTTGTATCAGATTCCCGTCCAATATGTGGAAACGGAATTCCCCACCGAGTCTGGTGTCGGAAACAACCTGAAGGCGGTGCTTGCTGCGATTGATAAAGCCGCAGCCACTAAGGAAACACTTGTCCTGATGCTGCATCGGGTCGAAGAGAACAAGGTGAACACGTATCCGGTTGGGTACGACCAATTGGTTATGGATGACCTGATCGTCACGGAAGCGGATTTCAGGGCAATCGTCGACCGAGTAAACTATCAAAAGACAACAAACGCCGCCCTCGAGGTCATGACGATCAGCGAATGGTACAACACTCAAATCACACAGACCGCCACAACCGTCACCAGCGTGGCGCTGTCAAGCGTTTTTGAAAATGTCCCGAAAAACTTATAACATAGGCACCAGCTATTGCTGGTGCTTTTTTGGTCTTGGGCGTGATGCAAGGGAGCGGCATTTATTCCACGGACCTGTTTACAGCGA
>NZ_JAAEEH010000041.1 GCF_010179735.1 Anaerotalea alkaliphila
GCATCGTGTTCATCCTGAACCTGGCCGTGGGCCTCTGCACCCCGCCGGTGGGCTCCGCCCTCTTCGTGGGCTGCTCCATCGGCAAGATCTCCATCGAGAAGGCCACCAAGGCCCTGCTCCCCTTCTACGCAGTCATGGTGGGGACCCTGCTGCTGATCACCTATGTGCCCGCCGTCGTCATGTTCCTTCCCAACCTGATCATGAAATAACCTCCTTAAACAGACGGCAAAAGCCCCCTCTCGGGGGCTTTTGCCGTCTGTTCCCTTGTGCTATACTGTCCTTGTCCCCGCCATCCCGCTGCAAAGATCGGAGGTTTCCATGCACCATCTGCACCATATCCCCACGCCTTTCGGACGCCTGGGCATCCTTGGGGACGGCCTGGCCGTAACCCGCATCTTCTTCGCCGACCGGGAGCCTGACGGTGCGTCGGCGGCTCCCGAAGATGCCGTCGTGGGGGAAACCCCACTCCTGCGGGAAGCCGCCGCACAGCTTTCGGCTTATCTGGAGGGGCGTCTCATGACCCTTGACTTTCCCTTTTCCTTCCCAGGGGGCACCCCCTTCCAGCAACAGGTCTGGAATGTCCTGCTTTCCATTCCCTATGGGGAAACCCGGAGCTACAAGGAGGTGGCCGCCCTGACCGGCCATCCCGGGGCTTTCCGGGCAGTGGGACAGGCCTGCAACAAAAACCCCCTCGCCCTGCGGGTCCCCTGTCACCGGGTGGTGGGGGCGGACCACAGGCTCACCGGCTATGCCGGCGGCTTGGACATCAAGGCCGCCCTGCTGGAAATGGAAAGGGGCCGGAACTAGCGGATCTCCCTTTCCACCTCCAGCAGCTGGGCCTCGGTGTTTTCCTCCACGAACCGGATGACCTGGTCCATCAGCCGGTCCGCCTGCCCCCGTTCCAGGGCGATGCCCACAATGCCCAGCACCAGTGTCTGGTGGATGTCTTGGGCCTCTATTTCCGCCGCAGCCACCGGCAGCCTGTTCTGGATCTTGGCCAGCAAGGACTTGGCCAGGGACCTTTTTTCCTTCAGGGAATGGACCCAGGGGGCATACAGCTTCAAGGTCACGGTTGGGAGCATCATGCCTGCTCCTCGGCTTCCTGTGGGACCGGAGCCGGAAACGCCTCCTTTTTCAGGAAAAGCGCATACCGCACCAAGGTCTGCAGCACCATGGCTGTGGCCCAGACCTGGAGGAACACAAGGACAGGCTCCAACATCAACATCCCCACGCCTTGGTGGGACTGGGCCAGGTAGGCGCCGGCTCCCTTCCATGCGATTGCCGTGATGACGAAGGGGAAGGTGAAGGCCGATACGCTTGGGTGGAAGGGCTGCCGCAGCAGCCGGGGCATGACAGCCATCACTCCCAGGAAGCCGATGGCGCTGCATACAGCCAGGAAGCCCGCCATGCCCAGGTTTTTTCCCGGGAATGCCGCCAGATAGCCGGCCAGCAGAAGGCTGCCGGGGGCGGCGAAGATGGCCATGGTCGGCAAGACGGGGGCCGGAACCTCCCGGACCTTGACCACCCGGTAGAGCACCACCGGCATCAGGACGAGGTATGCTCCAAATCCGAACCAGAAGGCCGCCCGGGCGGTTCCGGGTTGTCCGAAGGCGGGACCCGTAACGGCGAACACCGCCACACCCACATAGACGACGAACCAGCTGGGGAAGACCTTCCGGATGTCGAAAGCGGCCACATGCTTCCAGGTGAAGGCGGCCAGCAAACCGATGTGGAGCAGCAGGGCGGCCCCCCACAAGCCCAGGGCCGGTCCAGGAAGTACCGGCCGGACATAGGTGGCAAGGACTGCCAGTCCCATGCTGAAGGCCGGCAGCACTCCGGCGACCGGCGGCTGCCCGTATGCAGCCTTCAGTTCCGCCGGAGCGGTGAGGGCCTTTGCCCCTAGAAGGAGCGCCAGCAGGAAAGCGGCCCCACCGAAGGCGGGACGGATGGCCGCTCCATAGGGCAGGAGCATGTTGCCCGCCGCCGCAAGGCCCAGGAGCAGACCCGCCATGGGAAAGGGCATGACCTTCAGCAATCCCCTCATCGCTTCTCCTCCTCTTCAAGGATCCGCTCCGCCACCCAGGCGGCCACTTCTCCTGTGATGCGCACGCAGTGCTCCTTCCTTTCCGGGCTGGCGAATTCGAAATCCTTGACCATCACCCGGCAACAGGTGCTCTTGTATAGGCTCTTCACATGGTCGTGCAGACGGGCCGAAACCGGGAACATCCGCGCGTCCATGGGTTCCCCGTGCCTCCTTCCATAGACCATCCCCAAGGCCATGGCCCCACCGCTGACGGCTCCGCACAGGCATCCGGACTTGCCCAGCCCGATGGGGAAGGCCGAGGCCATCCTTGTGACCTCCGCGGGATAAGGCCATCCCATAAATCCGTTGATGGCGTGGACCACCGCTTCGGAGCAGAAGAATTCCCCCCGTCTGAAATACCCTTCCGCCTGTTCCCTCACTTCTTCAATCCGCAGATCCTTTTCCATTTCCGTTCCCCTTTTCATTTCTTGATGATTCCATATCCGCCGTAAACCGGCTTCACCTCGTTTACCGTGATGACCACTTCCTCCTGATACCCTTTGATCATGTTCACCACTTCCTTCGTCTTCTTTCTGGGCACATGCAGGACCAGCACGTTCCGCTTGTGGTGCATGCCCTCCCCGTCGATGACCGTGACCGCATAGCCGCCGGCCCGCAGGGCGTCCACAAGGTCCTTGCCCTGCTCCTCCTTGGCGATGACCTCCATGCGGGTGGTGCCCAGTCCCAGCTTCTCCTCGAATATGGAGCCGAAAAAGTTGCCCAGGGAGAATCCCAGCGCATAGATGAAAATCTTGATGGGGTCGGCCGTGATGTCCTTCAGCACCGTGGACACCAGGACCACCCAGATGATGATCTCAAAGAAACCGATGATGGCCCCCTTGCCCCGCTCCCCCTTGGTGATCATGACAATCCGTGTGGTGGCTAGGGTCACCTCAAACACCTTGGCCAGCAGTATTACAAGATATAGCAGTATCCTTCCAGTCATCCTCTCCGCCTCTTTTCCATAGGAATGCAGCGTGCTCCTTCCGTAGTGGCCCTCGCATCGCTTTGAATCCATTATAATCCGTCCCCCGGCAAAAGACAAGCTCCCCAATGCCCCAAACGCTTGACATTCCCCAGACCATCCCTTAATATAAACCCTACAAGAATACCGAAAAAATATGACGAGAATCGAGGGAACGAACATGATTGAACGTATCACAGGCCACACAAGGCTCACCGGTTTGCTTGGAAGCCCTGTGGGCCACAGCATCTCCCCCATGATGCACAACGAGTCCTTCCGGCAATTGGGACTGGATTACGCCTATCTTGCCTTCGACGTGGGCACGGACCGTCTAAAGACCGCTGTGGAGGGCTTGAAGGTCCTCAACGCCCGGGGCTTCAACGTGACCATGCCGGACAAGAACCTGATGGCCGAGCTGGTGGACAAGCTGTCCACTTCCGCCGAAATCATCGGGGCGGTGAACACCGTCGTCAACGACGACGGTGTGTTGACGGGCCACAACACGGACGGCACGGGCTACATGCTGTCCGTTAAGGATGCCGGATTCGACATCATCGGGAAGAAGATGACCCTGCTGGGCGCAGGCGGAGCCGCGACCGCCATCCTGGTCCAGGCCGCCCTGGACGGGGTGAAGGAGATCGACGTCTTCAGCATCAAGGACCAGTTCTTCGACAGGGCCCGGCAGACCGTGGACGAGCTGAACCGGAGGACGGACTGCAAGGTCTCCCTGTATGAACTGGGGGATGACCGGCTGCTCCACAAGAGCATCGGCGAGAGCGCCATCCTGACCAACGGGACCTCCGTGGGCATGAAGCCCAACACGGACGCCTGCATCCTCCAGGACACCAGCGTCCTCCGTCCCGACCTGATTGTTTCCGACGTCATCTACAATCCTGAGAAGACAAAGCTCCTGGCCCTTGCCGAAGCGGCCGGGTGCCCCACCTTCAACGGCCTCTACATGCTGATGTACCAGGGCGCCGAGGCCTTCAAAATCTGGACGGGCAAGGACATGCCCATCCCCATCATCAAGGAAAAGTTCTTCACCCGATAGACGCCCCTTTCGGATTTTCCCCAGTGAGAAAAGGTACAATGCATGTGAAGTTGCTGACAAATCTGCGCAAGGATCCAATGGAGGGACTTGATATGGACTATTTCAAATTGCAGAACGGTTCGGACATCCGAGGCGTTGCCCTGGAAGGGATTGAGGGGGAACCGGTGAATCTGACCCATGTGGAAACATGCGGCATCACCCGGGCGTTCATCGGCTGGTTGTCGGATAAGGTGGGTAAAGCCCCCTCCGCACTGACCCTCTCCGTCGGCTGTGATTCCCGGCTGAGCGCCGGGGACCTGAAGAGGGGAATCTTCAGCGGTTGCGGGCAAACAGGGACGAAGGTGCTGGACTGCGGCATCACCTCCACCCCTTCCATGTTCATGTCCACACGATTTACGGAAAGCAACTGTGACGGCGCCATCATGGTCACCGCCAGCCACCTTCCCTTCAACCGCAACGGCATGAAGTTCTTCACACGGGAAGGCGGCCTGGACAAGCGGGACATCAAGGCCATCCTGACCGCAGTGGACCCGTCTGCCGGTTGTCCCGAAGACCGGTCCACCGTAGAGGAATTCGACCTGGTGGACCGGTATTCCCGCCACCTGGTCGACCTGATCCGCACCGGCGCGGGCGAGGCTTCGGCCCAGCCTCTCTCGGGCATGCGCATCGTGGTCGACGCGGGCAACGGGGCCGGCGGTTTCTTTGCGGAGAAGGTCCTGAAACCCTTGGGAGCGGACACCGCCGGAAGCCAGTTCCTGGATCCGGACGGAAGGTTCCCAAACCATATTCCGAACCCGGAGGATGACGACGCCATCCATGCCATCATGGAGGCGACGTTAAGGAACCGGGCGGACCTGGGCATCATCTTCGACACCGATGTGGACCGGAGCGCCGTGATCGACAGGACCGGCAGCGCCATCCACCGGAACCGGCTGATCGCCCTGATGAGCGCCATCGTGCTGGAGGACCATCCCGGCACCACCATCGTCACGGACTCCGTGACATCCGACGGCCTGACAGCATTCATAGAAAAGTCCGGCGGCCGGCACCACCGGTTCAAGCGGGGCTACAAGAATGTCATCGACGAATCCATCCGCCTCAACCGCGAAGGGATTCCCAGCCACCTGGCCATCGAGACCAGCGGCCACGGGGCGTTCAAGGAGAATTATTTCCTGGATGACGGGGCGTACATCGCCACCAAGGCCTTGATCAAATTGGCGCAGTTGCAAAGGGAAGGCAAGGACCTGCCCGACCTGATCGCCGACCTGGAGGAGCCGAAGGACGAAACCAGCCTGCGGGTGAAGATCACTGTGGCGGATTTCGTTCCCTACGGAGAGCAGGTTCTGGCATCCTTCCGGGAATTCCTGGAAGACGACGGCCGCTTCCAGATCGTCTCCCCCAACCACGAGGGAATCCGCGCCAATTTCGCCATCGACGGGAACAACGGATGGGTCCTGCTGCGCATGTCCCTCCACGATCCGGTGATGCCGTTGAACCTGGAGTCCATGCAGGAGGACGGTTGTGCCGTCGTCAGGGAAATCCTCTATGATTTCCTGAAAGGCTTCGACAAGCTGCTTTTGCCGTAAGCCGTAAAAAGGAAAAGCCATCGGTTTTGGTGATATGCTCCCCTTATAGTAGACAGTGAAATAACAAAACTGTTTACGATAAGGGGAGTGTTTTTTTATGGGAAGAAAAATATGCTGCAGCATCTTGGCGCCGTCGTTCTTGTCCACATGGCCCAGAAACCCCTGCAGTTCCAGCGCTCAATACCCCATTTCCTTCAGGATCCGGGAAAGCGTGCTGAGGCGCTCTCCGATCAGCTCCCCATCGTCGCTCAATGCCTGGCTGAAAAGCTGGATGTCCTGATCCAACTTCACATTGTCGGTGCAGACGGACACCGTCATGGCATCCCCCTGCAACCCCACCCGGTCGATGACCGGATTCTCCGGATCGTACAGCTTCTCGTAACGATAGGCGTCCTGAAAATGCAGCCTTGCCCTGCATACCAGAATGGCCAAATCCAGCACCCGGTGCAAGGGCAATTCCTCGGACTGCCTGGACCATTTCTCTCCTGTGTGCCGCCATACCTTGGCGGAGATGTCCACCTTTCCCCGGTCGTTCCACTGGGCCAGCCCCAGGGACAGCCCCTTTGCGTCGGAATTGTAAGCGTATCTTCCATCCACATGCTCGTAGTTCTCCGATACAAAAACCGGTTTATGCTTCAACGTAGTCGGTATCTTCATCCGATCCACCTTCCTTATCAACTAATCTACTTATTTACTAGTTTACTACTTGAATTATATCCTGTTGCCCCAGTCCTGTCAAGATGCGGAACAAAGAGGCTACGCCTCGTTAAAAAGTCGGTTGCTTTAGCAACTGGCTTTTCTTTTGTCCTTCTCTTGCTTTTTGCTTGATTATTTGCTATAACATCTTTGGTGATACTTATGAGCAAACAATCTTTTAAAATCAAAGACATTTTCGCCGACAATTGGGATTCCTTTCTAAAAGAGGGCTACTCCATTCGACAGTCTGTCCTTGATAATGTTGCTAAAATAATTCATTGCGGCGATCCATCCCTTGGCCACGCCCTTTATTATTGCGATAAATGCGGTAACGTGAAATACGTCGGTTTTACTTGTAAAAGTCGCTTTTGCAATTCTTGTGGCTCCAAATACATTCAAGACCGCTCCCTGAGCATTTCCCGCAAGCTTATCCGTTGTCCTCATCGCCATCTCGTTTTCACCATCCCGAAAGAACTTCGTATCTATTTTCGTAAAAATCGCCAACTCTTGAATGTTCTTTTCGAAGCTTCTTCTAATGTCATCCTTTCTTGGTTTCATGACCTTAATAAATCCGAATCCTTTAAACCGGGATTCGTTTCAACTTTACACACTTTCGGTCGTGATCTGAAATGGAATCCTCATATTCACATGCTTCTTACTGAAGGGGCTTCAGGAAATTTTACCGTCTGGCGCAAAGTATCTCATATCAGCTTCATCGCTCTTCGCAAACGTTGGCAAGCTGCTTTGCTCGATATTCTATCCAAGCATTTGCCTGCTTCCTTTTATACTTTGAAAACTTTTCTCTTCCAGAATTATACGGATGGCTTTTATGTCAACGCTCCTAGAAAAGATTATTCCAATCCTTTGGAAACCATCAAGTATATCATTCGCTATACCGGTCGTCCTGCTATGGCACAGTCTAGAATCTTAGATTATGATGGTTCTTATGTGACTTTCTACTATGATCGTCACGAAGATAACCAGCGTGTCGAAGAGACTATTCCGGTTTTCGAATTCTTCAAACGTCTTATCATTCATATCCACGATCATCCGTTTAAAACAATTCGTTATTACGGTCTCTATGCCAAACAATACAAGCATTCCAGGCAACTTTATCCTATGCTTTCTCCCAATCAGCGAAAGTTCTATGAACGTCACTCTGATTGGCGTTCCCGTCTTCTTTTAGCCTTCAATATCGACTGTCTTGCTTGCTCTCATTGTGGCAATACAATGAAACTTCTGGATATTTTTATTTCAGATGGAACGAACCCTTATCTTGCAAATGCACCTCCTGCTTCGTATAATGTGCTTAGTATGCACTAGGAGGTCACTATGAATATTTTAGAAGGTTTTTCCAAAAACGACGATCTTGTGGAGTTCGTCTGCAAAAAATGCGGTTACTCTCTCTGGGTTCCCCGTTTCATTGTTCAACAACTAGAAGAAGACAATATGTTTGATGGTCTTGACCCATCAGTACCACCTCAACCCGATTGCCAGGTTTGTGATGGCATTATGACTCCAAAAAATTATACAGGTATTCGTGGTGTAACCTACAAATACGAATAATCATTCTGTCAACGATAATCCTTGGCCTATTTTTAATGCCTTGGATTATTTTTTGTCCAAAAACCTCGTTTGATAGGAAAGTAGCACTTTCCTATCAAACAAAAAAAGAAGAAGCCATGCTTCTTCTTCAGGAGTGGTACGGTGGGAGGGGTCTCCATGCCTACCGTATGCCGAAGATTTCCTTCGCCCGCAGATAGTCCTCCTTCACCCGGACGGAATAGCCGAACTTCTTCCCATCTTCCCTCTCCAGGGAGACGGCATAGGTGGAGGGGAAGGTCTTGGCGGCCTTCAACTCTTCCCGGCGCATCAGGCGCATGGCCCTCCCCTGTCGCAACACCTCCTCCAAGGGAAGGTCCGCGAGCATTTCCTGCAGCCTTACCCCAATCTCCCCATAGGCCGTCGTCCACTGCCATTTACCGATGTCCATGCCCGCCACCACCTTGTCCGTTCCAGCCAAAGGGACGGTGAGCGCCCAGATGGCCTTGTTGGTGATGAGCAGCGCATTCTCCGGTGTCAGGACCTCCCCCGTACCGAAAGCAACTGCGCTCCTGGTTGTTCCGTATCGCATGACCGCAGGAATCGCATCCACCAGCTCTTCCCCGGGATCCAGTTCCACCTTGCCGGGCACTGGTTCGAGCGGCACATCCAAATCCACGCTTCCTATCTTTTTCAGCCATTTCACTTCCGTGAACACCATGCCGATTGCCGCAACAAGCATGGCCGCGCCGATGTACCAAGGCATTCCGATGGACACGAGGAAGACTGCGAGGATAAGAAAAAACAAGGAAAAGCCGATCCCCCTCACCAGCCTGAACAACCCTCCCGCCCTTCCAGCCTTCCGGATGTTCCTTGCCAACTGGTCAGCTCCGTTTTGCTGCCGTTCCTTCCGTTCCATGGCACCCCTCTCCCTCCATCACTTGAGCATGCTGTCTGTTTTCTTGATGACTTTCCCATCCAGCAGGGTGACGCTGATTCCGCCGCCATCGTCGTTGTCCCAGCCCATCATGACCTCTTCCCGGCCGTCGACAACCACAAGCATCCTTTCCGTTCCAGGACCCAGGATATCGACGACTTCCTGCATCTCCATGCCTTCCCCAATCTTGTCGAACATGGCCGCGGTCACCGCCTTCTCCCCTTTCAGCAAGGGTCCCAGGTGCGCCTGGCCCTTTCCAGTCATCGCATCATCGTAGAATGTGACGCTGACCATGCTCCCGTCTTCGTTTGTCCACTGGTATTGTTTGAGGCGGTCGTTGTCGACCATGGCTTCCCCGGGGTTACCCATAATGGTCTCCACTTCCCCGTAGCTTTGCCCTGGATTGATCCGGGCATACTTTTCCATGTTGTACATCCGGCTGTCACTGGCAACCGCTTCCGGTTCCGCGTTGCCGTTTCCTACCTGTTTGTCTCCGGACGGACTGCAGCCCGCCAGAACAAGACACAGGAGCACCAGCAGAATTTGCCTATTCTTCATCCCCGTTCCCTCCTAAGTTCTTCAATGTCCATCTGCCCGCATCCCGGGTGTTGAACTTGTGCATCATCCCGTGGAACTCCTCCTCCAGGTCGATGTCCAGGGAATTTGCGAAACAGGCCAGGATGAAGAGACAGTCCGCCAGTTCCATGCCCACGGTATTCTCCTCCTCTTCCTTCCTCTTCGGCTTTTCCCCATACAGGTGGTTGATCTCCCGGGCCAGCTCCCCCGTTTCCTCCGCCAGCCTTGCCACCAGTGCCAGGGGGCTGAAATACCCTTCCTCGAACCGGGAGATGTAGTTGTCCACCTCCTGCTGCAATTCCTTCAGTGTCATCTCCTTTTCCATCCGATCCCCCTATTTCCGGACCACAGGCAGCTCTACGCGGGTCACCAGATCCATTTCAGGAACCTCCACGGGGGAGTTGACGTAGAATTCGTAGTACACACCCGTGGACACATAGTTGTTGTCCTCAATCCATTGGAACATGTTTTCATACAGCTTTTCCATTGCAGCATAGGGACCCCTGTGCCTGCTGGCGACCACCAGCCCCGCCGGTATCTCCCCTGCCTGGATGTTGTCCCTTCCAGGAAGCGGCTTCGCCACCGGAAACCCCATCTCCACATCAATGTTCTGCAGGTCCAGACTGCGGTACGCGGTGAAGGGGATCCCTGCCGGCTGCTCCCCCAGTTCCCCAAGATAGGCCGCAATCCTTCCATAGCATTCCCCGATGGTCGAGGGCAACGCCTCCATGGTGACCGTGGTCCTGATCGACAGGGTGGGCTGCTGCGCCCTTTCTTCCAAACCGATTTTCCATTCCATCGCAAACACCTCCTTGCCTTGATTGTACTCCATATGCCTGTGGAAGGAAAGTGGAACTTCCCTAGTTGTCTGCCCTACAAAAAAAGGCTTCCCATCAATTCCTGATGGAAAGCCTTTTTCAATTTCCTTTATTGGTTCGCCTTTTCGGCCTTGAATTTGTCAAGGCTGTCCCAGACGCCGAGCATGTACATCACGCCCATGGCCCTGTCGTAGAGGCCATATCCGGGACGGCAGTCCTTCTCTTCTCCCCAAAGGTGTCTTCCGTGGTCCGGCCTTACGTATCCCGTGAAGCCGTTGTCATGGTAGGCCTTCAGCACTTCGTACACGTCCACGTTCCCGTCTTTGCCACGGTGGGAAACCTCAATGAAATCCCCGTTCTCGAAGACTTTCACGTTCCTGATGTGGGCGAAGTGGATCCGGTTGTGGAACTCACGGATGATTGCGGGGATGTCGTTCAGCAGGTTCGGTCCCAGGGAGCCTGTGCACAAGGTGAGGCCGCTGTAGGGGCTGTCCACCAGGTCGAGGAATCTCTTGATGTGGTCCCTGCTGCGGATGATCCTAGGAAGTCCGAAGATCGGCCACGGTGGATCATCCGGATGGATGGCCATCTTCACATCGTACTCCTCGCAAGTGGGGATGATCCGCTCCAGGAAGTACTGCAGGTTGCCGAAAAGGATGTCCTCTGTGATGCCTTCATAGGACTTGAACAACTCGTCCAGCTTCGCCATCCGCTCCGGTTCCCAGCCGGGCATGGTGAATTTTCCAGCACCCTTCAGAATCCTCTGGGCCATCTCGTTCGGATCGTGTGTGATGGCATCCTTCTCATAGAAAAGCGCGTTGGATCCGTCCGGAAGCTCCTTGTAGAGGTCTGTCCTCGTCCAGTCGAACACCGGCATGAAGTTGTAGCAGATCACCTTGACACCAGCACGGGAAAGCTTCTTGATCGTGTCGATGTAGATATCGATGTACTTGTCCCTGGAAGGCAATCCCAGCTTGATGTCGTCGTGGACATTCACGCTTTCCACAACATCCCCGTTGAAGCCTTTGCTTTTGATCAGGTCCATGACCTCTTTGATGCGTTCTTCTTCCCAAACTTCGCCCGCTACCTTGTCGTGCAGGGACCATACGATGGTCTCCATGCCCGGTATCTGGCGGATATGGTCGAGGGTGATCGAGTCATTGCCCTCTCCATACCATCTCCATGACATTTTCATGGCGTACCTCCTTCTATCAGCCTACATATTTCTCCAAGGTTTTTCTGACCGCACCTTTGGAAGCTACCAGTTCCGCAAAATACCCTTCCACAACTTCCCCCAAACCGACTTCATAGAGGTTGACCCCGAAGATCTTCTCGTCGGAAAGGATCGGTTTCAGCTGTGCGCTGAAGGGACCTGCATCCCCCAAACGGATTCCCTCCAGATGGGGCTTCACTTCACCCAGCATGGGATCCGAGCTCAGCTCCATTTCCTTGCCTTCATCGTCGACACCCATCAGGTATCTGCACCATCCGGCCAGAACCAGGGGAATCACCTTCAGGTCCTTCACATCCAGGTCCGCACTCCTGTCGTACGCTTTGATCGTCTCTCCGAACCGGATGCTCAGCTTCTGTGATGTGTCGGTGGCGATCCTCTGGGGTGTGTCCGGCATGAAAGGATTGGGGAACCGCACCTGGATGACTTCATCGATGAAGTTCTTGGGTTCGATGATGCCGGGATGTACCACAACCGGCAGACCTTCCACGTAACCGACCTTTTCCACCAGGGCCTTCAGGGAAGGATCTTTCATCTCTTCCGAAATCAATTCGTATCCCAGCAGGCATCCGTAGATGGACATGGCCGTATGCAAGGGGTTCAGGCAGGTGCAGACCTTCATCTTCTCCACCTTGTCCACCGTCTCCCTGTCCGAGAAGATGACGCCTTTATCCTTCAGCACGGGCCTGCCGTTGGGGAATTTGTCCTCGATGACCAGGTATTGTGGCTCTTCCGCATTGACGAAGGGCGCCACATAGGTGTTCTTGGAGGTGATGATGTCGTCCACATCCTCAAACCCTTCTCCGCGCAGCATCTCCTTGACGTTCTTGTCCGGTCTGGGTGTGATCTTGTCGATCATGCTCCAGGGGAAGGAAATGCTCTTGGGATCCTCCAGGTAGGCCACAAAGCCCTGCTCGACGAGTCCCCTTTTTTCCCAGTTCTCCGCATAGGCAAGGACCGCGTCGTGCAGCCTCGTGCCGTTGTGGGAGCAGTTGTCCATGCTGACCAGCGCCAGGGGCAGCTTCCCTTTAAGATATCTTCCGTAAACCAGGGCCACAAGCTTGCCGATGTAGCTGCCAGCGGCTGCGGGGCCCGCCTCGAAGTCGCCTGCGACGGCGGGATAATACTCTCCCTTGTTGTCCTGCAGGTTGTATCCCTTCTCCGTGATCGTGAAGCTTACCATCTGGAGGCTCGGATTCTGGAAAATCTCCTCCAGCCTGCCCCAGGCCGACTTGTTCGTGGGGTCGACCGGCAACGCTTCCATCACGCTGGCGACGACGGTCTTGCCGACTTCCCCTGTGGATTTCAAGGTCACCAGCAGGCTCAGGTTGTCGTGGGGGACATACATCTTTTCTATGATTTCGTAGTCGAAGCCCTCAGCCACCACGATTCCCGTGTCGGCCACACCCTCGTTCAGATTGTTTTGGTTCACATTGGCCAAGAACGCCCTGAAGATGTTGCCCGCTCCGAAATGGATCCAGTTGGGGTTCTTAGCCGTGTTTTCTTTGACGGCTTCATAGTCGAACCCGGGCAGAACATAGGACTTTTCTTCCCAAACCGATTTCTCCTTGATTCCTTCCAAAGTCAATTTCATCCCATCACACTCCTTTTATATGCTTTGTTTACATTTGCTGCCGCCCGAGTCAATCCTCCACCAGGTACTTCGCATACTTCTTGCGGATTTTCTCCTCGTCGACCTTGTACCTGGTCAGATGCTTGGTGACCAGACGCTTTGCCATTTCCTTGTCCTTCATCTTGATCGCTTCGACGATGGCTTCGTGGTCCGTAACGATCCTGTCCAGATTGCTGTCGCTGAAACCCAGGCGGCGCACCCTGTCGAAATGCACGCCTGTGTCCTTGATGATTTTATAGACAAACTCTTTTCGTGCAGTCGTATACAGCAGCCGGTGGAATTCATTGTCCAGTTCCATGAACCTGTCCGAATCGCTGTGGTTGATGTATTTTTTCTGCATGTAGAGAATATCTTCCATTTTGCTGATGTCCTCGGGTGTCGCATGCTGGCAGGCTTCCTGTACGATTTCCTTCTCGATGCTCAGCCGGATGAACCTGGACTCCTCGATGATCCTGTAGTCGATCTTGGAAATCATGCTTCCTCGCTGGGGAAGGATGATCACAAAATTGATCTTGCTAAGTTCGATCAGCGCCTCCCTGACGGGCGTTCGGCTGACCCCCAGCTTCTGGGCCAGTTCGCTTTCACTGACGATGGCTCCCGGCTCCAGATCGATGGAAATGATGTTGTCCCGGATTGCCCGGTACGCATAATCCCTTGCCGTTTCGGTATTCAGTCTTTGGGGAATGATCATGTTCTTCCACCCACCTTCATCGGGACAATTCCTGTTGCATCCGCATCTCCGTTAGCTAGTATACTAGTATGTTACCATGAGGTAATGTTCTTGTCAACCGTTTTTTCCAAAAAAAATCCGACCTTTCGGTCGGTCAAATTCCTCTTCTTTTCTTGAACACGTACTCGTTCAAATCGACATCCAGCGCACTTGCAATCCTGCGGCATTTTGCCTTGAGCAGGAAGTAGATTTCCCCCGGCGGATCCGACAGGGCTTCATAATTCCCTTGGCCCTTGCTGACCACAAATACCCAAGGCCAATCCCACGATGCCCAGTACCGTAAACAGGCTGGGGCCGTCTTCAGGAGAGCCTTCCCGGCGAATTTGAATGCCATTTTTGTTTTTTCCCTGCTCCTGACAAAAGATGCCGCCAGGCAAATGCCCAGCATGCTGTAGATTGCAATCAGCGTTGCCATTCGAACCACCGTCCATTCCATCGCAGATGATCCCGTGACCACTATCCTCCGTACGCCCGGATTCCCTCCAGGAAAATAGGGCCGTAGCTTTCGAATTTCTTCTCCCCCACACCCTTGACCTCCAGCATCTCCTCCCGGTTCCGGGGCGCGGCTTGCGCCATTTCAAGCAGCGTTGCGTTCCCGAACACAAGATATGCCGGGAGTTGCCTCTCCTCCGCCAGCTTCTTCCGGATGGATACCAGATGGGCGTACAGGCCGCTGGCGGCTTCGGACAGGCTTCCGTCTTCCCGGCTGCGCCTGGGCTTCCCTTTTTTGCCCGGCTCGGCCGCATCCAGCCGCTCCTGCCTTAAATGGAATCGCGCTTCCCCCTTCAGGAGCTGCCTGGAGGCCTGTGAAAGCGCCAGGGTCGGATACGCGCCTCCCGCCATCTGGACGAATCCCTGGGCGATCAGGTGCATGATGATTTCCTTGATCAGGCCCTCCGACCGGTCCGCCATGATGCCGTAGGTCGACTGCCCGTCCAGTCCCAGGTCCTGGATCCGCTTGTCCTTGGATCCCCGCAGCACCTTGATGATGGTGCCGGCACCATACCGCTGGTTCGTCCTGTAGATGCAGGACAGGATCTTCTGGGCCTCTGTGGTCATGTCCACCTGTTCCGATTCGTCCAGACAGTTCCCGCATCTTCCGCAGTTCTCCACCTCCTGGGACTCCCCGAAATAACCCAGGATCGATGCCCGAAGGCATTCCTGGGTGTGGCAGTGGTTCACCAGCGTCTGGAGGTTGCCCCGCAGCAGGTCGTCCCTGTCCGTTGCGCCCATCTCCGCATTGTTCGCGATGATCAGCTTCTGCTTGACGATGTCCGCGGGGGAATACAGGAGGATGCACTCGCTGTCCCCCCCATCCCTGCCGGCCCTCCCGGCTTCCTGGTAATAGGCCTCCATGTTCTTCGGCATGTTGTAGTGGATCACGAAACGCACGTCCGGCTTGTCGATCCCCATGCCGAAGGCATTGGTCGCCACGATGATCCTGGTCCGGTCGAACATGAAATTCTCCTGCACCGCCTTGCGCTGTTCGCTCTCGAATCCCGCATGGTAGGCCTCCACCGAATGCCCCTTCTTCTGCAGCTCCTTCGCCAGGCTCTCGACCGCCTTCCTGGTCGCGCAGAAAATGATGCCCGCCCCATCGGGATGCTGACCTTCCACGTAGTCCGCCACATACCGCAGCTTGTTCTGGGGCTTCGCCACCTTGTAGAAGAGGTTGGGCCGGTCGAATCCGGTGGCGACCTCATAGGGACTGTCCAGCTCCAGCAGGGACTTGATCTCTTCCTTCACGAACCGGGTCGCCGTCGCCGTGAACGCGGCCACAGGGGGCCTTTGGGGAAGCTTCCGGATGAAACGGGGGATTTCCTTGTAGCTCGGCCTGAAGTCGTGCCCCCACTGGCTGATGCAGTGGGCTTCGTCCACCGCCACCAGGCTGATCCTGATCCGGCTTGCGATCGCCAGGAAATCCCGGGTATCCAGGCGCTCCGGCGCCACATAGACAAGCTTGCACCTGCCCTCCAGTATGGCTTCCTCCCGCCTGGAAAGCTCCTCCGGGGAAAGCGAGCTGTTGATGTAGGTGGAGGGGACGCCGTTTTCCAACAGGCCGTCCACCTGGTCCTTCATCAGGGAAATCAGGGGGGAAACCACGATGGCCGTCCCCTCCGACAGAAGGGCGGGCAGCTGGTAGCAGATCGACTTCCCCCCGCCCGTGGGCATGATGCCCAGCACATCCCTGCCCGACAGGATTTGGTCGATCAGACCCTCCTGCCCCTGACGGAACGTGGTGTAACCGAAATGCTTCTTCAAGGCCTGCCTTTTATCCATGGGCACGCTCACGCCTCGACCGCTTCCAGGTCCCTGCCGGCCTCCAGGTCCAGCTTCGAATTCCGGAAGTAGAGCAGCAGGTCGATGCCCACCATCACAAAGTTCAGGATGTAGAACACGATCACATAGTTGATCCGACCGCCCAATAGCTTGGATGCGATCCCGCAGGCGTATCCGGACAGGATCAGGCAAAGGAAAAACAGGCTCTTCCCTTTGGCCGTCCTTGCATTGTAGGACTTCATAATCGACATCGGCCAGGAGAAGCCGAAGCTCAAAACCATCATCACTTCAAATATTTCTGCCATAGCTTTTCTCCTTCAATCATCCCTTCGGGAAAACCCGCAGCTGCACCGACACTCCGTTGGGGTCGTACACATAGAAATACCGCGTCTGGTCACCCGGATCCTGGATGGGGGAAGGGTTGAACCCCTTGTCCTGGACAAGCTTGTGCATTTCATCCAGCTTGTCCGTCTCGAAGCAGATGAAGATGCCTTTCCCTTCAAATTTCTGGCCTTCCGGCATCCAGATGAGCTCGATCTCCGTCTCCCCGTCGCCGTTCGTCAGGAATGCCAATTCCCCGGGTTCCGCCTTGATGCGGCGGGAAACCGCAAGTTCCGTGACTGTCTCGTAAAACCTGATGGATTCTTCCAAATCCCTGACCCTCAAGGCCACATGTTTGATATGCATAACCGTCTCCTTTCTAAAAAACCATCTCGCCTGGCCTGTAGCCGTCAGGCAATTCCTCTTCACTCAAAAACTTGAACTCCCCGTCCCGCAGGATCGGCAGGAACACTTCGTAAGGCATCCTGGTGAACTCGCAGGCATAATTGCTGTTCCCGAACCACCGGCCCTCTTTGCTGCCCAGATTCAAGCCCCGGGCGAATTTCGTATCGTTCGAGCAATCATGGACCGCCAGATCCCAGCCTTCCTCATCGGCTATCTTCATGAATTCCAGCGTCAATTCCCTGCTCCAGACCGGTGATATGTAGCCATGTCTGGAGATGTACATGTTTTCCCCATGATAGTTGCCAATGTTGTTCGCATTCAGATGCAATTCCGCACAATTGATGAAATCGAGCTTCGTATCCAGGATCGCTTCCTTTTTTATGAAAAACGCCTGGAAAAACTCCGGAGTCATGGGGGTTTCGATGCCTACATGCTTGATGAACCTTTTCGCCAACCCGATATTCTCGATGACCTTGTCCGAGCAATTGGAGGCCCCCAGGTTGAACCGGATCTCGTCAAGGCCGGCCTCCCCCAGCGCCTTCAACGTCCCTTCCGTGGCCAGGGTGCCGTTCGTGTACAGATGCTGATGGATCCCCGCATCACTGAATTTCCTTATGACCGGATAGTACTTTTCGATTTCCATGAACGGCTCCAGATAGACGTAGGAGATGCCGGTGGGTTTCTGTTGGATGGAAAGGAGCAGGTCGATGTCCTTCTCATGAAACTTTGTGCCTCCGATTTCCCACATGCCTTCTCCAACCGGAGGGATCTCATCCAGTTCCCCATAATTGTAGCAGAACTTGCACACCAGGTTGCATTTGTTCGTTTTCCTGATTGCGCTCAACCCGGTCCCCAGCAGACAGGACCGGCATCCATTGGGGAATTTCCGTTCCTTTCCCACAAAAATGGTCCGGTTCTCCAACGTCTTCAAGCCTTTGATTTCCGACAGCAGCGCATCGTTCCTGTGGTCGATTGCCGCCTCGATCTGCGCAAAGGTAGCGTAAATGATTTCTTGCTGCCTTGTCTCGATTTCTTCCTCTTCCGGCAACATTGAAAAAAACTCAAACCATGTCAACGCGTCTTTCTTTGAAATTTTCATAACATGACACTCCTATGGTCAATTCTCTTGATGGCTCCCCTGCAATCCAACCAACGAACGCTGGTCTTTGAACCTTACCGCAAAACCCGGGCTCTGTCAAGACTGTGGTCCGCATGGCAAGCTTCACGTCATGCCGATATCGGAATGATGTTTACAATATTCCGACATCGGTATATAATTTTTCGTGAGGTGGTTGCTGATGAACTGTTTTTGTTGAAGGTCTGTTTGGAGTGGAGGTTCGTATGGCAAAAGAAACCCAATGGAATGAACAGGTCGACGTGCTTGTGGTAGGCAGTGGCTTTGCAGGGCTTACAGCAGCCATTGAAGCCCGTGAATCCGGAAAAAACGTGGTGGTCATCGAAAAAATGAAAAGCGCGGGAGGCAACTCCATCATTAGCGATGGAGGGATCGCGGCACCCGATACCAAGCTGCAAAAGAAGTGGGGCATTGAAGACAGCGCGCAGATGATGTATGACGACATGCTAAAGGCCGGCCTTGGACTGAATCATCCCAGACTGGTGCATGCTGTCGTATCCAATGCAAGAAGTGCCTTTGAATGGACCATCGACACCCTCCATGTGCCCTATTTGGACCGGGTTGACCTGTTCGGCGGTCACAGTGTGGCTAGGTGCTATACGCCAGAAGGCGTAACCGGCGGTACCATTCTCAAAAAGATGCTCCAACGAATCGATGAATTGGGGATCCCCATTCTTTACAGCACTTCTTTTCGATCCATCATCACCGATGCAGAAGGCCGCGTGGTCGGCGGCGCTGTCTTGAAAGAGTATGACTATAAGACAGATGCAGGCATTCCCGCCAACATCCGGACCCGAAGGGGCATCCTGCTGGCCTCCGGAGGCTATGGGGCAGATGTGGTCTTTCGGTCCATTCAAGACCCGCGGCTGGATGAAAAAATCCAGACGACCAACAAGCCCTTTGCGACCGCAGAGGTTTTGAAATCGGCGTTGAAGATTGGCGCCGCATCGGTTCAGCTGTCGCATATCCAGCTTGGAGCCTGGTCGTCGCCAGACGAGCATGGTTTCGGACATGGTCCCCTTTTCGCGGACTATATTTTGTTTCAATACGGTATGATCGTCGATCCCCATACGGGGAAGCGGTTTGTCAATGAATTGGGCGACCGCAAGCAATCGGCGGACGCCATTTTACGTATAGGACACCCTTGCATCGGGATCGCTGATGATAAGGCCGTCGCATGCTCCGGTTGGGATCTATCCAAAGCCGTCCGAAAAGGTGTGGTGAAAAAATTCGGCTCCATGGAGGAACTGGCAGCCGCTTATGCCTTGGATGCCGAGACCCTTCATGCATCCGTCGACCGCTACAACGGTTTCGTACGAAAGGGTGTCGATGATGATTTTCGGAAACCTATCGTGGAGGAAGCCTCCCCCATCGTAAAGGCGCCCTTCTACGCCATGCGCCTATGGCCTAAGGTCCACTTCACCATGGGGGGCCTGTCCATCAATGAAAGGGCGCAGGTTCTGGATTTCAACGGCAATGCCATCGATGGGCTATATGCAGCAGGTGAAGTCGCCGGCGGGGTTCACGGAGCCAGCCGTTTGGGAAGCTGCGCCATTACAGAATGCATCGTTTTCGGAAGAATCGCCGGACAGAACATCTGAAAGCCTTTGGCAACTGAGAAGAACAATTAGGTGTCATGCTTTTGTAACGGGGCCAGCTATTCGTAATATTTCTCAATGCCCCCAAAGCCTATCATCTTGTTCTTTCTTGTTTTCTGGATAAAGTTTTTGAGTCTTTTATCAAATTCCTCCGGGCGCTTTCGGGCGCTTTCAATGTATGCAATCCGAATGCGTCTGTATGCCGGTGGAAAAGTCTGAAAATGCTCCCAGACTTCTTCATCCGCTTTCAAGGCTATAACTATGTCCTCAGGAAAGACAAAGGTCTCTTCTGGTATGTGCCTGACCGATTCGATAATCGACGGATGAACCATGCTGTTTTTCAACAGCCACTTAATCCGTTCTTTGTTGGGCTGGGAAAACCCGCTCTTTGGTTTTCTGGGTGTGAAACGCTGCATGCTGCTGTTTTCATCCAATGAACGAACCGTACTGTCGATCCATCCGAAGCATAGAGCTTCCTCCACAGCATCATTGTATGCAATCCTTGGCTTGCCACTGTTTTTGTGAGGATAGATCAGCCAGACCTCCTGCTCTTTTTCAAAGTTCTGTTCTAGCCAATGACGCCATTCTTTTCTATCGGAAAAATAGACTGTCTTTATAGAATCTGCCATTCTCTCTCCTTCTTCCCCTGCTTCCTTAATTATACGAAATTATACTGACTGACAAATTGTCATCTATGGAGGATTCATAACCTCTTGACTTTTTTTTGCAATCATCCTTTTTATTTTCTCATAGGAAGGTGGCGGGCCTGTTTGAACTTCCTTGCCATCGATGAACAGTGCATCTGACAGTCCCCACTCAAGCAATGTCTTCCGATCCGATATATCATATTCCTGGAAAATCACATCATCTCCAAATTCTTCTACGGCCCGTTTTGCTCTTTCGAAGACGATACCAAGGCTCTTTGTGCATCAAGGTCTTCTCAATAAGAAGGGAGTTGGCCCTTCCTCGCCAAAGGGGTCTGGCCCTGTCTACAGTCCCATCTATCCATCTACCTGCCTGCTCTTTCTCTGCCCTTGACATCAATACTACCGTCTCAACATGTAATAGTTAGGCTATTCTACATTTTTGATAACACTGTGAAAATGCCGTATTTAAGCCAGTTTAATGTCTATTCTAACCACTAAACAATCCTTTTTCGATTAGGCTATTTTAAACCTGCATTCCCGGATTTTTATACCAATGATTATACGAAAACCATTGAAAACACTGGGTTTTGAGGCGGTTTTGCATTGACTTTTGACCCATTCATTGGTATAATTATACCAATGAATGGAGGTGC
>NZ_JAAEEH010000042.1 GCF_010179735.1 Anaerotalea alkaliphila
AGCTGACCAATACTAATCGGTCGAGGGCTTGACCTAGGCGACTAGGCGTCAAACCATAATTGTGTAAAAGGTTGAAAATGCTGGTGGTTTTTGCTGTGGAAAATGCTGTGTGGAAGTGACATGTACAATCATTTATACCGTGCATAGGAGTATAGTTCAGTTGGTAGAACGTCGGTCTCCAAAACCGGATGTCGTGGGTTCGAGTCCTACTACTCCTGTTCAACACCTTTGTGCAGGCGGCCTACCGGTTGCCGGTGCAAATTGAATTCCCAGGGCGCATAGCTCAGCTGGGAGAGCACCTGCCTTACAAGCAGGGGGTCACAGGTTCGAGCCCTGTTGCGCCCACTCGATGGAAGCCTCCATTGAATGAACAATTACATATGGCGGAGTAGCTCAGATGGCTAGAGCACACGGTTCATACCCGTGGTGTCGGCGGTTCGATTCCGTTCTCCGCTACTACTGAAAACCACACTGTCCGACAGGTAGATGTAAACGTCTACCTGTTCTTTTTTTACCTCGATTTTCTCCACATACAGGTCGATGATCCGTTTCTGCTCCAGAGGATCCTTAGACTTGATTCCCTTGCCTTCGTGCATCATCTCCTCGATGTCCAGCTGCGTCAGATCCAGCTGGTTGCTCACGTTTTCGGCCCGTATGCTGCCGATCAAGGCATTCTTCTCCGATTCCAGCGCAACCAGCTTTTCCTTCATGCCGGCTTGCCGATACCCGTCCGCAATGGCATCTATGATATTCCCAATCTTATTCTCTACGCCCTGGAGCTTCTTCTCCAGGGCTTTTATTGTGTCCCAATGCCTGCCCCGGGCATCCCTGTACTCGTTGTGTAGCCTTTTGGCCATGTGCTTGATGTTCCTGTCGGTGAACACCTGATTCTCCAGGGTGTCCAGGACCATTTCCTCCAGGGCGTCCGCGTTCATCCCGCGCATGTCGCAGAAGGAGGATCCACGAATTTTCCTGCCTCCGCACCGGTAGGAGGCATAATAGGTCTTGTTGGCTCCGCCGATGCGGTTGCTGGCCTGCATGCTGCTTCCGCAATGGCTGCACACCACCTTTCCGCTCAGCAGATAGATCCGCTTGGCCTTATGGGCCCCAGGAGCTTGCCTGTTGGCTTCCATCCGCTTTACCGCAGCCTGGAATAAGGCCGGGGTGATTATCTGAGGGATTCCGCCCTCGATACGGATGATTTCAATCGGAGCCTTTGGCTTACGTGCTTTGGTCTTGTCGTTGAAGATATAGACGCCCGTATACCGTTCGTTTTTCAGCATCTCCCTGACAGCCCCAATGCTGAAATCCCTGTTCCTTCTGGTTTTGTACCCGCGGCCCTTAAGCCACTCCATGATGGTTGTGAAGGGCTGGCCTGCAACGTAAGACTCGAAGATGTGCCGGACAGCTGCAGCTTCTTCCTCGTTGATCCTATAGGTGCCATCAGAGGTCACCGAATATCCGTAGAGCACATAACCCCCGTTGTATTTGCACTTATAGGCATTCTCCTTCATTCCCTTCATCACCTCCGCCGCAAGGTTCCGGGAGTAGTAGGCGCTCATCCCCACCAGGACGTTCTCCATCAACGCGGATTCCGGCGTGTTCCCGAAGTCCTGGGCGGTGAACCGGATATCGACGTTGCTCTTCTTCAGCAGCCGTTTTGTGGCATGGTAGTCGTACTCGTCCCGGGCGAATCGGTCCACCTTGTGGGCTAGGACCACGTCGAAGAAGCCCAGGCTGCTCTCCTGGATCATGCGCTGGAAGTTCTCGCGCTCATCTTTGGTTCCTGTGAGAGCTTCATCCACGTATTGGTTCACGATGACCATGTCGTTCCTGCCTGCAAACTCCTGGCAGGCCCGGACCTGTGCATCTATGGATTCATACCTCTGATTGTCTGTTGAAAATCTTGCGTAGACCACGGCTCTTTTCAATTCTAGCGCTCCTCCCATATATCTATACCCCAGTATAAAACGACGTCTTAAAACGGCAATAGCGACTTCGGCAACGTTGTTTTACAGATTATAACATAAATGATTGACACGAACAAGTGTTCGGTTTAAAATGAACGCAGGTGCTGCATAGAGAGATGACCGGGAGAAGGTGTTGCAGGTGGAAATCAGGGAAGAGTGGGAGAGGTATTTGGTGGAGAAAGAGCTGGAAGAGGAGGATATTCCGGAAATAATTGAAAAAATCATAAAGGCCTATGAATCTGTAAACAAAGAGAATGAAAAAATCAACAAATACTAGGGGAGGCACTTGTCCACAATTGATTGACAAGTGCTGTGCATAAGCTTATATTTTATATTAAGAAAATATCAAAAAATGCTTGTGGTATTATCAATATGGCGTTATAATGTAAACACAGATCAAGCCTTTACCGTCCGCGGTGAGGCTATTTTATTTATGGGGGGATATCATAGTGAAACCATTCTTGACATTGGCAGATCAAGTAGCTAAATTGAAATCACGAGGCTTAATAATTAGCAATGAAGATAATGCGAAGAAAGTTCTAGCAAAAGAAAACTACTACAATGTTATAAATGGTTACAAAAAACCTTTTTTAAAAAAGGATTTGAGTGGTAACATCCTTATCCCAGAACAGTATGTTGAAAACTGTAGATTTGAAGAAATACATAGCCTACATAATTTTGACAGAGATATGAGAATGTTGTTGCTAGGCTTCTTGCTAAAATTTGAAACACATTTTAAGACATCATGTGCTTATAACTTTGCCGAGGAGTACAGCGAGCCATACGCATACATTAATGTACAAAATTATTCTAACGAAAGAGAAGATCTTACTCATGTCCTAAATAATATTGCAGCGCTTTCTAATGAGATTAATCGAAATACAAACAAACATAAAGCTAAAAGTGCATATATCAGCCATTACGTTGAGAATCATGAGAGCGTGCCATTATGGGTTTTAGTTAACAGCCTTACAATAGGGAATATGTCATATTTTTACTCTGCGGTAGACAGCAAAATAAAGGGAAAAATCGCAAGGGATTTCAGCAGTCAATATAAAAATGAATATAATACTACAGAAAAGATTGATATTGGCGAGATAGCACAAATAGTTAAGGTTGTGAATCTTTTTCGAAATGTATGTGCTCATGAGGAAGTTTTGTATTTTTTTAAACTTAGGAAACCAATAAGGGCAGATCTTTTCACGAAATATTTTGTTGGTGATAGAATTAATATCAACAAAGATACTTTCAATAATAGTAACCTATTCACTTTAATATGTATTTTAAAACTGGTAATGCCAAAGATAGATTATGTTGATTTTATTGATAAGATAGATTGTCTGTTTAAGGATTACGATGAAAAGTTCTCAGCTGTCAAGTTTAGTGACATAATTTTATTGTCTGGCTTCAACCAAACGTGGAAAGAAGATATACTCAAAGCGATTTAGCACCTCACAAGAGGTGCTTTTTTCATTTGGCACGGTTTTACAAGAAGAAGAGCCAGTCGGTGACTTGGCTCTCTGTTCTACTTTATAATTAGCTTTATCTAAGGTTATACTATTCAAAAGTGTTTAAGCCTAGAATAGTCGTGAAGCAGAAAAATCAGAAAAAGCTTCAAAATCTGACATCAGATATAATATTTTTTTGAATTTGGCGTGAAAGGATTCTGGTATCCTATCTATATTTTCATTCAAGATATGATTATCAAAAGTTGTGAGCCTATTGATTTCATTATCTAACGTTAAAGATAATCCGCCATTATCAACGATTACATGAAAACTATCACAGAGTTCTTTGCTAACAAAATTTTCATTGAAAGATATAGCCATCGAGCTTTTATTTGGAACGTTTCTGTTATCAATTTGCATGGTTATATCTAATGAAGCACTGTTATCGAATGATGTAAATTTTTTTCCATCAGGAGAATTTAGTAACAAAATACTCTTGTTTTCATCAACATATTCGTGTACAACCTTAGCGATTTCTTTCTTAAAATTAAAGTATTTATTAACGCGACTTATCTCTGTCATATCCTTCCCTCCCTCACAGCATCCTCAAGAACATATCACATCTCACAGCCCAACCTTTGCCCGTCTACCTTTTGCCAGAGGCAAAGGTCTGGCTGTGCGAAATCCCCAAATGTTAGTATCCGGCAGCGGTGGCTCCATAGGCCGCCTGCTCAGCGGTAAAACCTTCATATACCAATTGGTCTATCAGGCCCTGCCTCGAAAAAGAAGAATATTCCAAATAGCTTTCTGCGGACAGGGCAGCCTGTTCGTTCCAGTCCGCCCCGCAGCGGTCCACAGCATATACCGCATCTGCATTGGAGTAGCCTTCGTATTCCAGCTGTTTGACCAGCCCTTCATAAGAAAAGGCGGAGTAATCCAGGTATTGTTGTGCTGATTTCAGGGCATTCTTCTGTCCCATCGTCATCTCCGGTACGGTATTCACCGGTTTTTCAGGTTCAGCGACAGTAGGTTCTGCAGTATCTTCATCAGAAGCAAGCTCTTCGGCAGAAGGTTCTGTTGCATCTTCACCAGAAGCAAGCTCTTCAGCCGGCTGCCTGCTGGCTACGCTCTGAAGTTCCGGAGTTTCCGCATCTTCCCCTCCCGTGCCTCCAAGCGCACTCAAGACTAGAACCACAAGTATCAGGATGAACCACCATCGTTTATAAATGGGCTTTTTGTTCTTTGCTCCGCAACTGGGGCAAGTTTTCGCGTTGCTAGCAATCTCAGCATTGCAGGTACTACAGTTTTTCATCTTCGCAGCCATAATTCCCTCCATCTAGATAAGTTGTCGTTGAAATTTCCGTAACTATGAAAAAAGCAAACAGGCCCTCTCCAGAGCCGTTTGCTTATGAATCGTCCTTGTTCATACTGTTCCCCCTCACCATACAGCTCCCCAGCTGTGTACCAATGATGTACCAGTGATGTTATTCTCTCCCCATCCGTGTTATATCTACAGCCTGATCGATGAGCTTCTTCAGCCATTCAAGCTGCTCCCTGGTCAAATCCTGGCCAGGCTGCACTATTCCCTTGTCCTCCAGCAACTGCATGATATCATCAGCCAGTTTCTTTTTCTGCTCTGGAGTAGCCTTGGGTTTCAGATCATCAGAAGGGTGCAAATAAGAATCATCCTGTTTATCCAAAAGATAATCTATCGAAACATTATAATAGTTTGATAGTTTTTGTAGCATTACAGCATCTGGCATCCTGATGTCACGTTCATATTGAGAATATGCCTGTGGTGTAATCTTCAACATCTTTGAAACATAAGTCTGACTCTGATTTAGTTGCTCCCTCAAATTTCTTAGTCGTTTTCCTAATGTCATAATCATCATCCCATAAACGTTATGTTTATATTATATAACAGTTTCAATTCGAAAAAAGCAATTTAAACAAAACGTTTTATTTTGCTTGACATAAACACTCTGTTTAAATATAATACAATTAAACAGATCGTTTACAAGGAGGTGAATTCATGAACAATCTAAAAATTATTAGAGAATCAAACAGTCTTACATTGACAGACATGGCTGCATCAATAGGAATATCTGTGCAACGCTATAATGCTTACGAAAAGGGACTCAGAAGGCTTCCGCCGGACATCGCAATTAAAGTTTCAACTGTTTACGGTAAGACTCTTGACTATATTTATGCAAACGAATTAAACGATACGTTTAAAAATGGCTCGAACTGCAAGAAAGGAAGTGCGTAGCTATGACAATGCAAGAAATCACATACCTGGAATCCATCCAGGCCATGGTAAGGAACGCGATGGAGAAGTACCCGGAAATCGTTGCATTTTCGGCAGACGGCATCCACATGTACGGTGGTAAGTTCGAAAGCGCCTTCCCTGAACATGAAGTACAGCAACCGTCGTTTAGTTGCCGCACCAAATACATCTATACTACGCCAGGCGGTACGGAGTTCTACGGCTACAAGCCATTGGAGGTGAAAGATGGACATTAAAATTGACGTGAACGATTGTGAAGTCGTCAAGGAGCTGCGTTCCAACATGAGGGAGGCGCTGGAGAAATTAAGCCAGATCGAGGTGCTCTTTGGTGAAGTGAATGCTCTTACCTATGCGATCAGCAAGAGGATGGGGAAGCCGGAGTTGTTTGTGAAAGACAAAATATCAATCGAAAAAATGCAGTGGATTGAGGAAGCAAACCTAGTGCCTTTTAAGAACCCGATGACGTTTTTCTATGGACAGGGTAACATCTTGTATTCGAACGAATACATAGCTGCGACACCACTGGAGAAGCTGAAGGAAGACTATGAAAAGCTGCTGGATTGCCATGGATATGTGAAAGGCGAGCAAGAAGAGGCGGAGGATGGAAAAGATGAATCTGCTGACCTTTGAAGACGGACATTCCATAACCGAAGAAGAGGCCAATAAGGTTGTGGATGAAATTCTTGAAGTTTTGATCAAGCATGAAACAAAGTATTCGGAAATGATTTATTTCCTGGATCAAGTGAAGAACAAGGCCTTTGACCACCTTGTAATGAAAGGAGAAAAGAGTGATGTGTGAGAAATGCACCTGCTTGAAATGCATCAATGAACAGAACAGGAGGCTTCTTGTAAAAGCCCAGGAACAGCTTGCGACAGAATTGAATACAGCGCTTTTCAATCCAGGAAGGGTCGCAGTCCTTCTTGAACTGATAAAGGCGCTGCATTCAATGGTTTAGGTCTTAAACATTATCAAATACGTTTTTGGTATAAATTTCCGTTGCAGCATCAATCATTTTTTGCCACGAAGAAAATTTGGTTGTCGCACGAACGTGTTCATTTATTTTCTCATCATCTAAAGCTTCTAGATCTTCTTGAGAATTTACTTCAAAGCTGCCACTTTGAAGAAACTCCGAAAATGATGAGAAATCCGAATAACGATTCATAAAAGATTCGCTGAAAAGAACATCCACACTGACTCCAGAGTTGAAAGATTTATTTACTTTCTTCTCAATGTCTTTAAGCGTTTTTTCAAGTTCTTTCAATCCTTTTATTTTCATCTTTGCCAAAGTATTCACCTCCTCTCATCAACGTGGCTACTAACCACAATATATTGTTGCAAACATTTGTTTGCACACTACATATTGTACTTTGATTTATTGGAGGTGTCAAGTGGCGAAAAACATAGGTGCCGTAATTCGAGAAGAACGGACAAGAATGGGAATAAGCGCTAGAGAGCTTGGCAGAAGAGCCGGATGCACCGGTGTTGCAATAAACTATTACGAACAGAACAAGAGGGTTCCGAACATCTACATCGCGGACAGGATCATGGCCGCATTGGGGACGGAGCTGGTCCTTGGAGAAAAGGAGGAGCACGATGGATAAGATCAAGGTGAACGTCATCCAGTCGCAGAATCCGGCACCGGAGACGGCCCGCCGGGCATTCTACGCATTCTATCTGGAGAAGGTCCTGGCACTGGAGAAGGAGAAGCTGAAGCAGAAGGAGGGGGCAAACCATGGATGAGAAGGAAATCATGAAGATCATCTCACTGAAGGACAAGCAGCAGGCACTGGTCCTGGCAGACAGGGGCCGGGCATTGAGGATGGCACAGTTCTGGCAGGTCATCGCAATCGGCACGATAATGGCACTGGCACTGATGGTTCGCTAAAGGAGGAAGCATGACAAAAATCGTTTTTATCCACGTGAATGAAGAAGGTGAGGAATTCGAGGCGGAGGCAAAGACCGACCTGCCCATGGAACTGGTCATCAGCATGGCCATGGAGAAGATCCCCATGGCGACCGGCGACATCATGTTCGTACCGGTCAGGGTCATGTGTGTTGACCTGGACGATGGGCAGGTGGAATTGGAATGTGAGATTGGATAGGACGTCCTGAAGTGTTGTTTTAAGCATAAACCAGAAGGAGGTGCCACTCAATGGGTAAATGGGCCACAAAGGCTGCAGACAATGTGTATTACAAGGCAAGGGCAAGGGCGGCGGAGTACGACAGCCGAATGACCAGCCGGGAGAAAGCGTCGGAGTACCTGTTCATCGACCGGACGACGCTGGCCAAGTATGAACTCGGGATACTGCAGGTGCCGGTGGACATCGCACTGCGCATGAGCGCCCTGTACCACGCACCGGAGCTACTGCATTCCTACTGCTGCAACGAGTGCAACATAGGCAAGAAGCTGAAGCATGCCGCCAAGACCATGGAGCTGTCGGTGTCCAGCATGCAGCTGGCGGCACACAACCGGGTGCTGGGGGATTGCATCAACCAGATGTTCGAGATATTTGCGGATGGTGTGGTGGATCCGGAAGAGCTGGTGCAGCTGGAGGAGATGCAGGGCAAGCTGCAGATCCTGCAGAAGGTGCTGGAGGAGCACATACTCGCCATAGAACAAGCGGTAGAAAAAAATAAAGCCCATCGGCAAGGACGGGCTGATAAGGAAATACTCTAAAACCATTATAGCATAGGAGGCAAAGATGGAAAAGCAGAAGATGTCGAAGGAAGAATTCATGGCCAGAATGGCAAAGTCGCAGAAGCCGGAGGAAGCTCCCAAAGAGGTTCGCGGCTACAAGTACGACTGGGCCGGCCTGGCCAGGCACCTCATCGGGAGCGCTGGTGGCATTGACTTCGAGAAGGCCATGGAGATTGCCGGCGTGCCGAAGGACAAGCAGCGCGGGCAACGGACCAAGAGCAAGGAGATGACGGATGCCTGCCTGAAAGACCATGGCTACATCCTGGACATCCAGGATGGCCAGTGGGCTGCCGTCAACCTTATCCCACCGGAACCGGATGCTTACGGCTCCCTTGCTCCCGCATTGGATCAGGAGGACGAGGAAGAGGCGCTCGCTTATGAGGAGCAGATTTCGGCATCGAAGGCAAACATCTTCATGGACATGAACATCCGTGTGGATGGAGAGTTCCAGCTGCTCCAGCTGATGCAGTTCATCCGGAACACACTGGTCTTTTGCCCAGAAGGTGCCGGTGTGCGTCTGGTGCTCACATCGGGAAAGGAGGTGGCTGATGCATGAGGAACAGCGGTAGGAGGCCCACGAGGAAAGAGAAGCTGCAGCTTGCGGCACACGGATTGAATCCGGACAACTGGATGGTGATCCGGCACACGCTTGAGATGTTCGAGGCTGTCAACAAGCTGAGCAGGAAGAAAAGGTTCTTCCGGCTCACGGAGGGTTGAGGTGATGGAATGGGAGGATTCTTGGTGTTGGAGTGTGAATGCGGGTACAAGGCATGGTCCCTAGTGGAGGTTGCCAGATGCCCTGTATGCGAAAGCCTTGTGACGTGCAGGGTGGATGAGGAAGACGGAAACAGGGTGATAACAGTAACGGGAAGGAAGGGAACAGGCAATGGCGCAAAGAAGAATGTTTAGTCAAAAAATAGTAACATCGGCAAAATTCCTGCGGATGCCGGTAAGCAGCCAGAACCTTTACTTTCACCTGGCCATGAACGCGGACGACGATGGTGTTGTGGAGGCATTCATCGTCATGCGGCAGGTGGGCGCTTCCGAGGACGACCTGCGGGTGCTCACAGCCAAAGGATATGTGATTGTGCTCAACGAGGACCTGGTGTCCTTCATAACGGACTGGAAGGAGCACAACCTCATCCGGGCCGACAGGAAGGTGGACAGCATGTACAAGGAGCTGTTGGTGAAGATCGTGCCGGAAGCTGAACTCTTGCAGAAAAAGCAGAGGGCAGATGCTGTGAAACCCGCCGAAACAGAGGACTGCGGTCAAATGGCGTCCACTGGACGTCCAGATGCGGCGGATGGTCCGCATAGGTTAGGTAAGGTTAGGTTAGGAGAGGTTAGGTTAGGTCAGGATAGTTCAGGGGAGGAAAAGACTACAAGAGAGAAAAAAACCTCCGGTAAAAAAAGCGGCGCGGCAAAGCCCCGCCTGGAGGAGGAATTGCCCGCCATCTACGAGGACCACAACCTCTCGGAAACCATGGTGAAGGCCATGGAGGACTTCGTCGAGCACCGCAAGGCCATGAAAAAGCCGATGACAGCCCTGGCCGTGAAGATGCTGTTGGACAAGCTGGAGGAGATGGCCACCCGGGAGGTTGACCAGGTCGCCATCCTGCACCAGTCCATCGTCAACGGATGGCAGGGCATCTTCGAGCTCAAGAAGGACACCCGTGGATCCGGACCAGGAAGCCGTGGCAATGTGTTCCTGGAGATAGGCAGGGAGGAGGGATTCTTTTGACCAGGGAAGAAGCGATCAAGACACTGACATTCCTGAAGGCTGCATACCCAAGGTTCTACGCGGACCTGAGCAAGCAGGAGGCCGAAGGGGCGATAAACCTGTGGACCATGATGCTTGCCGACTACCAGTATCCGGTGGTGCAGGTGGCGGTCCAGCAGTACGTGGCTACCAGCCAGTATCCGCCCACGATTGCGGAAATCAGGCGTGCCCTGGTGGGTGCCGTCCAGGGACCTGGAACTAGTCCTGACGAAGCCTGGGGGCAGGTCCAGAAGGCAATCCGCCGGTTCGGGTATTCCAGGCAGGAGGAGGCGCTGGCAAGCATGGACAAGGTGACCGCCGGCATCGTCCGGAACATGGGCTGGATGAACCTGTGCATGTCGGAGAACCAGATGGCCGACAGGGCACACTTCCTGAAGCTCTACCAGGCTGCAGCCGAAGAGGAGAAGAGGAACCAGGTGATACCGCTGGAGCTGCACAGGAGGGCAAGGATCCTGCAGGACAAGCACAAGGAGCAGATCCTAAGCCTGGCGGACAAAATGACGATGTAGGAGACAGCATGATTACGTTTGACGAACTCAAGAAAATAGCAAAGAAAAACAGGACGGACGAAACGTTCAAACCCATCTTCAAGTGCCAAGGGAAGCTGATTTGGGTGCTGCTGCACAAGGGAGAGCTGGTGCTGGTGCCGAGCACTGCGGTGATTGGTGGGGACATGCTTTTCGTCAAGGAGAAGGAGGAGCCGAATGGGGTGGGAGACGGTAGAGGAGTATCTGGATCGGGTGAGCAGGTATGAGGACTCGGAACTCAAGAAAATGGCCAAGTCCAGGGATGAACATGCGAAAGCCATGAAGGAAAAACAATATCCGCCCAGCGGAATGCCGAACTGGGAAGTGGCTGGAATCATCTTTGAGCAGCAAAAAGGCCGGGGGGATTTCGTGCTCCGCAAAACGGTGGAAAGCTTCGGCAAGCCTACAAGCGCGGTGGCAAGTGTGTCCAGGATGCTCCAGAAGATTTGCAGGGAGCAGGGATACTACCTGGTACGGTCGGGCCGGGGTTCACAGATCATCAAGGAATGAGGAGGAAGGGCATGCAGGTAGTGGCTTATAAGGCCTTGGACGGAGAGCTGTTCGAGGACCAAAATGAGATGCAAAGGCATAACAGGGAGATTCAGCTTTTCAAGCTGTTCATGGATTTCGGAGTAAAAAAGGCATCGGCATCCCCAATCGTGGATGTGCTCATGGATGATGACGATGCGGTCGAAAGAACGATACAGCTCCTGGAGACGATCTTGGTGCAAGGTATGGCTGACATCACGGGGAGGAAGGCATGATCTGGATTAGGACACAGGAGCATGAACTCATAGAGACAGGATTCATAACCACTGCGGACAACAGGATCCAGATAGTGGCTATGGTGCCAGGACTGGATAAAATTGCAGGAGTTGGGACCTACACCGAAGACAGGGCAAAGGAAATCATCGAGGACATCAGGGTACACATAATCAAGGGCTTGCCGGTTTATGACATGCCGGCGGAATAGGGGGAGCACATGATCAATGCAGTATTGGCAATGGCAGCACTGGGAGCCGGATGGATCGGATGGATCCTGTACAACGAAGGTAAAAGAATGAACAGCTACTGGCAGCGGAAAAGCATGCGGAATTCGGTGGTCGCCTGGCAGGTCGCGGCGGCGCTGATGACCGTATCCAACATCATCATCCTGACAAGGAAGTGAGGACAGTATGGCATATACATTGGTTACATGGATTGCCGCAGCATATGCTGTGTGCACCGTGTTCGGATGGCTGAAGCCGGACAAGATCCACCAGGCCACGGCCTGGGCGATGGTAGCGGTGCTGGTGGGGAAGAATTACCTGTAGGGGAAGGAGGACTGAAATGGGATGGGTTGACGTGGATGAGTTTTTTTCGATGGTGTCCGCAGACGAGGACCGGCGGCTTGAGGTCACACTGGGAACCCAGCTAAAGCCAAACCGCAAGAAAAAACAGGAACGGGAGGATGCCCCGAGCCCGCAGCAGCTGGCGGAGAGGATTTTTAACGATTACCGCAAAAACGGGGTATTCCACTTGGGGCCGACAGTGGTGGACATGGGCGGTGCGCTTGGGTCATCCGGCAGCATCGCAAAGCGCATCCGCAAGCTGTGCGCAGAGCACGGGTATGTGATGCACACGACCAGCAAGGGGTCGAAGATCACAAAGGAGGGCAAGGATGCCAAGTGTTCGCACGAAGGAGTTCGCCCTTTACAAGGGTGAGGAGATGTTGGGAATTGGGACCATAGACGAACTAGCCGAGATGCAAGGGGTGAAACCGGAGACCATCCGGTTCTACCTTTACCCGGCATACCAGCGGCGTGTAAGGAATGCGAAGAACCGGATGGTGCTGGTGAGGCTGGATCAGGAGGACGAATAATGACAAGGTTTGATTACATCAAATCGCTGGACGCGGCCGGCATGGCAGAAGAGCTCCGTAAGATACAGATCATGGACGCCGCTCACTGCGACGGAAGCTGCAATCCGGACATCGACAAGGTCACCTGCACACACGAGGAGGAGCTGGCATGCGTGGCCCGCTGGCTACAGGAGGATATTGAATGACAATACAATTTATCAACTACCCGTACATCTACACCAAATGCGCCAAGCGCATCCACGCAGACGAGATTACCGGTACCGTGAGAATCGGTGCGGTGCTTGAAGCCCTACCGGTGCTGGACGATTTGGACTACAGCGGGCATCGGTACAAGGTCGTAGGCGGGGATGTTGATTCCGACTGTCCGGGTGGCGTCTGCCCGGTGAGGTGATGGCTTTGAAGATCGGGTTAATCGATTTTGACGGAAAAATCCCAAACCTAGCATTGATGAAACTATCGGCCTATTATAAAGCGATGGGGTGCCAAGTAGAGATTGCAGAGCCCCAAAAGCATTATGATAAGGTATACTGCTCTGTCTTGTTCACATGGAATCGTGGAAAGGCTGAAAAGTTAGCGGATGAGCATAAAGACATTGAGTTTGGTGGAACGGGCTGGGATATTCACAAGACGCTTCCAGATGAAATAGAAAGTTGCCGGCCGGACTACGATCTGTATTCTGCCCATTATCTCGAAAAGAGAACGAAGGGCATAATGACAAGGGATGCAAAAATTAAGAAGGTTGATGCGTTGCTGAACATGGGAATTGGTTTTACATCACGCGGATGCATAAGGAGCTGCCGATTCTGCTTCGTCCCTCTGAAGGAGGGAACGTTCCGTCAAGTAGGAGAAATCAAGGACATCATTAACCCAAGGTCGAACGTAATAACGATGCTTGATAATAATTTTACGGCAGATCCGTTGATGATTGAGAAGTGCCAGGAAATTAAAGAGCGTGGGTTGATTGTTGATTTGACTCAGGGAATCGATGTGCGTCTGATTACAGATGAAAAGGCGAAGGCGTTGGCGGAGATAAATCATTTGAGGTCCGTGCATTATGCGTGGGACCTGATGAAACATGAGGACTCTATTTTTAAGGGAATAGCACAGTTAAGCAAGCAGATCAAACCATACAAACATCTGTGTTTCATGTTGGTAGGGTTCGATACGACGTTCGAAGAAGATATGTACCGGCTATGGAAGATACATGAGTTGAAGGTCAGCCCATACGTTATGGTATACAACAAAAACCAAAAAAACGATATACGGTTGAAACACTTCGCAAGATGGGTAAATAGCCGGATATATAAGGTGTGCAGTTTTGATAAGTATGAACCATGGGTTAAGGACAAAAACGAGCAAATGAGTTTGTTTGTTTGACAGAAGCCAGGAGAGCAGAAGGAGGACATGAATGAAAGTGAAAATAATCAACAGCTCATCGTTTGAGCTGCCAAGCTATGGCAGCGCGGGAGCTGCAGGGATGGACTTGAGGTCTGAGGTGGATGTGGTGCTTTGGCCAGGCCTTACCGAAGTTGTAGGTACAGGGATTCGCATCCAGCTCCCGAAAGGATATGAAGCGCAGATCAGGAGCCGGTCAGGGCTGGCTAGCCGCGGCATCTGTGTGGCCAACAGTCCAGGAACCATCGACGAGGACTACAGGGGCGAAATCAAGGTGATCCTCATCAACCACACAAACAGGTGCCACAAGGTGTTTGCCGGTGACCGGATAGCCCAGCTGGTGGTGGCGCCGGTGACACGGGTAGAATGGGTAAAGGTCGAAACACTGGACGACACGGAGAGAGCTGCCGGAGGTCTTGGCAGCACGGGGGTGAGATGAAGAACAACGGCGATAAAATAAGGCAGATGACGGACCAGCAGCTGGCGCTCCTGATCCAATGCCCGAACGATTCAATGGATGCTGAAATCATATGTGATTCTGTAACCGATTGTCATGAATGCTGCCTCCAATGGATACAGGAAAAGGTTGAGCAGACCACGCCTGTATGCAATGTCTGTGGAGCATATCTGGTTGCAGGCAAATGCACTGTATGCCTTAAAAAAAGAAGAGGTATGGAAGGACAAGATGACCCGGAAGAAGAAGCGTTTAGGCAAGACATGGCAGATTACATGGGAGGCATTGACATCTGAAAGACAACTGAAGCAACCAGCCGCAAGGCTTAACATAGAGCTGACTTGAAATGGGGCGCCTGCCCGACTTGATGACAGGCACCTTTGGCTAAAGGATATGACACCCGTGGCGACAGTCGGAAATCTGAAGAAAACAATAGGGAAAGCCCTCAGGGCGCTTTCCCTATATTTATAGCCAAATGAGGTGATTACATGAACACGGTGGAACCAATCCGGGATTACAACATGATCCTAGACATCACGGACTACTTCAAAGAGCAGTCAGAGCGAAATTACGTCATGTGGTGCATGGGTATATACGCACCAATCCGGATCAGCGACATACTGCCACTGCAGGTTAGGGATGTCCGAAACAAGACGTACCTGGCCATGCGGGAGAAAAAGACCGGCAACGAGCAGCTGATACCCATCAATGGGGACCTGCGGAAGATCCTGGACAAATACATCAAGGGCAAAGAGGATTACGAGTATCTGTTTCCATCAAGAAAGAACCAGAAGGCTCCAATCAGCAGGCAGCAGGCCTACAACATCATGAACCAGGCCGCGGAGAAGTTCGGGCTGCAGAAGATAGGCTGCCACACGATGCGGAAAACCTTCGGCTACCATTACTACCAACAGACCGGCGACATCATGACTCTGCAGGATATCTTCAACCACTCGAACATCAGCATCACCAAGCGCTACATTGGGCTCACCCAGGACATCAAGAACAGGGCGGTGAATGATTTCAGGTATAAAAGACTGGAGGAAAAGGGACGGATTTGACATAATGCGTCAACGTCAAATAAGGAAAAGATTTTCGAGTGCGTTATATAGAAGAAAAAACTGACTGCGAATTTGACAAAATAATAAGATATGACAAATACAGGGAGCAATTGGACATGAAAATGAGGATCATCGAAGAGTACAGAGAAGTCCAGGAGAGCATTGCAGTATGTAGGAGCAGGAAGATGACAGCAGAAAGGAAGTTGGCAAAAGAGATTGCACAATACCAGCCGGCAGGTGACTGCAACATGGGTATTGATTATTCGATTGAGCGTGTTCAAACCTCTCAGCACCAGCAGGACATATTCGAGACTGCGCACAACATTGCGCTGCTGAACAAGCTGATAGCTGAGTTGAACCAGGAACTACAGGCCCTTTTCCAGCAGAGAGATGAATTAAGGAAATCAATCAACATGATCGGCGATGTGAAGAAGCAGGTCATCATGTACAGGATGGATGGATTGAAGGTCCACATGATTGCGCGGAAACTGAACTATAGCCAAGGGCATGTGTATAGGATCCTCAAAGAAATAGATGATATGAAAAAGAATTGTGACAATCATGCAACATGTGAAAAAATGTGAGAAAACACAGGTTAGGATAAAAAGCGTGAGCACTTCACTCACAGCCTCCTTTTTCATATAGATGCTACACCTCAGTGAAAGCCTTGGAGCAGACGACGTTCCGAGGCTTTCAAAGTAAAAGTAAAAGGATAACTTGAGATAGATCAGATCAATATGGTGTATACGGGTAAAGGAACACGCTAACTGGATGCATAGGGGCGGGAATGCAGGCGTGTTAAGTAGGTGATGTTATGCAGCAGAAGTACATGTCGGACATAGAAGTAGGCAAGTGGATAAGAGGGCTCATTGCCCAGGACAATCTGCACGCATTCTATACTTCGAGCATATGGCTGCGCCTACGTGAAGAAGTCATAAAGGAACACAACAACGAATGCCAGCGGTGCAAGAACAGGAAGATGTACGCGAAGGCAACAACTGTTCATCATGAGCAGTATGTCAGGCGGCATCCGGAACTTGCGCTAAGCAAGCACTACTTCTATCAAGGGAAACAATACAGGAACCTTACGCCGTTGTGTGACCAATGCCACAAGGAGATACATGGACCAAAAGCAAAGCCTCTGACACCTGAACGATGGTGAGATACCCCCCCTCGAAAATTTTCGGTTTTGAAAAAAACCGGCTTGACTGCGGAGGGTCTACCCAGGTCGGAGGGCAGCGCGTGCCTGATGCAGGGGGGGTGGGGATATGGCGGCAAATGCCAAGACACGCAAGTATTTGGAGTCGGAATCGTACCAGGAAATTCAGCAGGATTTGCTGGACCAATTGGAGAGAAATGGCACTGTAGGAAAATACTATACGGACCTTGTCAGGGACTATATGGACATGTGGACTACCAAATGTCTGTTGGTGGATGACATCCAGCAAAAAGGGGTAACGGTCCTGTACAACAATGGTGGCGGACAAAGGGGACGCAAGAAAAACGACAGCATCGAGCTGCGGATCAAGGTGAATGCACAGATGCTCAAGCTGCTGACAGAGCTGGGAATCAAGCCATCAAACATGGATGGTGATGTGGGTGAACTATAGAATCAACCAACACATACAGCGCTACATCGAAATGGTCGAGAATGGTGAAGTTCTCGCTTGTGAGGAGCAGCACCTTCTGGCAGCCCATGTGAAAAAATGCTTTGCCACCGAAGAGATTTACACCGATGATGAGCAGCTGGAGAAGTACTTGGGGTTGCAGAAATATTTCCCCTACGAACTGTTCGAGTGGGAAAAGTTCCTTCTGGCACTGCACTGCTGCACATACAGGAAAAGCGATGGCATGCCACGCTGGCCAGACCTGTTCTGCCTGATTGGACGGGGTGCGGGAAAGGATGGCTTCATCGCGTTCGTGGCCTTTTGCCTGCTGTCCGAGCACAACGGAATCAAGTACTACGACATCGACATCTGTGCAAACAACGAAGACCAGGCCATGCGCCCGTTTGAAGATGTCTATGAGGTTCTTGAGGACCCGTCCATTACGAAGAAGCTGAAGAAGTTCTTTTACTGGAACAAGGAGATGATCCTATCCCTCAAGACCAGGTCGAAGCTGAAGTATAGGACCAACAGCCCAAAAGGCAAGGACAGCCTGCGATCCGGAGCTGTCATCTTCAACGAAATCCACCAGTACGAAAACTACGACAACATCAACGTGTTCACCACAGGTCTTGGTAAGAAAAAACACCCAAGACGCGCATTCCTGACCACGGACGGTGACGTCCGGGATGGTCCGCTGGACCACAAGAAGGAACAGGCCAAGCAGATACTGAAGGGTGAGATCAGCGACAATGGACTGCTGCCATTCATAGCGAAGCTGAACACGAAGGAGGATGTCCATGATCCCGACAACTGGGTCATGGCAAACCCGTCCTTGCCATATCTTCCGAACCTCCAGGAGGAAATCGAGAAGGAATATGGGGACTGGAAGATAAATCCAGGGCAGTTCAGCGCCTTCATGACCAAGAGGATGAACATTCCTGACGGCAACAAGGAGATAGAGGTCACATCATGGGAAAACATCCTGGCTTCCTGCGAAGAGGTGCCGGAGGAGATGCTGCAGGGGAAGACGGCCGTGGTAGGCATCGACTACGCTATGGTGACCGACTTCGCATCTGTTGGATTCCTGATCAGGGACGGTGACAAGCGTTACTGGAAAACCCACTCATGGCTCTGCAAGAATTCCGGGGACCTTCCCAGAATCAAGGCACCATGGAGGGAATGGGTGGAACGGGGATATCTCACCCTGGTGGATGATGTGGAAATCAGCCCCGACCTACTCTGTGATTGGATCCTTGAAAACAGCAGGGACTACCATATCGTGAAGCTTGGAATCGACAATTACCGTTATGCTTTGATGGCCAACTCCCTCAAGAGGATTGGCTTTGACTATAAAGAGATGAAAAACATCAAGCTGGTGCGGCCTTCGGACATCATGCAGGTCGTACCGGTCATCGACAGTTGCTTTGCAAACCAGAATTTTGCATGGGGGGACAATCCGGTCATGCGTTGGGGGACAAACAATGCTAAAAAAATCCGGTCGGGCAAAAAGCAGGGAACCGACGTTGGGAACTTCGTCTACGGTAAAATCGAAGCGAAAAGCAGAAAGACCGATCCTTTCATGGCCCTAGTGGCTGCAATGGTTGTGGAGCCGGAGCTGGGAGATGGGGGTTCCTCAAGCACCCCGGATGTGGACGTATTTACATATTGACCGATGAAAGGAGGTGCCGACGTGGGGATTTTAACGTGGATCATCGACAGGCTCTCGAATGGACAACCGATTGAGACCAGCGTGGATCCATCGGAATTTTTCAACCTTGCGGCTGAACTCTATATCAGGGACATGGCTTTCCAGTCTGCAGTCAACCTGATAGCGAATTCAGTCAGCAAATGCGAGTTCAAGACCTACTTGAATTCCAAAGAGGTCAAGCTGCAGGAATATTACCTCTTCAACATAGAGCCGAACCGAAACCAGAATTCAAGCGAGTTCCTGCAGAAGATGGTACATAAGCTCTATGAAAATAACGAGGCGCTGATCATTGAGGTTTCTGGCCAGATGCTGGTTGCGGATTCCTTTTCGAAGGAGACATACGCATTGTATGACTATCAGTTCAAGAATGTCACCGTTGACGGCTTCAACTTCAACAGGACCTTCATGATGGAGGATGTGCTGTATCTGAAGCTGAACAACAAGGACATCCGAAGGCTTATCAATGGGATGTATGAAACCTATGGCAAGATGGTGGCCTATGCCCAGGACAAATTCCAGAAATCGAAGGGCAACAAGGGGACCCTGGAGATATCGGGTGTTGCCCAAGGCAAGGCGAACTTCCAAGAAACCTTCCAGAAGATGATGAATGAAAGGTTCACCACCTTCTTTAAGGCTGACAACGCCGTCTTGCCGTTGTTCGACGGATACAAGTACAACGAATTGGACCAGAGGGTGTCGGAAGGCAGCAGGGACATCAAGGCGATGGTGGATGACATCTATGATTTCACCGCCAGGGCTTTCTGTATCCCCCAGGTGCTCTTGCGGGGCGAGGTGGCAAACAATCAGGATGTGGTCAACAGCTTCCTTACGTTCTGCATCGACCCGCTGTGTGACAAGATTCAAGAGGAAATCAACCGAAAGCGCTCCGGGTACAAAGGATTTGTAAAAGGCACCTTCGTTAAAATCGACACCAAGGCCATCAAGCACATCGACCTGTTAAGCGTTGCCACATCAATCGACAAGCTCATATCATCAGGAGCGTTCTGCATCAACGACATCCGCAACCTTGTGGGTGATGAACCGATTGCGGAGGATTGGGCATACAAGCACTTCATCACGAAGAACTACTCGACGGTCGAGGAATTCCTGAAAGAGGCCGGCGGTGGGACAAATGAATGACAAGGAGGTGATTCGAGAGTGAAAAAGAAACTATGGGAAATCAAGCAGGCCGCACAACCAGGAGTCCTGGAAATGTACATCTACGGACACATCCAGGGGGATTCGTATGACTGGTGGAACGATGAGACAATTGAAACCTGAATTCCCGGGAATTTATACCTAGGCTGGTGGCTCTACCCCCAGACACTTGTACAAATGGAGTTGCTTCTTCGTGATTTCGCCAATGCGATGTCTCTTGCCCGGCTGCTCGAAGCGCTCTA
>NZ_JAAEEH010000043.1 GCF_010179735.1 Anaerotalea alkaliphila
TCGCTGTAAACAGGTCCGTGGAATAAATGCCGCTCCCTTGCATCACGCCCAAGACCAAAAAAGCACCAGCAATAGCTGGTGCCTATGTTATAAGTTTTTCGGGACATTTTCAAAAACGCTTGACATAACTAAATTGATAATTGCTAGTTCCATTTAGCTAAGTAAAACGGCCAATTCTATAATCCGTTTTTCACACTTCAATTTCAATGCCAGATTTAAAGCTAATCACAAAGTGCTTTTCGTACACCGTGACGTTTTGGATCAGCTTCCTTACTAAAGTGTCATCATACAGTAGGGTGCGATATTTGTTCCTGCGGATAAATCCTATCAGTTCGTCTATCCGCTCATTCTCACCACTTAAGGATGCATCTTCCACAAGAAGCCTCTGTCGCTCTTCACGGAGCTTATCAATCTCATTAGCTAGGAATTCGTAATCTTTTCCCTTGTTGGCAAGGCTAATTACTTCTTTCTGCTTTTCCTCTAGCAGTTTGTTAATCTCTGAAATCTTATATTCTGTGGTGTCACCAATTACCGCATGGATGTTATCTTCTAGTGTTCTTATCATGTTATCTCCACCGGCAAGGAGTCTATTAATGGCAGTCATTACCGTATCATATAAATCTCCTTCTTTTACCGTTCGATTCTTACACGTTTCAGGGCCTTGCTCGATTCTTGTAACGCATCGCCAAACAAACTCTTTTCTACCACGTATATTCCAGTAGACCCGTCTGTAAATGTCCCCGCAATCTCCGCAGAAGGTTATGGTGCTCAAAGCGTATTTACTGCTATAGAGTCTTTTGTTTTTATCTGCCCCCGTGTAAATATTATTCCTGCGATGAAGTTCTTCCTGAGCCTGTAAAAATAGTTCCTTTGGTATGATCGCCTCATGGCTATTTTCAACATAATACTGTGGGACATGGCCTTCATTCTTGACTCTTTTCTTTGTAAGAAAATCCACGGTGAAGGTCTTCTGTAAAAGGGCATCACCGATGTACTTTTCGTTCATCAGAATCTTCTTTATGGTCTCCGGTCGCCATCTTGGTTTTCCTGCAGCTGTTAAAATACCGTCCTTCTCAAGATCCCTACCAATGCCTGCTAGGCTTTTACCCTCAAGGTACTCTCTGTAAATGCGCTTAATGATTTCAGCCTCTTCAGGAACAATGATTAGGTTTCCTTCTTCATCTTTTGTGTACCCCATAAAGCGATTATGGTTGATCTGGACTTTCCCTTGCTGGTATCGATACTGAAGTCCAAGCTTAACGTTCTGGGAAAGGCTCTGACTTTCTTGCTGCGCGAGGGATGCCATAATGGTCAGAAGCACCTCTCCCTTGGCATCCATTGTGTTGATGTTCTCTTTCTCGAAAAACACCGATATGTTCTTATCCTTTAGCTGCCTAATATACTTTAGGCAGTCCAGAGTGTTACGGGCAAATCGACTGATGGATTTTGTAATAACCAGATCGATGTTCCCCTCCATGCACTCGTCGATCATGCGGTTGAACTCTTCTCGTTTTTTCGTGTTCGTGCCTGAAATGCCGTCATCTGCAAATATGCCTGCAAACTCCCATTCAGCATTTTTCTTTATAAACTCGGTGTAATGCGCCACCTGCACCTCATAGCTTGAGTTCTGCTCTTCAGTTTCTGTAGAAACACGGCAATAAGCAGCAACACGTAGTTTCTTTACTTTTTCTTTTGCGGCTGTACTTCCGACCCTTTTTCGTGCTGGAATTACAGTTATGTTTTTCTCTGCCAATTTAAACCTCGCTTTCTATCAGACTATACAGGTACTCCGCTCGCGCTACTGGATCATCTGGAAGCTTACCTTCTGATTTTCTCACTTTAAATCGCTCTATAGGTGGGGGAGAACTGAAAGCTGCAAGCTCTGCAATCCGCCCTAAGTCCTTCGCACGTTTACTTCTAACTTCTTCAGCCTTATCAAACGTCTCTTTATCAATGATTGCGGGGTATACGTCATTTCCAAGATAGTTGACATTTTTCAAAATACGCCCCATGGATGAATGTGTCTTTTCAATACCAGCCTGCTCACCGGCCACAGCTAGAGAAAGTCCTGAAATGTACTTTTCAAAGAAATCACTTACTTGATCCGCAGCCCTTTCATCAACGGTAACAACTCCGTCCGTAATTGTATATCCGTATGGTACATAGGCCATTTACCTCACCACCCTTTCTTTAAGGGAAAGTCCACATTTTAGTTCAAATATCAGTTCATCCCTTGAATTTACAATGATGTTTTCTACAAACTTTTCAAACGCCTCGTCTGTATAGTTGCCATCAAACTTATCTTTAGAAACATAATCAAAAAGCGCCTTTACCTCATCTGCCTGTGATGTGCCACTTGTAAATGACATGACCAGATTCGTCTTCTCAGTGGTTAGATTTTTTATTTCGCTATCCAGAGCATTTCGTTCCTTGCTAAAAAGTGCCGGTTCAAGAAACCCTTTTGTCATAAGGCCAATAAGTGTATTGCGCTCTTCGGTCAATTGCTCCATGCGCTTATCGATGGCATCAATTCTTTCAAGGTCACACTCTTCTTGGTTTTTACTTATATCATCATAAAGTGGCCCAAGGATAATCTTTCTGCTGTAGGCAAGCTTATTCATCATGGTGGCAAAGGTAGCCTTTATCTCTCCATCCCGAATAAATAGCATGGAGCAGCTGTCCTTGTCTTCAATATGCCCTATGCAGCTCCAGGCGATATAACTTCTACCGGCAGAGTAGTTTGTTTTTCTCCTAAACTTGGACCCGCATTCTCCACAGACGATTCTGCCGCTTAATACATATCTGTTTTGGTACACGTTCTTGTTAACAGCCTTACTCTTCGCTCTTTGTGTTATCAGCTTTTGTGCCTTAGAAAACACTTCTTTGCTGACGATAGGCTCATGATGATTCTTGCAGTAAAATTGGTCTTTCTCACCTTTATTAGGTCGTCGACTGTAATTGCTATCCGTGTATGTCTTTTGGAAAAGCGCATCCCCTTTATATTTTTCATTTCGGAGCATATCAATCACTGTACCTGAGCTCCAATGGTTTCCTCTACTTGCTGGAATCTTGTCTTTGTTGAGACCTTTTGCGATTACACTGCCACCTTTACCTGAAAGGCACTCTGCAAAAATGCGTTTAACTATCTCTGCTTCTTTTGGCACAATTACCATCTCACCGTTCACATTGGCATAACCATAAGGCGGGCTGCCAATAATGTAGTTGCCATTTTGAAACTTTTTATTGATTGACCATGTGGTATTCTGTGAAATAGACGCGGACTCTTCTGCGGCAAATCCCGATAAAATTGAGAGCATTAATTCACTCTCCATATCGCCCGTGTTCAGATTTTCTTTCTCAAAATAAATGAACACACCGATATTTAAGAGCTGCCTTACCAGTTCTAAGCAGTCCGTGGTATTACGTGCAAAACGGCTGATGGATTTGGTGATAATAAAATCAATCCGATCACTTTCACAGTCTAGAATCATCCGAAGAAGCTCAGGTCGTTTTTCCTTCTTAGTCCCTGATATGCCTTCGTCATAATAGAGCCCTGCAAACTCCCACTCTGGATTGGATTTAATGTAGTTTTCGTAGTGCTCCCGCTGCGCTTTAAGGCTTTCTAGCTGTTCATCGCTATCTGTTGAAACCCTGGCATATGCAGCCACTCGAAGTTTAATATTTGAGGACTGTGCTTTAGTCAGTTCATCGATCTTCGTTATCTTTTTCATTGTCTCACCTCGCTTTCTTTCATTACATATATCACTCTAAAAGCCACTAATAGCAAGTGATTTAAGACATAATCTCAGCTAGCTTTGGTGAGAATTTCTGTCGGTTTAACGCTGATATTTTTTGTCGTTCATCCTCTGTAATTTTGCCTTCTTTCTGAAGCATCCTGATAATACTTTCTGCTATATAAAAGTCATACTCTCTTTGCAACTGTTCCTCTGTCATCGGTTCTGTCTCACCCTTGATGGGGCTGCCATCTTTCACTTCAATAATCTTCATAAAAAAAACACCTCCTACCTGGTAGCCACGGCAAGAGGTGAAATCTGATGTTTTAACTAATCTTTCTTATAAAATTCGAAGGTATAACCATCGGTATCAAGAAGCAACCCCTTTGCCCATGGTGGAACTCTACTCATCTGCTGGCACACCCTATCAAGTGACATGCTAGGATCCGCCTCAATAATAACCTCATCATGCACATGAGCCACAATGCGACAAGTGCTTAGTATCTTGATGGCATGCATCAATAGATCACGAGAAATTGCTTGGACAATGTTTTCCACAAACTTAGGTCCATAGCTTTCAAGTCGATCCCATTTCTTTGTAGCACCGACACCTTCGTAAGTGACCGATTCTCCACCGAAGATATTCTCACCAATCTTTGGTTTAACATAGGCAAGCTGCCTACCAGATGGAAGAACGATAAAGAGCATTCCACTCCTGTAGTGAAATTTGATATTTTGTGTTTCTTGAGACTGCTTTTCCTTGATGCACTTCTTAGCTGCTCTATCCACATCCCACCAGAACTTTACGATGTACGGATTGGTCTGCCTCCAGGCGTTGACAAGAGGTTTAAGTTCTTCTTCCTCAAGGCCCATATCCAGTGCGCCCATAGCCTTTAAGGCTCCCACTGATCCACCGTATCCAAGTGCCAATTCTGCGATCTTACCTTTCTGCCTTAAATGACCGTTCACACCATGCTTTTCTACAGGGACACCAAACATCTGTGATGCGGATGCACAATAAATATCACCGCCACTTGCGAATACTTCATTTCTCCACTTTTCACCTGCAAGCCATGACAGCACACGGGCCTCAATAGCAGAAAAGTCGGCAACGACAAACTTACAGCCTTCCTTCGGCACAAAAGCTGTCCGAATAAGCTGTGAAAGAGTATCAGGTATATCTTCATAGAGCAATTCAAGGGCTTCAGAATCACCACTTTTTACGATGCCTCGTGCCTCTTTTAAATCCAGCATATGGTTTTGTGGCAGGTTCTGTAGCTGCACAATTTTTGAGCTAAAACGCCCTGTCCGATTGGCACCCAGAAAAGTAAACATACCACGAATCCTGCCATCACAGCAGACTGCATTTTCCATTGCAGAATATTTCTTAACAGATGACTTTGCCAGTTGCTGTCGGAGTTTAAGCACCTCAGCTAGATAATCTGGTGCGTCCTTTAATAGCTCTACTACAGCTTTTTTACCAAGGGTATCTGTTTCCACACCATTTTCAGAAAGCCAGCCTTTCATTTGTTGTACTGAGTTTGGGTTGTCAAGCTCTGTTATTTCCTGCATCTGATTCATCAGCTTGATGCGGGACATCTCATCCATAGCGATAGCCTGTTTTACAAAGTCCATATCTACTTTGATGCCACGATCATTGATTTCCTGGTCAAGGTGGTATTCACCCCATATTTCATCCGGCACAGGAAACTTACTAAGCCTCTGCTGTATCTGTATTTCCGCTTCAACATCTCGCTTGTTATAATCCTTAAACCTCTCCCACTTTTCTTCATCATCACTTGGTAGATTGCGAGTTCTACCACCATTTGATTTGGTAGGTGTACATGGTACACAGAAATATCTGATCAGGTCTTTACCTTCTGTAAGCTTTTGTTTTTCAAGACCAAGAACTGCACCCACACCAACTAAGGATAAGGGAAGCCCCATATAGGCAGACCATACCTTTGAGCATTTCCATGAGGATGGATTTAGATATTCTCCACAAGGGTGTCCAAGATATCTGGATAGACAGACACGCTCAAACTGAGCATTAAAAGCCCACTTGGCTACTTTTTCATCGGTCAAGGCATCCAGTATGATCTGTGGTATCTTTTCACCTTTCGCAAGATCAACCACTATCACCTCTCCACCGTCAACAGAATAACCAAAGAGCAGTATTTCAAAATCATGGCTTTCGCAGTATCTGTAAATTCCTGATTTTTGCAGATTCACTGAGGAATAAGTTTCTAAATCTATGCTAATAGACTTCATTTTCGATTAACCTCTTCTCTTCTTTATTTCTGACACTAATTGCTGTATCTAAATCTTTAAACCATCCAAGATATCTGCGACACTTATTATATGAAATAGAAACTTGGTAACCTCCAGTATGTTTTGAAACTCCTTGTTTTCCAGTTTTATTATCACATCGTATTGGCCTACGAAAATCGACTTTGCCATTACTATAAGCATGTTTAAAATTCTTTTCTCTAGTAGACCATTCTAGATTTGACACATGATTATTTTGCTTATCAAGATCTTTGTGATTCACTTCATATTCGTGGGTTTTAGGTTGTGGCAAGAAACAATCCGCAACTAACCTGTGAATGTAAAAACGTTGTTTTATACCTCTATAACTCAAAGTAATGCCTTGATAACCGCGACCAGAAGTTTTAGGAGTTAATATACGTCCATGAAAATGAGAATAAACTCTTCCATAATTACTTACTAGATAGCGACCCTCATATCCGGGTATGTCTCTCCATATTTCATCCATTTATTTTACCTCCGTTCCTAAAAAAGCAGGTGGTAGAGGAAACACCCCCACCACCGTCAATTGGCCTTTTCTATTAGGCAAGGAAGTCATCTTCTGCAAGAGTTGTAAAATCATCTGCTGCAGAAGTCTTTCCGCCAAGAGGCTCGCCATCTTTAATCTTTTGAATGTTGCCAAGTCCGCAAGCCACACCTTTGTTTCCGTTGGAATTGAATGCGAAAAAATTCAGAGAAACCCTAGCAAAGCATCCGCTGTACACCTCACCACGATCCATGATTGGCTTAACGCTCTTGTCCACAATCTGTGGTGGGGTTTTGCTGTTAGCATTGATAAAATAATGCCCCTTGTATGCCTCGTCATCGCGTTCCAAATCTCCGTCACGCAAAGGAATTTTAATGGCAGCCTTGTTGGGCTTCTTTCCACCAAACTTTGCGATACCTTCCTCAATAGCGGCATCAATTGCAGCATTTACTGCGTTAATGGTTTCTGTATCGTCCTTTGGAATGAGTACAGATACGCTATACTTTTCAGCACCACCGTTGACGGAAACCGGCTCCCACCCATGGAAGTAAGAGAGTCTTGTGTTCACACCTGTAATTACCTTCGTTTTATTCATATTGTTTTTCATAATGATCAATCCTCCATAATTTCATTAAATTCGTTTTTTGCGTTCGTTACATTCATAGCCACTCTTTTATCTGAGCTAGGAACAAGAGTTGGCTTTCCCGGTGGTTTTACTATGAGGCTTCCTAGAATTTCCTCAAATTTGGTTTTGCCCATCAGTTTTTGCATCTCTGTCAAAGGAATAAGGCTTTTACGGTAAATATCCTTATATCCGCTTTCTACAGCTTTTTCTGCTACAGTATCTTCATCTTTGTACTTACGAACCGAGCGACCTTCCACAACTTTAAAACCACTCCACTCTTTCCCATGGTTAACTGCTGCATCTGTGGCATAAGCAGTTATTTCACCCGCCCACTTAGTGAGGTCGGGAATAATGTTTAGAATTTCTTCAATCTCACTATCTGTAAGCAGTGGTGGCATCTTAAACTCCTTCTGGGCCAGTTTGAGCTTTTCATCAGCTCTTGCACGGCATCTTATGGATGCTCTGCAGAAAGTACACCATGGACCAGGGATATATTCACCTTCCCCTTGATAGGCTTTTGCTGCCTTTGGTTTTAGTTCCTCTTCTGCCCAAGCTTTGAGTTCTTCTACCGGAACAGTCCAGGTGCTGACGTTTTCTCTTCGTGGCTGGAAAATAGTCATTGATACTTCTTTGATGTCGTAGAGACTGTCATAGATTTCAAGAGCCCCTAACGCATAGAGTTTCATCTGTGGATTGTTTTCTGCATCCACAAGGACTCCAATTCCGTATTTGAAATCTACTATGTGAAGTCTATCATCTGAGATGATTACACAATCTCCAGTCCCAAATCCATCTGGCACATAACAAGAGAAATCAAGACGTTGCTCAATTAGAACGATAGGATCTGTACAGGACTTTCTTGCGAGTTCTACCTGCTCCATGATGAAAGCAACGTAGTCGTCTGTGCATTCTTCCATTTCATCTGAATCATATTCTGACACAGGCCTCTTACTTCTGATGTGGAGAGCCTTTTTCAGTTTGTGTTCTGAGAGTTCATGTGCTGCAGTACCTGCTTTTGCCGCCTCTCCACTTGTGTTTTCAAACTCAAGTTCAAGCCTTGCAGATGGCAAGCAGTGAAGCCATCTGTGTGAAGAAGATGCAGATAGTATTGCGTGATTACCCATTGCCAAGAACCTCCGCATCTTTCAAGATGTCAGCATAGTAGGCCTTGTCAACTGCACTGAGCTTATCCGCACCATACTTCCCGATAATAGCTCTGACTTCCGCAGTAAAACCAAGCTGGCTTTTTTCGGCAAGAACCATACGCACTTTTTCAAGTGGGATCTCCGGCTCTTTAGTTGTTTCTGTCTTTGTGGCAGGTACTTTTTCAGGTACAGCATCACTTTCCGTCATTGCCTTACAAACCACTTCTATGCTGTCTGCAAGGCTTCGCATATCGCTTACCACATCAAGCAGTAACTTTACTTTGCTCAAGTTCCTTTCCTCCTTTCCTAGTCTCACAGATAGCAAGTTCCTGGACGCTATCTCCTGGAATCAGAATTGTTACACGCTGTTTATCTCCAAGGAGGAAACGTAGAATGCGCTCCCTTACGGTGACATTACGGCAAGTAACGATTCCGCCTGTCTGTGGCATTTTTGAAACACTGATCTTCAGGTTGTGTTTCATATCCATCACCTCTTTCTGAAGGGTCATTATTTGTTCCCCTCTATCTGGTAGCCTTGGGAAGGATGGAAATCTGACGATTTTATGAAATAACAAAAAAATAATGCCCTCAGAAGTTTTAAACCTCCAAGGGCATAATGCTTAACTAGTCAGTTTTGATAAAGGCATCTGTAAAGCCTGCAGCTTTTACTCTGGCCAGCATAGCATCTGCATTAGATTTTACGCTATAGGCCCCGACCTGAACATGGTAAAGCTTTTTAGTTGTAGGAGTAGGAGCCGTCAGTAGCTTTTTAACGTCAGCCCTGAAAGTATCCATACTCTTACCATGCCTAGAAAACCAGTGCCGAGGATCTCCGTGATTGCTGGCGATTTTCTTTTGATAGCCTTCATAGTGGCCGATGATGTCTTTCTCCGTCAGGTCATAGAGTTTACAAAGATGTGCGCAAAGCTCTGTGGCTTCTTTGTAGATCGCGTTGAAGTAGGCTGCATCGGACAGGTTGTCTTCACAGATTTCAAATCCGATATGACTGTTGTTGGCGTCACCTCCTGCATGCCAGCCTCTATGATCCCATGGCAGGGTTTGATAGGTAGCAACAGTACCATTTTTTAGCTTTCCAATAAAGGCATGGACACAAACTTGTCTACCACTGGGTCTATGTTGGTTCCAATGATTGTTGTACTGGTTTTCTCCCAGGATGCCATCATCTGGACCAACGTATCTACGAAGATAAGGGTTATTAGCCCCAGTGCTGTGGACCATGATTCCTTTGGGCTTGATTTTTCTGCCTGTTTTATAGCATTCATTTTCTGTAAAGATTAGCTTTTTAAGGTTCATTGTTCTCCTCCTTCAAGATGGCCATGCATTACTTTGTTCCATCTTTATCGCCACCGTCTTTAAGTTGTTCCAAAACATCGCGGAGCTTTTCTGGAATAGGCAGTCCAAGTCTTGTGGCATTTTCAATAATGCTGATTCCTTCATTGGATAGGTAGAAGAAGATGACTGCTGTTCTGATAACACCACCATCACCGATGATGTGCTGATCAATGATGTGGGCAATGCCTACCAATGAAAAAATAACGACTTTCTTGAAAATGCCCCGAGCACCCACGTCACTGGATAAATGCTTCTCGATAATGGCGCACATGACACCAAGCAGATAGTCAATGACAACAAAGGCAATTAGGGCATATAAAAATCCATCGTAACCTCCGAGAAACCAGCCAAGCCAACCGCCAAGGCCAGCAATAGCCAGTTGAATATAAGTCCAAATATCTCTCATTGTTTTTCCTCGCTTTCATGTAGATTTATATATAAAAAGACGCCCAGCTAAAGGCGTCATAATCTGATAATAAAGGGCTTCAATTAGTAAGGTGCATAGTAAACATACCCGCTGGCTTTGGCATAGAAGCCATCTCCGGGAATGTACATGGCACCATCGAAAGTATCGTATTGGGAAGTTGTTAACCCTGGCTGATGCAAGCATTCCCAGGTAATCCCATCAGAGGATACACAAAGGCTGCTCTCTTTTAGAAGCGCGAACTTACCCCAGTCGGGCATCCAGATGATGTTTCTTGGATTTGGGATGTTGTTATTTGCCAGATCCCCTACCCAGGAGAGATTGGTTTCAGTAATTTCTGTGGCATTATCGTTCATCACGCAGAGCTTCACATAGTAGGTGTAAGTGCCGCCTACATTGGTGTAATTGAATTTCATCACAAAGAGCACACCATTGATAGAACGGATGAACATGTACCTTGTATCATTCACATCTTCAGGAATGGTAGTTCCCCAGCTTCCTGGACTTGATGTGCTGGCTCTGGCGATGGATTTGTCACCACCAACAACTCCCACAAAGTATCCTTTGTGCCTGGTCAGGTATTTAAAGATGGGGACTGAGGTTCCGTCAGAGCCTACAAGGGTCCAGGCAGTTCTTTCTTCCAGGGAATCAAAGCTGTAGTAAACCGGTGACTTGTAATACCACCAGCTGACCACCCCTGAGCCTCTGTCCATATCATAAGCACCACAGGTCATGGCATTTTGCGCTCCGGCGCAGTATCCTGCGTTATGCCAGGTAATACCATCAAAGGATGCGATGATATTGGCGAGACCCACGATCTTTGCGATAAAGACACCATCAGCAGCATAAAGAATTTCAGGCTGTCCATGACTCCACCAAGGAACACTGACAACGGTCCATTGTTTGGTGGTCTTGTTCCAGTAGGACATGTATGGGGTTTTGGCGTAATAAACAGCTATCTGAGCGTTTCCGTTATCATAGACATTAATCTGTCTTTCACTTCCGTATTGGGTGTAGCCAAAGTTGTTATAGTACTTCTTGGTCCAGCTTAAGGTAGGAATAGGAAGGACAATGCTGCCTCTACCACCAAAAGCTGTCCAGATGGCCAAGGTGTTATTAAAATTACGATCATAGCTCATGGCTTTCCTCCTTAAACTTTCTCAATGGCTGTAATTCTTCCGCTAGAATCAGTGGAGTAGGTGTAGCTTCCGGTTGAGCCATCGGCATAGGTTACTTCAAAGGCTGCAGCATCAATCAGAAGTGAAGAGACCTCTTTAAGGAGAAGCTCTGAGAAAATGTCTTCTAAGGCAATGCTGGTGATCCTGCCACTGGAATCAGTGGTGAAGCTGTACTCGGCATGATACTGATGGGTATCACCTTTTTCCACTTCATAGGTCACATTGATTTTGTTATCAACGACCGACAGTGTTTTTACAATGGTGTAGGAGACGCCTAAGTCATAGACCTGGTTTTGAAGATCATCCACGGAGCTTCCAACATTAGATATAGAGTTTTCTATGCGATAGAAGGTATCAGAAATACTTGGCCTGTATCTTCCCACCTCCACTCGGATGTTGAACCTGTAAAAAGGATTGTACTCAAGAGAGATGATCCTGGTTTTCACATTGATACCTAATGGATTGAAGATGATGTGCACATTATCACCAACAGCCAAATCCATCAGCTTAAAAAAGGAAATATCATAGGATGATGCATTCTCCCTTGAGTCGTGGGATACAGCCACGTTTGTAACATTCTTTGACCCCATCACGGGGATATAATCATTGGAGCCTCTATGGCTACGAATATTAATGCTATAGCCATCGTACTGGATTTCACCACCCAAAATAGCAATGAACTGCATAAGAGCAGCTCTCCTGGAAACCTTCTGGTTGATTTTCATCGTGACACTCTCTGTAAAATCCACAATCCCAGCTGAAAAGGGAGTGCCTGCAAGGAGCTGGGATAATCCTGCAAAAGGATCACCCGTGAAATCAAAACTGCTTATTTGATACATTTCATGATTCAAAAGATAAGACACATGCTCACAAAGAACAGAGCAGACCGGTAGGCTCCCTTGAATTGATTTACTAATTTGGACCAGTTCAAAATACTGATTATCTAGTTTTGCAATTTGCCTAGTTTTTAAAGCCAATGCAGACTTCGCCATAACAGTAAATGAGAGGGTAAATTCACCCTCTAAGGTTTCTCTAATATTTGAGCTGATGACTTTCTTAACGGACTGAATCATGGTTGCTCCTGCGTAAATTTCAATCAAGGGATAGCCTCCTTTCTATTAACTTCCTGCCACACCAAGGTTTCTAACTGTTACGGTGTTTTGGTTCCACTGAAGCTGTGCAATAACTCTTGTAAGAATGTTACCGTCAATGGTAAGAGGGATAGTTACATCAAAGACTGCTCCGTCAGAACCACCAAAACTTCCAGTGACTTGAGAGTTCAGGTCCAAATCAAAGTCTGTAGGAATAGCTCCCTGCATATCTTTTTCCACATCACCCATGGCTTTCTCGAAGCCCTCTCCAATACCTTCACCCATGTTGGAACCAATGCCTGCAAATACCTTTGAAGGAGATCTAATACCAAGAACCTTCTTAACGCCACCAACAATTCCGTTGACCATATTTTTCACCTTTTCTCCAAGCCAACCAATCATCGATGCGATACCGTCCCATAAACCTCTGGTGATATTTCTTCCGACTTCTAAAATTGATGGAATCCCACGGGCAAGTCCGGTGACAATAGACATGATGATCTGAGGTAGTTGAGCCACGATCTGTGGAATGGCTCTAATCAAGCCCATACCAAGCTGAATGGTCAGCTGAACTCCCATTTCAATGAGCTTTGGTAGGTTACTGGTGATAAAGGTAATGATGCTGTTAATAATCTGAGGCAGTGATTGAATCAGAGTTGGTAGAGAGTTTAAAAGCCCCATAGCCAATCCGCTGATAATCTGAAAAGCTGCATCCAGCACCAAGTCCAGATTGTTGATTAAGGTGGTAGCGATTAGAATCACCGCTTCTACAATGGAAGGAATAATTTCTGGAAGAGCATCTCCAAGGCCCGTTGCAAGGGTCACAATCATAACTAGCGCCGCTTCCACCAGGGCAGGAAGATTGGAAATAATCCCATCTACCAATGTAAGAACAAGCTGCAGCGCACCATCTGTAATTTGAGGTAAGGCTTCGATAAGGCCACCTACAATGGTCATGATGATATTGGTTGCCGCTTCAATAAGTGTGGGAAGATTATCTAAAATCCCACTGACAAGAGCCAGAATCAAATCAGGTGCAACTTCTGCAATAGCTGCAATAAGTCCAGTAACCACATCCAGAATTTGAGGAAGGATGACGGCAATCTGCTCAACCGTCTGTTTTGCACCTTCTTTTAACTGCTCGGCGGCACCCTCTTGGCCAGTGATAAGGCCCGTCAAACCATCTAAAATCATGGTAAAACCAGGAAGGAGCTGTGAGGTGATGTTGTTTTTCACCCCAGCAAAGGAGCGGGTGAGGTTATCCATGGCGTCTGTGTAGTTCACCGCAGCGTCTACAGACTCATCGCTCATAACCAGACCCAGTTCACTGGCTTTGTTCTTAAGGGCATCGGTGCTTTCAGCGGTCTGGTTTAAAAGTGCCCCCAGTTCAACTGAAGCACTCCCAAGCAGGTCATTGGCAATGGCCGCTTTTTCACCTTCATCAGAGATCCCTTGAAGACCTTTAATGGTCATTTCAAAGACTTCTTCACGGGTTTTTCCCTGTAGATCTGACATGGAAATACCTAGTCGTTGAAACTTTTCAGTGGCTGAGGAACTCCCATTGATGGCATCGTCCACAGTGTTATTGAGTTTTTTCATTCCATTATCTAATGAAGAGATACTTGCTCCATTTTGGGAAAGAACATAGTCCCACTCTTGATAGCCTTTTCTGGAGAGACCAATTCTCTGGCTGGCCTTATCGATTTCATCCCCTGCAGCCGCAGCATCATTAGCCATATCAAAGAGCTTTTTACCTGCGGTGACAGCAGCAGTTCCAATGGCAGCCATGGCAACGCCTATCCCGGCAGCCACACCTTTCATAACTGAACCGAGCTTTTCAAACTTACCACCTGAATCATCTGCCACTTTTGCAGAGTCTTTGATTTCATCCCCAAACTTGTCCGCTTCCTTACCTGCATCATCAAACCCATCACTGGCTGCATCAAGAGCCTTGTTGTTGTCATCCAGCTCTTTTTCCATTTTGTTCAGATCTGCATTTGCATTGTTTAGCTGAATCTGCCAGGCTTTTGTTCGCTTGTCATTTTCCCCAAAGGACTCCGCAGCATTTTTCAGCGCAGCTTCAAGGGTGGATACTTTGTTTTTCTGAGCATCGATCTCTTTATTTAAGACTTCATTTCTTGCTGTAATAGCCTTGATGGATTTATCTTGCTTATCAAACTGTGAAGTAACCAGATTCATTTCAGAACCCAGCACCTTGAATGTTTGATTGATATCTCGAAGAGAGCTCTTGAACTCCTTTTCACCCTCAACACCGATTTTCAGGCCGAAGTCCGACATAGCGTTCACCTCCTTTGGGGCATAAAAAATGACACCAATGTAGGTGCCACTCTAAATGATTTTGTTATAGAAATTCTGGGATAATTTCGTCGATGTAGCGCTCTTGTTTCGGTTTGGATATTCCGGTAAATTGCTTGTGACACTCCCAAAGGTCCATCAAATAGCCAATGGGCATGAGCCATACTTCATCTTCTAAACGCCTTAAATGGACTGTTCCAAAGTAGATAAGTCGGGTAAAGACTTGTTCATCACTTACCCGACCACCTCGTTTTTTGAGTCGTCACTCTCCACATTCCTTTTTGTACCTTTCATCATACTGGCCATAATGGCATTCTTGTAGTTAGCCAGGTCAAAGGGAGTGGTAAGAAGCTCCACTTCATCTTCTGTGAGAAGTTCTTTTCTATCATCCTTGTTCCTAATATTGTGGATCAGGATGGACTGGTTTGCCAGAAGGGTGATGAGCCACACCACCTCTTCAAGTGCCATTTCAAAGTTCTCAGTTTTCATGAGCTTATCGCCCAAATTCTCAAGACCACCATAGCGCTTGGCAATTTCCTTTGTAGCTTTGGTGGTAAGAATCATCTTGAACTCCGTGCCGCCAATATCAATGGTGGTACTTCGTTCTTCAGCGGCCTCATCAACTTTTAATTTTTCATCTGCCATGATCAACCCTCCCATTAAGAAACAACAACAGTAGCCACTGTGGTCGTTACGTTTTCTGCACCACTAGAGCTTAAGACGCAGTAGTAGTAATAGGTATCTGCCAAGAGGTCCGTTGGAATATCAAAGCTCGCAGAAGTTTCTCCATTTATGGCAGTACCGCCAGTGGTGCTATCGATGGTATTTTCATACCACTGATAAGTTACAGGGTTTGAGGTGTTGGAGCTTGCCACAACAGAAAGGCTTCCAGTAATGCTTCCTTCAGTGACCTCTGTGAGAGTTGCTGGTTGAGTTGTAATAGTTACGGTCGGCGTAACTGGGGTAAAGTTTGGTTCATACACTGAAGCAAACCAACTTGTAATTGTTGATGCAGAAACACCATTATCTCCTTCAGTGACTTCCGCTTTCCAAGGATGCTTGCTTTCTCCGTCCAGTTTGTTTCTTCTAAAGACGGTTCCTTCTATGGTGGGACTGCTAAATGTAATGGAGTCGCCTTTGGTGGCAAGGCTTGTGGCGGGAACAGAGAAGATAACCCTGTAGAGCCAAAAGTAGCGATACTTTCCATTTGCCTTCTTGGCACGAAACCCAACTGCCACAGGGCTGCCACCATCTTCACTTCTTGAAACCACCACATTGTTGCTGTCAATTTTGCAGCCGGTTAAATCCTGAGCTACAAGTGAACCAATATCATCAATCCCCAGGCTTAGTGATCCACTCTTAAATTCTTTGACCACCTCGCTGGCACCGTCATCTGCGTAGAGAATGGCTTCAATGAGCTCAATACTCAGCTCTGCAGTCATGGCTTTAGCCAGTACTTTAGGGGTGCCATAGGTTTCGATGCCATTTTGATCTTCGGTGATCTTGGCATAATATAGAGAATCCAATCCGATTGTTGCCATTTATTCTTCCTCCGTTTCATATTCTTTCATTACGTCAATGGCGTAATGATGAAATTTAGTATCGTGTTCATAACCAACATACTGTCTGTCCGTTATGGTTATCCCTCCAGATTGTAGAGCCTTAGTCAGTTCTTTCTTGCGCTTCATATAGTTCTTCTTCGTGAAAAGAGACAGCCTTGCCTCTGAGAGAATCATATAGGCCTCATTATCTGCAAAGAGATCCAGTCTATCAGACATGGGGGTAATAACCAGATATTCATCAGGCGGCGTATCGGAAAACACTCCGGTCTCCACAGGAATGTTTAGGGGTCCTAGTATGTGGTTTAAATCCGCAAGTAAGCTCATAGCTTTTCAATCTCCTTATCCAGTTCTGATTTCATAGTTTCAATGCATGCCTTCCGCGATGCGGACTTTGCGGGCTTCAAAAAGGGTTTAGGTGGCTGACCAGATTTACCGTATTCCAGGATATTTGCAATCTTAGCATTGGCGTCGCCATCGCCACGAGGTTCATTGAAGCCAACCTTGACATTGAAGTTTCCATTTCGATCTAGCTTAGTGGGAGAGAGTCCAAGGGAGGAAACCAGCTCACCGGTTGAACGGCTTTTTTCTTTGGTTTCGTTCCCAATAACACCTTTGAGGTTGGCTTTTACTTTATCCAGAACAACTTCACCGCCAGCTTCTAAAACATTAGAGACGATTTCATCTGTTTTATCACCGAGCTTTGAGAACTTCATCAAGAAGTCATCGGGCATTCGCATGGTTGCCTTAGCCACTTGGAACCACCTCCTTTGCCAGCACTTCAATATACATCCCGCGGCCTTTGACATCCTCAACAGATGTTATTTCAAATCTTTTATCACTGTGGATGATCACCATAGATGTTGATATGGTTGTACCTGGGATATGACGAAATCGAAAAAGATCTGTAGCTTCAGAAAAGGAAGCTCTATTTGCCCATTTCTCATTGCCATGGCGACCTTCACGGTAAGCTCTGACAGAAGCTACGATGTTATCGACTTCTGTTTTAAACCCTTCAGCGTCTTTAATGGGGACACTCTCTACAATATCGATAAAGGCATTCATTTTCCCAAAGCTCATAGCTACACCTTCCAATCCCGATCAAGTCGCAGAAGCAAATTAACTGTATTCCATACTTGCTGTCCAGCCTGCACATTATCTGAAAAGAAGCCACCGGTGCTGCCGTCCCTGGATTCATAAAAGTGGGACGACAGCATAATAATGGCTTGCTCTGTGGTGGCTGACATAAGTGCTTCGACATAGTGATTTTCAGGAAGATGCTGATAGCTTTCTGCATACCGGGTAGCGGCGGTGATGTACATCTCAAGTAGTTCATCATCAGCCGAGTGATTAAGAATAAGATTTGCTTTTACTTTTTCCAGCAGTGTCATACCGCCACCATCCTTTCATTAGTCTGAAAGCATAAGCCCTGCAGTCTTAAGCTTGGTGAGGAGGGCATTAAAATCCGTAACCAAATCCTCAACTGTGGCAGCAGTACTTGCGGCTTGATTATCGAGAACGGGGAGGCCAGTAACGACCGCCCCTTCCTTGATTTCAAGCGTTCCACCAATGACGGTTTTCTCACCGCCCTGTTCGGTATAGTTCTTTGTGTTATAGCTCATAGGACACCTCCATTACGCTTTCTGCTGAAGCACTTTGATGGCTTCAGGTAGAATTAGCTTTCCATCCACACGCTGAGTAGCAACAAAGCCCACCTGGCCAGTAGCTGCATAGAGTTCATTAAGTCTCTTAAACACTCTGCCTTGACGATCCGCTACCCAGTAATAGCCAAAGTCACCAAAGATGATGGACTTTGCAGATGCAGCGATGGTAGGAACATAAGATGAAGTGTAAACAGGTCTATTCAAGATGGTATCTGGTGTTCCAGCCTGAAGTGAAGGCTGCCAGATATACTGACCCTGACCATCTTTTAGCTTTCTAATGGCCTTAATGGTGGCATCGTTCATAACAAACACGGACTTATTTCTGTAAGGCGATTTAAGAGAGTAGAAGAGGTCCAAAATCTCATCAATCGAAATGGCAGTAGCACTTGCAGCGGTTACACCGATTTGTGCTCCACCAGTGGCAGCAAGGATACCCGTAGGCTTACCAGAACCATCTCCAGTAAAGAAGGCATCTTCTTCCTTGTTACCAATACGTCTTGCAAACTCCCTGGCAATATAGTTCTCAAGATTAAAGACGCTGTCATTAAGAAGCTCTTCAGACACCTTGATCATGGTACCTAGCTTGTAAGCGCCAATGGAAACCTGACCGAAGCTATCATCGCTTTCAGGAATGGCACCTTCTTCATCAATCCAAGAAGCGGTTCCTTTTGAAGCCACTACTGGAATCTTACGGTCACCAGAAGAAGTTGAGATGACGTTGGCCAGCTTTCTGAAGATATTCTCTTCATCCAGGGCTTCAATAAGGGTACGCTCAAACTCATCCGGTACAAGGTAACCACCTTCAGTGTCGGTTCCAATCTGCAGTGCGTTCTTAATCACTGGATCAAGGCCCTCACCAGAACGCGTACGCATGGCATTCCAGAAGGCTTTCTGGTATTCTGCGGAGGCTCTGCCACCTTTGGATTCCATACCCTGGAAGATAGGTTTTCCGGTAAGTGGCGTGTTAAGTGGCTTTGAAAGCTCGCGGTCCAGTGCTTCCTGCTTTTCAAGACGATCGATCTCTTTACCGAGGGCAACCACATCCGCTTCCATTTTTTCATAAGTTGCAGTGTCTTCAGCTGATACAATTCCATCTGTACCTCTTTTGGTATCCAGGAAGGCTTTAGCCGCTTCCCAGGACTTTGCTCTTTTTTCACGCAGTTCAAGAATTTTATTCATAGTGTTTTCCTCCTAAAATTTAGTGTTGAATTAAAGAAAGCCGCTTTTCTAGCGACTCAATTGGGGTGCCAGTATTCTCTTTTGGTAGTTTGGGTTTTACCTTATCCAGCAGGGAGTTGGTAACAGCTCTGCGGCTAAAGGCATAGGTGAAATCCTCAGTCTGACTTCTTTTCTTTTCATCCTCCAAGATTCCATCAGCAAAGCCAAGTTCGATGGCTTTTTTCGCATTGAGCCAGGTCTCCGCATCCATAAGATGGGAGAGCTTTGTTCTTGACTGGCCTGTCTTGATTTCGTAGGCATTGATGATGCTCTCTTTAACTTCAGAAAGCATAGCGATGGCTTTTTTCATTTCCTCGCTGTCTCCAATGGCCACGGTAAGGGGGTTATGGACCATCATCAGGGCTGTTGGTGCCATGAGTACCGTTGTCCCCGCCATGGCGATGACTGAGGCGGCTGAAGCGGCAATGCCATCAATCTTTACGGTGACAGTGCCTTTGTAATCCATCAGCATGGCGTAAATCTGACTAGCAGCAATGCAATCACCTCCTGGAGAATTGACCCAAATAACAATGTCACCTTCACCAGCATTAAGGTCTGCCTTAAATGCCTTAGGGGTGACATCATCGTCAAACCATGAGTCTTCGGCAATAACGCCATCTAGGTAGAGTGTTCGGACACCTGTATTATCATCACGCGCCCAGTTCCAAAACTTCTTCATTTAGGTTCCTCCGTTTCTTTAATATTTGCGAACGCGTAATGTTTAGCTTCGCATAAGGCTTATTATGGAAAGTAAGTGATAATGTTGAGTTGATCATAATTTGAATATGAGTACTCTATAAACCACTTACATTTCGCCACTATTTTTAATGATAAAATTTAGTTTGTTGAAAAGAACTTAACA
>NZ_JAAEEH010000044.1 GCF_010179735.1 Anaerotalea alkaliphila
CCAGAAGTTCCGGCATGCTCTTTTGGCCGATCAGCTGGCCCGCATCGAAATCGATCCAGCCCGGTTTCTTGCGGGCCAGGTCCGTGTTGGTGGAAATCTTCATGGTGGGTACGAAGCCCCCGAAGGGCGTCCCCCGTCCGGTGGAGAAGAGCACCATGTGGCACCCCGCCATTCCCAGGGCGGTGGTGGCCACCAGGTCGTTCCCGGGGGCGCTCAGCAGGTTCAGCCCCGGGGTCTTGAGGCGGTCCCCATAGCCCAGCACGTCCATGACCTGGCTGCGCCCGGCCTTTTGGGTGCAGCCCAGGGACTTGTCCTCCAGGGTGGTGATCCCCCCCTTCTTGTTCCCCGGGGAGGGGTTCTCATAGATTACCTGTCCGTGCCGCTGGTAGTAGTCCTTGAAGTCGTTCACCATCTCCACCGTCTTCCGGAAGACCTCCCCGTCGACGGAGCGGTTCATCAGGATCGTCTCGGCGCCGAACATCTCCGGCACCTCCGTCAGCACGGTTGTGCCCCCATAGCTCACAAGATAGTCGGAGAACTCCCCCAGCAGGGGGTTCGCCGTGATCCCGCTCAAGCCGTCGGAGCCTCCGCATTCCAGTCCGATCCGCAGCACACCCAGGGGCTTCTCCACCCGCCTGTCTTCCCTCATCCGTTCGTAGAGGGCTTTCAGGTGCTGGACGCCTGCGGCGATTTCGTCCTCCTCCTCCTGGGCCACCAGGAACACGACACGCTCGGTGTCGTATTCCCCCATGGTCTCCCGGAAGGCCTGGACCTGGTTGTTCTCGCAGCCAAGCCCCAGGACCAGGACCCCTCCGGCGTTGGGGTGCTTGGCGATGTCCTGGAGGGTGGTGCGGGTGGCCGCATGGTCCTCTCCCATCTGGGAGCATCCATAGGGATGGGGGAAGGCGAAGACGCCGTCGATCCCAACGGGGTCCGCTTCCTTCCTGAAGCGGTCGATGATCCTTTGGGCCACGCCGTTGACGCATCCCACGGTGGGCACGACCCACAGCTCGTTGCGGATCCCCACCTCCCCGTTGGAGCGTTCGTACACGTGGACCTTCCTCTCCGGCAGGGAGGTCCCAAGGGATTCGAAGGCGGGGGCGTAGCCGTATTCCAGGATCTCTCCCAGTCCCGTCTTCAGGTTGTGGACATGCACGTGCCGTCCGGGCGCGATGTCTTCGGTGGCGTTGCCGATGGGCATGCCGTACTTGACCACCGCCTCCCCCGCGGCGATGGCCGCGATGGCCATCTTGTGGGCCTGGGGGATGGGTTCGGCAGCAGTCAGCTCTGTTCCGTCGATTTCGATCCGGTCTCCCGGTTCCAGGGGTTCCAGGGCGATGGCCACGTTGTCCTTGGGATGGATCCGCAGATGCCGTTTCATAGGAGCGCCTCCTTCAGGGCTTCCTCCATCCCCTTGTCCAGGATCAGACCCAGATATTCCACGATCAGGTCCAGCAGGCCTGGCAGGGACGAAAGGTCCGACGTCCAGACGGGCGCATGGCCTAGGACCGTCCGGGCCAGGGTCCTGCGCCCCTCCGCGGACCCGTCGAAGGCTGCCCATGCCTTCCCATAGAGTTCCAGGATGTCCTCGGCGTCGTTCACGGGGATCGTCTCCTCCCCCCGGAGGCCCCTGTAGAAGACCATCATGGCCGCCAGGGAGAAGACCAGCCGCTTGGGCAGCGCACCCTTTTCCCTAAGATACCCCTCCAGGGAAGGCAGCACCCGGGTGTTGTACTTGGACATCCCGTTCAGGGAGATGCTGCGCAGCTGGTGGGAGATGAACGGGTTGCGGAACCTGTCCATGACCTCCCCAGCGAAGGATTCCAGCTCCTCCTTCGGCAGGTCCAGGGTCGGGATGATTTCCTCGTAGACGGCCTGGCTGATGTATTTCCCCACCACCGGATGCTCCACGGCTTCCTTCACGGTGTCGATGCCGTAAAGGTAGGCCACGGGCACCAAAGTCGTATGGGCGCCGTTCAGGATGCGCACCTTCCGGGTCCTGTAGGGGGTCATGTCCTCCACGAAGAGGACGTTGCAGTCCGTCCTGTCCACCGGCAGGAGTTCCTTCAGGACTGCAGGGCTCTCGATGACCCAGAGGTTGAACTGTTCGCTCTCGACCACCAGCTGGTCCTCGTACCCCAGCTCCTCCCAGACCTCCCGGATCCGGTCCCGGGGATAGCCCGGCACGATCCGGTCCACCAGGGAGTTGCAGAAGGTGTTGGCCTCCGCAAGCCAGGCCTGGAAGCCTTCCCCCAGCTCCCATTCCCTGGCATGCCTTTCCACAACCGCCCTCAGCTTGTCCCCGTTCCTGTCGATGAGCTCGCAGGGGATGATGGCGAAGCCCTTCTCCGGGTCGCCCCCAAACGCCTTGAAGCGGGCGTGCAGGAGGGCCGTCAGCTTGGCCGGGAAGCCCTTTTGGGGCCCTTCCAGGGTGTCCTCCGGCTCGTAGGCGATGCCCGATTCGGTGGTGTTGGAGAGGATGATCCTGGCCGTCTCCACCTCCGCCAGACCCAGGTAGCCTTCATAGTCCGTGTAGGGGTTGACCGCCGACACGATGGAGTCGTTGAGGAGATGCTCCTTCACCGGCTCCCCGTTCTTGATACCCTTCAGGGTATGGGTATAGAGGAAGTCCTGGGACGCCAGCAGGTCGATGAGGCCCGCGGGCAGCGGCTGCACCAGGGCGATCCCTCCATTGAAGTCCGTTTCATCGTTGAGCTTCTGGACCATCCAGTCCGTGAACGCCCGCAGGAAGTTCCCTTCCCCGAACTGGATGATTTTCACGGGCCTTTCCGTCTTGTCGTATGTTTTTGCTGATAATTTCTCCATGATATTGCATCCTTCCATCTATTGTTGTTTAAACGCAACCGGCATTTTCGAAACAAAAAGGGTCCCAAGTCCTGGGGCATCGCGACGTATGGCGTATGCCCCGACTTGAAGTCCCCTGTTCCGTTGCCTTTTCGCATTCAATATTTCCCTTCGCGCTTGGCGACTTCAATCATTTTTCTGACATTCTCCAAAGGCGTGTTCTTTTCCAGGAAATCCGATGCCGCAAACAGATATTTGCCCCCCGGTTTCCCTATTTCCATGATCTCAGTGACCTTCTCCTCCACTTCCTCCAATGACGCCTGCTTCAGGAAATTGATCTGATCCAGATTTCCAGAAAGGGTGATCCGGTCGCCGATGCTTTGCTTCGCCTGTTTCAGCGTGCTGTCCCCGACCGGGTGCTCGGCCACGGTTTCCCAAATGTCCAGTCCCATTTTCACGTACGACTCCTGGAACGCCTTCGCCTTGCCGCAGTTGTGGTAAAGGGTATACGTCCCGTTCGACTTGATGGCGGAAATGATCTGCTTCTCATAGGGCATGACATGCTCCTCGAAGAAGTCCACTCCCATGAGGCCGGCATTCGCGACATTGCCCTGGATGCCGATGCAATCCAACTCCGTATCGGCAAGGGCCGCATTGTATTCGGTCATCATGGCCGTCAGTTTCTCCATGAACGCCTGGTAGAACCCCATGTCCAGGTAAGGGTCGATCAGCAGTTGTTCGATATTCCTATATTCGGATGCCATGTTGAACGCGCTGCACCATCCCCAGGGGGACGCCACGCCCGTATCCCCCATCACTTCCCTGATGTGTTTTCCATAGGCCTTCATTTCCCCTCTGGTTTCAACATCCAGTGCGGGCACATATTCCAGAAAAATCTCCAAATCCCTGTCGTCATTGATGAAATATTCCCGCTTTCCCATATGGATTCCCTGGCCCGATACGGGATTGTAAGGTCCCACCTGCACCTGTCTGAGCACCCCTTTGGGCGTCTCGATTTCCGTTGTTCTAAACAGCAGGCCGTCCTTCACCTCATCCCGTTTGTCCAACTTCCAGTTAGGAAAACTTTTCCTTAAAAAATGGGGTTCCTCGAACTCCCTCCCCCGGGGCATCACATCGATCCCCAATTCCCGGGCACAGGCCACGGCATCTGTGACACGGTTCACGCTCGACTTCTTCGGATAGTAATAGGCAAGGAATTCCTCCTGGATGAACAGGCTGACCGGCACCCTGTCCGGAATTCCCCCTCCTGCCACTGTCAATATTCTTTCTCGTCCATTCATTGATCTCATTCCTCCATGGTTTTTGATTTTGAATTTCATCCCGTTGTCAAACCGGCATGAGCAGATTCGGTAAAAACATGACGATTCCAGGTACGAACGTGATGACCAGCAGCGTGATGATCATCACGATATAGAAAGGGATCATGGCTTTGGACAGCTGCTCCATGCTGATATCTGCAATTGCGCTTCCAATGAAAAGCGTACTCCCCACCGGGGGTGTGATTAGCCCGATTCCAAGGTTCAGAATCATGATGACACCAAAATGGACCGGATCTACACCAATTTGTGTAGTGATGGGAATCAAGATCGGCGTCAGAATGAGGATGAGGGATGCCATATCCATCATGGTGCCCATGACAAGAAGCAGCAGGTTGATGACCAGCAGGATGACGATTTTGTTTGTGGATATACCCAGAATGAAGTTGGCAAGCACTACGGGGATTTGCAGATATGCCACCAGCCAACCGAAGGCGCTTGCCATGGCCACCAAAACCATGACGATGGACAGCGTCTTGAGCGACCTCGTCAAAATTCCACCCAGTGCGGACAGCGGTATTTCCCTGTATACGAAAAAGGTGATGACGAACGAGTATACCACCGCAATGGCCGCAGCCTCAGTGGGGGTGAATACGCCTGCGATGACACCAACGACAACAATCATGACTGTACCAAGTCCCCAAACCGCATCCCCTGTGGCTTTCATCGCCCTGCCGACACTGAATTTCTCTCCCACGGGATAGTTCCGTTTCACGGCCACATAGTAGCTGTAGACCATCAGTGCGAACCCCAGAAGGATTCCCGGCAACATCCCTGCCAAGAACAACCTGCCGATGGAGACACTCCCAGCTACCAGTGCAAAAATGACCGCATTTTGACTCGGTGGAATCAGGATCCCTTGGACGGAACTGGCCATGGTTACCGTTGTGGCAAAGTCGCCGTCATAGCCGTTTTTCTTCATCATGGGGATCAAGATCGAGCCGATGGAGGATGTGTCTGCGGAAGACGAACCCGAAATCCCCCCAAAAAACATGCTGGCTACGATGTTTACCATGGCCAAGCCTCCACGCATCCATCCTACCAACGCATCAGAAAGCTTGATCAATCGATTGGAAATTCCACCTGCTCCCATGATTTCCCCTGCTAGGATGAAGAACGGCACGGCCAGGAACGCAAAGACGTTTACACCCTTTACCATATTCTGCGCCACCGTCTGCAAAGGCAGCCCCAAATACAGCGTAGTCAGCACACTGGCAAAGCCGATTGCAAATGCGATATGCACACCTTTAAATACCAAAAGAAAAAAAACACCCACCAGAATAAAAATCGCTGTCGTTGTCGGATCCATCAGATTGCCTCCCTTTTTATCATTTTTCCAATAATCGACGCCAGCATGGCAACTCCTGATACCGGTACCGAAGCATAAAGATAGGCTCCAGATATTTTCAGTCCCGGAAGAACGCTTCCAACCGTCAGAGCGGTCAGCCTGGTCCCTTCCACAATCATGAACACAGCCAGCGACAGGAATACGATATAGTTGATTCCTGCTACAAACAAGTTGAACTTCCTCGGCATATACATTTCCGCCAGCGTCATCTTTAGGTGCCTGCTATCTGTGATCGCCAAGGATACCGTCAACAGCGAGAACCAGATCATGCACAAAAGCGCCAGTTCTTCTCCCCAGCTTGGTGTGGAGTTGAATACATAGCGGCCGATTACAACGATGGAGACGACCGCCACTTGTATGATGACAAAGATACAGCATAGCGCATTGGTCAACCTATAGACCCTCGACTTTCCTTCCACCTCTTCATTGTTGAGCAAATTAAACATCCTTCCACTCCTTCCCATATCCAATATCCACAATCCTTCCTTAAACCTTTCCATGGGAATATCTTATCATTTCCCATTGTTTGACGGCATGTACACATTCGTCATTTTCTGTAGTATTTGGTGGTGTGTTTGGCGGCACGGGCGGTTTTCATCCCACTTCCCGGAGACGGCAACAGCCCGGCAATGGGATGATCCATTGCCGGGCTGTTGTCATCTGTTTGCATAGTCTTTGGGGTTCACCCCAAAGTATTTCTTGAAGGATTTGCTGAAATAGTTCGGGTCGGCAAAACCGACCTCATAGGCGACTTGGTAGATGGTCTTGCTGCCATCCCGCAACAGCACTTTCGCCCTTTCCATCCTTATCTTGGTCAGGTATTCGGTGAAGGTCATGCCTTCGACTTTTTTAAAAGACTTGCTTAGATGTCCGAAGCTTATGTCATATTGAAGAGCCAGATCCTGTAGTGATATATTCTCCCCAAAATGACCATCCACATATTCCTTGACAGACTTTACAATCCTGTTCCTATCCTGGGTTTTTTCCAGGGACATGGACCTGATTACCGTTGCCATGTACCCCTCCATATAATTCAGGATTTCTTCCATGCTGCCCATTGCATCGATTTCTTCAAACGCATGCCAAATTTCCTTGGTCTTCATCCTTATTCCAACCAATTCCGACGTATTGCGGCTTATGGAAAAATACAGGTGTTTCATGTAATCCCGTACCACGTCCATTCCGCTTCCTTGTTCCTGCACAGAAAACAGTTGTCCGCAGATCTCCACAAGAATCCGCACCGCTCCATCGAGATTCTCGTCATTGACGGCTTTCCAGAGCCCATCCTCTTTTTTGTGGATGTGCCTGGTTTCACATTCCCCATCCAACGGGACAGCGGAATCCCCGCTCCTCTTTTCTTTGTCCAATCCATCCATCACTTCCGCATAGGCCGACCGCATGTCCGCCAACTCTCCGTGCACCCTTCCCAGGCCGACCCGCCCATGGACATTGTAGACATCCACCATCCAATGCTTCAACTCATTCCCCAATGCCCTATGGTACAAGGGATCCGCAAGCCGATCGTCCATGGCGAAGAGCACGATGCTGTTCAGAAAACTGTACCCGATTACACGCTTCACATGATTCTTCAACTTCCTCTTCAACATTCCCATGAGCTCGTTCCCAAAAGCGGCATCGCTTCCGTCTTCGCCGGCGATGACAGCACACACGTAGGCGCTGTGGGGGATGTCCAGATAATTCAGCAATTGGTTAAACTGTCCCTCGTCCATCTGCATTCCGCAGATCATATCCATGATGACTTCCTTTTCCATCATCTCTCCAAAGATTTTTATCTGCTGCTGCAACTCCTTTTGCTCCTGGTTCCTGGCCCTGCGCTTTTCGATCTTCTCCATTGCTTTCTCCAGGACCGCACAGAACTCCTCATCCGCGTACGGCTTGACCAGATATTCGTTGATTCCCAATTGAAGCGCCTGCTTGGCATACTCGAAACGACTATGGGCGGTAAGGATCAGGATTTCCGTGTCCGGATACTGCTCCTTGACTTGTCTTGCCACCTCCAATCCATTGACCTTTGGCATGTGGATGTCCATCAAAATGATGTCTGGCCTGTATTTGAGGGCATCGGCAAAGGCTTCCATCCCATCCCGGGCACAACCAACAATTTCAACCGTGCCCTTGTAATGCTCCTCGACCATCATTCTAAGATAATTTCTTTCTATGACTTCATCTTCTGCAATCAACAGCTTGATCATACCATTCCCCTTTTGATGGGAATCACAATGGTGATTCTCGTACCCTTGTTTTCTTCACTTTCAATCCGAAAAAGATCCTGTCTTCCGTATTGAAGCTCCAGCCTGTTCCTAACATTCATGATTCCGATGCTTTGTGAATTCTCGTTCAGATTTGAATGCATCACTTCCTGCATCCTTTCCTTGCTGATTCCCCGCCCATTGTCCTGGATTCTGACGATCACTTCCGTGGCCCCTCTGGCCACATCGATTTCGATGATTCCCCCGCTGTTCCTATCCGCCAAACCATGCACGATGGCATTTTCGACCATCGGCTGCAGGATCAAGGGGGGAACGGTGATGTCCTCCAGATTCCCGCACACGTTAAGCTTGACACAAAGCCGGTCCTGGAACCTGACTTGTTGGATCAGGTTGTATGCCTCCAAGGTCCTGATTTCATCCGATAACGGCACCAAACGCCCCCGGTTGTCCAAATTGTATCGAAGGATGTCCGAAATGGCCCCCACCAAGCTGACTGCCGTATCCTTCTCTTGCAACTGGATGACCCTTCGAATCATATTGAGTGTGTTGAAAAGGAAATGTGGATTCATCTGCATCTGGAGCGTCAGCAGTTTTGCTTCCTTGAGGAGCTTGTCCTGCTGCTCCACCAGAAGACGCTCCTCCACAAGCTGCTTCTCCAACTGCGCCTTTGACTGCTGCTCTTCGATATACCTCTTGATGTCCTTTTTCATGTTGTTGAACGCATGGGCCATGGCATGGAGTTCGATGTATCTGTCGCTTTTGATGTCCTGCATCTCCCAGTGTCCTTCCGAAAGCTTCTGGGATGCTTTCGAAATCTGTTTTATTTTCTGCAGGATTCCCCGCGAAAGAATCATCCCGAGCCAAATGCTCATGAACGCCAACAGGAACATGCTGGAGTGGACTCTGCGTTCCAAGCGTTGCGCCTCTTCCAACAGGTTGCTGTACCGTTCATTGCCAAAATTGAGATAGGACACCATCAGCTCTTGGGACTGCTGTTTCATATACTGGAAAAGGGTCGCAACATAGGTCAGATCCTGATAGTCCTCCGCAGTAAGGGCAGGGATTCGGGCTATTTCCATGATCTTGTGGTATTGATATTCGTTCATGTTGTAGAATGTGCGGTGGTACGCCAAGGTTTCCGGATATTCCTGCAGCGCTTCAGCAATGTTCGTCAGGTTCCTTTCAATGTTTTTCGCCTTGGTGGAATAAGACTGCAAATCTTCCTCCGTCCGTTCCCGCAAATATCTGTTGTAATGATACTCGCACTCATTGACCACCAATGTGATTTCACTAAGGGTGCGGCTTATTTCCATGAAATGTTCATACTCTTCCGTGGTGGTGTTCCTCAAGTTATAGGAAAGCAGGTATCCGGTCAACATGATGATGGTGATTGTGGCATATACGCCAATCAAGACGGTACGCACCGATATTCTTCTGATCCCTGCTGTTGTGCCCATTCACACTACCTTCTTCCTCCACCCAGATAACATCCATCATAACACACCTGGCTTTTCCAGACAATTTCTTCCTGCAACGGCTTACTCCAGGATGGCCGCTACGGAAATCTCAACTTCCGATCTTCTTTTTCACCCATGCGTCTCCCAAACAATCGGGCAGTGCAAAAGGAGCCATTATCCCTGCGGATGGCCCCTTGCATATTATGGTAGGTTTTATTTGGTTTCCTGAATTCTTCTGATGACATCCTCATAGCCTGCACCAAACTTTTCATACAGTGGCGCCACTGCATCCACCCATTCCTGCTTGTTGTCGACTTCAAAGAATTCAACGCCACTGGCTTCCAGGTTCACCCTTGCTTGTGCATCCATGTCCGATGCGACTTCCCTATACCATTTCTCCGTTTCGCTCCAGCAATCGGAAAGGAATTCCTGGTCGTTTTCGTCCAGTTTGTTCCAAGATATTTCCGAAAACACCAGAATATAGGGTGCAAGGCTGTGTGCGTCGAAGGTGTAGTATTTTGCCACTTCATAAAATTTGTTTGCCTCATAGGCTGTCAGGGCATTTTCCGCACCATCTACCACACCTGTCTGCAGCGCACTGTACAATTCGCTGTACGAAATGGGTGTTGCGGAGGCTCCAAAGGCATTTGCAGTCTCCATATGCATCTCACTCTGGGGCACCCGGATTTTCAGGTTTTTCATTTCCGAAACGCTCGTGACTTTCTTGTTGGTAAAGAAGTAGTTTCTCGGACTGTCCGCAAAATAGCCTATTCCGACCATTTTGGTTCCGGAATCCGTAACCGCTTGCAGGAATTCGTCTCCAATATCACTGTCCAGGACGCTCCAGGAATGGTCCACATCCCTGAAGATGTAAGGCAACTCGAATACGCGCATCATTTCAATTCCATAGTCCGACAGGAAGGACGACCCTGCCCGGAACATGTCCAACGCGCCCATCTGCACCGACTGCACCTGCGTTTTCTCGTCACCCAACTGCCCACTGGGATAGATTTCAATGGCCATTCGTCCATTGCTCTTCTCAGCGACAATCCTGGCGAATTCTCTAGCCGCCATTGTCATGGGGTGTGTATCCGGGTTCAACTCCCCGTAGCGCAGGACAACTTCCGGCTTCTCATATGTTTTCTCCCCCGCACCATCGCTCTCCACGGTTTTACCTTCCGCCAAACTGGTGTCGGCAGGCGCTTTTCCACATCCCGCCAGGGCCAGCATGGCAACACTCAAAACAAGCGCAACAACCATCTTCCTTTTCATACAATCCATCCTCCTTGTTTTGTATTTCTTTTACATGGTACCACCATTCCTTCTCGAGCTACATGGAATAATTTGTTCCTTTCTGTATTTTTTGGCTCATTTGTGCCATACGTCTCTATTTTCCAGAACTGCTTCACCCTATAAGTGAACAGGCACCCTTCCGGGCGCCTGCAGGCCTTGATTTCACTCTATGCTCTTCTTCTTGTGCACACTTGGGGTCTGACCCCAAGTGCGCATGGCTTCTTGGCCATGTGCCTCACCCGAAGAATATTCCTCATATTGTTTTGTGAAATGCTCGATTTTGTGCGTGACCTTCTCAAGATGCCTGTTCATTTCCTCGATGTGTTTTTCCACTTCCTCTTTATGGGCAAGCAGCATGTCGCATCGTGCCTTCAGCGTTTCGGGGCCCTGAAGGCGCAGATTGACGAACTCCCGGATCTGCTTGATGGACATGCCCGTGTTCTTCAGGCAGCAGACCAATCCGAGCCACTCCAAGTCCCCATCCGAATAATGGCGGTTTCCGCCCTTTGTCCGCTTTACATGCGGCAAAAGCCCTTCTTTCTCATAATACCGCAAAACATGCGGACTTAGATTCGCTTTTTCCGCCATGGTCTTCACCGTATAACCCACAAGAGATACCTCCTAAAAAATCCAAATTGCTATTGACTTAGAGTTAACGTTAAGGTTTATGATTATCATACAGTATTGTCCAACGGCATGTCAACAAACACAACGAGGAGGTACGACAATGAAGTCACCAACCGATTGTTACACGCTGTCCAACGGGACGGAAATCCCTTGCATTGGCTTTGGCACCTGGCAGACCCCGAACGGCGAGGTTGCTGTTTCCTCCGTACTCAGCGCCATTGAAGCAGGCTATCGCCATATAGACACGGCGCAGGGATATGGCAACGAGGAAAGCGTAGGCATCGCCGTTAAGAAAAGCGGCGTTGACCGGAAACAGCTCTTCGTAACTTCAAAGCTGGCGAATGGCGAACATGGCTATGAAAAAACCCTCGCCGCCTTTGAGGGGACGCTGGAAAGGCTGGATATGGAATACATCGACCTCTTTCTGATCCACTGGCCGAACCCCATCGCATTCCGTGACAGCTGGCAGGAAGCGAACGCCGGCACTTGGAAGGCTTTTGAGGAGTTGTACAAATCCGGTCGCATCCGCAGCATCGGCATCAGCAATTTTCGCCCGCACCACATAAAGGAATTGATGAAGACCGCCACGATTGCTCCGATGGTGAACCAAATCAGATTGTGTCCCGGCGATACCCAGGATGAGGTGGTCGACTACTGCCGTTCCCAGAATATCCTCATGGAAGCGTACAGTCCGCTTGGCGTCGGCAAAATATTCGAGGTGCCTGAAATGCAGGCATTAGCGGAAAAATACGGGAAATCCATCGCACAGATCTGCATTCGCTGGAGTTTGCAAAGGGGGTATCTGCCTCTGCCCAAGTCGGTCACTCCTGCACGGATCAAAGAGAATACGGAGGTGTTCGATTTCGAGCTGGAAGCGGCGGATGTGCAGCTGATTGCCGACCTGAAGGGCTGTGTCGGCTACTCGTATGATCCGGATACAATAACATTTTAAGATCTATGGAGGATACCTTATGTTGAATTTCGATTTCTACTCTCCTGCGCGCATTCTGTTTGGAAAAGGGGAGGAAAAACGGATTGGGGAACTGCTGAAGCCCCATGCCGGCAAGGTGCTGCTTCATTATGGCGGCGGCAGCATCAAACGAAGCGGCCTTTACGACACTGTGACCGATTCTTTGAAAGAAAGCGGCCTGCCCTTTGTGGAGCTGGGGGGTGTCAAGCCCAATCCCCGGCTTTCGCTGGTGCAGGAAGGAATCGCCCTGTGCAGGAACGAGGGCGTTGACCTCCTATTGGCGGTCGGCGGTGGGAGTACCATCGATTCCGCCAAGGCCATCGCCATGGGCGTCTACTACGAAGGGAACATTTGGGAGGTCTACGAACAGGGCAAGGCCATTGACAAGGCATTGCCGGTCGCCACAATCCTCACCATTCCCGCTGCCGGAAGCGAATCCAGCGGCGACACCGTCATCACCAACGAAGAACGGCAGCTGAAATACGGTTACGGCAGCCCACGCCTCCGTCCATTGTTCAGCATCATGAACCCGGAGCTGTTCTTCACCCTTCCCAAAGACCAGCTTTCCAATGGTGTGGCGGACATGATGAGCCATGTGTTCGAACGCTATTTCACCAACACCACCCACACCGACCTGACGGACGGTTTGTGCGAAACCGTCTTGAAAACCATGATGAAGAATGCGCCGCTGGCGCTCGCCAACCCACAGGATTACGATGCCTGGTGCGAGCTTGGCTTTAGCGGAACGGTTGCCCACAACGGACTTGTGGGAATGGGACGCCAGCAGGATTGGGCCTGCCACAAAATGGAGCATGAGCTTTCTGCCATCTACGATGTGGCGCATGGCGCCGGCCTGGCTGTTTTGACGCCAGGCTGGATGCAATATGTGTACAAGGACAACATCAACATGTTTGTCCAGTTTGCGGTCAACGTGATGGGTGTCGAAGGCAGTTACCGCGAGCCCGATGCGATCGTGTCGGAGGGGATCGACCGCGTGCGGGAGTTCTTCCGAAAAATGGGGTTGCCCGCCACGTTGTCGGAGCTCGGAATCGGTGAGGACAAGTTGGAAGAAATGGCGAAAAAGGCCACCGGCGCTGTCTCCGGTGAAGAGAAGCCCATTGGCGGCCTTAAGAAGCTGCATTGGCAGGACGTGCTGGAAATCTACAGGTCGGTGAAATAAAATAGCACCCAGATAAGCGAAAGAGAGAGGATGATACGATGAGAACGATTCCATTGGGCAAATCAGGCATGCAGGTCCCGGCCATTGCGGTGGGCTGCATGCGCATCAACGGATTGGACAAAAGCGAAGCCGAGCATTTCGTCCAATCCGCCCTTGAAGAAGGCGCCGTCTTCTTCGACCACGCCGACATCTATGGCCGTGGAACCTGTGAGGAGATTTTTGCGGAAGCCGTCCATATGGGTGATGCCGTCCGGGAAAAAATAATCCTGCAATCCAAATGCGGCATACGTCCCGGCGTCGCCTTCGACTTCTCCAAAGAACATATCCTGTCTTCGGTGGAGGGCAGCTTGCGGCGGCTGAAGACCGATTATCTGGATGTCCTGCTTTTGCACCGGCCCGATGCGTTGGTGGAACCGGAAGAGGTCGCCGAGGCCTTCGACCTCCTCCACAGCAGCGGCAAGGTGCGGCATTTCGGCGTTTCCAACCAGAATCCCATGCAGATGCAGCTGCTGCAAAAACATCTGCGGCAGCCGATCGTGGCAAACCAGCTGCAGCTCAGCATCACGAACGCCAACATGATCTCCCAGGGACTCCACGTCAACATGCTGGATGATGCCGCCGTGAACCGTGATGGCAGCGTACTGGACTTCTGCCGCCTGAACGACATCAGCATCCAACCCTGGTCGCCATTCCAGTACGGTTTCTTTGAAGGTGTGTTCCTCGGCAGCGATAAGTTCCCGGAATTGAACGCCAAAATCGACGAACTTGCGGAAAAGCATGGCGTGCCCGGCACCACCATCGCCATGGCGTGGTTGTTGCGCCATCCAGCGAAGATGCAGCCCGTTACGGGGACAATGAACGTGCAGCGCTTGAAAGACTGTGCGAAGGCAACGGAAGTCCGCCTTTCCCGCGAGGAATGGTACGAAATCTATCTTGCCGCCGGCAATGTTTTGCCGTAGGCGTCATTATCAGGGAGCCGCCGCATCATGGGGGCTCCCTGTTGAAAAGGAGGGGTATCATGCAATACAACAACCTGCCCGGAACAAGCCTGAAGCTTTCTGTGCTGAGCCTTGGCACGATGATGTTCGGCGCGCAGACCAACGAGGCCGACAGTCTTGCGATCATGGATCATGCTTATGACAAGGGCATGAACTTTTGGGATACCGCCAACGTATACAATCAGGGCGAAAGCGAGCGCATTGTCGGAAAGGCGCTGAAAGGACGGCGCGCAGACATCGTTCTCGCCACAAAGGTTTGCGGACAGATGGGCGATGCGCTCAATGACAAGGGGCTTTCCCGCCGGAACATTCTGCCGTGGACGCCAGTCTGAAACGTCTTGATACGGACCATATCGACCTGTACTACATGCACTTCCCGGACCATGAAACAAACATCGAGGAATCGCTGGAGGCGATGTCCAGCCTTGTCAATGCGGGAAAGATCCGTTACATAGGCGTCAGCAATTTTACCGCATGGCAGATTGCCTACATGCTGGCGGTATGCGATCGGCGGGGGGTATGTCGCGCCGGTCATCACGCAGAATGTCTACAACACCATCACACGCGGTGTGGAACCAGAACTCGTTCCTTTTCTAAGGGCGCACGGTCTGGGCATGGCGGTGTACAATCCCATCGCCGGAGGGCTTCTGGCCGGAAAGCACAAACCGGGGAAACCGGCCGAAAACACGCGCTTCGCCAACAATGAAATGTACTACAAACGCTACTGGTCGGATGAGAATTTTGAAGCTGTGGAGAAGCTGATGGGAATTGCGGCGCAGCATGACATGACCATTCTGCAGCTCCCCATGAAATGGTGCTTAAGCCGACCCGGCGTCACCGGCATCATCAGCGGCGTGAGCAAACTGGAGCAACCGACGCAGAACATCGCCTCGCTGGAGGGACCTGCGCTGGGCGGGGATGTGCTGGAGGCTTGCGACGCCGTATGGAATTCCCTCGCGGGTACGCGATTCGGATACAACCGGTGAAAAGGCGATGCGCACTTGGGGTCAGACCCCAAGTGCGCATCGCCTTTTCAAACCTTCAAACCACGAACCCCGCCAGCAGAGCCAGCAGGACAATCAGCGGGACCGGGATTTTCCTGGCCTGCAGCAGGAGGACCGTCAGGACGGAGACCAGCAGGTTGTCCAGCCCGAATCCGCTCTTCTGCAGGACGATGACGGCAGCCACCGCAATCATGCCCCCCGCCACGGCGTTGATCCCCTTGAGGGCGATCTTGATCCCCCGGATCCGCTTGAGCTTTTCCCATACCGGGTAGATGAAATAGATCAGCAGGAGGCCCGGCAGGAAGATCCCCATGCCGCTGGCGATTGCGGAAGCCACCTGGACCAGGGGCCCGCCGCTTCTGGCGGCCATGCCCCCCACATAGGCACTGAAGCTGAACATCGGCCCGGGAAGGCCCTGCACAAGGCCATAGCCCGTCAGGAATTCCTGGTTGCTCATGTATTGCCTGATTTCGACCATTTCACTGTACATCACAGGCACCACCACCTGTCCGCCGCCGAACACCAGATATCCGTACCGGTAGAAGCTCTCGAAGAGGTGCAGGATGTTGTTGTCCCAGGTCAGCGTCAGGACGATGCTCCCGAAGGCGATACCCGCAAAAGCGGCCAGATAGCCCCAGGGCGGGTCCAGCTTCACATGGTTCCAGAGCTTCTTCTCCCCCGAAGCCAGGACGCTCACGGCACCACCTGCCAGCAGGACCAGGGGGAAGATCCAGGGTGCCCGGACGAAATACGTGGTGACCGCCCCAAACAGCAGGAGGATCCGGGTCAACCGGTCCGTCGCCACTTTCCTGCCGATCCTATAGGCTGCAACCACGATGAATCCCACGGCCAGGGGCCCGATATAACGCAGGCTGTCGCTGGACAGGTTGCGCATTTCCAGGAATTGGTACAGGAAGGACAGCACCGTCATGAAAGCCAGTACCGGCAGCGCCCAGACCAGCATCGTCAGCAACCCCAGCAACGGTCCTCCTGTCTTGTAGCCGATGGCGACGATGGTCTGGGTACTGGTCGGCCCGGGCAGGATGCTGCACAACGCCACGAGCTCGATCAGCTCCTCTTCGCTCAAATGGCGCTTTTTCACCACCATCTGGTCGATGAAGACGCCGATGTGCGCCTCCGGCCCTCCATAAGCCCCCAGGGAGCAGATGAACACGTCCTTTAGAAAACCAGCCCAGCTGGATGCATGGGTCTTATCCATAGCGACCTCCTTAACATCTGTTTGCGATATCGGTTTTCGATATCATTATAGCGCAAATCCGATGGCTAGTCAAAAGAAAAAATTCCTGCCGCCAGGTCAACCCGGACGACAGGAATTCTTGATTCTTTCCATAAAAACATTACAGATGTTTTTTGATGTCTTCCACGGACGGGACCCTGCCCATCACCTTGACCTGCCCGTCCACGACCAAGGCCGGCGTCTTCATGACTCCATAGGCCATGATGCCCTGGATGTCCTCCACCTTCTCCACGCTCGCTTCGATGCCCAATTCCTTTACGGCTTCCCTTGCGTTCGCCTCCAGCTTCCTGCAGCTTGCACAGCCGGATCCCAATATCTTGATCACCATTCCCTTGTCCTCCTTTTCATTGACCGGCAAATTTCCTCCCCATCCATCATAGCAACAGATGCCCGAAAGCGTTGAACACATACCCGATGGTCAGGATCCCCATGGTGACGGTTCCGGCAAAAACCACGAGCAGCCGGGTTTTCACCACCTTTTTGAGCATGACCATGGAAGGCAGGGACAGCGCGGTGACCGCCATCATGAAGGAAAGGGCGGTCCCGATGCCCACTCCTTTAAGCACCAGCGCCTCGGCGATGGGCAGCGTGCCGAAGATGTCCGCATACATGGGTACGCCCACCACCGTGGCCAGCAGGACCGAATACCACTTGTCCTGGCCCAGGACGGCCGTGATGACCGTTTCAGGTATCCAGTTGTGGATTGCGGCGCCGATTCCCACCCCGATCAGGATGTAGAGCCAGACTTTTTTTACAATGTCCCTCACCTGGTCCCTTGCGAATAGGATCCGGTCCTTCACCGCCAGCTCCTCCTGCTCCACTTCCATCATCTTGTTGCTGTAGACGAAGGATTCCACATGCTTCTCCAGCTTCGCCTTGCTGATGACCGTGCCGCCGATGACCGCCAGTACCAGTCCCACCAGCACGTAGGCGATGGCGGTCTTCCAGTTGAAGATGCTGGCAAGCAGGATTACCGAAGCCAGGTCCACCAGGGGCGACGAGATCAGGAACGAGAAGGTGACCCCGATGGGCAGCCCGGCGCTGGTGAAACCGATGAACAGGGGTATGGAGGAACAGGAGCAGAAGGGCGTCACCGTCCCCAGCAGGGCCCCCAGGATGTTGGCGGAAATTCCGCTGAACCTGCCCAGGATCTTCCTTGTGCGCTCCGGGGGGAAAAAGCTCTGCACATAGGAAATCATGAAAATCAACGCCGACAGCAGGAGGAATATTTTGACTACATCGTAGATGAAGAAGTGGATGCTGCCTCCCAGCCGACCGGTCATGTCCAGTCCGAACACATCCTCCACCAGGTTTCCGACCAGATTGTACAGCCACTCCATCTTCAGCAGCTGGTTGTTCAACCATCTGAACACGAACATTCAATTGCTCCTTTCCACCGAATTCAACCGCAGCGGATGCCGCATCTGTCCAGGTACTTCTCCTTTTCTCCCAGGCGCATCCGGTCGACGGCCAGTTGCGGATACAGCTCCGGATCCTCCAGGATCTTTTCCAGGATTTCCATCAGCAGCTTGTTGTCCCGCTTCAAGGTATAGAACACGAACTTCTCTTTCCTTTCGTCCGCCACCAGCTGCATGTCCCTCAGTTTCGACAGGTTCTTGGAAACCCTCGGCTGGGGGACATCCAGGATTCCGCTGAGTTGACAGACACACAGCTCCTCCTGCTGGAGCAGGAGGAGGAGACGAAGCCTTGTCTCGTCGGACAGGGTCTTGAAGATGTTCGTCAGTTGGTCCATAGGCGACTTCCTCTCTGTATATATTCCCGTATGGGCATATGTACATATTACACCCTTGTCATTTGTTTGTCAACGTCCTAAAAGGCCGATGCGCCCATGTGAAAAGGGCACCCCCCCGGGTGCCCGCATTCCTTTATCCCAATCAGCATTGCTCGACAGCTGCTTCATCCCATGCGTTGGGTGTCTTCCAACAGTCCGCTTGCTTGTTCCACCACGGCTCCAACGGTCAGGCCCATTTCCCCATAGATTTCCTCTGCCGGACCCGACATGCCGAATGTGCCGATTCCCATGACTTTCCCTTTGGCACCAGTATATTTGTGCCACCCCAAAGGCGTTCCAGCTTCCACTGCCAGAACGGGAACCCCATCTGGAAGGATTTCCCTGCGGTAGGATTCCGGTTGCGCGTCGAAGAGATGCCATGAAGGCATGCTCACAACCCGTGCGGGGATTCCCCTCTCTTCCAGTTCCCGCGCAGCCTTCCATACCAGCTCCACTTCCGAACCCGTGCCGATCAAGACCACCTTCGGCCGACCGCTCGCCTCCTTCAGGATGTACGCCCCCTTGTAGAGCCCTTCCCCGCTGCCTTCGTACTGGGGCAGGTTCTGCCTGGAAAGGACCAGGGCCGTGGGGGTGGAGGCGCTGGAGAGGGCCACCCTCCAGGCGGCTTCCGTCTCCCTGTAGTCCGCCGGCCGGATGGTGTTGAAGTTGGGGATCCCCCGGAGCATGGCCAGGTGCTCGATGGGCTGGTGGGTGGGACCGTCCTCCCCCACCCCGATGCTGTCGTGGGTGAACACATAGGTCACCGGCAGCCCCATCAGGGCGGAAAGCCGCATGGCCGGCTTCATGTAGTCGCTGAACACGAAGAATCCGGCCACATAGGGGATGAGTCCCCCGTGGAGGGCGATGCCGTTGGCCATGGCGGCCATGGCATGCTCCCGGACGCCGAAATGCAGGTTGGCTCCCCCATGGTCCCCGGGCGTGAAGTGCCCCCGGCCCTCCATGGTGGTCTTGGTGGAGGGCGCCAAGTCCGCGGCCCCGCCGATCAGGTTGGGGACCTTTTCCGCCAGCCTGTTCAGCACCCCATGGGAGGAAACCCGGGTGGCCTGGGCGCCTGCAGGGCAGGCTCCCTCCAGTTCCCTGTCCAGGCCCAGG
>NZ_JAAEEH010000045.1 GCF_010179735.1 Anaerotalea alkaliphila
ATCGTCACCGGAGCGGGCCTGACCAAAACCATGCAACTGCACAAAAGCAGCCGCAACTTTTTCATTCCCGTCAGGGTGTTGGGCAAAGTGTTCCGCGGCAAGTTTATGGAGCAGCTTCAAAAGCTTCGTTCCGGCAACAAGCTGCGGTTTCCCTCCTCCTGCGGCCGGCTCAAGGACTCCCGCGCATGGAGCGGATTCAGGAACAGCCTCTACGAAAAGACCTGGATCCCCTACATCAAGGAAACCTTCAATGGTTTTGGCAACGCCATCGATTATCTGGGGCGCTACACCCACCGGATCGCCATCAGCAACGCCAGGATCATCGCTGTCGGCGATTCGCAGGTCTCCTTCTGGGCGAACGATTACAAAACGGGCCAAAAGAAGACCGTGACCCTGTCCCATGAAGAGTTCATCCGCCGGTTCCTCATGCATGTCTTGCCCTGCGGATTCCAGAAGATCCGCTACTACGGGTTCCTCAACAACCGGAGCAAGAAGGCGAGCCTGAAGCTGATTGCCAAGCTGACAGGGAAGATGTTGTCCCAGGCGCGATTCGCATCCATGCAGCCGGACGAGATCCTGCATGTGCTTTGGAACATCAACCTAAAGCAATGTCCCATGTGCAGCAACAACACCATGCGTTATGCTGGCCGGACCTTTGTCTTCAGGAACTAGGTTTCTCCCAATTCCACAACCTTTTTTCAGCCTTTTTCGCAAAGGCTTTGTTTGCGTTGCGGCAATCGGCGGTCCGAACGGCTTTTGCTGCCGGTCCACTCCGAAAGGTCCCGCCTTTTCCACAAAAAGACCACAGGATGGAAGTGACCAATCCCCATATTCCGGATCACCGGCTAACATCCGCGAGTTGGTACAATCGTGAAGAACCACATTTGGAGCAACTGAAGTTCGTCTCTAGTTGCTCTTTTTTGATTGCTCCAAATGTGATACTTCACTTATGAATTATACAACACAATTCCCCTGCATGCCTTGAAATATTATTACTTCTTATGGTTTTAATGGGTTTATTCTGACTTCTGCAATAGCCATGTCAGGGCCGTCATCTCCCCTTCCAATTCCTCGCATTCAGCCTCCTGGCTTTGCACATAGCCTTCGAACAGCGCCGTTTTTTCCGGATGCAGGACCTGCAACTCCCGGGCCCTTGTCCGGATGCAGGCCTGCTGGGTTTCGTTCAGGGCCGTCAAGGCCGCCCCGTCGAAAGCCAGCTCGTCCACCAGGCGGACCCCCACCTCCCGGAAGACCTCCAGCCAGTCCGCCCGGGTTGGATAATCCATTGGGGAACCCTCCGGAACATAGGCGTCGTCGATGAGGATGTGGCCCGAAGGCTTGACGGCGGGCTTCAGCTTCTCAACGGTCTCTTTGGGGCTCCCCAGGACGTCCCCTGCGGCACCCAGGATCACAATGTCATAGTTGCGCTCCTTTTCCACAGCCTGGTTGGCGTCCTCCACCCGGAAGGAACAGAGCGCCTCCACCCCATGCTCCACGGCCCTTTTCCGCGCCTCTTCGATGAATTCCGGGAGGAGGTCCACCCCCTTGACCGTGCAGCCGAAGGTTTTCGCCAGATGGATGCCCACTGCCCCCTTGCCGCAGGCCAGATCCAGCACCTTCGCCTTCTCCGGCGCGGGCACATGCTTCCCGATCAGCGCCTCCATGTCCCGGGGGCTGGACCCCATGTCCCAAAGGTCCTGGAGCAGATAGGGAAGGAAAGGAATCAGTTCCGTCGTTTCCGCCGTCAGGGATTTTGCCAGTTTCTCTTCCAACTTGGACATATGCGTTCTCCTTTCGCTTCGGGTCACAGGACGTGCCCTGTCATTACCCAAAGTATACCCCATTCCAGCAGAATTTTCCACCCGGTCGCGGCAACAAAACAGACGAGCCCCCCAGGGCATGCGCCCCTGGATGGCTCGTCTGACTGCAAGGGAGCTGGCCGGTCAAAGACCGCCAATCTCCCGAATGTAACTTCTGGCTTTCAAAGCATATTCATACGGATTCGCCTTCTTGGGGTCCTGTTCCGCTTCCACGATGAACCACCCCTCGTATTCGGACTTGTCCAGCAGTTCAAACACGGACTTGAAATCGACGCATCCGTCGCCAGGTATGGTGAAGCAACCTTCCAAGACGGCCTTCCGGAATTTGTACCCTTCCTCCACGGCTGTCTTCATCCTGTCTGGCCGCACATCCTTCAGATGGACATGGCCCACGCGGCCCGCAACACGTTCCAAGGCTTCCACGGCGTTTTCACCCGAGAAGGTGAAATGTCCGGTGTCATAGCATAAAAACACATGCCTGGGATCCGTATTGTCCAGCAGCCGCACGGTTTCTTCCAGCGTCTGGACAACGGTCGCCATATGGTGATGGAAGCACAGCTTGAATCCCCGGTCGGAAGCGACCTTTCCAAGCTTGTCCAGCCCGGCACACAGAAGATCCCATTCCTGGTCCGAGGCGACCGGCTTGTTTCCGCCAAACATGGACAACTCCGATGCGAACAGGTTGTAGCTGAGTTCACAGACGTTGATTCGGCTGCATCCGACTTTCTCCAGAAAATCCAGCTGTTCCACGAAAGCCTTCTCATTCTCCTCGTAGGGAGTGGTGCAGAGGAGGGAGGAAAACCATTGGCTAGCGATTTCCAACCCCCTGATGTCAAGGGAATGCTTCAAAACGGCCGGATCCTGGGGGAACTTGCCTCCCACTTCCGTTCCTGTGTATCCGGCTAGGGCCATCTCGCTGACGCTTTGCTCATAGGTGAGTTCCCCACCCAGTTGGGGCATGTCGTCATTGCTCCAGTTGATTGGGGCGATGCCCAGCTTTATTTCTCGGTTTTCAAACATGGTCGTCCTTCCTTCTTATGCGAAAATACCCATAATGGCCTTTACGGCATCTTCAGTTCCGGATTTGGGGAACAGCTCACAGCCGACCCTGTCCGTATAGTTGAGGTTCCGCAAATGCTTGATCACAAAGGGATAGTTGACTTCACCCGTGCCAGGTTCATGCCTGCCTGGCGCATCCGCGATGTGGATATGCCCGATAGTATCGATGTATTTTGTCAAGGTGTCGCAGATGGAACCTTCGTTGAGCTGCATATGGTAGACATCGTAAAGGATCTTGAGCTTCGGAGAGCCGATCAGCCGGATCATTTCAGCGGCCATTTGGGTGTGCTTGAGATAGTTCCCCACATGGTCTGTGGTGATGTTGAGCGCCTCCAGGTTGCAGGCGATGCCGTATTCTTCCGCCAAGCGGGCCGATTCCTTCAGTGTGTCGTACATGGAGCAGATTTTCACGGTGTCGGACAGATCCTCATAGCGCTCCACCACTTTCCCCGCATCCCCAAGGGCGTTGGAATGGATGGTGACACTCAGTGCCCCGATTTTTTTGGCGGCTTCCAGCGACCTCCTCAGAAATTCCAGGTAAGGGGCCTTGTGGCTGGGGTCCACGAGGGAATAGTCGGCGTCCCCATTGAACCCGCTGATGCCGATTCCCGCCTCTTCGGCAAGCTTCTTGATCTGGTCCAGATCCTTGTCTTCCCAACTCCAGAATTCGACATAATCGAATCCGGCCTTCTTCGCTTCTTCAAACCGCTTTTCCCATGGATATTCCGTAAACAGTGTTTCGATGCACGCTGTCGTTTTCATAAAACCCTCCCGTTCTTATTACATCAGCTCGCTGATTTTTACAATGCGGTTCTCCTGGTCGGAAAGCAGCGCCGCTTTTGCGATCAGCATGGACATGAGTCCGTCACGGCCGTCCACCAGCACCGGCGTGTCCTCCTGCACCGCCTTTATGAACGCCTCGACTTCCGCACCATAGGCATTCCCATACCGGTCCTCGATGGTCACCAGCGGCTTCTCTCCGATGATTCCCTCTACCGTATGGAGGGTCGCCTGGGAGAATACATCGTTCTCAACCGTCACCGCCCCTTTGGTACCGAACACTTCGGCACGTTGGTCATAGCCATAGACAGCCTGCCAGCTGTTGTCGATCACACACAGGGAACCATCTTCAAACTTCAGGGTGCAGACGATCGTATCCACCCGGGTGATTTCCGGTTTGTCCTTGTTGATCAGCTTGCTTCCCGATGCAAAGACTTCGACGACTTCCGAATTGTTCAGGAACCTTGCCATATCGAAGTCATGGATGGTGGTATCCGTGTAGATGGAGCAGTGCTCTCCTCCTGGAGCCGTGAAGTATCCCATTGCGGGGGCTTTGGGGTCGCGAGAGGTGATCTTGATCACATGGACGTCGCCCAGTGCGCCGGTTTTCAAATATTCGTGCGCCTTTGCGAAATTCTTGTCAAACCGTCTGTTGAAGCCAAGCTGGAGCTTGATTCCGGTCTTTTCGACAACTTCCATCGCCTTCTTGATTTTGCTGATGTCATAGTCGAAGGGTTTTTCACAGAAGACATGTTTTCCTTTTTCTGCCGCTTCGATGATGAGGTCGCCATGCAGCGCAGCCGGAGCACAGATGATGACCGCTTCCACCTCGGGATCTTCCATTATGACCTTGTAATCCTCGACGGCAAGGGGGAAGTCCATCTCTTTGGCCCAGGCGTTGTAGAACTCCGGCATGGGGTCCGCCACATACTTCAACCTTACTTGGGGCATCCGCATGATGTTCTTGATATGCACTCTTCCAACCGCACCTGCACCGATTACGCCAATCGTTGTCTTCTTCATTCGTTTCTCTCCTTATGCACTCTTCAATGGATGTCCGGGTGCAGAATCGTACCCGGACCTGCTGTTGTTGTTATTGGATATTGTCGATGGTGATCAGCTCTGCCAATGTCTTCGTATGGGCCTCCAGCGTTTGCCCTTCGATGGCCGCCAGGGCGGCTTCGATGGCGGCTTTCGCCTGGAGGTTCGGATACTGGGCTACCGTTCCCACCAGCGTTCCGGCCTTGATCGCCTCCATGTCGTCGGCGGATGCGTCGAAGTCAAAGACCGAAATCTGTCCAGCCAGACCTGCCTGCTCGATTGCCTGGATGGCCCCTTGTCCCATTTCTGCACTGACCGCCCAAACGACTTTGATGTCCGGTTGGGATGTGAGGATGTTCTGCATTACGTTGAACGCCTGGTTCCTGTCCCAGTTGGCTGTCTGGGAGGCCACCACTTCGAAGTTGTCCGTAAGCTGGTCCAGGAATCCGTTCATGCGCTGCTCTCCTGCCAAAACACCGGCAGCACCTTCCAGGACGGCAACCTTGCCTCCGTCGATGGTTTCCACCGCGTATTTGCCTGCCAGGGACGCCGCCTCATACTGGTCGATGCCCACATAGGTTTCCACCTTGCCGCCGTCCGCCGCAAGGGCATCCAAGTCGATGGTGTCGTTCACAAGGATGACCGGTATTCCCGCCTGATTGGCCTTGACGATGGTGGGGTTCAGCGCCTTGGAATCCGCTGCGGAGAGGATGATGGCGTCAAATCCGCCTGCGATGGCGTTTTCCATGTATTGGATCTGTGTTTCCACGTTCGTTTCCTTCTCGGGAGCCTGGAACGCCAGGTCCACACCAAGTTCTGTCGCCGTTTCCAGCGCGCCTGTTTGCATGTCGATCCAGAATTGGTCCGTCAGCGCCTTTACGATATAGGCGATTTTCACCTTGTCCTCCGAACCGCTCCCGCCTGCTGTTTCTCCTCCTGTTGCCGGTGCACTTGGCCCTTCACTTTTTCCACATCCCACAAGTCCTACAAGCAGACTCAGAACAAGCATAACTACCCACACCTTTGCTTTTTTCATCTTAACTTCCTCCTTTTTCTTTTGAAATTGATTTTTTCTATATAAACTTGAATCCAAGCTCATATCCATCCAATCCCTATTTTCTTCCCTTTAACGAGTCAAAGAGTACCGCAGCGATGATGATCACACCGATAATCAGCTGCTGCAGGTAGGACGACACATTCAGTAGGTTCAATCCGTTGCGGATGACCCCCATGATGATGGCACCCAGCAGGGTTCCCCACACATTTCCGAAACCGCCTGTCAGCCGCGCCCCGCCAATGACCGCGGAGGCGATCGCATCCAGTTCATAGCCCGTGCCCGCAATGGATTGGGCGGAATTCAATTTCGAAACCAGCACCACAGACGCCAGTGCGGCGGTCAGCCCGCTGAGACTGTACGCAAGGATCTTGACCCGGTCCACATTGACCCCCGAAAGCCTGGTGGCCTCCTCATTGCCTCCTATGGAATAGATGAACCGTCCGTACTTCCTGTACCTCAAGAGATAATGGAACCCCGCATACAGGATGAGCATGAAGAGGATCTGCACAGGAATTCTGGTCCCCATGATGTTTCCCGATCCGATCCATCTGAAGGAGGGGCTATAGCCAGTGATTGTGCGCCCGTTGGCCAAGGTGAGGGCGGCGCCCCTCGCCATGCTCATCATACCCAGTGTTGCGATCATGGGCTGCAGCTTGAATTTCGAAATCAACATGCCGTTGAATGCGCCGCAGGCCATGCCGACCACAACCCCAGCCACGACGGCAACCACCGGATTGACGCCGCCGTCAACCATCAATTTCCCCATCACGATTCCGACGAAGGCGAGAATTGAACCGACGGACAGGTCGATTCCACCTGTAAAAATGACGATGGACATCCCGACCGCAAGGACGGCGTTTACAGTGATTTGCTGCATGATGTTGATCAGGTTGGCCTGGGTCATGAACACAGGCGACAGCATCCCCAGAAGTACGCTCAGCACCACCAATACGATCACCGTTGTCAATTTGCTCAAATCAAGCTTCAAACTTTTAAGATTCATGGTCATCTACCTTTCTTCCATTACTATTGATCCAGTAGCATACTTGATGACTTTATCGTCCGTGAGCATCGCAAGCTCATCCGGTTCGATACGGCCCGTTATTTCACCTTCATGCATGACATAGATCCTGTCGCTTATCCCCATGCATTCCGTGAGCTCCGAAGAAACCACAATGACGGCTTTCCCCTCTTCCTTAAGCTTGTTCATGATCTTATAGATTTCCGCTTTCGCGCCGACATCGATGCCCCGTGTGGGTTCGTCAAAAATGATGACGTCGAATTGTGTGTTCAACCATTTGCAGATTACAACCTTCTGTTGGTTTCCACCACTTAAGTTTTTCGCTTTCTGCTCCAGGGATGGCGTTTTGACTTTCACCGCACTGGCCAACGCCTGGTTGTTCTCGTTCTCCCTTTTTCGATCCAGTCCGAACCTGCCCATGGCCGTGTCTAGATTCGCCAACGATATGTTATCGTTCAATCCGAACTCCAGAATCAATCCCTGGTTCTTCCTATCTTCCGCCAGAAGGACGATGCCGTTCCTTTTTGCGTCTTCACAACTTCTGATTCTGACGCTTCGCCCGTTGACGATGATTTCACCGCTGTCGAATTTATCCGCCCCGAAGACCGCACGCATCAGTTCGGTCCTGCCAGCACCCATCAGCCCATAGAATCCGGTTATCTCACCGGCCCGGGCATAGAAAGACACGTCCTTCAGCAGTTTTCCCTGACACAGGTCCACCACTTCCAAAACCTTTTCCCCGGGCACCACATCGACCTTGGGGTAATAGTTGGTGATTTCCCTGCCCACCATCAAGGTGACCATGATGTCGATCGTGATGTCCTTGACGTTCCGTGTGTCGACATATTTCCCATCCCTGAAAATCGTGATCCTGTCCCCGATCTTCATTATTTCTTCCAACCGGTGTGAGATGTAAACGATTGCCTTGTCTTTTTCCTTCAGGTCGGCAATGATCCTAAACAAGGCGTCGACTTCCTTTTCTGTCAGGGCCGATGTGGGCTCGTCCATGATGATGATGTCCGATTCGAAGGACAGGGCCTTCGCAATTTCCACCATCTGCATCTGGCCGACACTCAGGTCGTTCACCAAGGTCTTCTCCGATATGCCTGCATCGATCGAATCCAGCAGCACCTTGGCATCCCGGTTCATCTTCTTCCAGTCGATGCCACCCGACTTGTTCCGGGGCTGCCTACCCAAAAAGATGTTTTCCGCAATTGTCAGATTCTTTAGCAGGTTCATCTCCTGGAAAATGATGCTTACCCCACGCTCCCTCTGGCCGTTGATGCTTTCGCATACGATGTCCTCGCCTTTCAATTTCACAGTCCCTTTATAGTCCGTATTGACGCCGGCCAACACCTTCATGATCGTCGACTTTCCGGCCCCGTTTTCTCCCAACAGGACATGGACCTCTCCACGTCTTGCATCGAATTTGACCCCATCCAATGCAAGCACTCCCGGGAACTTTACCGTGATGTCCTTCATTTCCAGAATAGACTCACCTTTACGTCCACCCATCCGACGCGCCCTCCTTCCAAAACATATTTGACCTCCTGCATTTGTGCCCGTGCACATTTTTGTTATGGTCATTATATTACGCCAAGATTGCGGCATTGTCAATACTTATTATTTATGTTTTATACTTTCAACAATTTAATCACCATTTAATTGTGCATTTCTTATATGTTATAATGTTTTTTCTTCCATTTTATTTGCCCGTGCACATTTCTGCTTAAAATAGAATGCGTCGAGGGGGCTCCTTTCCTAGACGCATTCAGATGATACGATGTGGAAAACCGTCTTTTCATGTTCGTTTTCAATCCCTTTATCCAGCAGCAGATAGTCCCGCAGCAACTGGATCGACCGGTATCCCTGCATGAACATGTCCTGCTCGATCACGAAATCCACAAGACCTTCCTTGAGCAGCTCTATGGTCGACGGTGTCGTGTCATGGGAAACGATGAATGTCTGCCCCTGCATCCCCATACCCTTGACGGCTTCGCCGCACGCCACAATTCCCCCGATCGCCATGTAGATGTAACGGATCTCCTTGTCCGCCCCCAGCATTTCCGAGATTTTCCCATAGGTCAGTTCATATTTCTCATAGGTGTAGATGACTTCCCAACAGTTCTTGTCTACCCCACGGTCGGACATGTACTCCTCAAACCCTCTCACTCTGTTCACATGGGCATTGAATTCCGGAATGCCTGCCACAACCAGAATCCGCCCTCCATCCCGAAGGTGCTTGTAGATGATTTCGGCTGCGACGCGGCCACTCTGGAAGGTGTCTTGACCGACAAAACACTTCCTTCTGCTTCCTGGAATATCTGAATTGATCGTAACCACGGGTATCCCCAAAGCATCCAACTCGTTGATCTTTTCCACGAGGATTGGTGAATTCTGGGCGCTTATGGCCAATCCTGCCACGCCGGCTCCAATCATCTCGTCCATCTTCTTCACATAATCCCCTGGATTGTTCGGATCGCAAACCGCAGTCAACACCTTTATGCCAAGGTCCTTGCTTTCCTCGATGATCTTCCTTATTCCCCGGTTCACTTCCGTGCTGAAGTACCCCTGCTGGTCAGGCAGCAGCACCCCCAATTTTTTTGTGTTCTTGTTGAACGCCAACGCTCTAGCCACGGTATTGGGTTTGTACTCCAACCTTTCAATCGTGTCCAGGACCTTTTTTTCCACATCCGGCTTTACGCTGCCCCGCTTGTTGATGACGCGGTCCACCGTCCCCCGGGAAACCCCCGCCTGTTCCGCAACCATCCGCATAGTCACCCGCATACTCCCACCTCCCCATAGATTCCGCCTTCAAAACCAGTCAATAACGCACCCGAAGTCGTATCTAAATTGTAACAGCATGTTCCCGGATTTGTCAAGTGTGTCCGGGCACATCATTAGCCCTCTCTGGGAAATCCCGTCACAGCAGCCCCACGTCCAGCCCCACCGGGCGTCCGTCGGGCAGGATGCCCTCCCCGTCCCAGTGGACGGTGTAGAGCCGGCTCCTGTAGCGGATCCCCCGGAACTTCTCCAGGTGCGGGGCCAGGGGATGGTCCTGGAACAGCCCCAGCAGCAGGTAGTCATGACCTGCCGCCTCCCGGGCCGTCTTCTCCACCAGGAGGGCCAGGCTCTCCGGGTCCCCCTCCCGGGAACAGAGCAGGGCGAACCCGGCCTCCCGGGCCGGGACCCCGGGGGCGGGCAGCCGGGGATAGCCCGCCAGCTCCAGGGGGAGATGCCGCAGCAGGCGGTAGACCCCCCGGTATTCCATGGGGATGTGCTGCTTCACCGCCGCCTGGTTCCAGAGCACGCAGCCCGCTACAGGCTGTCCGCTCCCATCCCGAAGCAACCGGATGTCCGACTCCTCCACCCCCCAGGGCCGGCCGGTCTGGCTGAAGTTCCACTCCGGGGCCCGGGGGCCGTACAGGGACCAGAGTTCCTCCCAACTCCCCCCGGTGAGGACCATCCCCTTTTTATCGTCCCATGGACGGAACCCACGCAACCCACACAACCCAGGAAATCCGCCGAACCCGCCCGTGGCCAGGCAGTGGACCGTGTAGCCCCCCAGCTCCCGGTAGGCGGGCATGTTCCTCCGGGGCTTCTCCAGCATCCGCCGGGCCGCCAGGTTCTCCTCCAGGATGGTGGTGTAGTAGACGTCCACCCGCTCCCGGGTGGCCTCGTAAAGGAGCCTGTAGGCCCTAGGCCCCAGGGGCACCCGGCCCCGGTACTCCCCCAGGCTCTTCAGGCCCGTCAGGTAGCCGGTGCGCCCCACCTGCCCGTTGATCCAGGCCGGCCGCAGGATGCAGGCCCCCATGGCGGCGATCCTCCCCGTGCCCAGGTCCCGGACCACCACCACCTCCACCTCCCCCTCCCGGGCCAGGGAAAACCAGGCATCGGGACGGCGGGTGAACAGGACCGAAATCCCTCCGGGGAAGGCCCCGTCCTCGTACAGCGCAAGGAGCGCCTTCCCGTCCGAAGGCCCCGCCAGCTCCACGGCGAACCCCCGGTCCGCCTCACTTGGGCCCCGCATCCAGGTTCCTCCCCAAGGGCACGTCCATCTTCTCGTCCACTTCCCTCCCCAGCCGCAGGTTCATGGCCCAGAACAGGGCCCACAGGGGCGGGCTGCTCCTGCCCATGGCCGCCAGCCCCCGGTCAAAGACCGTCGGAAGGGAGGCGAAGGCCTTCCGGCTTTCCCTGCAGCGCCGGGCCAGCTCCTCCGGGGACATGCGCTTCGGCAGGAAGGCCGCCTGCCCGTAATGGTAGTCCTCCTCAAGCCACCACCGGTCCCAAAGCAGGCGCCCCTCTGCCTCCAGCCGGTCGTACAGCGGGGTCCCCGGAAAGGGCAGCAGGTGGTTGAAGGCCGCCGTATGGAACTTGTGCCGCCGGGCGAACTCCAGGGTCCTAGCGAAGGTGTCCCCGGTGTCCCCGTCGTAGCCGAAGACGAAGGTGGCGTAGATCCCGATCCCCGCGTCGTGGATCCGCTCCACCAGCAGGTCCCGGTCCGCCCCGGCCTGGGACTTGCCCATCTGCCGGAGGCTCTCCGCCTCCAGGGACTCGAACCCCACCAGGATCAGCTCGCAGCCGCTCCTCTTCATCCGCTTCAGGAGGTCCTTGTCCCGGGCCATGGACAGGGTCCCCTGCCCCGCCCATTTGATCCCCAGGGGGGCCATCCGGTCGAAGAGTCCCTTGGCATGCCCCACATCCGCCACCAGGTTGTCGTCCACCAGGAAATGGTACTTGTGGGGGGACTTCTCCAGATCCCCCAGCACCGCCTCCGGATCCCGGGGGTGGTAGCGGCAGCCGTAGTACCCGGCGATGGCGCAGAACTCGCAGCGGTGGCCGCAGCCCCGTCCCGTCTCCACCAGGGAGATGGGCAGGTATTTCTTCCCCGCGTAGATGGAGCGGTCCGGGGCCGCAAAGCTTCCTCCCCGGGGGCCCTCGTAGCGGGGCGCAAGACGTCCCCGCCCCAGGTCCGCAAGCAATTCTTCCCAGACCCCTTCCGCGTTCCCCACCAGCACGCAGTCCCCGTACAAGGCCGCTTCCTCCGGAAAAAGGGTGGGGTGGTAGCCCCCCAGGACCACGGGGATCCCCCGCTCCCGGAACCGGGCGGCGATGGCGTAGCTGCGCTTGGCGGTGTAGGTCTCCACCGGGATGGCCACCAGGTCCGTCTTGGTCTGGTAGTCGACCTGCTCCACCCGGTCGTCGAACAGCTCCCGCTCCCAATCCGGCGGGGTCAGGGCGCTCAGCACCCCCACCGTCAGCGGCTCCATTTTCCAGGAGCCGATATAAGGCTCCCCCGGCTTCTTTCCGATGGCCGGCAGGATGAACGTGACCTTCATGGCGCCACCTCCTTGTTGTCCTTGTTGTCCTTGTTGTCCCTGTTGTCCTTGATGTCCGAATTGTCCGTCATGACCTCCGGGGTGAACCGGACGAACTTGTCCGCGTACCCCTTGTAGCCCAGGTTCACCGGCCAGGCGATGTGGGGGCTCAGCCGGAAGGGGGACAGCCGCTTCCAGATGTTGGCGGTCCGGTAGGTCTCCCGCCAGGCCCATTCCGTCCCCGCCTCCAGCTCCTCAGGGGTCATCCGGGCGGGCGCGAAAACGCAGTGCTCCACATCGTACAGCGCCCAGTCCCTCTTCAGGATCCGGCCCTGGGCCTCCAGCCGGGCGTGCAGCTCCGTCTTCGGGAAGGGGGTCAGGATGGAATACCGGGGCAGGTCGATCTTGGTCCGCACGGCCATCTCCACCGTCCGCTCGAACACGGAGGCGTCCTCCTCGTCGGAGCCGAAGGCGAAACAGCCCTGGACCAGGATGCCGGCGCCGTGGAGGACCTTCATCAGCTCCCCGTAGTCCTCCACCTGGTTCACCCCCTTGTGGAGGTCCTTCTGGGAGGACTGGTGCACGGACTCGAAGCCCACCAGCAGCCCCCGGCAGCCGCTTTTTTCGAAGGTCTCCACCAGCTCCCGGTCGATGCCCACCGCCGATGTCACCAGGCCGAACCAGGATTTCTTCAGGGGGGCCAGCTCCCGGAAGAGCTCCAGGGCGTATGCCCTGTCCGCGATCAGGTTCACATCGGGAAAAAGGACCTCCCGCCCGGGAAGCGCCTCGATTTCCGCCGCCACCTCCCGGACGGGGCGCTTGTAGAGGGTCCGTCCGAAAGCGGCGGGATAGGCGCAGAAGCTGCAGGGAAGGGAACACCCCCGGACCGCCTCCACGGTGTTCATGGTGATGTAGCGCCGCTTGTCCAGCAGGTCCCGCCGGGGGACTGGCCGCCCAGCGATGGTGTAGCCGGGCTGCTGGCTGTACAGGCGTCCCAGGCGTCCGGCGGCGTAGTCCCGCAGGAGCCGGGGGAAGCTCTCCTCCGCGAAGCCGGTCACCACCGCGTCCGCGTGGAGGGCCGCCTCCTCCGGCATCAGGGTGGGATGGACCCCGCCCAGCACCACGGTCTTCCCCTGCCTCCGGAAATGGTCCGCATAGGCGTAGCACCGGGGGGCCGTTCCCGTGATGCAGGTGATGCAGACCAGGTCCGCCTCCAGGTCCAGGGGGATGCTTCCCGCCGTCTCGTCGTAAATCGCCAGGCCCCGGCAGAGCTCTTCGGGCACCAGGGCCGCCAGGGTGGTCAGTGTCAGTGGGGCGTAATGGAGGCTCCTCCCGAAGCTTCCGCCGTGTCTGTGCATGGCCCCCGCAGGGGCCAGGAATGCGATTTTCATAGGAACCCTCCCTTCAGCACCTTGTGCCATCCACCCTCCAGCTGCAGCAGCGGAGGCTTCACGTCCCCCAGCCGCTGCCCCCTGGCCACGCAGGCCTCCAGGTATTCCCGGGCCGCGTCCCTTTCCAGGCGGTAGACCGCCGGCGCCTTCAGCTGCCCCAGGCGTCGGCAGTAGTCGTAATGGAAATTCTCCCTAAGGGCCATGTCCAGGACCTCCGGGTCCGGGCTCCCCCCGGAGTAGAGCACATACCGGTCCCCCTCCGGCGCCAGGAAGGCCAGCCCCTGGGGAAGGTCCAGCCGTCCCAGGACCTCCCCCACGAACCCTTCGGCAAGCTTCTCCCCGAACAGGTCCGACACCCGCCCCTTGCGTCCCAGGAAGCGGAGCAGGGGGATCCGGCCCAGGAAGCCCGTGACCTCCACCTCGTCCTTCAACCGGTACCGGTAGAGCCCCCCGGAGGTGGTCAGGACCACGCTCCCCCGGCATCCCCGCTCCAGCCTGTGGGCCGGCAGGACGCTCCCGTCCTCCAGCTCGAACTCGAAGAAGTGGGAGCGGACGCTCAGGGCCGCCCCCCGCTCCCCCCAGACCGGAAAGGAGACGAAGCCCTCCGTGGCCAGCAGCCCCTTGGGCTGGAAGGCGACCCCGGGCAGACGCTCCTTCAGGGACCGGGCGGGACCGGCGGCCTGGGCGTCCGCCCAGCAGCTCACCGCGGCCAGCCTTTTCCACAGGGTCTGGGGGGAACCCAGCCCTTCCGCCTCCACCCGGTCCAGGAGCAGCTCCAGGTAGGTGGGGTTCCAGACGGACAGGAAGGTCAGGTTCCCGGAACCGGCCAGGGTCCGGGCCGTCCGTCCCAGGAAGGCGTCCATGTCCTCCTCCCGCCCCAGGCTGCCCGGCGCCGCCAGCACAAGCCCCAGGAGCCACTGCTCCAGACGGCCGAAATAGGCCCGATCCTCCTCGAAGCCGATGGGGACGCCCCCTTGTGTGCGCCGCCGCCCGGTGGCCGCCGGGGTGACGGACCAGTAGCTCTTCCCCCAGCGCATCCCCTCAAGTCCCGGGGCCGTGTACAGGTCGTAGATCCAGGGCTTCAGCCCCTGCTGGAACTCCTCCCGCAGCCCCTGGGTGTAGGGGATCAGCTTGGTCCCGGAGGTGGAGCCGCTGGTGGGTTCCAGCAGCAGCACCTTCTCCGCCGTCAGCACGTTCTGCTCCCCCGCCCGGATCCGGGCCAGCCAGGGCTCGAAATCCCCGTAGTCCCGCAGGGGCACCCGTTCCCGGTAGCCCTCCATGTCCCGGATCTTTGCGAAGCCGTGGGCCCTGCCGAAATCCGTCCCGGCGTTGCGGGCCAGGATGCCCAAAAGCTTCTCCTGCTGGACCTTCTCCACGTCCCGGATGTACCGGAAGTCCCGGTGCGCCTTCCGGTACATCCCCAGCATGGCGGAATTGGCCAGGAAACAGACCAGCCCCCCCATCATGGCGCACCTCCCAGGAGCCGGCCCGCCACCCCGGGGCGGAGGTTTTCCGCCTCCAGCCGGGCCAGGCAGACCAGGTCATCCCCCTGGACATGGCCTGGGTTCTTCCGGAGGAAATAGGCCACATCCGGGTCCCGCTCCTGGCGGATTCCCGCGTCCGCCACCCCTGGCCGGAGCCGGTCCCTGGCCTTCCCGTACCGGAGCACTCCGGCCGCCGGGTCATAGGCCTCCGGATACCGGGTGGAGCCGAAGGCGTCCATCAGCGCCTGCTCGTAGGCGGGGGTGGGCCGGTCCCGCCGGGGGAAGAACTCCCGGAAGAAAAGGGGCAGCATCCGGTAGGTCTTGTAGCCCTTGGATGTCAGGAACCAGTAGAACCGGTCATGCCCTTCGGCCACCTGGAGGAAATGCCGGGCGAATGCGGCAAAAAGCTCCATGCTCCCCCAATAGTCCTTGTGGATGATGGTGTCTCCGGAGAAGACCCCATGGACCTGTTCCCCCCGGACCTCCAACGTCAGCCGCTTCTGGGTGGAGAACCCCCGAAGACGGCCTTGGCCGTCCCGGAGCAGGATGCAGGTCTCCTTCTCCTCCAGGTCCTTGGCGAATGTCTGGGGGACCACGTTCTCATAGAACGCCTCCATCAGGGCCCACATGTCCCGGCGCTCCCCTTCCCCCAGGGAACCCACCGCCACCAGCTGCCCTTGGAGATTCCTGTGCTTCACATGTTCGTTCAAAATGATGAGCGCCTCCTTCCCGGTCGTCTGTTCAACGTCAATTGCGATGACTTGGGGTTGAACTGCCGCATGCCCAACTTAGAAAAAGCCGCCAAAAATCCATCCCACCACGCGGTCAAATATCCGGTCCGGCAGGATCCATCGCAGGAAAACGGAAGGTTTTGCCCCAAATCCCAGCAGATACCTTATCTTCGGCCTCTTTGCCGTTGCCGCCGCGACAACCGCCTTGGCGACCACAGACGGGTCCGACACCTTCCCGCCACGATATACTTTCCTCATGGCGTCCGCAACTTTTACGCTGCTCTTTTCGTAGGCGCCCCCTCGGGAAGTCCTTTTCAGGTTCTCTGCCGCTATCAATCCCCAGTCCGTCCTGATGCCGCCTGGTTCAATCACCACCACATCGATGCCGAAGCCTTCAATCTCCAGACGCAGGCAATCGCTCAGTGCCTCTACCGCAAATTTCGCAGCATGATACCATCCTCCAAAGCTGGTGTATATTTTTCCCCCCATGGAGGATATGTTGATGATCCTGCCAAAACCATGCCTTCTCATATGGGGAAGAACCAGCTGTGCCATCCTTGCAAGTCCGAAAACGTTGACCTCCATCTGCTTCCGCGCCTCCGATATGGGCACATCCTCCAGAGCGCCATAGGCCCCGTAGCCGGCATTGTTCACCAGCACATCGATTTTGCCTTCGTTTTCAACAATTGTCTCGATGCATCGGACCATGGAAGCGTCCTCTGTCACATCCAACGGAAGCGGTATCACCCCTTGCTCCTTGAGGGATTCCATTTTTTCAAGTCTTCTTGCCGCTCCGTAAACGGTGAAACCTGCCTTTTTCAGCCATATCGCGGATTCAAAGCCGATTCCGCTGCTGGCGCCTGTCACCAAAGCCACTTTTTTACCCATCCTCATCCCCCAAATCATTTTTTCAGCAAAAAGTCGATAATGTTCAGGTGCACGATGCCATCCCGTGAAAAATCGAATTTATCCATGGAAAGGACATACTTTGGATAACTGTCCTTGACCGCGTCATAGGCTCCAAATTCCCGCTGCATCACTTTTTCATCCGCCAGCAAATAGGCCACTTGATAATAAACACGTTTTTCTCCATCCATTACAATGAAATCAATCTCTCCCTTTGTGGTTTTTCCTACATAGACCTCATACCCTCTATGGATCAATTCATTGTACACAACATTTTCCATAAGTGCTCCGATTTCAGTTTTATAACCGGTATTATTTATTTTTGCCAGCCCAAGATCAGACAAATAATACTTGTCCGACCTTGTAAGGATTTTTTTGCCGCGGATATCATATCTTACCGCTTTGTTCATGATCAATGAGGAAGTTATGTATTCCAGATATTGGTAGATTGTTTCCGTCGAAATTTTTCTATTCACACTTTCAAAGTAATTGGATATCGATTTGGCTGAAAACGTTTGCGATGTGTTGAGCACCATATATTCAACAATCCTGTTGAGTACGTCCACATCTTTAATTCTGCTTCGCTGCACGATGTCCCTTAAGACAATCGAATTGTATAGGTCCCTTAGGTAAACTTTCGTTTCCGCTTCCGTATGCATGAGGAAACGTTGCGGCATGCCCCCATAATCCAAGTACTCCATGAAGTCTTTCTCGCTTGCCGCATCTTCAGCTATCCCCTTGATCATGCACATCTCTTTGAACGAAAAGGGCATGATCCTAAAACTTACATATCGCCCGGACAGATGGGTCGCCAATTCTCCAGACAAAAGTTTGCCGTTTGATCCGGCCAGGAATATGCTGCAATCCAGAGTAGCGCGAAATGAATTGATTGCTTTTTCAAAATTGCGGACATTCTGTATTTCATCGAACAGGAAATAATATCTCCTATCATCCGCAGCACGCTCTTTGACATACCTGTGCAAATCCATTTCATTTTCAATGAACGAATACTCCAGGTCTTCAAAATTCAAATAAATGATGTGGGACTCTTCAACCCCTTTTTCCAACAATTCAGCTGCAATCTGTTTCAGCAAGACTGATTTTCCGGACCGTCTTATTCCTATCAATACTTTAATCAGATCAGAATCAAAAAAAGGTCTTATCCTCGCTAAGTAATGCTCTCGTATGATCATTTTCCGGCCCCCTTTTCAATTCTATTATATCGAAACAACCAAATTGTTTCCAGTTTTATTTCGTTTCATCGAAATATATTTCTATTTTTGAGGTGGTTTTCGATGCGCACTTGGGGTCTGTCCCCAAGTGCGCATCCGTTCTCCTCCATTGTACCAAATCGCTGGCGCGATGGCTAGGCAAGGCACATCGTTTTTCAAGCCTTTAGTCTTTCCCGTAGCCATGTTTTTTTGATTTAGAACAAAAAAGTAGTAGCTGCTTTTGAATATGTGT
>NZ_JAAEEH010000046.1 GCF_010179735.1 Anaerotalea alkaliphila
GCCCGTGCATCTGGCCGCTGAAGCCGATGGCGCCGATGCCGTCCCTGGGGATCCCGCAGGTTTCCACCAACTCCCGGACGGCTTCCACCGTACTGTCCCACCAGTCTTCCGGGTCCTGCTCCGCCCATTTCTCCTGGGGAAAGGAGACGGGATATTCCTTTGACACATCCCCCACGATGGCGTGGCTTTCGTCCAGCGCCAGCACCTTCACGGAGGATGTCCCCAAATCTATGCCTAAATAGACCATGTGACACCACCTTTTCCTATTTTCAAATCACGTTCTTCTTGTAGTTGAAGACCTCTTCCAGGGAAAGCAGGGCGGCCCCCATGAGGGCGCCCTGCCCATGCAGTTCCGAGGGAAGGATCGGGGTCTGCTCGTAGCCGTAGAATCGCCTGTCCAGCTCCAACCGGCTGCCCAGCTCGATCACATCCCCGGCATAGTCCCCCAGGTCTCCTCCCAGGACCACGAAGTCCGGGTTCAAGGCCAGCAGGATGTTGTCCAGGCCCTGGTAGAGGTATCGGGTGTAGCGCTCCAGCGCCGCCTGGGCTGCCTGCTCCCCGTTCCTGTAGGCTTCAAAGACCCCTGGGACCGACCGTTCCCCGGTGCCCCCCTCCTCACCATAGTAGCGGATCAAGGCGTTCTTGGAGGTGAACAGCTCCCAGCAGCCGGTGCGGCCGCAATTGCATTTCTCCTGCCCATCGGTGATTGGAATGTGTCCGAACTCGCCGGCCTTCTTCCGGTTGCTCTTGTAGATATGGTTTTCGATGATGATTCCGGTCCCGACCCCCTCCGTCACGGATACATAGACCAGGTTCCCCTTGTTCCGGGCCGCACCCGCCAGCTGTTCCCCGTAGGCGGCCACGTTGGCCTCGTTCTCGATGAAAAGTTTCATCCCCAGCCTCTCCTGGAACTCCTGGAAGGAATGGTCCCGCACCCCTAGATTGGGGGCGTAGGACAACACCTGCCGGTCGTCGTCCACCAGCCCCGGCAGGGCCATGCCCATGCCCAGCAGTGATTCCTTGGAAATCCCGTTCCTTGCCAGCATGGCTTCCACCCGCTCCAGGACCCGCTCCAGGATCCTGTCGAAGGTCTCCCCGGCCTTGAAATGCGCATCTTCCCGGTCCACCGTCTCCTGATTCAGGTTCAGGAGCAGGATCTGGAACGCTTCCGTGGAAATGTTCACCCCCAGCGCATGGCGGGCGTCCGGCAGGAAACGCACGATTTTCGGCTTCCTGCCGCCGGTGGACACAGCCAGCCCGGCTTCCTCCGCCAGCCCCTCCTCCACCAGGACCTGTACGATGCTGGTGACCGTAGGGATGCTCAGCTGCATCTCGGAAGAGATTTCCTGTTTGGTTCCGGTCTGGTGGGCGCGCAGCCACTGGATGATTTTCACGCGGTTGATTTCCCGGATCTGGTCCTGGGTGAAATTCGTCGTAAACATCCCTTCCCCTCCTTCCTTTGCCCTGTCCTTGCCTTGCCTATGCCTTGTAGATGTAGCGGTTGACCACATCCTCCAGCATTTCCTGCCTTCCGGACCGGTTCACGATCTTGTCATGCTCCAGCGCGTAGGCTGCAAGTTCCTCCAGGTCGGTGGCGCCCTCCAGGATTTTCTTGCCGATCCCCTCCTGGTAGGAGCTGTAGCGTTCCGCAACGAAGTCTTCCAAGACCCTGTCCTCCAAAAGACGCTGGGCCACCAGAAGGCCTTTTGCGAAGGTGTCCATGCCCACGATGTAGGAAATGAACAGGTCGGTCGGCTCGAAGGATCCCCTGCGCACCTTTGCGTCAAAGTTCAGTCCGCCGGGAGCGATCCCCCCATTCTTCAGGACCTCGTACATGCAAAGGACGGCGTCATAGATGTTGGTTGGGAACTGGTCTGTATCCCAGCCAAGAAGCATATCTCCCTGGTTGGCGTCGATGCTTCCCAGGACCCCGTTGATCCGGCTCATGTTCAGCTCGTGCTGGAAGGTGTGCCCGGCCAAAGTGGCGTGGTTCGCCTCGATGTTCATCTTGAAGTCGTCGGCCAGACCGTACTTCCGGAGGAAGCCCAAGACCGTCATGGTGTCGAAGTCATACTGGTGCTTGGTGGGCTCTTTGGGTTTGGGCTCGATGAGGAACTGTCCGTTGAAGCCGATCTTCCTTGCATAGTCCTTTGCCATCCCAAGGAATCGGGCCAGATTGTCCTGCTCCAGTCCGGTGTCGGTGTTCAGCAGGGTCTCGTAGCCTTCCCGGCCGCCCCAGAACACATAGTTCTCCCCACCCAGCTGGTGGGTCACCTCCAAGGCCTTTTTCACCTGGGCGGCGGCAAAGGCGAACACGTCCGCATTGGGAGATGTGGATGCCCCGTGCAGGAAGCGGGGGTGGCTGAAGGCGTTGGTGGTGCCCCATAGGCACTTGATCCCGGTCTCCTTCATCTTCCCTTCGATCAGCCCCACAACCACATCCAGGTTCTCCAGTTTCTCCTTGAGGGAGTCCCCTTCGGGAGCGATGTCCAGGTCATGGAAGCAGAAGTACTCGATGCCCAGCTTTCGCATCAGCTCGAAGGCGCCGTCCACACGGGCCTTTGCCAGCTCCATGCCTTCCAGGGTGTTGTAGGGACGCTCCATGGTGGGATTGCCGAAAGGGTCCATGCCGCCGCCGGTCATGGTGTGCCAGTAGCTCATGGCGAAGCGCAGGTGGTCTTTCATCTTTTTGCCTCCCACCATCCGCTCGGGGTCATAGTATTTGAACGCCAACGGATTGACCGATTCCGGTCCTTCATACTGGATTTTGCCGACCTGCTCGAAATATTCCTTCATTTTAAAACCTCCTGGGGTAGTTTTGGATGGGTTGTTTCCATCTGTTGAATCCATTGTAGCACAACAGCCTTGTTTATGCAACCCTGTTTAGGAAGTCTGTTTAAAAAGTTTTCCAGGGCCCTTGTTTCCCCTTCCCTCCTGTTGTATAATGGGGAAAACAAGGGCATTCCTTCGGGAGCCCCGGAAAAAAGGAGAGCTGCATGAATATCAAATCCCGCAACTTTGGAACCACTCGGGACGGCATCCCGGTTCTGGCGTACACACTGACGAACAACCAGGGAGCCAGCGTGGAAATCCTCACCTATGGAGCCGCCATACGCTCCATCCAGGTCCCCGACCGCCAGGGACGGCTGCAGAACGTGGTCCTTGGATTCGACAATCTGTCCGACTACGAGAGCCACACCTCCTTCTTCGGCTGCGTCGCCGGGCGGACGGCAGGGAGGATCCGTGGCGCCTCTTTCGAATTGGAGGGAAAGACCTGGAAGCTGTCCCCCAACGAGGGGCCCAACACCCTCCACGGAGGGGTGCGGGGCTTCGACAAGAAGGTCTGGTCCGCGGCGGAATCCATGGGGCCGGACCATGCGGCATTGTCCCTGAACTATACGAGTCCCCCGCTGGAGGAAGGGTATCCGGGCGAACTGGATGTGAACGTCAACTACCGTTTCGACGACAGCAACACCCTGACCTTGACCTATACGGCCACCACAGACCAGGAGACTCCGGTGGTGCTGACCAACCACAGCTATTTCAACCTCTCCGGGGATCCTTCCGCCGATGTCCTTTCGCATACCCTCCAGATCGCCTCCCGGCAGTTCGTGTCCATCGACGGAGCTTCCCTGCCCCAGGACATCCTGAATGTGGAGGGGACCCCCTTCGACTTCCGGCTTCCGAAGATAGTGGGAAGGGACATCCGGGTCGACCATCCCCAGCTCAGGAACGGCGGCGGCTACGACCATCCCTTCCTGCTGGAGCCGGGTGTCTCTCCCTCCATCCTGCTGGCGGATCCGGCCAGCGGGAGGACCCTGGCGGTGGACACCACGGAGGAGTATGTGGTGGTCTACAGCGGAAACCAGCTGGCAGCGCCCCGGACGGGGATCTGCCTGGAGACCCAGTACTGTCCGGACTCCCTTCATTTCCCCCTGGTTCCCGCCCGGACCTTGAAGCCGGGACAGGTCTACCGGCAGAAGACCATCTGGCGCTTCGGCGTCTCCTGATTCCCAAGGGATGTGCAACGGCAAAAGGCCGCCCCCGCCAACGGGTCCGTTGGCGGGGGCGGCCTTTTGCCGCGTCTAGGGTTTCTTCAGTTTCTTCACATACTCCGTATAGGTCTGGTCGGTGTACTTCTTGAAGCATTTCCCGAAATAGTTGGGGTCCGGAATTCCCACCGCCTTTGCGGTCATGTACATCAGGCTCCCCTGCCGGGCCAGCAGGATGGCCTTTTCCATCCTCCATTCCGTCAGGTAGTCGATCAGACTCTTTCCCGTTTCCCCCTTGAAAAGCCTGCTCAGGTAGCTGGGGTTGAATCCGAACTTCTGCGCGATTGCCGTCAGGTTCAGGTCCGGGTCCTGGTAGCTTGCCTGGATGTATTCCACGATCCGGGAGACATTCTCGTTCCCTTGGAGCAGGACCGGCACTTCCTGCCTGGGCTCCCGCGCTTCCAACTTCCGGAGGATCCTCTCCAGGACTTCCCGGACTTCCGCCCGGGACACCGGCTTGAGCAGGTACTCGCAGACACCGATGCCGATGCACTCCCGGGCGTAGGCGAAGTCGCTGTGGGCGGTGAGGATGATGATCTTAAGGTCGGGATATCGCCGGATGGCCAATTTGGAGAATTGGATTCCGTCCATGAAAGGCATCTGGATGTCCACAAAGGCGATGTCCGGCTGGATTTCGTCGATCCTGTTGATGGCCTCGATGCCGCTGGCGGCCTCCCCCGCCACCTCCAGCCCCAGGGACTCCCAGGGCACCGTCATCTTCAGCAGGTTCCTGAGGGACTTTTCATCATCGATGATCATGACCTTGTACATATCCGGTCCCCCCCCTTTCCAACGGCATCCGTATGTCCACCCTGCTGTATTCCCCCTCCCGGCTGTCCACTTCCACCACGTCCTCCCTGGCACAGAAGTGCCGGATCCGGTCCAGGGTCCCCTTGAAGCCGAAGCTCTTGGAGTTCTCCCCGCCCAGCAGCGCCTCCCGGGTGGCTTGGTCCATGCCCACACCGTTGTCGTAGACACAGATGTGCAGCATGCCTTCCCGGGCGTACACGGAAATCCGGATGATCCCCGGTTCCCCTTTGGGGCGCAGCCCATGATAGAGGCTGTTCTCCACCAAGGGCTGGAGGATCAGCTTGGGCACCTTGTACTCCAGGAGGTCCTCCTGGAGCTCGTAGGCGTCCTCGAATACCTCCTCGTAGCGAAGCTTCTGGAGCTTCAGGTAGTCCCGCACGATGGCCACCTCTTCCCGGAGGCTGATCTCCGGGTTGCCCTGGTTCAGGAACTTCCTGTAGAAGGCCCCCAGGGTCTCGATGGCCTCATAGGCCTCCTCCCTTTTGCCCTGTAGCGCAAGATAGCCGATGGTCTCCAGCGTGTTGTAGAGGAAGTGGGGTTTGATCTGCTCCTGGAGGATTTCAAGCTCCGCCTGGCGCATGGCCTGTTCCTTTTCCAGAAGGGCTTCGATGAGCCGGTTGATCTCCACCAGCATGTTGTTGTAGCGGTCCTTCAGGTGTCCGATCTCGTCGTCCGGAAGCTCGATGCTGACTCTCCGCAGCCACCCGTCCTTCACCTGGTCCATGGACGCGGACAGGCGCTCGATGGGCCTGGTGATGTGGATGGAAAGGAACAGCCCCAGGCCTCCCAGGGAAGCGAAGGTGAGGAGCACCACCGCCGCCATGGAAACCGCCGCTTCCGCGGACAGGAACCGGTTGATGGACACGGTCTCCCTTCCCGCCAGTACGAAGGGGGTGTCCGGCACCCGATGGCAGGATGCGATCCACGGCCGCCACCAGTTCCCTCCATGGGTTTGTTCGAAGTCCTCATCCCCTGGGGACAGACCTCCCAAATCCACCGGTTCGTCCCACAGCCAGCCCCGGCTGGGATCCATATAGGCGAATTGCCGCCCTTCCCCCTCCATTTCACTGTAGGTGCCGTCGAGCAGCCCCCGGGACAGGTTGATGGCCATCATCCCCAGGGGCTGTTGTGTCTCGATGTCGTTGACCATCCGCAGGAAGGAGACCAGTGGCTCCCCAGAGGGACTGGAGAAGGCCCCGTCGCCGTCCACCCGCAACACATAGCCTCCGTCCTTCTGCCGGATTTCCCAGTTCCAGGAGGGGTCCCGGACCACCGCCATGTCCACCCGTGTTACTCCCCGGGAGATGTGCAGGGTTTCCCCGTTGTTTTTGAAGAGATAGATGGAGGACACGTTGCGGAAGGTGTTGCTGATGTCGAACACCGCCACGGTGGCGTTGTACGCCAGCCGGGGGTCCTTGGACGCATCCTTCTTCAGGTATTCCACCACATCCCTGTTCCGCATGATCAGCTGGCTCATGGCACTGGTGGTTTCCAGCTCCACCTCCAGGTTCTTTCCAATGGCGGCCATGGTGCTCCTGTTGCTTTCCAGTGCGTATTCCAGCATGTTCTTCTGGATGAGGAAGGAGTACAGGAAGAAGAAAAGCAGGACATACAGGGTGATGACCCCAAGGAAAAGGATCCGCACCTTTTCCTTGAGCTTCCTGGAAGCGAACCACCGCCTCCCCCTTTCCACAACATGCCACTTGCCGTCCATCCGCATCCTTCCTTTCCAACACCCGCACTTCCTATTCCCTTGGCACCGCCAGCTCCAGGACCAGGGGTTCCTTGCCCGTCAGTTCACGGCTCCGTTCGTCCGGTCCCACAACACCAAGATACACCCTGCAGGTCCTGCCGTCCAGTATTTTTTCCCCCCGGTCGTCCACCACCAGGAAGGAGTCCCATGGGATTTCCAAGAGGAGCTCCTGTTCCTCACCGGGCGCAAGCCGCACCCTGGAAAATGCGCACAGGCTGGTGTTCCTCACCGCATGGACGGACTCCCTGTTTTCCAGGTAGGCCTGGACCACCTCTTCCGTGGCCGTGCTTCCCTGGTTTCGCACTGTGACCCGGATGGTCGCGGGCCGGCCGGCCTTGGCCTCCTCCAGAAGGACCGCCCCGGTGCAGCGGACATCCCCGTAGGTCAGCCCGTAGCCGAAGGGATAGAGGGGCTTCTGCTCCAGATGCCGGTAGGTGCGGTTCCGCATGGAATAGTCCTTGAAGTCGGGCAAGTCCTCCAGGGTGCTGTAGAAGGTCACCGGAAGCTTTCCGGAGGGCGAGGCGTTGCCGAAAAGCAAGTCCGCCACCGCTTTGCCTCCCCGGGCTCCGGGATACCAGGCAAGCAGCACGGCATCCGCCTTCTCCTGGGCCACCTGCAGGTCTATGGCGCTTCCCGCAACCAGGCAGACCACCACCGGTTTGCCCGTGGCAAGGATCCGGTCCAGCAGCTGCCGCTGGACCTGGGGCAACTGAAGGTCCGCCTTGTCTCCGGAACCGCAGTTGTTACCCTCGTCCAGTTCCTCGCCCTCGATGGTCTCGTCCAACCCGAGGCACAGGACCACCAGGTCGCTGTGTTCCGCCACGGTCACCGCCTCCATCAGCCTGTCGTGGGGCAGGGCCAGGGGTTCGGTCCGGTCCTTTGCCAGCTCGCACCCCTTGGCGTAGAGGACACGGATGTCCGCTCCCGCCTCGTCCTGTATCCCCTCCAGAAGGGTGATGTACCGGGAGGAAGTTCCATAGTAGTTTCCCTTCAGGGCCAGGCGGCTGTTGGCGTTGGGTCCCACCACACCGATGGTGTGGACCCGCTCCCGGTGGATGGGGAGGACACCTTCGTTCTTCAGCAGCACGCAGGCCTTCCTCGCCGCTTCCACCGCCATCTCCACATGCTCCGGGGATTCCACGGCCTCGTAGGGGATCCGGTCGAACTCCGTCTCCTTAAACAGCCCCAGCTTCAGCCGGGTGGCCAGCAGCCGCTCCGCCGCCCGGGTGATGTGCCCTTCCGTAATCAGGCCGGCTTCCAGTGCCTGCAGCATGACCAGGTAGATGTTGCCGCAGTTCAGGTCGCATCCCGCGTCGATGGCCAGGGCCGCCGACTGGATGGGGGTGGCGGTGACCCCATGATGCATATGGAAGTCCTTCAGGGCCCAGCAATCCGAAACCACGTGGCCCTGGAATCCCCACGCCTCCCGGAGGATGTCCCGCAACAGGGTATGGCTCCCGCAACAGGGTTCCCCGTTGGTCCTGTTGTAGGCCCCCATCACCGCCTCCACCTGCCCCTCCTTCACACAGGTCTCGAAGGCGGGCAGGTAGGTCTCCCAAAGGTCCTTCCGGCTCACCACCGCATTGAAGGAATGCCGCTCGTCCTCCGGCCCGCTGTGCACCGCGAAATGCTTCGCGCAGGCGGCCGACTTCATTACCTCTCCATCCCCCTGGAGCCCCTTGATGTAGGCCACGCCCAGGCGCCCCGAAAGGAAGGGGTCTTCCCCATAGGTCTCGTGTCCGCGGCCCCAGCGGGGGTCCCGGAAGATGTTCACATTGGGCGACCAGAAGGTCAGTCCCTTGTAGATGTCCCTGTCCCCGTGGCGGCTGCTTTCGTTGAATTTCGCCCTCCCCTCGGTTGCGATGGCGTCCGCAATCCTTTCCAGGAACGCCTCGTCGAACATGGCCGCAAGGCCGATGGCCTGGGGAAAACTGGTGGCGGTCCCTGCCCGGGCCACTCCGTGGAGGGCTTCGTTCCACCAGTTGTAGGCCGGGATCCCCAGCCGCGGGATGGCCGGAGAGTTGTAGGTCAGCTGGCTTGCCTTTTCCTCCAGGGTCATTTGGGCGACCAGCGCCTCCGCCTCTTTCCTGTATGCTCGGTTGTCTCTCATTTCTTTCTCCTCCAATCGATTTGCTCTGGACCATGTTTGTTTCTAGCCTTTGACCGCGCCGGCCATCAGGCTCTTTTGGATCTTCCCGCTCATGACAGCGTACAGCACCAGGGTGGGCAGTGTGGCGATGACCAGGGCCGCTCCGATGGGTCCCCATTCCGTGGTGTAGGATCCGGAAAGGGTCTGGATCCCCACCGTAAGGGTCCGGAATTTGGAGTCGCTGATGAAGATGACGGCGAACATCAGCTCGTTCCATGCCTGCAGGAAGGTGAAGATGGCGATGGTGGCCAGCGCCGGCTTCATCAGCGGCAGGATGATCCGGAAGAAGATTCCGTAGACGCTGGCGCCGTCGATGCAGGCCGCCTCCTCCAGTTCCCTGGGGATGTTCTCGATGAAACTGCCGCAGATCATGATGGCCATGGCCAGGGCGAAGGCTGTGTAGGGGATGATCAGCGCCTGGTAGGAGTTGGTCATCTTCAGGTTCCGCAGCAGGATGAACACAGGCAGGATGGCCGCATGGATGGGGACCGTCAATCCCAGCATGAACATGTTGTTGACCATCTTGCTTCCCTTCCATACCAGCCGGGTGAGGGCATAGGTGGCCATGAGGGAAACGATGCTGGTCAGGGCGATGGTGGTGCCGGTGACTATGAAGCTGTTGAAGAAATACAAGCCCATGTTGCCCGTGGTCAGGGCCGCCGAATAGTTGGACCAGATCCATTCCTTGGGAAGGCCGATGATGTTTTCCCCGAAAATCTCCGCGTTGCTTTTCAGGGAAAAGGTGATCATCCAGTAGATGGGAAAGATGTTCACCACAGCCCAGAATCCCAGGACAGCGTACAGCAGGGTCTTTTTCGTTCTTTTGCCTTTTGCCGTTTCCATCACTCCACCTCCGTCTTGAACATTTTCTTGATGCTGATGGCAAAGAAGAAGCAGAGGAAGATGATGAACATGGCGATGGAACTGCCGAATCCATACCGGTTCCTTCCGAAGATCATGGATACCATCAGGGTGCTGGGCACCTCACTGGCATGGGCGGGCCCTCCGCCTGTCAGCACATAAATCAGGTCGAAGGCCTTCAGGGAACCCGTGACCGCAAAAATCACGCAGATCCGGATCACCGGCTTCAGCATGGGTATGAGCACGAACCGGGAAATCTGCCCTTCCGTGGCCCCGTCGATGCGCGCGGCCTCCTTCAGTTCCGTCGGTATGGCCTTGATGCCCGCATACAGGAGCAGCATGTGATAGCCCACGTACTGCCAAAGGATCGGCACGAACACGGCGAAAAGGGCGGTCTCCTGTTCTCCCAGCCAGGTCCTGGCATAGGCCCCCAGGCCCATGGCGTGCAGTGCCGTATTGATGATGCCGTACTGGGGATTGTAGATTTTCATCCACAGCTGTCCGATGACCACCGTGGATATCAGGACGGGCACAAAGAACACCGCCATGAAGAATTTCTCCCCCTTGACCCCCTTGGCCAACAGCAGGGCCAGTCCCAGGGAAATGGGGAGCTGCACGAAGACCGAAAGCACCGCCAGCAACAGGGCGTTCTGCACGGTCTTGGGGAATCCCGAAGTCTTGCTGGTGAAAAGCTCCACATAGTTCCCTAGGCCGATGAAGGCGCCCTCGGTCATGCCGTCCCATTTGAACAGGCTGAAATATCCAGACATGAAGATGGGTACGATGATGATTCCCGCAAAAAGGACCACCGCCGGCAGCATGAATAGGATGATTGCCGTTTTGTTTTTCCTTACCTTGTCCATTTCCGCTCCTCCTCCGAAACCCCTCAAAAAAAACGCCAAACCCACAAACAAAGCCCTTCTGCTGGTATTTGCTTGTGTCTTCGGCGCCTTTTGAGGTCTCCGGTTTGATCCTAAACTATTTGTCCAGTTGGGCCGCCATGGCCTTTACGAACTCCTCCGGACTGATGTTGCCCACATACAGTCCCTGCAGCAGCGCCAGGTATTCCCCCGCATCGTCCGCATCCATGAGCGTGTCGAACCACATGGTGAAGGAGGTCGCTTCCGCGGCGTAGTCCGCCAGCTTCTTCGTGATGGGGTTGATGCCGCTTTCATCGTAGTTCTTCTCCCATGCCGCGATGCCCGCTCCGTCCAGGTAGGCGTACTTGGAAATGCCCCTTGTCAGTTCGAAGACCGCTTTTCCGGCAAGGTCGGGGTTCTTGGTGCCCGCGGCCACCATGAGTGTGTCCACGGCGCCTCCCATGAAATCTGTGCTCTGCGCGTTTCCGCTCAGTACCGGCACGGGGATCACGTCGAAGTCCTCCGGATTGGGGGCGTCCGTCACAATGGATCCGCCCATCCAGCTGCCGCTCAGGTACATGGGGACGGTTCCGTTGTAGAAAAGGGCGCTGGCCTCATCGTTGGAAAGGCCTGTGGCCCCGCTGATGAAGGCCCCCATGTCCACCAGTTCCTTGATCTTGCCGGCGGATGCCAGGAAGTCGGGGTCGTCGTAGCTTTGGCTTCCCTCCGTCAATGCCGCGGCCACCTTCTCCGGTCCAGCGGACTTGAGGGTCAGGGCGTCGTGGGTCATGGCCAGCACCCAGGTGTCCTTTACGCTGACACCGATGGGGGTGATTCCCTTGTCCAGGAAAGCCCGGTTGGCTGCCATCCACTCGTCCCAGGTGGTGGGAACGGGAATGCCGTTCTCCTCGAACATCTTCCTGTTGTAGAAGAGTGCGGATACCGGTGTGGTGTAGGTGGATCCGTACAGCTTTCCGTCATAGGTGGCGTAGGACAGCGCCGCCTGGGGAAGCTCCGCCTTGTACTCGTCGGTGAAATATCCGTCGATGGCCAGGACCTTTCCGGATTCCACGAATGCCTTGGAGAATCCGCCTCCCCAGGTGTAGAACAGGTCGGGGAGCTCGTTGGCGGCTACAGCCGACTTGATCTTGGTCTTGTAGGACTCGTTCTCGAAGGTTTCGTGCACGACCTTCACGCCAGGATTCGCCGCCTCGAAATCCGCGATGGCTTGGGTATAGGCCCGGTTGAAGGAGTCGCTCTCCGTGGCGATGCTCCAGAGGGTCAGGGCCGTGTCGCCCTTTGCAGTGCCTGCATTGCCCTCCGCGGTCTCCGTTTTCGACCCGCAGCCTGCAAGTGTTCCCATCGCCAGCACCAGTGCCAGCGCCATGCCGATCAGTTTTCTTTTCATCCTTGTTTCCTCCCTTTCGGATCGATTGTTTCTTTCTGATAGGCTTATTATAGGCTCTCGGCAAAGCGGTTTGAACGGAGAATCTTTACCCGGATGTGGAAGATTTTTACACTCTGGCCAGGACGGCCTTCTCGATTTCCACCGCCCCGAAGATGAGGATGCCGCAGGCGACAGGATGGAACCATTCCCCCAGTCCCAGGGGCGTGGAGCCGAACCAACGGTTCATGGGGGGCGCATAGACATAGGCCAGCTGCAGCAGGAGGAGGATGCCGCTGTTCAGGAAGGCTATCCGGTTGCCGAAGAACCCCTTCCCCCAGGCATGGGCGTGGATTTTCCTGCAGTTGTAGAGGTAGAAGAGTTCCCCCATGACAAGGGTGTTCACCGCCGTGGTCCTGGCCACTTCCAGGGTGGCTCCGTTTCCGTTCATCTCCAGGAAGGCGAAGACCGCATAGCCTCCCACCACCAGGGAGACGAAGAGGATCCTATAGGCGAAATGCCTTCCCAGGATGGAGGCCTTGGGGTCCCGTGGGGGGCGATGCATGGTGCCCGGTTCCATGGGTTCGAAGGACATGGCGATCCCCAGGGTGACGGCGGTGACCATGTTCACCCAAAGGATCTGCACCGGTGTCACAGGCAGGGTCATCCCCCCCACGATGGCGGCCATGATCACGAATGCCTCCGCACCGTTGGTGGGAAGGATGAAAAGCAGGGTCTTGCGGAGGTTGTCGTAGATGGTCCTCCCTTCCTCCACGGCGGACACGATGGAGGCGAAATTGTCGTCGGCCAGGACCATGGCGGCGGCATCCTTCGTGACCTCCGTCCCCTTGATGCCCATGGCCACGCCGATATCCGCCTTCTTCAGGGCCGGAGCGTCGTTCACCCCGTCTCCCGTCATGGCGCAGACCTCTCCATTCTCCTGGAGGGCCTTCACAAGACGCAGCTTGTGTTCCGGGCTGGTCCGGGCGAAGATATCGCATTCTTCCGCCACCTTCTTCAGGGCTTCGTCGTCCATGGACTCCAGTTCCGCGCCGCTGACCACCCGCCTTCCGTCCCCGATCCCCATGTCCTTTCCGATCACCCCCGCGGTCACCACATGGTCCCCTGTGATCATCTTGACCCGGATTCCTGCTTCCCGGGCGACCTTGATGGCCTCCACAGCCTCCGGACGGGGCTGGTCCCGCATGCCTACAAGCCCCAGCATGACCATGTCCCCCTGCAGGTCCTGGTGGGAGAGGCTTATCTTGCCGGGTTCCACCTTCCTGCAGGCGCAGGCGATCATCCGCTGGCCTTCCACCGCTCCCGCGTGGATCTCCCTCTTCCAGAAATCCTCCCGCAAAGGCTCCTTCCCCGCATGGACCATCTCCCAGCCGCAGAGCTGGAGGATCCGTTCCGGTGCGCCGTTGGCGAAGATATGCTTTTCCCCCTCCACCGCATGGAGGGTGGCCATGTCCTGGAGGGTGGCCATGTATTTGAATTCGGAATCGAAGGGGATGGAGGCGATCCTTTGGCTCTCCAGCCTGTCCAGACCCGCGATGGCGGCCATGCGCTTCATGGCCCCCTCGGTGGGGTCTCCCTGGAGCTCCCACCGTCCGTCCCCTCCCCTTTCCACATGGCTGTCGTTGCACAGGTAGGCGGATTCCAGAAGGCGCCGGATGACTGGCTGTTCCAGGAGGTGGGCGGGAAGCCGCTCCCCCTCCAGCCGGTAGGTGCCTGCCACCGTGTGGATGGCGGTCGCGGTCATTTCATTCCGTGTCAGGGTGCCCGTCTTGTCCGAACAGATGACGGTGACGGAACCCAGCGTCTCCACGGAGGGCAGATGGCGTATGATGGCGTTCCGTCTGGCCATCTTCTGGACGCCGATGGCCAGGGTGATGGTGATGATGGAGGGCAGCCCTTCCGGAATCGCCGCCACTGCCAGACCGATCACCGCCAGCAGGATCTGGCGCAGGGAGAAGCCCCCAAAAAAGTACCCGTACAGGAAAAGGATTCCTGAAACCCCCACAATCACTGCGGAAAGGGCCCTGCCGAAGCTGTTGATCTTCCGTATGAGGGGCGTTTCCACGGAAGCCGTTTCAGAGAGCATGGTGTTGATCTTCCCCAGCTCCGTTCCGGAGCCGGTGGCGACCACAAAGCCCTTGGCGTTTCCTGTCCGGACGGTGGTGCCTGTGAAGGCCATGGAAAACCGTTCCGCCAGCACGGTCTCCGGCGCCACCGGTTCCCTGGACTTGAGCACCGGTTCCGACTCCCCGGTAAGGGACGCCTCCTCCACCTCGAAGTTGGTGGTTTCCATAAGGCGCAGGTCGGCCGGAACCTTGTCCCCCGCCTTCAGGAGAACCAGGTCCCCCGGCACCAGTGTTTCCGCCGCCACTTCCTTGCGCAGGCCTCCCCGGATGACCGTCGCCTTCAGGGACAGCAGGTGCCTTATGCTGGCCAGTGCCTTCTGCGCCCGGTCCTCCTGCAGGTATCCCACCACCGCGTTGATCAGCACGACCCCCAGGATGACCCAGCTGTCGATCCAGTGCTCCATGAAGGCGGTCATCACGGCCGCCACCAGGAGCACATAAATCAGCACGTTCTTGAACTGGAGGAGGAAGCGCACCACCGGACTGGGAGGCTTCACAACCGGGAGTTTGTTCTCTCCCCAGGACGCCAGCCTCGCCCCGGCCTCCTCCGTGGAAATCCCCCCCTCTCCGGTGTGGAGCATTTCCTTTGTTTCCTCTATGCTGCGGCTCTCCCATCGGGAGATTTCCCGGGGCTTCCCGCCTGTCTTCTTCCCTTCCATGAGGCCCACTCCTTTCCATCGGTTCGTCTGCCTCCATTATACCATAGGATGGTCCGGCGGGCTTTCCCCCTCCATCAAAAAAAGGAACACCCGCTTCCCAGGCATTCCTCTTTGTCCGTTGTTCACCTTCCGTATTTCTCCAGGACCCGCATGACCTCTTCCACCTTTGCCTCCCCCTTGCCTTCCCCCGCAAGGAAGGCCTCCTTGACGCAGGAGTTCATGTGCTGCTCCAGGATGGCCAGATTGGCCTTTCTGAGCAGGCCGCTGACGGCCACGATCTGGGTGGAGATGTCCATGCAGTACCTGTCCTCCTCCAGCATCCGGAGGATGCCGTCCACCTGTCCCCGGGCCGTCTTCAGAAGGGTCATGGCCCGCTTCCGGTCTTCGTTCATCAGAACACCCCTTTGAATTCGTAGCCCGCTTCCTTGACGGCGTCGGCCAGGATGTCGTCGGAAACGCTCTTGGAAAGGGTTACGACCGCCAGCCCCTTTTCCAGGTCCACCTTCACCGCATCCACCCCCTCCAGGGCGCCCAGGGCCTTCTCCACCCTGCCCACACAGTGCATGCAGCTCATTCCTTCAATCTTCAATGTCTTTTCCATTCCCTGATCCTTCCTTTCTTCCCGGGACGTCGTGCCCCTTGTGTCGGTTGCTTTCCGGACGGTCCCAACCGCCGGGCCGGCATTCCCTTCCGCCTTGAAGCGTTTCAGCCGCAGGGCGTTGAGCACCACGGAAACGGAGCTGAAGCTCATGGCCGCCGCGGCGATCATGGGGTTCAGCCGGATGCCTAGCCCCAGATAGAGTGCCCCCGCCGCCACCGGGATGCCCAGGACGTTGTAGATGAACGCCCAAAAAAGGTTCTGCTTGATGTTCAGGATTGTCTTGTCCCCCAGGCGCAGGGCTGTGGAAACGTCCTCCACATCGCTGCGCATGAGGATCACATCGGCCGATTCGATGGCCACATCCGTGCCGTTGCCGATGGCCATCCCCACATCCGCCTGCACCAGCGCCACGGCGTCGTTGATGCCGTCCCCCACCATGGCCACTTTCCTGCCGCCTTGCTGCAGCTTCTGGATCTCCAGGGCCTTGGTTTCCGGCAGGACCTGGGATACGACCTGGTCGATCCCCAGCTGCCTTCCGATGGCTTCCGCAGTCTTCCTGTGGTCTCCGGTCAGCATGACCACCTTCTTCTTCATCCTCTGCAACCGGGCGACGGTGGGGACGCTTTTCTCCTTCAGCGTGTCCGCCACGGCCAGGATCCCCTCCAGTTTGCCGTCCACGGCGATGAAGAGGGAAGTCTTCCCTTCCTCGGACCACCTGTCCGCATCCTTCAGGCATTCCTCCACGCCGATTCCCATGGCCTCCAGCATGGATGCGTTCCCGATGGCCACCGGATGGGGCTTCCCGTCCGGAAGCTCCACCTGTCCCCGGACACCCTGGCCCACCAGGGCTTCGAAATCCGATGCCTTGTAAAGGGGGCTTCCTTCCTCCCCGGCCTTTTGCACGATGGCCTCGCTCAGAGGATGCTCGGACATTCCTTCCAGGGAGGCTGCGATGGCCATCAGCTCCTTTTCATCCCGCAGGAGGGCCCGCACATCGGTGACCGCCGGCGATCCGCTGGTCAAGGTCCCGGTCTTGTCGAAGACCACCGTATCCACCTGGGCCAGCATCTCCAGGGCTTCCCCGCTTTTGATCAGGACCCCGTGCTGGGCTCCTTTCCCCGTCCCCACCATGATGGCCGTGGGTGTTGCCAATCCCAGGGCGCAGGGGCAGGAGATGACCAGCACGGAGATGGCCATGATGAAGGCGAAGTTGAAGCCGTAGCCGCCGGCCCACCAGAACAGCAGGGTCCCCAGGGAGATCAGGATGACGATGGGCACGAACACCCCGCTGATCCTGTCCGCCAGCTTGGCGATGGGCGCCTTGGTGGACTGGGCGTTCTCCACCAGATGGATGATCTTGGACAGGGTGGTGTCCTCCCCGATCCGGGTGGCCTCGCACAGCAGGTAGCCTGCCTTGTTCATGCTTCCGGCCACCAATCCGCTGCCTACGGTCTTCTCCACCGGAAGGCTCTCACCTGTGAGCATGGATTCGTCCACGCTGCCGTAGCCTTCCACCACCGTTCCATCCACGGGGATTTTCTGGCCCTGTTTCACCACCACCCGGTCCCCCACGCGCACGTTGGCGGTGGGCACCCGGACCTCCTGCCCTTCCTTCAGGACCACGGCCTCCTCCGGCGCCAGTTCCATGAGCTTTTGGATGGCTTCGGAGGTCTTCCCTTTGGCCCTGGCTTCCATGTATTTGCCCAGGGTCACCAGCGTCAGGATGACCGCAACGGACTCGAAATACAGCTCGTGTCCGTAATGGCTGACCTCCATATGGTCCCCATGCCCCAGGCCGTAGGCGATGGCATAGAGGACATAGACCCCATACACGAATGCTGCCGACGTCCCCACCGCCACCAGGGAATCCATGTTGGGATTCCTTTTGAACAAGGTCTTGAAACCGGTGATATAGAATTCCCGCCCCGCCAGCATGACCGGAATGGTCAGGAACAACTGGGTCAGGGCAAGGAGCATCACGTTCCGGTCCCCCGCAAGTCCCGGCACCTGGGGCAATCCCACCATGGGCCCCATGGCGGTGTAGAATACGGGCAGGGTGAAGAGCACCGAAGTCCAGAAGCGCTTCTTCAGCTGCTCCTGGTGCTCCTCCTGCTTCTTCATCAGGGGGGCCTCCTCCTGTGGCCCCTTCCCTTCGGCAGGGGCCACCAGCTCGTATCCCGCGCCTCGCACCGCATCCGCAAGGATGTCCACGCTCACCTTGGTTTCATCGTACGTGACCTGCATTTTCTCCGTGGCGTAATTCACGGCAACCTGCTGCACACCTTCCACCTTCTTCAACTGCTTCTCTATGGTCAGGGCGCAGGCTGTACAGGTCATGCCGTTCACATCATAACGTTTCTCTTGCATGATTTCGCACCTCCATGATTTCTTCCGGTGCCTTTCCAACGAAAGCATGCTTCGCATGCATGCAGACTGCAATAGGAAAAGGCAGACCCCCTCCCCCTGGGGGGGTGGTCTGCCTTAAGTATAATATTCCCTATCGGATTTGTCAATCTTGTTTTTCCGGATCGGGCTTCCCCTCTGATTCACATATGATAATGTCCTATTGTAACGCAAATGATTATGTCCCACTTCCGGTCATGGTGTACAATGAACCTCATGCGACAAAATACAATACATCGAGGTGGCCGCTATCAGAAAG
>NZ_JAAEEH010000047.1 GCF_010179735.1 Anaerotalea alkaliphila
ATACCTATGAGATGGTTGAAATTCAATACGTGGTGTCTGTTGATTCATTCGAATATTAAAGTTGCATTTTCAAGGAACATTCGGGATGATTTCTTAATCTGTCCCGTAACAATATCTTACAAGGAGGAGAAATAGATGATCTCAAAAGAGTATGGAAACTATACATTTATTTGCGATATATGCGGAGCCGGGTCAGATGAGGAATTTGAGACATTCCAAGACGCGGTAGACGCTAAAGGCGATATTGGATGGAAGAGTAAACGAATGAGTGGTGAGTGGGCAGATGTTTGCCCGGAGTGCATTGAACTGGAAGGGAGGGAGGAGAGCTAAATGAATCTTGATACATTTATTAGCTGTGAAACAAATATTTTTGATGTGAATGATTCCAGGCTAAAAACATGGGGAAACCGATGGTCAAGTTCGTTTGATTGGAGAGGTTACGACCAAATAGAAATGAACGAAGAAGAATTAAATAATCTCGTAGAACCATTGAATGGAATGTCCTATGCCGGATCAGACTTGATTCTAAAACCCGCACTGCCTGAATTTACTTTACGAATTTTTGGCACTGAGAAGGGTCAAGAAACGAGAGTTTGCTTTAGAAAGACAATTCTTCCTCCATCACAGACAGTACACGGGGAGGCTGAGGCGTTAATTGAAATATTTACACCCCTTATAGATGCCTATGTGTTCATCAATAACAAAGGCGAATTGGCGGATGAGGTCATCACAATAGGACCTCACCTGATATCACATGACGGTAAAGAAATAACGGGGACATTTAGCAAGGCCGTGTGGAGCAGTACTACAAATCCATTACTTGAGTTCTATACCATTGGAAGGCAAGAAGCACTTGAGTTTGAACGTGGAATGAAGCTTGCTTATATGGCTATTCAAAAGGCTTTATACGACCGACCAACACTGTTTACGAAAAGGACAGAACCTAAAAAATCAAAACCTTTGACAAATGGTCGAAAGCGAAAGAAGAAAAAGCGCAATGTAGTAAGGGCAGTAAAAGTGATAAATGTTAACAAGATTGAAATGAAAAAGTTCGTGGAAGAGATGAATACGGCAAAAAGAACCATAAATTGCCCAAGCTGGGGAGTGATAGGGCACTGGAGAAATTATAAATCAGGTAAACGCACCTGGGTTCAGCCTTATCGCAAAGGCAAAGACCGCCATAAGGAAGGTGCCTATGCTCCGAAGGAATACAGATTTATTGAGGGGGTTACGAAATGATTGAATTCACTTTATATATAGCAGATTGCACAGGCAACCTTTCAAATTGCATTTATCCCCATAAGACGGTGATCACAGATAAGCAGTCCCTAGAAAGAGCCATCGGCTTTGACCACGTGACCGCCCAGTACAAAGACAACTACCGGAAAAATGTCAATTTCATAAAGGCGGACAATGTAGTCCTTGATTGCGATAATGACCACTCGGATGATTCGAAGGATTGGGTCACTGCCGATGATGTGTCCAATACATTTATCGATGTTCCCTTTGCAGTCACCTACAGCAGAAATCATATGAAACAGAAGGGAGGTAAGTCTCCTCGGCCAAGGTTTCATGTGTACTTTAAAATACCAGAAACAACGGACAAAGATGAATATGTCAGATTAAAACAAGAGATCGTATCGGCCTTTCCTTATTTTGACACCAACGCCCTTGATAGTGCCAGACTGATCTTTGGAACGAGTAATCGGCAAGTGGACGTTTATGACGGGGATAGATGCATTACCGAGTTTCTAGCAGACGCCGCCTTTATGAACCTGGACGAAGAGCAGGACGAGATCCCGGAAGGCCAGCGCAATAACGCCATGTCACAGTATGCGGGAAAGATTATGAAGCGCTACGGCAATACAGATGAGGCTTATGAACTGTTTCTTAAAAAAGCGGAGAAGTGTAATCCACCTCTTGAAGAGATGGAGTTAAAACTTATCTGGAGCAGTGCGGTGAATTTCTGGAAAAAGGTAGCGTCCCAAGAGGACTATATCCCACCTGAAGCTTATAACGCAGAGCTTTTGTTAAAACCAGAAGACTTCTCCGATGTGGGACAGGCCATGGTCCTGGCGAGGGAATATGAGAAGGTGCTCCGCTACTCTCCTTCCACAGACTACATCATATACAACGGTAGCTTTTGGGAAGAGTCAAAACCAAAATCCCAAGCGGTAGCCCAGGACCTTACCTCAAGGCAGCTGCAAGAAGCAGAAAAGGAAATCAAAAAGGCCATGGATGAGATGTCAAAGAATGGCGCCTTAAATCTGTTAGCCACTATGGGTCCAAAGAAAGCGGTGACCAGCTTTGATAAAAAGCAAGCCCATGCCTTTGAAAAATACGAGGCGGCAAACGCCTACAGGAACTATGCCATTAAACGAAGAGACTCAAAGTACATCGCCTCGGCTCTAAAAGAAGCGAGGCCCATGCTGGAGATCGAGCAAAAGACTCTGGATGGAGATGAGTTTTTATTAAACACACCCTCCGCCACCTATGATCTGCGCCAAGGGATGAGAGAGACAATCGAACACAACTCTGCTCATTACATTACCAAACAGACTGCGGTGGATCCTGGAAGTGATGGGGCAGAGAAATGGGAAGCTGCCCTGAACCTATTTTTCATGAAAGACAAAGAGCTCATTGAATATGTTCAAAAGATCGTAGGCCTTTCTGCCATCGGCAAAGTCTATGTGGAAGCCTTGATCATCGCCTATGGTGAAGGGCGAAACGGGAAGTCCACCTTCTGGAATGTGGTCTCAAGGGTTCTTGGTTCCTACAGTGGGAATCTATCGGCAGATATGCTGACCGTTGGATGCCGGAGAAATGTGAAACCGGAGCTGGCTGAGGCAAAGGGGAAAAGGCTACTGATTGCAGCAGAGATGGAAGAAGGGATGAGGCTAAACACCTCTAATGTCAAACAGCTCTGTTCTACGGATGAGATTTACGCAGAGAAAAAGTACAAGGATCCCTTTAGTTATATTCCAAGCCATACCCTGGTCCTTTACACCAACCACCTGCCAAAGGTGGGAGCCATTGATAAAGGGACGTGGCGAAGACTCATTGTCATTCCTTTCGCAGCGAAGATTGAAGGGAACCAGGATATTAAGAACTACGGTGACTATCTTTTCGAGAACGCCGGTGGTGCTATACTCTCATGGATCATAGAGGGTGCCAGAAAAGTGATCAAGACCCATTATAAAGTGGATCCACCTAAAAAAGTGGAGGAGGCCATTGAAGCCTACAAAGAAAACAACGACTGGCTTTCCCATTTTCTGATGGAGTGTTGTGAGATCGATGAGGCCTACAGTGCCAAATCCGGGGAAGTGTATAACGAATACCGGGTTTTTTGTTTTCGAACAGGGGAGTTTGCCAGGAGTACCGCTGATTTCTATACTGCCTTGGACGCGACGGAGTTTGAAAGGCGAAAGACGAAATCAGGTGTGATGATTAAAGGTTTAAGGATAAAGTCTGAGTTTGATGCTTAAATCAAATCCCAGAAATAAGCGGTTTTCTTATAAAGGTGAAGGTCGATGCAGGTCATATATAAGACTTTTCTATAGGGCTAAAAAAAACCCTATATATAAAGTTATAGAGATACCCTTCACCGACCGTCACCCTTTGATGAGAAACGTTGATATAACAAGCGTTGAGGAGAAAGATATGACTGAAAAAGAACTTGAGCTAATGCTCGTAAAAGAAGTGAAAAGAAGAGGAGGGAGAGCTTTTAAGTTTATCTCCCCTGGAATAAATGGTGTGCCCGACAGGTTGGTGCTTCTGCCCGGTGGCAGAGTGGGATTTGTCGAGGTGAAAGCACCGGGAAAGAAGATGAGACCAAATCAAATAAAGCGAAAAGGTGAGCTGGAAGGGCTAGGGTTTTTGGTTTATTGCCTAGATAGCCCGGAAGATATAGGAGGTGTGGTGGATGGCATTGCCAGAAATAGTACTACCTAAATCAAGACTACCGTATCACCCTCACGAATATCAGACCCACTGCACCGAGTTTATCCTTGAGAACAAATCAGCAGGGCTTTTCCTGGATATGGGACTCGGAAAAAGTGTCATCACCCTGACTGCTCTAATGGATCTGCTTCATGATCGGTTTGAGGTGTCCAAGGTCTTAGTGATTGCTCCTCTACGAGTGGCGAACACCACCTGGATGGATGAGGTTTTGAAGTGGAAGCACCTAAAGGATTTAAGAGTATCGAGAGTCCTCGGCAGTGCAAAGGAAAGAACCATGGCCCTTTATAAAAAAGCAGATGTCTACACCATCAACAGAGAAAATGTTCCGTGGATCGTTGAGTTTTATAAAAACGACTGGCCCTTTGACATGGTAATTATCGATGAAATTTCAAGCTTCAAATCTCCATCAGCAAAACGGTTCAGAGCACTGAAGAAGGTAAGGCACAAAATCAAAAGGATTGTAGGACTCACCGGAACCCCAGCACCCAATGGACTACTGGATATTTGGAGCCAGATTTATCTTCTGGACGGTGGAGAGCGGCTTGGCAGAACCTTCAGTGGTTACCGAAGTAGATATTTTCACCCACAGAAATATGTGAACGGTGGCATACCAACAGACTATGCTCTGAACGACGATGCAGAGGAAAAGATCTACGACAAGATTTCTGATATCTGCATCAGCATGAAAGCTCTAGAGTATCTGAAAATGCCGGAAATCATCTTTAACAAAGTAGAGGTGGAGCTTTCAGAAAAGGAAATGAAACTTTATAGAAAGCTTGAAAGAGATTTGCTCCTTCCACTAGAGGATAGTGATGTGGATGCTGCAAATGCGGCGGTGCTTTCAAATAAGTTACTGCAGATGTCGGGCGGTACAGTCTATGACGAGTACAAAGATGTACACCAGATTCATGATAGGAAGCTGGATGCTTTAGAAGATCTTGTAGAAGCAGCTAATGGTAAACCGGTCCTGATCTACTATGGATTCAGACATGAACGTGACCGAATTAAAGAGAGATTTGATGCAGGAGACATCAACACCTCAGATGACATTGCCAGATGGAACCGGGGAGAGATGAAGATTGCCCTTTGCCATCCGGCATCAGCTGGGCATGGACTCAATCTTCAAGAAGGTGGCTCCACTATCATATGGTTTAGTGTTACCTGGAGCCTAGAACTATACCAACAAGCCAACGCAAGACTATGGCGACAAGGCCAGAAACAAACTGTAGTCATACATCACATCTTAGTAAAAGACACGATTGATCAGCGAGTGATGTTGGCTCTAGATAATAAAGACACCGGCCAGAACGCTTTGATTGAAGCTGTAAAGGCCAGAATTGATAATTTGAGAAATGGAGGAAGAAGCAATGAGTGTAAATAAATTCAATGCTGAAGGTTACAAAGATCCAACAGCCTATGAGGCTTTATCCAATATTGAAAAAGAGAAGAAGCAAAAGAAAAAGATTGTTTTCATCTGCAGTCCTTTTGCTGGTGACATTGATGGCAATACAAGACGGGCGAGAAGGTTTGGGAGATTTGCAGTGACTGAAAAAGCAGTACCTATCATTCCGCATTTGATGTACCCACAGTTCCTTGAAGAAGATGATCCTGAAGAAAGACAGTTAGGGATTGATATGGGACTCATACTCTTAAGTAAGTGTCATGAGCTTTGGGTCTTTGGGAACCGAATCTCCTCGGGGATGAGTGTGGAGATTGCCAGAGCAAAGAGGTGGAACATACCGATTAGGTATTTTACAACGGAATGTGAAGAAACAGGAGGTGCCCCTCGATGATAGATGAGAAGATGTGTTTTGCTTATCGAAATGGTAAATGCGGCGTTTTAAAAGTGAAGAAGTGCGAAGGTAAGAGTTGCTGCTTCTTTAAGACAAAGGTAGAAGCAGAAGAAGATCAGAAAAAAGTCTTCAGAAGAATCAATTCCCTGGATCCAGCTACAAGAAAGAACATTATGGATCTTTATTACGGAGGAAAGATGAACCTGCTGGATGAAGTGGAGGTGGACTAATGAATGCGAAGGAATATTTATCACAGGCACTTTGGCTTGACCAGATGATTGATAGTAAGTTAGAGCAACTGGGGACGCTTAAGAGCCTAGCCATGAAAGTAACATCGAGCTTCACCAAAGAAAAAATCTGCGGTGGGAATATTGAGAAGAGCAAAATGGAAAGCACCATTGTGAAAGTCATTGACCTTGAAAATGAAATCAATGCTGACATTGATCGCTTGGTTGATCTCAAGAAAGACATTCAAGATACCATTAACATGATGGATGATATCAACCAACAGCTCTTACTTGAACTTCGATATCTCAGCGGAAAAGGCTGGGATGAGATTGCAGCTTCTATGGGGTATGATCCAAGAACAGTGTATCGGATTCATGGAAAAGCCCTAAAAGAATTCGAAAGGATGAAATTGTGTCAGTAAATGTCAGTGAATGTCAGTAGGTACCCGTGCTATAGTATATGGTGTAAAGGTATAGAAAAAAATTCAAGAACACCATATGCTGTAGCATACGCCTAAGCTATATCGATTCGATTCTTAGGAAACGCAGCATTCTTGGATCAAGGGCTCTGGTTAATGAACTGGAGCTTTTTTCTATACCTTACTAAGCAATATTTCAGTTCCTTTTTGAAATGGAAAATTAATTTATTGATTAACTTGTTGCAAAAATAAAGAACTAGATTTATAATGGTATTAAATAAAGCTGTAAAGTTAACAATATGATTAACCTGCAATACTAATTAGGAACTGGGTGATAAATGTGAAATACTATGAAGATTTTTTAAAGCTGGAGGTATTTAACCTGAGCGAAGCAAAAAAAGTTGTTGGCAGTGCAGAAAACGCCAAGGTGCTTTTAAACAATTATATTAAAAAAGGCCTTGTTAAGCGGGTGCGCCGAAATTTATATTGTACTGTTCATTTAGAAAACAGAGAAGCTACAGCCGATCGTTACCTCATAGGAAGTAAAATCAATGAAAGTGCCTATTTGACGTATCATTCTGCTTTTGAGTTACATGGGCTAGCTCATCAAGTAGGCTTTGTTGTTTATGTTGCCTCTGAAAGTAAAATATCTGATTTTGTTTATGAGGGTGTATCGTACAAGTATGTTGGTCGAGGAATAGGATCTGGTGTTACAAATTATCGGTTAAATAGCACAATTAAACTCACCGATCTTGAAAGAACGGTTGTTGACTCTATCGATAGGCCGGATTACTGCGGAGGCCTGTACGAATTGGATGAAATACTAAAAATATGTCCGATTCTTGATGAAACAAAGCTTCTTGCTTATCTTGAGACGTATAATAAAAAAGTTCTTTATAAAAAAGCGGGTTACTTCTTTGAACGACACCAGGAATCATTGGGAATAAAGGAAGATTTATTGAGCTTAATGGAAAAAAGAACCGGTAAGATGAAAAAGTATCTAAGTGAAGAAGCTTTAAACGGGAATGGTGTTTTTGTTAAAAGATGGGGTTTAATCGTTCCTAGAACATTACAGGAAGAGGGTGATATATTTGTTTAATCCAGACAGGAAGTACTATCTCAAAATTTCCGAGAACACAGGGTTTCATAAAGATGTCATCGAGAAGGTACACCGTTTAATTGTCATCCTGGAATATATAAATGGCAACGCTTTTTTAAGGGATCGATTAATCTTAAAAGGTGGGACAGCGTTAAATCTTACAGTTTTTAATTTACCAAGGTTATCTGTTGATATCGATCTTGATTTTCACTCTTACGATAGCCGAGAAATAGTTCTGGAAGAAAGAGGCAGGGTTAGAGAATTATTGTATGGATATTTAGAGCGAGAAGGATATCATATTTCTCAAAAATCAAAAGATTATTTTGCCCTGGAATCTATTGTCGCTGTTTATCAAAACAATGCCGGAAATCCTGATAACATAAAAATTGAAACCAATTATTCATTACGGCATCACGTATATTCGCCTGTCCTGAGAAAAATGAATACTAATATCTTTGGATTGTCGGGTGAAGTACGGACATTAAACAGTATTGAGCTGTTAGCTTCTAAAACAGCAGCGTTATTTAACCGACTAGCCGCAAGGGATTTTTATGACATTTACAATGTTGATCGGTACGGTCTTCTCTCAGAAGAAGATTATGAGATATTTTGTAAGTCCCTTGTCTTTTATGGATCAATCACCGGCGAACCTGGGAAGTTAACTTTTTCTCCTGACAGGGTCGATGAGCTTAAAGAAAAGACAGTTTATAAGAATCTATATCCTATGTTAATAAAGAGTGAGAGACTTGATTTGGATTTAGCAAAATCTAAAGTAAAAGGATTTCTATCAAAAAGTATTCATATAGGGCCGAAACATCGTGAATACTTAGAAGCTTTTGATGATGGTAAATATAGACCTGAGTTGTTGTTTAAGGATAGTCTTTTGGAAAATATCAAAGCGCATCCAATGGCCATATGGAAAACAATGCAGAAGAAAGAAAAATAGTTTAATACGTTCAAACCGACATCATTAATGGTATTAATAGAATCGTTTCAGGAGGGATTGTTGTGAGTTATTCAATTGGAAGTAGGATTAAAATCCTGCGTATAAATCATAAGATCAGCCAGGAAAAGATGGCGGAGATTCTGAACATCACTGCACACAGATATAGTCTTATGGAAAGGGGTCAGGGGGACATTTCTTATGATATCATAAAGAAAATCGCAGACAGTTTTAGAATTCCAACAGATGAAATTACAAAAGCTGTTACGGAGAATAAGGATTTAATAACTCTATTCAGAGAAGAAAATATGGATACAGCTATTGTTGAATCAGTAGGAAAAGTACAAGAAATTGTCAAAGTCTTTTCAGCTCATGAGAAACTGCACAATCAGATAAATTCTAGATGAGAAAAGAATATATGAAGCTATCATTTATTTGAGATTGAAAGTTATAGATCAACTAAACGTTGGTCTTTTTTATTGCAAACAAAAACGGGAGGTGAACTTGATGCCCTGGAAACCAAAGCGCATCTGTAACTATCCTGGATGTCAATCCCTGACCCACGATAGATACTGTGACAAGCACAGGAAAGAAATGATCAAGGTTCAAAATGATCGAAGCTCTAAGATGTACACCTACCAGTGGCGAAAGGCCAGCAAGGAGTTTCTTAAGAAGCATCCCCTGTGTGTTCACTGCAAAAGGGAAGGAAGACTCACTCCGGCAACAGAGGTGGACCATATCAAGCCCCATGGCGGTGACCGGAAGCTCTTCTGGAACAAAAACAACTGGCAGCCCCTTTGTAAGAGCTGTCACTCCAAGAAGACTGCTGAAGAAGATGGAGGCTTTGGAAATGCTCCGAAACCCACGAGGGGGTAGGGGGTCTGAATCTCCACAGACCTGTTGGAACGACAACGCGCCAGGGTCTTTTGTGAAAAATCGCGAAAATCCAAAGGGGGGTATATCCCAAAATTCATGCGCAATATTCAAGGGGAGAGAATCTCCTGGAAATCGCATGAATAGTGGGATGTAGCGCCCCATGAGTAAACAAGAAACTTAATCAAAGTGAATGCATTACAACCTTGAAATACAGGTGTTTTTCCATTATTTTTTGTAAGCTTTAGCCTATAGACCTCGGTCTAGGGCTTTTTTAATGCCAAGAAACGGAGGGAATCTGATGAAACAGGACATGATCATAAGAAAAGTGCCGGTAACGGATATCAACCCGGCAGAATATAACCCAAGAAAAGATTTGAAGCCCGGAGATCCTGCTTATGAAAAGCTGAAAAGGTCTATGACGGAGTTCGGATATGTAGAGCCAATCATCTGGAATGAGGAAACAGGAAATATTGTTGGCGGCCACCAGCGGTATAAGGTTCTTTTAGAGGAAGGTCACACGGAAGTGGAGTGCGTCATTGTTAAGATGAGCGCCGAAAGGGAAAAGGCACTCAATGTGGCTCTTAACAAAGTCACAGGCGATTGGGAGTTTGAAGCTTTGGCTGATCTGATTAAAGATCTGGAAGCACAGGACTTCGATGTGACCCTTACCGGTTTTGATGCTGCAGAGATTGAAGACCTCTTTAGCCAGGTTCACGATAAGGATGTTAACGAGGATGATTTTGACCTTGATGCGGCACTAGAAGAAGAACCTATATCAAAACAAGGAGATATTTGGATTTTAGGAAAACACCGCCTTATTTGTGGCGATAGTACGAAAGCTGAGACCTATGAAAAACTGATGGATGGAAAGAAAGGGAATCTGGTGGTGACAGATCCACCGTATGGGGTTTCATACGATGGAAGCCAAGGAACTATAAAAAATGATAACCTCCAAGACGAGGAGTTTTATAAGTTTCTACTAGATGCCTTTACTAATATGGAAAATTATATGGCTAATGACGCATCAATTTATATATTCCACGCAGATACAAAAGGCCATATTTTTAGAAGGGCTTTTCAGGATGCAGGGTTTTATCTTTCAGGAGTCTGCCAGTGGGTGAAGCAATCGCTAGTATTAGGAAGGTCTCCCTATCAGTGGAAACATGAGCCTTGCCTCTTTGGTTGGAAGAAAAAAGGAAAACATAAATGGTATGCAGGAAGATCAGAGACAACAGTCTGGAATTTCGACAAACCTTCAAGGAGCGAACTTCATAGTACTATGAAACCAGTTCCCTTAATAGCTTACCCAATAAAGAATAGCTCTAGTGTAAATTCTATTGTTATAGATCCGTTTGGAGGGTCGGGTAGCACGTTAATTGCCTGTGAAGAAACAGATAGGATTTGTTATACAGCTGAGCTTGATGAAAAATTTGCAGATGTCATTGTGAAAAGGTTTTATCAGTATTCTCTAGAACACAGGAATTCTGATGAAGATGTATTTCTATTAAGAGATGGCGAGAAAATCAAATATAGTGAATTAGGAAAAGAGCAGTAGCTGATAGCTTTGGCTAATCGCTCTTTTTCTATTTAATGGGGTTGTTAGATTGAAAGAAATACAGATTACTCAAGGAAAGAGAGTATTGGTTAGCGATGAAGACTTTAAAGAAGTCTCAAAATATAAAGGGTCCTGTAGTGCCGCTACAGGATATGCTGTTTGAAATGGTAAAAGAAGGATTTGAAGTAAAAAAAGAATCGTCATTTCTTAAGATAGTACTTGCTATTATGTAGATTTCGAGTGATATATGGTAGTACCAAAAGCAAACAAAATGCAAGGAGGTCAAGGAAATGATGATTCAGAAGAAAGACAGGTTAGAAAACAAAAGGGGTAAGGTTTATGAGATCGCTGGGAAATGGGATCGGGACTTTATCTTGGCACCCATTGAAGAAACCGATGATGAATGCCTGATCTACACACCGGGTGAGGTGGAGGAATTTCTTGAAACAGGGTATTTTAAAAGAGTGGGAGGCGAGAAAGTGATGAAAGCATTATTCGGTAGAAAGGTGCGTGACCTGGTAGAGCTTAAAGAACTCACCCATCAAGCCATCAAAGAAGGAAAGAAAGGGCAGTCTTACATCATCACAAAAGAAGTGATTCTAAAGGATGATGAGTTCAGAGATTTTGCCCAGGACTTCTTAAAAGATCAGCCATGGATTTCACATGAAGATGGTGGGATGGACCAAGACGGTAAAATCAGATGCATCCGAGTCGTAAACATCGACAGCGGAGAGAAGGTCCTGGTAAATACGGAAAATTACGACTACCCACGGTACACGGGCCTTGAACTTTAAGACTGAAGAAGGGCAAGCAGCCCTTTTTTAGATAGTTCATTAAATTATAGGCATCGCTACAGCAGTGCGGATAATTTGGAGCATTTATGGTTGAAAAGCCGGTTAAATACCTTGCTATATCCTGTGTTTAGAGTGATATATGTAAGTACCAAAACTTAGAGGAGGTATGAAAATGGACCGGAAAGAAATGATCAAACAACTGGGTGAGCACTTTGGCGTGAAACCTAAATACTTGAGTGTTCCAACTTTTAATTATGAAATTAGGACAAATACCGAAGTTTACACAATTGATAGACATGGCGGTATCACCAGGGGAGATGGAGAGACCATCACCATGGAAGAGATTCTGAATCCGCAAATGGAATCAGAACCCACGGTCAATCAAGAGCAAAACATTCAAGCATCGATTGATGATGCAGCAGCTCCAGAATTAACGCAGAGAGAAGGAGCGGACAGGATCCTGGAAGATCTCGGAGGGGTTGAAGTCAAACTGAATTTTGAAGAGCATACAGCTGATAGCCTGAAGAATATCATCAACATGCTTTACAGTAAGCAGCGACTCATTATGATGGCCTTTGAAACAGAGACGGCCTTCATGGACGAGACATTTGCAGAAGATCTAAATAAGATTGAGATTAAAGATTTGCAGGGACTTAAAGAAGCCTTTGAAGAACTGGGACCAGACAGATGTCCAGGATATGAGATTGATTTTGAAGAGCAGACGTTCACTTTCAAACTTTTCAGCTCAAAGCTGAATCCAGAAAGAATCAAAGCATTTCAAGACCTATGTGTCCTCATAGCGAACTCCGGAATAACCTTAAATCGCGCATCCTACAAACAGGCTCAGGATGATAATCCCAAGTATGCTCTTAGAACCTGGCTGATTCGCATTGGGATGAATGGTCCGGAGTATAAGGAAACCAGAAAGACACTTCTTAAGAACCTGGAAGGCAGTGGTGCTTTCAGAAAGGTGGGTGAAAGCGATGAAACCTAAATGCAGACTCATTGGAGAAGATGGTAACATCTTTAATCTCATGGGGATTGTATCACGCACCCTAAAGGAAGCTGGGGAGCCTGAAAAGGCCGATGAAATGGTAAAGCGCATTACAACTGAAGCCAAGAGCTATGATGAGGCCCTGGTCATGTTGATGGAATACGTGGATGTGGAGTAGGAGGTGTGGATAGATGGACCGATTTTTCAGTCAGAAACACTGTGACCGCTGCGGTGGTAGCTTAGAAGGTGGGCGAACCATGTCCATGTTCAATGAGCAGTGCATCTGCATGAGTTGCAAAGAGAAGGAAACAAAAGACCCTGAATACAAAAGAGCTGTGGATGCAGATCATGAAGAGATTAAAAAAGGGAACTTTAACTACAAAGGGGTTCGTGGGAAGTAACCAATGATCCTTAACTTGTTTTAATAAGGAGTAGTTTGCTTATAAGGACAAGATCTACCTCTTTTATCAAGCTATATGCATATATTGAAGTAGATTATATGCATTAACGCAAAGGGATAGGCAGTTTCTTGTGGGATATCTAGAACCAATAGCGAGATTATCTGCATATTTTATTTGCTATCTGCATATAATGATGATAAAATTATGCACATAGAATAGAGAGTAGGTAGGTGATAATAGTGAAAGAGTTTAATTACAGAGAAATGAACAGTGAATTAATGGTCCCCGAGATCATGAATCTAGTATCGAAAATACATGAGTTTAAAGGAAAGCAAGAACTGTTCGTGAGGGCTAAACCAGATATTCTCAAGGCCATGTTGGAGGTAGCAAAAATTCAAAGTACCGGTGCGTCCAATCGAATTGAAGGGATCTTTACTTCCGATGCCAGGCTTGAAGAACTGGTTTCAAAAAAGGCAGAACCTATGAATAGAGATGAAGAGGAAATTGCCGGTTATAGGGAAGTTCTAAATACAATTCATGAGAATTACGATTATATTACCCTGAGATCAAGTGTGATTTTACAATTGCACAGGGACCTTTATAGTTTTCATCCGTCCACCAATGGGGGACGATATAAAAATCAAGACAATGTCATTGAAGAAGTGGATGAGAAAGGTACTCGTCGAATTCGGTTTAAGCCCTTGTCCGCTTTTGAAACGCCAGAAGCAGTAGAGAACTTATGTAGTGCCTATCATGAGGCCATTAATGAGGGGAGAATTGACCCCTTAATTCTAATATCAAAGTTTGTATTGGATTTTCTAAGTATTCATCCTTTTAATGATGGAAATGGAAGGATGAGTAGACTCCTAACACTGCTACTTCTCTACCAACAAGGCTATATTGTTGGAAAGTATATCAGTGTGGAGATGCTGATTGAAAGCACGAAGGAAAGTTATTATGAAACCCTACAAGAAAGTTCCATAGGATGGCATGAAAATGAGAACAGTTATCTACCTTTTGTGAAGTACTACTGTAGTGTTTTATTGAAGGCCTATAAGGACTTCTCTGATAGGATAGAAACTGTAGCTGTAGATAAAATGGGTAAATCAGAAAGAGTGAGGGACCTATTTGATAAGAAGGTTGGTAAACTTTCAAAGAGAGAGATTGCAGATATTTATCCTGATATCAGTGTCACAACCATTGAAAAAGCACTTTCCGATTTATTGAAAGAGGGATACATCCAAAAGGTCGGATCCGGTAGAGGCACCACATACATTAAGAACTCAGACTATGAGGGACCAGAAGAAAACTAAAAGATTGAACAAAGACCTTCGGGTCTTTTTTCTTTGCAGTAAATAAAGGAGGTGAAAGTTATGGCAGGTAGAGGAAGACCACCAAAACCTACAGCGGTCAAAGAGCTGGAAGGTAATCCTGGAAAAAGACCACTGAATAAAAATGAACCAAAACCCAAACAAAGAGCACCCAAGTGCCCGTCATGGCTGGAACCAGATGCCAAGAAGGAATGGAGAAGACTATCGAAAGAACTGGAAACCATGGGACTTCTGACTGAGGTGGATATGGCAGCTTTTGCAGGGTACTGTCAAGCCTATGCTAGATGGAAGGAAGCAGAAGAATTCATCTCAAAGCATGGATCCATTTTAAAGACCGCTTCAGGATATATTCAGCAGATTCCTCAAGTCTCTATTGCGCAGCAGAACCTAAAGCAGATGAGAAACTTTTGCTCAGAACTGGGCTTAAGTCCATCGGCAAGAAGTAGGCTCAATATCAATAACAGTGGTAACACCATCGAAGGCGATGCCATGGAAGAGCTGCTATCCAATGTACCAAGGGCGGAGGACCTTCTAAATAAAAATCATGATGAGTAAATCGAAAGGGGGAGACGCCTATGCCATTTAGTGAAGCCCATGCCAACCACGCCATAAACTTTATCGAACAACTGAAGCTGACCAAAGGCAAGTGGGCCGGTCAGCCTTTTAAGTTACTCCCCTGGGAGAAGGATCTGGTGAGGCGCCTCTTTGGAACCTTGCGAGAAGACGGAACCCGTCAATACCGCACCGCCTATGTGGAGATTGGCAAGAAAAACGGTAAATCAGAGCTGGGTGCAGCCATTGCCCTTTACATGCTTTTAGCTGATGGAGAACCCAACGCAGAGGTGTATGTAGCTGCCTGCGACAGACAACAGGCCAGCATCATTTTTAATACCAGCATGAACTTTGTGGAAGGAAATCCTACCCTCTCAAAAGTTACGAACCTTGTGAGATCGACGAAACGAATAACTTATCCAAAGACAGGAAGCTTTTATCAAGTTCTAAGCTCCGATGTTAAATCAAAATCAGGTATCAATGCTTCCTGCGTTATCCTTGATGAGATCTGGACCTATCCGAATCCAGACCTTGCAAAGATGCTGACCACTGGTTCCGGGGATGCCAGAACCCAGCCACTCTTTTTATACCTCACCACCGCCGGGAATCAACTTTCTGGCTATGGCTGGGAGATGCATCAAAAGGCGAAAGACATACTGGAAGGCAGGAGAGTAGATCCCACATTCCTGGCCATCATCTATGGGCTTGAGGACGATGCGGATATCGAAGACGAAAACAACTGGTATAAGGCCAACCCAAGTCTTGGCCATACCATTACGATAGAGAGAGTCAGGGAACATTACAATCAGGTGAAAGACGACCCAGCAGATCTTGCTCTGTTTAAACAGCTGAGACTGAACATGTGGTTAAAGCAGGAAATCAAATGGATGCCCATGGATAAGTGGGACCTTTGTAACTACACGATAGACCCGGAAGAGCTGAAAGGGCGAGTCTGCTACGGAGGTCTTGACCTGTCCTCAACCAGTGACATCACAGCCTTTGTGCTGGTGTTCCCTCCATTAGAAGAGGGAGATAAGTTTCAGGTGATCCCATACTTCTGGCTTCCGGAGGAGACCCTACATCAGCGGGTAAAAAGAGATAGCGTTCCCTATGACATATGGCACAGACAGGGACTCTTAAATCTCACGGAAGGAAATGTGGTCCATTATGGATTCATCGAGAAGTTTATTGAGCGCCTTGGTGAAAAGTACAACATAAGAGAGATCGTCTATGACCGTTGGGGCGCCACACAAATGAGTCAAAACCTTGAGGGGATGGGATTTACAGTCATACCTTTTGGGCAGGGATTTAAGGATATGTCTCCACCGACAAAAGACCTCATGCGGCTGACACTCAGTAAACAGATTGCTCATGGCGGTCATCCGGTTCTTCGGTGGATGGCAGATAACATTGTGGTCAGGACAGACCCAGCAGGTAATATCAAGGTGGATAAGGAAAAGTCCTCAGAAAAGATCGATGGTATTGTGGCCATGATCATGGGCCTTGCCAGAGCAACAGTGAATCCACCGGATGATGATGGATCCATTTATGATGAACGCGACATGATTATTTTAGGATAGAAGGGGGTGAACATAGATTATGGCGAACTTTTTTAAATGGCTCTTTAAGGCAAGGGCAGAACCGACAGATAGTGTCAGCAGTGCACCAAACTTTTATATGGGACAAAGCGTATCAGGGAAAATTGTCAATGAGCGAAGTTCCATGCAAACCACAGCAGTCTTTGCTTGTGTGAGAATCATTGCAGAAACAGTAGCATCTTTACCCCTTCATACCTATCAGTATAAAGGGGACGGCAAAGAAAAGATGTACACCCATCCGCTTTATAAGGTTTTGCATGATGAACCCAATCCGGAGATGACATCCTTTACCCTCCGGGAAACCATGTTGACACATCTACTGTTATGGGGGAATGCCTACTGCCAGATCATTCGAAATGGTAAAGGTGAAGTGATGCATCTGTATCCTCTGCTGCCTGACAAGATGACGGTGGATAGAGATAAAAATGGAAAGCTCTACTATGCTTATAGGAAAGACACCACCACCCATTATCTCGGTCCAGAGGATGTGCTTCATGTACCAGGACTTGGCTTTGATGGGGTCATGGGTTACTCACCGGTGGCTCTCGCAAAAAATGCCATCGGACTGAACATTGCTGCTGAAGAATATGGCGGCAGGTTCTTTGCCAACAATGCCACGCCAAGCGGAATTCTTTCAACTTCAGGAACCATTAAGGATCCTGCCAAAGTAAGGGATGCCTGGCAGGCAGCATACGGTGGCATTAACAATAGCAACAAGGTAGCTGTCCTTGAAGATGGTCTTCAGTACCAAGCCATCAGTATGCCAAACTCCGATGCCCAGTTTTTAGAGACCAGAAAGTTTCAGATTGAAGAGATCTGTAGAATCTTTCAGGTGCCGCCTCATATGGTGGCAGATCTTAGTAAGAGTTCATTCAGTAACATTGAAAACCAGTCCATCAGTTTTGTGGTCCATACCATCAGGCCATGGCTTGTGAGACTTGAGCAGGCTATGAACCGGACACTCTTTCTTGAAAAAGAGAAGGGCCAGTGTTTTGTATCCTTCAACGCATCGGCCCTTATGCGTGGGGATTACAAATCCAGGATGGATGGATACGCCATCGGTATTCAGAACGGGTTCTTCTCCGTCAATGATGTCAGGCGTATGGAGAACATGGATCCAATCTCGGGAGAAGATGGTGGAGACCTTTATCTTGTAAATGGCAATATGTTACCCCTTAAGATGGCCGGGGCTTATTATGGAAAGTAAGTGATAATGTTGAGTTGATCATAATTTGAATATGAGTACTCTATAAACCACTTACATTTCGCCACTATTTTTAATGATAAAATTTAGTTTGTTGAAAAGAACTTAACA
>NZ_JAAEEH010000048.1 GCF_010179735.1 Anaerotalea alkaliphila
ACCCGCTATAAAAAAACTAAATTTTAAATATTTATTCAGAATAAATTTTCGAGATGAAAAAATCAAGAAAACTCTTCAAATCGCTATCCCAGTAATAATTGGAACATCTGTGAACCAAATTAACAAACTGGTTGATAGGACTATTGCTTCATCGTTAGCAATTGGAGGAATTTCAGCACTAAACTATGCAAGTAGACTTAATCTTTTTATTCAAGGCTTGTTTGTTACATCGATTATAACAGTGATGTATCCACTAATATCATCATATGCAAGTAAAAATAAAATTGATGAAATAAAAAGAGTTTTATTGGAATATATAAATATTGTTATTATTATTCTCTTACCCATAACAATTGGAACAGTCATTTTTAACAGAGAAATTATAGAGTTGCTTTTTGGAAGAGGATTATTTGATGATGTTGCTGTACAAATGACATCTACAGCATTATTATTCTACTCTATAGGTATGTTAGGGTTTGGATTAAGAGAAGTACTTGCGCGAGGATTTTATTCTATTCAAGACACGAAAACCCCTATGGTTAATGCGGCTATTGGAATGATTGTCAACATAATCTTAAATATACTATTATCAAAAATCTTAGGCATAGGTGGACTGGCTCTAGCAACTTCTATTTCAGCTATGTTTACAACGATTTTGTTATTTATAAGTTTACGGAAGAAAATTGGATCTTTTGGCATTAAGCAAATTGGTGTCACTTTTTTCAAAACCTTAATTGGTGCTTCAGTTATGGGGTTAATAACAAAAGTAAGCTACATTTACTTAATTAATTCTTTGTCCCAGAATATTTCATTACTAATTTCGATTACCACAGGAGCGATTTCTTATTTATTGATTATGTTATTCATGAGAATAAAAGAGGTAGATTCTATAACAGAAGTGATCAAGATGAAATCAAGGAATATAGTTTACAAAAATAGGAGGTGACCACAACCAATGAACATATTAGTAACCGGAGGCCTAGGCTTTATCGGCAGCCATACAACCATAGAACTAATTAAAAATAACCATACAGCAATTATCGCTGATAATCTTATCAACTCAAAAATAGAGGTATTGGACAAGCTATCTGCCATAACCGGCATCAAGCCAACTTTCTATCAGATCGATGTAACGGATGAAGCAAAGGTAGAGGAAATCCTCAATAACTATAAAATTGATGGTGTGATTCACTTCGCTGGCCTCAAAGCAGTAGGAGAGTCTGTTTCCAAGCCACTTGAGTATTATTACAATAATTTGGTAAGTACTATGGTGCTTAGTAAGATATGTGTAAAGTATGGCGTGAATAAGTTCGTTTTCAGCTCATCTGCAACGGTTTATGGTGACCAGCCTTCTCCATTAAAAGAAGACATGGAACTCAAGAAAACTACTAATCCATATGGTGAAACGAAGGCTATGAGTGAGCGGATATTGACCGACACAGCAAATGCTAATCCTAATTTTGCTGTTAGTCTATTAAGATACTTCAATCCAGTAGGAGCACATGAGAGTGGTTTGATTGGCGAAGATCCTAACGGCATTCCTAACAATCTGATGCCTTTTGTAACTAAGGTGGCTAAAGGACAATTAGAGAAGTTAAGTGTATTTGGAAATGACTATGATACAATAGATGGGACAGGCGTTCGTGATTATATTCATGTGGTTGATCTCGCTAAGGGGCATGTCAAGGCTATAGAGAATTTGGAAAGTGGTGTTAACATCTATAACTTGGGAACCGGCAGAGGAACTTCGGTTTTAGAACTTGTGAATGCTTTTATGAAGGTCAATGATATAGATGTTCCTTATGAGATGGTAGGAAGACGTCCGGGCGATATTGCGACCTGTTTTGCGGATGCAAGTAAAGCTGAGAAGGAGCTAGGCTGGAAGGCTGAACTTGGGATTGACGAAATGGTACGGGATGCTTGGAAGTTTGAGCAGAATAATAGATAAATCAGTAGAAGAAGTTGATTCCCTACTCTCAATTATCGCAAAGTCTCCCAACTCTCCAAGAAACTATTCAGCCACATAAGTAAATTTTGGGAATCTTAAATGAGGCTTTAGAAGTAATAAGGGTTACATCAACTAAAGCTTAGATTTGAGAGGTGCCAGGCACGGACAAGTGGACAAATGGACAAGTTGATTAGGGTGATGGAGAGATGAGCAGCTATACAGAATAAACAGATAGGCAAATAGGCTGGTATCAAGATCGATAGTGACGATGATATTCCAGATAGGCCATGATTACTTTGACACCCAGATAACCATGATCAGTTTGACACCTAGATGTGCTGTGATGGTAAACATCCCAGATAGGCAGTGATGGTAACTTTTCAGATTGGCAGTGATGGTAACTTTTCAGATCGGTAGTGATTTTCAGATATCCATAATCAGTTCGACACCGAGATTGGCAGTGAACGAGAACGGGCATTTTTTAGAAGCAGAGATGTCCGTTTTTTTAAGAAGATGAGTTTACAGAATATTGTATTAATGGTTGTGATGCGGGAGGTGATATAGTGTATTCAATGACAAACAGGAAACCAGAAACATGGACTGAACTGCAAGACATGGTTGCTCACTATTTCAATTATTCTGGCTATGAAGCAATTACACCATGTAAAATTGAAACAGTACGTGGTGAAGTGGAAGTAGATGTTTTTGTTAAAGCTGATAATGAGCTGAGCAATCGAATTATTTGCGAGTGCAAGTATTGGAATACACCGATACCTCAAGAAAAGATTCATGCATTCAGGACAGTGGTTAATGATTCTGGAGCTTCTCTAGGAATAATTATCTCAAAACTTGGGTTTCAGAAAGGGGCTATTGTAGCCGCAGATAAATCGAATATTAAGTTGTTTACATGGGAGCAATTCTTAGATTACTTATTTGAAAAGTGGTTTGTTTATAGAAAGAATAGATTGCGAAAGCTTTCTAAGCCATTATCTGTTTATACAGATCCGTTCGACATACCAGCAGAATTATTATCAAAATCTCAGCTTGATGAATATAAAAAAACGCAAGTTAAGTTTGCGGGTCTGTATATAATGACATTTAATTTTGATGAAAATATGGTCTCAAAGTATAATGAAGCTTTTGATGAAAGTGTAACTACAATCGAAGAATTTTTTAATAGTGCTGAAGAAAAAATCGAAGATGCATTAAGCTACTATGAGGTATTCTTTAAGGGTGTTGAAATACCCGAGTGGAAGTTTGTATGGTAAGTAGTAGTTAACGACGAAAGGTTATAACTGATAGGTGGTGCTCAATTGAGATTCAATTTTATAAATTATGATGACTTTTATTCTAAGTGCAATAACCGTTCGAATCATAAATGTTCAAAATGTAACGATGTAAAAGAAGTAGCTATTTCTGCAGCAGAAGTTATTATTGCAGATCGAATTATGAAATTTGAAGATATTCCGCTCCTAAAATGTACTTCTTGTGGGGCCGTAACTCTAGCTGATCACTCGAAAAAAATGATTGATGAATGTTATAAGTACATGATTAAAGAAAATCATTTTGAAGGTATTCATAAATATAATGGATACAGACAAAAATTTGAGTATTGCCAAGAAGATGATTTGATATATGATCATAGGGATTATTATAGTATACCTGGATTATCAGTTGATTTTGAGCACTCAAAAGAAGGCTTCTTAACACCGGTTTATTTCGGGAAAAAATCAGTTTTGCATTTCATGCATGATCCTGATTATGAGTTCAAACTTTTTTCAGATACATATGGTCAAGTGGGATACAAAGATGAATGGATTGTTCCATTTGGAATAAACTCTGAAGACAAGATAGTCTTTTGGTTAGGTGATTTATCTTATATGGATAAGACAAGTTTGAACATATTAAAGCCTCATAATGTTGAATCTGATCATCAACTGACAAGGTCTGAATTTTATGCAGCACAATTATGTTGTATTTGGAGTGAGCCAAATAGAGAGCTTAATGTATGTTATAAAAAATGTGATTTTTATAATGTGGTCAAGAATACCTATCAAGTTTCTTTAGAACACCTTGAAAGTGAAATAAAAGAACAAATGGATAAATTTCAAAAACCCATTGTAATTAGCGAAAAAACGATTGAACCGACTATAAATATGTTACATAAAGTGTTAATAGAAGGTGTAAATATAAAAGAATTGAGAAATTTATACCTAAAAGTTGAAGTTAGCCCTGCTGATGGATATGAAAAATGGAAATCAATAAAGCTCTATGAAGGAGTTCTTAAGGCACTCATGAAAGGTAATATTGAGAAACTAGATATTGCTTCTATTATGGGACCGTTGTATTTGTTGAATGATTTAAGGCAATATTATGATCATTTGCTCCCAAATGAAAAGAGGGATGCCGTAAAAGAGAATATAATAAGGACCTTTAATTTAGAATCATTTGAAGATATTTCTTCATTATATGAACAGCTTATTGGTGGCTTAAATATGCTTTTCGAGTATTTAATCCTGGCAACAGGTAATCAAAGTTTAGATCAATAGTTAGAAAAGGAGGCCCGTAATCAATGGACAAATCAACCTTCAAAGGTACTATAATTTCAATCCAACCCAGGATCCGTCTAACCAGGTCCTTCGATGAAGCCTCCCATACATATCTTGGTTATGCAATCACTTTAGAGGGAGAAATCAATAACCAACACACCACCTTCTCCATCGGCATCGGGAAAGCTGCCCATGCCAAGCATCAATTCAAAGTGAATGATGTCATCAGTGGAGAGTGCGTTCCAGTACCAGATCCTGATATGGAGCCAGTTGAATATTATAAAGTCTCTAAGCTTAAATTCATCACTCGAAGCACTACCATCTCTAACACATCATCACCCTGGGAACTGGTGCCGCCGGAACTGGAAGTTTACAGAGAAAGAGGACACCGAAGGCTTGCAGCTAGGACTTATGACACTAAGTGTAGCAGCTGCATGTGGGGCTGTAGAATGCCGGTTGAGATTATTGTAGATAACTGGAATCCAAGAGGACGGAAGAAGTATCGATTTGAAACTTTTTGTTATGGTCCATTAAACTGTAAATTGTATAAGGCTGGTCCAAACCGAAAGGTGGAGGGTCGGAATGGGATGGTGTATATAGAAGAAGACTGGGTTGATGCTATGAACGTGGAGCATAGGGGAGAAGATGAGTAGTCAATTTTATGAGACGATAATAATCAGGCAAGCACATATAGCAATTTCAGGAGGTCTTAAATGGCAAAACAAGACACACATCATGTAGTACCAAATCAAGATGGCGGTTGGGATGTTAAAAGGGGTGGCGGGCAGAAAGCTAGTCACCACACAGATACCAAAGCTGATGCAGAAAGAATTGCACGAGATGTTAGTAGAAATCAAGGCACAGAGTTAGTTATTCATGGTAAGGATGGGAAGATTCAAAGCAAAGATTCACATGGGAATGATCCGTATCCTCCCAAAGGATGATATAGGGCATTAGTACACTGCTTGCCTGATTATTTAGATTTTACATATTAGGAGAACTGACATGAAGAAATTACTCAAATTATTTTTATGGATTGTGCTATTTCCATTCATGCTTACATATTGGGGATGGAAAACAAAGAAAAAGCCTGTCATGGTCATAGGTGCTATTTTATCACTTCTTGTTATTATAGGTGGTTTTACTGGACAAGAACCAATAGATAATGCAGCGATAACTGAAAACAACCCTGCTATTGAAAGCGAAATTGAACAGGAAAGTGCTGAGGTTGAACCTGAAAATTCTGAAACATCACCAGAAAAAGAGGTAGTTGATGCTGCAGAAACTGAAGCTGAAGCAGAGAATACAGCAGAAGACCTAGCAGACATTGAAGAAAGTAATCCAGACGCTATTATATCAGAATCTCCACAAGCCCCCATATTTGAAGGCTACAGATTAATTGAAGTCGATGGTGGAGATCTGTCCGGCCATAGAGAAGCTAATGTTGTGGTAGACATCGGTTTTGGTGATAGAGAGTACTGGGCTTTTACAAATGAGTATGGGCAGCTTGTTAAAGTGATAGCAGATGTGATCGTTCTTCAGGATGAAAGTAAAGAGCCAGTTACATCTAAAGGAAGATATTATCATGACGAAGCCAAAGTGCCCGGCACTGAAGCCAGCGACCTGGATGAAGGTCATGTAATTGCTGACAGCTTGGGTGGAGTTGCTAATGCTTACAACATTACTCCGCAAAATAGCACATTAAACCGTCATGGTGACCAGGCTTATATGGAAAAGGTAATCAGAGATGCTGGTGGCTGTACTGACTTTGTGGCCATCATTACATACCCTGATACAAAGACTCAGATTCCAAGCCATTACAGTTTCACATACACATTGATGGGAAATGTCATTAACGATGAGTTCGACAACGTCAATCCTGATGAAGTAAACGCAGCGATTAATGAAGAATCCAGTGATGTAATTGTTCCACCAAGCAATGTATCAAGCAGTGTTGTTATAACAAGCCTGGATAAGAAAGCCGAGTATATCATAATCAAGAATACCGGTAATCAAGCTATTAACCTATCCGGGTGGAGAATCCGATCGGTTAGAGGGGATCAGAATTTCACCTTCCCTGAATACCTTCTAGAAGCAAATGCTTCTGTCAAAGTCGGTGACTCGGCTAAGAATGCGGATGTAGATTTCCATTGGTTAGATGGTAGGGGAACATGGAACAATAGTGAAAGTGACCCTGCAGAATTATATAACACTTCAGGAGAACTGGTTGATCGATTTGATGATTAAGGTAAAAGCTGATCTCGAGAGAGGACAAAAATAATTTTTAGAAAAAATCTTCCATTTGGTAATTGACATGGAAGATATTTTCATGATACAATGTTCGCATAGAAGCATACACGCAATCTTGAAAGGGGTGGTCGATTGATCTCACTGGATTTTAGAACCAAGAAAAATGGTGTACCTATTCTCTCTAAAAAAGAGATTGAAGATATAGCAGAACAAGTCATATATTCATATAAACCGACTCTTGTTACAGAACCAGGTGTTCTGGACGTAGAACTTTTCGTAGAAAGTTATGCAGAGTTGGAGATGGACTATAAAGATTTGACGCATGATGGTTCGATACTAGGCATGATTGTCTTTAACGACTGTCACATACCTGTTTATGATACCGAGAGAGAGAAGGCAAAACGAATACCTGTCAACGAGAAAACAATAATCGTTGACAACAGATTACTTGAAGAGGACCAGCTAAGACGTGGAAGATTTACATTAGCTCATGAAGCTGCTCATTGGTTCCTGCATAGGCATCTGTATTTACAAGATAAGAGTCAGATTTCACTTTTCGATGTAATGAAAATTGAAGATAAGAAATTACCACTAATCAAGTGCCGTACTTCGGATATTGAAAGTAATGGCAGGAAAGAACTAAGTACAGATGATGACTGGATGGAGTGGCAAGCTGATTATTTGGCTTCAACCATTCTTATGCCTCAGCGGGCGTTTAGTAAAGTTGTTAAAGGCAAATTTCAATCAGCAAAAATTAAGGAAGGCTGTTATCAGTTGGGTACAGACTTCGAAAAGGATTTATGGGCAGATGTTATGGCTCGTGAGTTAGCGGATTTGTTTGATGTATCTATAACAGCTGCAAAGATTCGCCTGAAGAGCCTGGGCTTTGTAAAAGATCAGCAAGATCACCAACAGCATTTGTTTTAAATTGTGTGAAATGAGAGAAAGCTAATACCTGTAGATAAGGTGTTGCTATATAGAATGGAGGTGAATTTTGTGAGTCCTAATCAATTTGGAGAATTTATTGCAAACAAGAGAAAAGAGAAGGAAATCAGTTTAAGGGGTATGGCGGAATTGCTGGATCTATCACCAGCTTATTGGAGTGATATCGAGAAGGGAAGAAGAAACCCACCTAACATTAATATACTTCAAGAGTTAGCGAAAATACTAGGTTTAAGCAATGGTGAATTAGATGAAATGGTAGACATGGCATCTGAAGACAGAGACGAAATACCAATGGATTTACCTGAGTATATCAAAGACAATGATCTAGCAAGAACTGCCCTAAGAAAAGCTCGTAAAAAGAGCGAGGTAAGTGGTACTGATTCAACTAAGAAGGCATGGGAAGACTTTATTAAAGCACTGGATGACGAAGAATAAGGAGGGCATCGGATGACAGAGATGTTCAAAGAAATATTGCAAAGAGACTTCTATCAAGAGATATTTGACGCATTGAATGAGGAATTAACGGATAACTATGACGAGTATGATCTCACCATCCGTGCAAATGTTGTTAATGAAGTCCAGGAAGCATCGTTGGATGACATTCAGGTACTGCGTGTGTTTAATTTTAACCAGGAAGATGACGATTTTGAATTTGATATACTTGTAAATTGTGATGTCGAAATCGGTGACTATTTTGCAAAAGAATCGATCCAAGAGTCAATTCCCCAGTGGTTTCAGTTAAACTGCAGCGCAGTACTTGAAGGCCATTCATTTGATAGCTTTTCAATCAACAGTATTGAAGTTTATAATAAACAAGGGAGGAGTCGCCTATGAAGTTAAATAGTGATTTTGTGCCTATTATCAGCAAGAAAGAGATGGATCATGAGGCCACAAAGTTTCTACGAAAATATTGTCCAGAAGCACTAGAGAGTCCTATACCGGTACCCGTTGAGGATATCGCAGAGCTTAAAATGGAGCTTGAGATTGATTATGTAAATATCGATGAAGCTTGTGAGACATTAGGTATGATGATATTTTCTGATGGAGCAGTTGAGTTATACGACCGTGAAAACGATCAATATGTTCTCAGACCCTACAATAGAGGTACACTACTTGTGGAGAGTAATATTGGTGATGTAAGTAATAGAGGTCGTGAGCGTTTTACCATAGCACATGAAATTGTTCACTGGCATATCCACAAATTACGGTTTACAATGATGGGATTGAAGGATCAAACATTAGCAAAGGCTTGTCGGTGTCCACAAGAAAAAGCCTATAACCCTAAAACCCCCGAAGAATGGATGGAATGGCAAGCCGACAATCTAGCTGCAGCAATTCTAATGCCTGCAGAGATGTTTAGAAAGAAAGCTTCGGAGATAAAGGCGAGTTTTAAAGTAGGAAGAAAAATCAATGATCATATGTGGTCAGGTTTTAGTCCGAGTATTATTAATGAACTCATCATTGATGGATTGGCAGAAGCTTTCCATGTATCTAAACAAGCAGCCGAAATTCGTGTGAAAACATTAGACATAAAGCTCATGGGATCATAACAGCAGGAGCATCTGCTTGTGTTGTTATTTTTTTATAGTCGCGTTCGCTTGAAAGCTGACATGACACACAAATGCGGACAAACTATATTTTTTTAACCTTAATGTTCGCAAGTATGCTGACAAGACAGAAAAATGAGGAGGTGATGGCTATAGCTAAGAAGATCAAGTGTCCAGTATGCAACAATAAGCGTCTGCTGGATTTAGTAGTCGCTAAGGACGGAGAGGTCATGATCAAATGCCCCAAATGTAGGCGAATCATTGATGTAACTTTCCAAGACAATAGAATAAAGGCAAAAGCAATGTAACAAGTGCAATGTATACCGAGCAACGGAGTCGAACCTGAACTACCAAATAGCCGGATAATCGCTAATTAATTTTAGCGGTTGTCCGGCTATTTTTTTTTGTATCTTTTCGAGTCCATTCACCCATTCTGGCTTTTTCAAGCCGCAAAAATTCCAAGGAGGAACGAGTTATGAGTAAAGAGTTAAAAGTTGGAAGTGTAACAGTGCCTGTATCAGATGAACTTCAAAAAGAGTACTACAGGATGAAACGCCGCGAGAGATATATGGAGGAAGACGTCAAGGTCGGTCGTATTGATGTGGACATGGAAAACGAGAAAGTGACATTTGTACCAAATAAAGAGGATTCACTCCAACGCTTAATGGATCTAGGTGCTGATTATGCTGATGAGCAACTAGTAGAGGATCTAGTCGTTGATAAGGCGATGCTCTTAATTCTGCAAGAAGCCATGAAAGAGCTGGATCGCCAGGAGAAGGAACTCATCGATGATCTTTTCTATAAAGAGATGACCGTAAGAGATGTTGCTAAAAAAGAAGATATCTCCCACGTCGCAGTGATAAAGCGTAGAGACAAAGTTTTAGCAAAGCTTAGAAAGTTTTTTTAAATTTCTGGTTACCAAGAGTGGGTCCCCGTTGGCTAGGAAGTGAAGGGGACTTTCCTCTATCAAATATTACGAGGTGATTTATTGATGAACGAATTAATGAAGGTAGATTATTCCAGAACTGAACCCACAGTATCTGGTCGTGAGTTACACGAGTTCTTAGAAGTTGAAACTCGATACAACGATTGGTTTAGAAGAATGTGTGAGTATGGGTTTTCAGAGGGTGTAGACTTTTACTCAATTTTGAGTAAAACCAGTGAATCGGGTGGCAGACCATCTACGGACCATCAGCTTAGCATACCGATGGCAAAAGAGTTATGCATGATTCAAAGAACGGATCGTGGTAAACAAGCCAGGCAGTATTTTATTGCCATTGAGAAAGCTTGGAATACTCCTGAAATGATTATGTCTAGGGCACTAAAAATGGCTGATGTGACCATCCAACAGCTAAGAGTGGAAAATTCAAAACTTATCGTAGCCAACACCACTATGTTACCAAAGGCAGAGTACTTTGATGAGCTTGTTGACAGAAACCTTCTCACAAATTTCAGAGATACAGCAAAAGAGTTAAGGATTAAAGAAAAGCAGTTCATTCAATTTCTCATAAACAAGAAGTACGTGTATCGAGATCAAAAAGGTCAACTAAAACCATACGCTGACAAGAATACAGCACTCTTCGAAATCAAGGAAGCAAAGAATGAGAAAACAGGATGGGTAGGCACTCAAACCCTTATTACACCTAAAGGCAGAGAAACTTTCAGGCTTCTAATGAAAGGAATGTAAAAGAAAATAAAATTTCTGGTTACCAAACCACCTTCCCCATTGGCTAGTAAGTGAAGGGGTTGTGTAGTCGAAGGAGGTGACCTAGATATGACCCAAAAGAAAGGAGACGAGAATATGAACGCAAGCAAGGAAATTCAAGACGAGATGGTGGGTGTATTAACCGCCATCAGCATTGTATCAAAGAGGTTAGCTTCTCGATTACTTGATCTTGATAACGAGCCGGAAGATGAACAGAAAAAAGAAGAACAGGAAAGGAGCAAGTAAATGAAAGAAAATCAGAAACCAGCATACGTTTTTACCTCTGAATCAGTAACAGAGGGCCATCCAGACAAGCTCTGTGATCAGATCGCTGACGCCATCATGGATGCCATTCTAAGGGAGGATCCAGAAGCAAGAACAGCAATCGAAGTCACTGCAGCAGATGGACTAATCCATGTGTTTGGAGAAACCAGCACTGAAAAGAGAATCGACTACAAGAAAATCGTTAAAGACGTGATTTATGACATCGGTTACCGAGCAGACGAGTTATCCACGGATGGTGAGTTTTATAGAATGCTTATTGCAATCAACAAGCAATCCCCGGACATTGCAATGGGTGTTGATAAAAAAGATATTGGTGCAGGAGATCAAGGGATGATGTTTGGTTACGCAACGGATGAAACAGAAGAACTCATGCCGCTGACAATGATCTTAGCTCATAAGCTGTGCATGAGACTCGCTGAAGTTAGAAAAGCTGGGGAGCTTTCTTATCTCAAACCAGATGGGAAAGCACAAGTATCGCTAGGTTATGGAAAGGACAATAAGCCTTTATCCATTGAAGCGATTGTAGTCTCGACTCAGCACTCAGAAGGTGTGGACATCAGGAAACTGAGAGAAGACGTGACCAAGCATATCATCCTTAAAGTCATACCACATGAGCTTTTGACAGAGAACACGAAATTGATGATCAATCCAACAGGAAGATTCGTTCTTGGTGGTCCTGCTGCAGACTCAGGTTTAACTGGCAGAAAAATCATCGTAGACACCTATGGCAGCAAAGGACGCCATGGCGGTGGAGCTTTCTCAGGAAAAGATGCCACAAAGGTGGATCGCTCCGGAGCCTATCTCGCCAGATACATCGCAAAGAACATCGTGGCAGCAGGGCTCGCTCGGGAATGTGAAGTGCAGGTGTCTTACGCTATTGGAGTAGCCAAGCCCGTGTCCTTCAAGATAGACACCTTTGGAACGAGTATACTGCCGGATGAAGTGTTGACGGAAATCATCAAAGCCTTGATTGACATGAGACCTGGCACCATCATCAAGTCTTTTGGATTAAGAAGACCAATCTACAGACAGTTTGCAGTCTACGGTCACTTTGGCAGAGAGAAGATGACGCTGGATGGAGTAGAGAAAAACACACCATGGGAGATGAAGGACCTGGTTCCGATTCTGAAGGACCTGACTGCAGATTATCTCATGAAGAAAGGAGAATCGAAGGATGAGTAAAATCAAACTCGCACTGGATGTTGTCAGTGATCTTAAGTCGCTGGCTGAAAGTATAGAAACTTTGGTACATGCCATGGAAGCGAATGAACCTAATCTAGAGAGTGAGGTGGCTAAAGAACCAGCGAAAGAAACAAAGAAAAGAACAAGAACCAAACCAACACCTGAACCGGTAAATGATGAACCAGAAGAAGCATTAGTTGAAACACCAGAAGAAAAAGTGCCAGAAGAAAAAGTGCCAGAAGAAAAAGTGCCAGAAGAAAAAGTGCCAGAAGAAAAAGTGCCAGAAGAAAAAGTGCCAGAAGAAAAGCCAATAACCCTTGAAGAAGTACGAGCAGCTATGGCAGATAAAAGCAGAGACGGGCATAGAGAGGCGGTGAAAGCCATTATCACCAAATATGGAGCCAATAATCTCTCGTCTCTGGATCCTAAGCATTATGCAGCTGCCCTTAAGGAAGTAGGTGAGCTAAAGTGAGTGGATCATACAATAGCCATTCCATCTACAGCGCTTCTGGTGCCCATCGTTGGATGTCATGTACACCGTCCGCTCAATTAGAGCAGCAGTTTCCCAATGAGACTAGTACCTATGCAGAAGAAGGTACGGCAGCGCATGACCTAGCAGAGCATAAGTTGAAAAAGGCCCTGAAGATGCGGTCGAAAAAACCCACCAGTCCTTATCATTCCGATGAGATGGATGAAACCGCTGATTGTTACGTGGAGTATTGCCTAGAACTGATTGAGAAATCAAAAGAGAACTGTTCTGACCTTCAAATCTTAATAGAGCAGAAGCTGGACTTCAGCGATTATGTACCTGAAGGATTCGGGACCGGTGACCTGGTTGTCGTTGGAAATGGAACCCTTCATGTGGTGGATTTGAAGTACGGGAGAGGCATCATCGTCTCAGCAGAAAACAATCCACAGATGATGCTTTACGCACTTGGAGCATTATCGCTGTTTGAAATGCTTTATGACATCGAGAAAGTGTCCATGGCCATCGTCCAGCCAAGAGTAGATAACTTTTCGACCTGGGAAATAACCGTGGAGGAGCTACTCAAATGGGCAGATGAAGAACTAAAACCTAAAGCATTACTGGCTAGTACCGGTGGTGGAGAGTTCTGTGCCGGAGATCATTGTAGATTCTGTAGAGCAAGAAACCAGTGTCGGGCAAGAGCGGTGAAAAATCTTGAACTTCTAAAATATGAGTTCCAAGACCCAGCACTTTTAACAGATGAAGAAATTGCAGAAATTATTGGACTTGCAGATGAACTGGCTAAGTGGGCGGGAGATATTTATACCTACGCCACAGCGCTTGCCATCAATGAAGGCAGAGAGTGGGATGGATTTAAGCTGGTCGAAGGTAGAACCAGAAGAAAGTACAGCGATGAAAAAGCAGTAGCTGAAACTGCTAAGAGTGCAGGATATACAGACATCTTCAAGCAGAGTCTCATCACCATCACTGAGATGGAGAAGCTCATGGGCAAGAAGAAGTTCAATGAATTACTTGGAAAATTAGTGGAAAAACCAAAAGGCAAACTGACTCTTGTTTCAGAGGCAGACAAGCGTCAAGCTGTGGATCCTATCCATGCAGAGTTTCAGGTGGAAGAGTAGATCAAGATTTATGAATGCTTATGAACATTACATCGTTTATGAAGCATTAATCAATTACTGTAACCAAGCTCAACAGAGCAAACCAAATACAAATTATAGGAGGATTTTATCATGAGTAAAGAAACGAAAGTAGTCGTACCAGGAAGACTTAGCTATGTGAACATTTGGGAGCCAAAAAGTATCAACGGAAGTGATCCAAAATACAGTGTTTCCATCATCATTCCAAAGTCGGACAAGAAGACAGTAAACATGATCCTGAAGGCTGTTGAGGCTGCCAAACAGGAAGGAGCACCGAAGTTTGGTGGGAAGATTCCAGCGAATCTTAAGACCCCTCTTCGAGACGGAGACATCGATAGACCAGATGATCCAAATTATGAAGGCTCATATTTCATCAATGCAAACTCTAAAGATGCACCTCATGTGGTAGACGGAAAGGTTCAAACCATCCTGGATAGAAGCGAAGTCTACTCAGGGTGTTACGGAAAAGTCAGTCTGAACCTGTATGCCTTCAATGTAAACGGGAACCGAGGGATTGCAGCAGGACTTGGAAATGTTCAGAAGCTTAAAGATGGTGAACCACTAGGTGGAAAAAGCCGAGCTGAAGATGACTTTGAAATCGAAGCAGATGATGATTTCTTGGCATAACACAAAAGGACACAGAGAGGTGGTGGTAAACCCATGAAAGTACTCAGTATCGATATCGAGACATTTTCAGATGTAGACCTTAGAAAATGTGGTGTCTACCGTTACACCGATAGTCCAAACTTCGACATTCTACTCTTTGCCTACAGCATTGATGAAGGGCCTGTAGAGCTTTTCGATCTGGCCAGTGGTGAGGAAATACCTAAAGAAATAATAGATGCCATTCTAAGTGAGGACACGATTAAAACAGCCTTTAATGCCAACTTTGAACGAGTGGCTCTTATGAGGTATCTCAGCCGCAAATTAGGCCGAGCTATTTATCTTAATCCATCTTCCTGGCGGTGCAGTGAGGTTCAGGCAGCAATGCTTGGACTTCCTCTCCACCTTGAGGGAGTGGCAAAGGTGCTAAGGCTGGGTGCACAAAAGATGTCAGAGGGAAAACCACTGATTAGATATTTCTGTATTCCCTGTAAGCCGACTGCAGCTAATGGCGGAAGAACCAGAAACCTTCCATCAGATGCACCGGATAAATGGGAGTTGTTTAAACAATACAACATCAGAGACGTAGAAGTAGAACTTGAGATTAGAAAGAAGATCAAAGACTATCCCATACCAGAGTCAGAACAAACCCTCTACGAGCTGGACCAACGCATCAACGACCGAGGCTTTGAGGTGGACATGGATTTTGTGATGCAGGCCATTTCCTGTGACAGGCGGTTTACCGTGGCAGCTACGGAAAAAGCCTATGAACTGACAGGGCTTGATAACCCGAATTCCGTCTCTCAGTTAAAGACCTGGCTATCAGAACGGGGGGTGGAAGTGGAGAGTTTATCAAAAAAGAAGGTACAGCAGCTGGTGGATGAAACAGAAGGCGAAGTGGAAGAAGCGTTAAAGCTTAGACTCCTCATGGCCAAGACCAGTGTCAGGAAATATGAAGCCATCGAAAGAGCTGTATGCTCCGATGGCAGAGTTCATGGACTGCTGCAGTTTTACGGGGCCAATCGAACAGGAAGATGGGCGGGGCGCCTGGTTCAGGTGCAAAATCTCCCACAAAATCACCTTGTGGACCTTAAGCTTGCTAGAGATTTGGTGAAAGAAGGATGCTTTGATGACCTGCAGATGCTCTTTGGGAATACACCGGGGGTGCTGTCAGAACTCATAAGAACCGCCTTCATTCCAAAAGAGGGTCACCGATTCATCGTAGCTGACTTTTCAGCCATAGAAGCGAGGGTACTATCCTGGCTCGCCGGCGAGAAGTGGAGACTTGAAGTATTCCAGTCCCATGGGAAGATCTATGAAGCTTCTGCCTCACAAATGTTTCATGTACCTATTGATGAAATTACTAAAGGTAGTCCACTAAGGCAAAAAGGGAAGATTTCAGAACTGGCCTGTATAGCAGAAGGTGAATTAGTACTAACAGATAAAGGGCTTGTTCCAATTGAAGATATTACGAAAGACCATCAATTATGGGACGGAAAAGAGTGGGTGAATCATGGCGGCGTGATTTATAAAGGAATGAAAGAAGTGGTGGAATATGAAGGGCTTAGAGCAACAAAAGATCATCTCGTATGGGTCGAAGGGGAACCTGAGCCAGTACAATTTGGAGAAGCTGCCGCCAGCGGCGCACATCTCATACAAACCGGAGATGGTCGGAACTCAATACGGATGGGTGAAAATTATCAGTTCAGAGAAGAGATGGAACGAGAAATGGAATCATTGTTATGTGTTGACGCAGTGTGTGAGTTGCAAAAAGATCCAGTGGACAAACCTGGGAAATCTAAGAAAAGGAAAGTCAAAGGGATGTCAACGATGTTCCAAGCCAAGACAAGTGCCCAAGTGGCTCGATCGACGTTTGACCGAGGCGAAGCGGCGATGTCAACAAGCCAATCATCCCCTATATCACAGGTACGGAGCGCGAGGGATAGAATTCAGGTTCAATTCTATTTTAGAAGCGGGTCTTTGGATTTTATCCAATGTGGAGAATGTAAAAAAAGAGCTGGAGCTAGATCGAATCAACAACATGGGGCATTACGAAAAAGGCAATCTGCGATTTGTCAAAAGGAGTGTCAATCAAGCCAATCGAGAAAGAACACTGTTAACACGATGGGAGCAGATCTATTGGCCGTACACACGAAGTGCTGTGATAAAGAAATTAGGAGCCGGAATGAGTCGAGAACAAATTATCAAAGAGGCAGAAGATGCAGTGAGATGCAAAAGAAAAAACTGGCGGTTAATCAAGGCAAGACTCGAGTTTATGACATACGAGATGCCGGAAGACATAATCGTTTTACCGTATCAGGGAAGTTAGTGCACAACTGCGGTTATGGCGGAGGCGTTGGAGCACTTAAGTCCATGGGAGCTTTAGAGATGGGCGTGGAAGAAAACGAGCTGCAAGGGCTGATCGACAACTGGCGCAGAGCCAATCCCCACATCGTGAATTTCTGGTGGGAAGTGGACAAGATGGCCATCAAAGCGGTGAAAGAAAGAACCAAAACCCGTACCCATGGCATCAGCTTCACCTATAAAAGCGGGATGCTCTTCATCACCCTTCCATCGGGCAGAGACCTTGTTTATGTAAAACCAAAGCTGATGCTTAATAAATTTGGGCGAGAAGGACTGACCTATGAAGGCATTGGAACCACAAAAAAGTGGGAGCGCATCGAAACCTACGGACCAAAGATTGTGGAGAATATTGTACAAGCAGCTTCCAGAGATCTTCTTGCTGAGGCCATGCTAAGACTTGATAAAGCGGGATTTCAGATCGTTGCCCATGTCCATGACGAGGTGATTTGTGAAGTGCCAAAGGGCGATTCATCGGTTCAGGAAATCTGTGAAATCATGGGCACTGCTCCTGCCTGGGCGAAGGGGCTGCCCCTGGCAGCTGATGGCTATACATGTGATTTTTACCAAAAAGACTAAGACGTTACTGATGAGACCAGCTAATAAAAGTCAATAGCTGAGATCAAAAAACTTTAAAAATTGAGTTTTAAAAAAGCGTATAGCAAAGCTAGCCAATAGCAAAATCCGAACATTGGCATTTGGTTGGCATATGAGACACC
>NZ_JAAEEH010000049.1 GCF_010179735.1 Anaerotalea alkaliphila
TGTTGCTGGATCATAAGGGCCACCACCTTTTTTTGATACTATGATTATAACAAAAAAAAGCTTGAATTGCAGTCTAATCTGCATTCAAGCTTCTTTTCTAATTATGAGACTTTTTCAGTGGCCTCGACATCGGCTTGCTTTTTTCATGCACCCAGCTTTGCCAGCAGGGCCAGCAGATAATCCCAAGTTCTGGCCGTGGAAGCTATGTCCAGGCGTTCCTCTGGGGAATGCACGCCGGACATGTCGGGTCCCAGGGATATGGCCTCCATGTCCGGCCTTCCTTCCAGGATCACCCCAGGCTCCACGCCCGCATGCAGTGTCTTCACCAGGGGCTTCTTCCCGTACAGTTCCTCATGGACAGCCACAGCCTTGGCCAGCAGGACCCCCTCCATGCGCACGGGCCATTGCGGATAGTCCGCAGTCCTCTCGAGCTTGGCGTCCACCTGGTCGGCAAAGAGCTGGAGCTGCCGGGCGATCCAATATTTCTTTGTCCGGACCGAACTCCGGATGGCGAACAAGAAAAGCATCCTGTCCTGTTCCAGTGCGACCTTTCCAAGATTGAGGGAGCTTTCCACAAAGCCCTCCAACTCCGGGCTCATGCTCTGCACCCCGTTAGGAAGGCATGCCAGCAGGAACAGCACCGTCTCCAAAGAGGCGCCGTCCAGCACTTCCAGTGCCGGTGCGGACGGTTCCAGCACATTCCAACGGATGGCAAGACCTGGTTCTGTCAGCCGGGTCTCTTCCCTGATTTCAGCGGATGCCGCCGTCATGGCCTCTTCAAACCGTTCCCTCTGGGAAGGGGTAAGGAACACCTGCAGGAAGGCTTCCCGGGGGATCACATTGTCCTTCTCCCCCCCCTGCAGGGCAACCAGCTGGAAGTCCAGGGAGTCCCTCAGTTTACATAAGATGGTTCCGGTCAACCTGGCTGCGTTCCCGCGGTTCTTGTGGATTTCCATGCCGGAATGTCCGCCCTGCAGTCCGGTGATGGACACCTCCAGCAGGATTCCGGCATCCGTGGGCACCGGCGTCCGGGAGACCGGCAGCTCCAGCAGGGCCTTCAACCCGCCTGCACAACCCACAACCAGTTCCCCTTCCTCTTCCGAATCCAGGTTCAGGAGGTATTTCCCTTCCAACAGGTTCAGGTCGAATTCCAGGGCGCCGGTCATCCCCACCTCCTCGTCGGTGGTCAGAAGCACCTCCAGGGGCGGATGGACCAGATCCCTGTCGTCCAGGACAGCCAGTCCCATGGCAACGGCAATGCCGTTGTCCGCTCCCAGCGTGGTGCCCTTCGCCCGTAGGAATCCACCGTCCACTTCCATCCGGATGGGATCCTTCGAGAAGTCATGGACGGTCCCCTTGTTCTTCTCGCATACCATGTCCAGATGGCCCTGGAGGACCACGCCTGGCATCCCCTCCAGTCCCGGACTTGCGGGCTTGCGCACCAGGACGTTGTAGCGGCTGTCCTGGTGCACTTCCAGGCCCCGTTCCCGGGCAAAGGAAACGATCCAGTCGCTGAGGGCCTTCTCCTGACCGGATGCCCGGGGGATGTTGTTGATTTCCTTGAAGTACCGGAACACCGTTTCCGGTTGTAGGGATTCGTATAGCATGGGCACCTCCTTCCGGCCGGTCAGTTCTTGAAGCTGTGGATGGGTGCGGGAATCCGGCCGGCCCGGTTCACAAGCCTGCTGCAGTCGAAATTGTTCACCGGCATGATGGGGGCGTATCCCAGGAGACCGCCGAATTCCACCACGTCTCCCACAGCCTTGCCCGCCACAGGGATGATCCGCACGGCTGTCGTCTTCTGGTTGATCATGCCGATGGCCATCTCGTCCGCGATGATGCCGGAGATGGTGCTGGCCTTGGTGTCCCCTGGAATGGCGATCATGTCCAAGCCGACGGAGCAGACACAGGTCATCGCTTCCAGTTTTTCCAATGTCAAGGCACCGGCGGCCACCGCGTTGATCATGCCCTGGTCCTCGCTTACGGGGATGAACGCGCCGCTCAAACCGCCCACATAGGAAGAGGCCATGACGCCACCCTTTTTCACCTGGTCGTTGAGAAGCGCCAATGCCGCCGTGGTTCCCGGGGCTCCGGCATATTCCACGCCGATTTCCGTCAGGATGTCCGCGATGCTGTCGCCGATGGCGGGCGTTGGGGCCAGGGACAGGTCGATGATCCCGAAGGGGACGTCCAGCCTTCTGGAAGCCTCCTGGGCAACCAGTTGGCCCACCCGGGTAATCTTGAAGGCGGTCTTCTTGATGGTCTCGCAAAGTTCCTCAAAATTGCTTTCCCTGCAGTTCTCCAGAGCCTTTTTGACCACCCCGGGACCGCTGACACCCACGTTCACCACCACGTCCGGTTCCCCTACGCCGTGGAAGGAACCTGCCATGAAGGGGTTGTCGTCGGGGGCGTTGCAGAAGACGACAAATTTCGCGCAGCCGATGGAATCCAGATTCCGGGTCCTTTCGGCGGTGTCCAGGAGCAGTTTGCCGATCAGCCGAACGGCGTCCATGTTGATTCCCGTCTTGGTGGAGCCCACGTTGACGGAACTGCAGACCCTTTCGGTGACTGCAAGGGCCTCCGGGATGGAGTTCATGAGGGCCAGGTCACTAGGCGTGGCTCCCTTGTGCACCAGCGCGGAGAATCCGCCGATGAAGTTCACCCCCACCGCCTTTGCCGCACGGTCCAGGGTTCTGGCAACCTCCACATAGTCCGAAGCGCGGGTGGCCGCCGCCGCCAAAGCGATGGGGGTAACGGAAATCCGCTTGTTCACCACGGGGACCCCGTACTCCTTGGAGATGTCCTCCCCTGTCTGCACCAGCTTTTCGGCATAGCGGGTAATCTTCTCGTAAATCCTATCATTGAAGGACTTCATGTCGGCGGCGGCACAATCCAGCAGGCTGATCCCCATGGTGATGGTCCGTACATCCAGGTTTTCATTCAGAATCATGTTGTTCGTTTCGTTCACTTCAAACAGATTGATCATGGCACCACCTATATCCTATGCATGCTGTTGAAAATGTCTTCCAATTGGAGACGTATGGTTACACCGATCTCATCACCGATGGAGGTGAGCCCATCGATGATTTCGCCCACTTCGCTGGAGGAGGAGGACAGGTCCACGACCATCATCATGTTGAAATAGTCATGGACGATGGTCTGGGAAATGTCCATAATGTTGATTTGCTTGTCGGCCAGATAGGAGCATACTTTTGCGATGATGCCCACTTTGTCTTTGCCTACCACGGTAATGATGCCTTTTTTCATTGGGAAACCTCCATTTGATGTTTATAGGGTGATGAGGGGGGAGTTGGCGGCCCGTTCCGCTACGGAAAGACCCACCGGATTTGCTTTCCACCGGTCCAGTTCCATCCGTACAGAAGCGTAAGCCAGCTCCACCAGGTTGTTTTCATGGCTCAAATGTCCCAGGACGATATGGGACAAGGATTCGCTGCAGAGTTCCCGGACCATGTCCGCCGACGCCTCGTTGGACAGATGACCCAAATCGCTTGCGATGCGCAGCTTCAGGAAATAGGGGTATTTCCCCACCTGCAGCATCCGGGGGTCATGGTTCGCCTCCAGATACAGCAGGTTCGATCCCTTCAGATGGGAGAGGATGTAGGGGTTGCAGCACCCCAGGTCCGTAGCCAGCCCGATCTTCTTCCCCCCGGACTGCAGCGTGTAGCCCACGGGTTCCCTGGCGTCATGGGGTATGGAGAATGCGGTGACCTCCATGTCCTTGATCCGGAAGGGCTCGTCCCGGCGGATGACGACCTTTTGGGACGGATCCAGTCTGCCCAGGGAACCCGCCGCCTCCAGTTCCACCCAGGTCCCTTCCGTGGCATAGACCGGCAACCGGTGCCTCCTGGCCAGGACCCCCAACCCCTTCACATGGTCCACATGCTCATGGGTGACCAGGAGTCCGTCCAGGGCGTCCGGCCGTATGCCGTAGGTCTGCAACCCTTCGGCAATCCGCTTTCCGCTGATGCCGGCGTCTATGAGCAGATGGGTGTCCCCGGCTCCCGCATAAACACAATTGCCGCTGCTTCCGCTGGCGATGCTGAATAATTTCATAATTGCTCCTTGTGTGTCCGACTGTTCCGTTCTAGGGCAGCTTCCGAAGCTCCACCCCGGGGAGTCCGTCCAAGGCATGCATAGGGTTCGGACTGATTTCCCCTTGGACAAAACTCTTGTAGATGATTGGATTGTTGATGCTGTAAAGCATGATGGCGGGAACCTCCCGCTGGAAGGAAACGGAGAAGTCCACATAAGCCGCCTTGAAGGCGTCTTCCCCCGCGCTCCTGTCCATCCGGTCCAAAGCGTTGTCCAGGACGGGACTGCTGTAGCCGGTCCTGTTGTAGCGCCCGCCGGTTCCGAACAGGTCCTTGTACTCGGGTCCGTCCGCATACTTCCCTTCCACCAGGGCCAGGTCGTAGCTTCTGGCCTGTAGAGCGGCCGCATGTTCCGCTTCCCCCAGGAAACGGACCAGCAGCGTGTATCCCAATTCCTTGAAATGCGCCTGCAAAGCCAATGCCTCCAGTTCCATCGTCTTGTCTCCGCTTTTGGCCAGGAGGGTGAAGGATTGCCCCTGGGGCACAAGGCTCGTGTCAAAAGGGGGGTCCTCCCTTGCAAGGGACTGCTCCTGCTGTCGGACTTCCCCCAGGGTCCCTTTGAACAGCCACCCCCCTGGAGTCCCCGGATACTCCTGGGGAACCGAATGGTCGAGATAGATGTCCTTTGCCATGTCCTCCCTCGGGATGGAGCGGCTCAAAACCCGCCGGAAGGCGGGATCCGCCAGATACCGGTTGCCCTGGTTGACCAGAAGCATCTTGTACCGGTTGGAGGGATATTCCACCATCTCCTGGCTGGAGTCCTCGGAATAATCGTACCAGACATAGGTCTGGGGAAAGACCAGGTCCACGGCGTTTCCGGAAAAAGCGGTCATTGCCTGTTCCGGGTGGCGGAAAATCCGCACACGGATTTTTTTCAGTTTGGGGCTCCCCGGAAACCAGGCCTCGTTGGCCTCCAGTTCCATGGACTGGTGCCGCTGGAACGATACCATCCGGTAGGGTCCGGTGCCCATGGGAACCATGGGGTTGTAACGGCGGGCGTCGGTCATGTAGCTCCTGGACACGATGGGATAATGCAGGTAGTACAGTCCCAGATAATTGGGTTGGCTGTAGGTGATCCGCACCTGCCGTTCTCCGATGGCGGCATAGGAGGCCACCTTCTCCAGCGCCTTTCCGTAATAGGGATTGGCGGGATTGGAGCGCATCAGTTCATAGGAATAGACCACATCCGAGGCACGCAGGGGGGTTCCGTCATGGAAGGCCACATCCGGACGAAGGTCCAAGGTCAGAATCCGGTAGTCCGCGGAAAAACTGTAGTTCTCCACCAGGTGGGGCACCGGACGCAAGTCCTTGTCCAGCCGGAACAGTCCGTCGTAAAAGAGTTTCATGACCTGGTAAAGGCTGTAGTCCATATGGGAAAAGGGATGCAGGCCGACCGGATTCGTCGCACCCAGGACCAGCGTGTCCGGCTCCATGTTGGCACGGATCTGTTCCAGCTCTTCCAGCCGCTGCTGGTCCTGTATTTCCGTCAGCTCTTCCATGGAAGGCGCTTCCTCCATCTTCGCGGACTCCAACCGGGGGTCCTGGGTCCCGCAGCCCGCAAGCAGCAGGAAGAGTGCCAGGATTGCCATTCGTATCATTCTAATCATCCATTCCATTCCTTTTGAGTTTTTCCAAAGCCATGCCCACTTCCACCTCCAGCTCCTCCCCGGAACGCCCCTGGGAATTGTCGATGACCGCATCCGCATGGGCCAGGTAGAAGGCGTCCGGCGCTTGGCTTTTAAGCATTGCCTCCGCCCGTTCCGGCGGAATCCCCCTGTCTTCCACCAGGCGCTTGCGCCTGGTGGAAGCGTCCGCATGGACGTACCACAGGTTGTCCAGGAGTTCCCCGCACCCCGCTTCCACCAGCAAGGCGCCGTCCACCACAATGGTCATGTGCGGATCCGCCTGGGTCAGGGATTCGATTTCCTTTTGTATGCTTTCCTTGATCCGCGGCAGCATGATACTGTCCAGCGTTTCCTTCTTGTCCCTGTCAAAAAAGACGACGGCGCCCAAAGCGGTGCGGTCGATCCCGCCTTCCCTGTCCAGCACCCCGGGGCCGAAAGCGGAAAGGATCAGGCTCCGCACCTGCGGATCCTGGGCAAGGAGGCGGTGCCCCACCTTGTCCGCTTCGATAAGCGCCACCGGGTAGAAACCCTTCAGGACCCCCGCCACATGGGACTTGCCTGCACCGGGACCTCCAATCAATCCAATCACAGCCATACGCACTCCTTACTTGGAATCATACCAGTTGGCCGCCGTCTGGACATCCACCGTCAAGGGGACTTCCAACGCAGCCGCATGCTCCATTTCCCGCACCAGAAGGGCCTGCACGGCCTCCTTCTCCTCCACCGGGGCCTCCACCAGCAGCTCGTCATGGACCTGCAGAAGCAGTCTGGCCCTGAAGCCCTCCTTCTTCAAACGGTCATGCACATGGATCATGGCGATTTTTATGATGTCCGCAGCACTTCCCTGGATCGGTGCGTTCATGGCGATCCGTTCGCCGAAGGAGCGCTGGATGTGGTTGCTGGAGGCAAGTTCGGGAATGGGCCTGCGGCGTCCGTACATGGTCGTCACGAACCCGTTCTCCTTCGCCTCCTCCACCGCCCTGTCCAGGAAGGACTTCACATGGGGGTATTGGTTGAAATAGCTTTCGATATATTTTTTGGCCTCATAAACGCCGATATCCAGATCCTGGCTCAGGCCGAAATCGCTGATTCCATAGACGATGCCGAAATTCACCGCCTTGGCCTTGCGCCGCAGATCTTTGTCCACCTCCTCGAAGGGGACATGGAAGACCTGGGATGCGGTCATGCTGTGGATGTCCAGACCTTCCCTGAACGCCAGGATGAAATTGGGGTCCTTGGAGAGATGGGCCAACAGGCGCAACTCGATCTGGGAATAGTCCGCATCCACAAACACATGCCCCGGGGCAGGAATGAAAGCCTTCCGGATTTCCCGCCCGATTTCCATGCGTATGGGGATGTTCTGCAGGTTTGGTTCCGTACTGCTGATCCTTCCGGTGGCAGCGATCTGCTGGTTGAACGTGGAATGGATCCGCCCGTCCTCCCGGATGTAGGGGAACAGTCCGTCCGCATAGGTGGATTTCAATTTGGCGAGCTGCCGGTACGTGATGATCTTCCCGGCGATGGGGTGGACGGGCCGCAGCTTCTCCAACACTTCGATGGCTGTGGAATAACCTGTCTTCGTCCTTTTGGCTGTCGGAAGGCCCAAATTTTCGAACAGGACCGTGCCCAGCTGCTTGGGCGAATTGATGTTGAACGGTCCCCCGGCCAAAGCATGGATTTCCGACTCCACCTCCCCAATCATGACCGCCAGGTGTGCGCTGTACGCCTGGAGGACTTCAGCGTCCACCTGGATCCCCTGGGTCTCCATGGATTTCAGCACGGAAACCAGGGGCAGCTCCATGTCATAGTAGAGGGTAAGCCCCTCCACCTCCTCCAGTTTCTTCAAAAGGAGGGGGGAAATGTCCATCAGGACTTCCAGGGAGTTGGCCAGATGGGCCGCCCGGTCCTCTGCGGGCAGGTCCCCATAGGCGATCCGAGACTTCCCTTTCCCCAGCAGACCCTCTTCCGTTCCGTGGGCCTTCTGCAGGAAAGTCTGGGCCATCTCCGCGATGGAATATCCGCTCCTGTTGGGATCGATGATGTAGAAGGCCAACCCCAGGTCCAACACGCTCTTGTTCCCCGCATCCAGCTCCAGGTCGAGACGATGGAGCTGTTCCTTCAATTCAACCGTCCGCTTTTCCACCGCCTGGTTGCACAGCAGGCCCCTGAGCTTTGCGTGGAACGCTTCCCTTTCCGGGTTGCGGACGGCAAGAAGGCGCACTGCATCCCCGTCTCCGCACCACAGGAAGTAATCCTCCTCCGGTTCCCGGATCCAATGGTAGTGAAGGGGACTTCCCGCCCCCTCCAGATCCATGGCATCCAGGCTTTCGCAAACGGTCAGCCTGCGGGACGAAAGGAATGCCCCTTCCTGCATCCGGTTTCCTTCCTGGACCGGAAAGCGGTCCATCAGGGACTTGAACTCCAACCGGGAGAACCATTTGTGGGCTTCCGGCGTGAACAGGGTATCCAGCTTGCAGTCCCCCAAGGCGATGCCCGGATCATGGTCTACGACGATGGCTGCCAGGCGCTTGCTTAGGACCGCCTGTTCATAATGCTCCTGCAGCAGGTTCGCGAACCGTTTGGGCAGCTCCTCCAGGTGGGCGTAGGCGTTTTCGATGCTGTGCCATTGGCGGATGACCTTGACCGCCGTCTTCTCCCCCACCCCAGGGATGCCGGGGATGTTGTCCGAAGGGTCTCCCATCAGGCCTTTCACTTCCACATATTCCGGGGGGGTGACGCCGATCTTTTCCACCACGTCCTCCCAGCGGTAATGTTCCAGTGTGGTTCCCCCGGCTTTTGTCTTTGGGATGCTGACCTTCACCCTGTCCTTGGCCAGCTGGAGCAGGTCCCGGTCACCGGTGAGGATGGTCACTTCCATCCCCTGGCTGTAGAAGCTTTCTGCCAGGGAGCCGATCAGGTCGTCCGCCTCCAGCCCCTCCTGTTCGCAGATGGACACGTCCATTGCACCCAGGACCTCCTTGACCAGAGGCATCTGCTCCCGCAGTTCCTCCGGCATGCCTTTCCGTGTCCCCTTGTAGTCCGCAAACAGTTCGTGGCGGAACGTGGGTCCCTTCAAATCAAAGGAGACAACCAGATGGGTGGCGGCCTCCTCTTCCATGGTTTTCAACAATATGTTCAAAAAGCCGTATACAGCGTTGGTATAGCGGCCCTCGGCGTTTGTCAGAAGGGGAAGGCCGTAGAAGGCGCGGTTCATGATGCTGTTCCCGTCAATCAGTAGCAGTTTGTCCATAGCAACCTCTCTCCCTTGAAAAAGCCCCGGGAGCTTGCACGCCCAAAACGGGCACTCCGGGGCAACCTTGTGGAAACATTATAGCAAAAGTCCTGGAACTAGACAAGCGGAAATCAGCGGCTCCCCTGTCGGCGTTCCAGGAAGAAGTCCGCCAACAGGATCCAGGCGGTGGACAGCAGGACCACGACAAGGACAGCGTTCCTGTCCTTGGAAGGAGCGGCCGGAGCCACGTCCCTGGCACCCCCGGCGGCATCCTCCGCCTTCATGGCAACCTCCGGAACCGCTCCCTCCGGCGTTTCCGCGGACTCCATGACCGCCATGGAGCTGTCGACGGCGTCCAGGGCGGCGCCTTCCTGGAATGCGGATTCGGAAGTCCCTGTGGCCGGGGAAGGACCCGGTTGCAGGAAGCTTCCAAGGAGGGCGACCAGGAGCAGCATGGCTGCTGCCGCGCCATAGATTCCCGGATGGATCCTGCGGAACCAGGAAACCTTGGGAATGGGCGACTGGAGGGCATGGACCTTTTCCATCAGGGTGTTGTGGAAGCCTTCGGGCAACTCCTGTTCCAGGCTGCCAAGGCTCTGGAGGGTGGACAGCAGTTCCTTGTCCAGGGCCAAGATTTCCCTGCAGTTGTCGCATGTGGCCAGATGGTGGTCAACAAGGGCTGTCTCTTCCTTTGTGCATTCCCCTTCCCCATACAAGAAAAGCAGGTCTTCAATCTCTTTGCATTTCATGGCGCTCCCTCCTTTCCTTTATGGGACGATCTGGCCGGCGGTTTGTTCCCTGTTTTCTAGAAGTATCCGCTTCAGGGATTCCCTTGCCCTGGAGATCCGGGACTTCACGGTCCCTTCGGAGCATTCCAGGATGTCCGCGATCTCCTTGTACCCCAGACCCTGCAGGTCCCGGAGGACGATGACCATCCGATGGTCCGGCGACAGGGCTTCGATGGCGCGGTGGACCTCCAGGATGGTTTCCTTCCGGACCAGCGCCTCTTCCGGCGTATCCCCCTTGGAGGCGACCAACCGGTGCAGGCCGTCCGGCCTTTCCTCCATGGTCTGGTCCAGGGAACATTCCCTTTCCCGCTTCCGCTTCTGCTTCCGGTAGAGGTCGATGCAGGTGTTGGCGGCCACCCGGTACAGCCAGGTGGAAAAGGAGGATTCGAATTTGAACCCCGGCAGGTTGCGGTAGGCCTTCAGAAGGATCTCCTGGGCCGCATCCCAGGCATCCGCTTCCTGGTGGAACATGCGCAGCGCCATGTTGTAGACCTTCCTCTCATAGGGACGGATCAGCGCCTCGAATGCCCTGGCATCTCCCTGGGTCGCTTTCCTGATGTACATGGTTTCCAGATCGTTCACATGGCCCACCCCTTCCTTGGAATTGCCGGGTATCGGAAAATATTGCAAAAAGGGTATTGCATTCTCAAAATGGATATGGTATTATGTGAAAGTCCTAAGGGACATGAGCGGATGTGGCGGAACTGGCAGACGCAACAGACTCAAAATCTGTCGATGGTGACATCGTGGGGGTTCGATTCCCTTCATCCGCATTGCCAGAAAGACCAAGGATTTCCGAGTGCTTCGGAAGTCCTTTTTTCATTCCTTTATTTCATTCTAGCGCATTTCACTTGATTTGTCTCCCGTTTTTTGCAAGTTGCTAATCCCGCATGCAACCGGACATGATGCAGAAGCCAGAGGCTCCCGCCAGCCGGACGCTGCTGTAATTCTTTTCCGTGACACCGCCGATGGCATATACGGGGATTTCCACAGCGGCGCAGACGGATTTGAGGAAATCAAGTCCTCTTGGTTCCAGGTCCCTTTTGCAGTCGGTCGCAAAAACATGGCCCGCAATCAGATAGGCGGCACCTGCGCTTTCGGCCGCGATTGCCTCCTCCACCGTGAGGACGGATACCCCTACGGCCTCAAAAGAGGCCAGGGCATCCGGATTTTCTTGAAACGACGCATAGGGCATGTGGATCCTGCACACTCCCAGCCTTTTTGCCACCTGGAACTTCGTGTGCACAATCAGCGGCACCCCATAGTGCGACGCTATTTCCAGGCAACGCTTTGCCATCTCTTCATAGGCGTCATCCTGCAGGTCCTTCTCCCTTAAAATGATTGCCCAGGGACCCGACCGTGCAATCCTCTCAACGCGCGAGAAAAAATCCCCTTGGCACAGATGCCGGTTGGTGACGCATATCCTCATCGTCTACACCCGGATGTGGTCCGCGTAAACCGGCTGCATCCCTTTCTCCCGGATTGCCTGATGCACTTCGGCAACACTTCTGGAATCGGAAATCTCAAACTGGTCGTCCCCTTTCTGCTCATCCCCGTGCCCCCCCACGCCGACCTTCACACCAGCCGACATTTTTGTGGCGCACAAGCCGACAACGTTGTCCCGGAAGACGGACCGCTCCCTGGTGGATATGGTAAGCCCCGCAAAGGGCAGGAACAGGCGATAGGCCAGCATCACTTGGAAGAGTTGCGTTTCCCCCACCTGCAGTCGCTCCGTTTGCCTCCCTTGGTTCACGAAGGGGCGGAGCCTGGGGAACGAGAAGGACAATTCCACATGGGGATGTCGCTGCTGCACAAAATGACCGTGGATTCCCGCCGCATAGGCATCCTTCCTGAAGTCGTCCAATCCCAGCAGGGCGCCGAAGGCCACTCCCCGCATGCCTCCTTGCAAGGCCCGCTCCTGGGCATCGAAACGGTAGGTGAAATCACGTTTTTTCCCTTTCAAATGCACCTGCCGGTAGCGCTCCCTGTCATAGGTTTCCTGGTAGACGGAAACGAAATCGGCGCCGCAGGCATGCAGGAATGCGTACTCGTCCGTGTCCAGCGGATATATTTCAATCCCCACCGTAGGGAAGATCCGCGCCGCCGTTTTCACCGCCTTGCCGATGTAGTCCACATCCGACATGCTCCTCGATTCGCCTGTAAGGAGGAGGATTTCACTCAATCCGGTGGCGGAGATCTTTCCCATTTCCTTTTCCATATCAATTTCAGAGAGTTTTCCCCGTCTGATTTCGTTCCTGCAGTTGAAGCCGCAGTACACGCAGAGGTTGTCGCAATGGTTGGACAGGTAAAGCGGCGTGAGCAATTGGACCGCATTGCCGAAATGCCTGCTTGTTTCTGCCATCGCCTTTCTCGCCATCACCTCCAAAAAGGGTTCGGCGGCGGGAGAGGGCAGGATGCCGAAATCCTGGGGCGTCAGGTGGTCCTTGGCCAGCACGCGGAGGACGTCCTTTGCCGTATATGCCCCATGGTCGTAGCGGTCCCGAAGTTCCAGGACATATTCCATCACCGCATGCTGCATGGTTCGAAATCCTCCAGAAATCCAGTGAGCGGGCTTGAGGCGTCCGCCTCCTTTCCCAGTACGCGTCCCAATCCGGCCAAATGCGCCTCGCGTCCTGCTTCGACCGCCAGCTTGAACGCTTTGGCCATACGCTCCACATTGTTCGAGGTGGCGACCGCCGTGTTGGCCATCACCGCGGCACAGCCCATTTCCATGGCCTCGCATGCCTGGGAGGGCCTGCCGATGCCCGCATCCACAATCACCGGCAGGGAGATTTCGGAAACCAGGATTTTGATGAAATGTCAAATACAATCCGGCATTTCCCTGAACTTCTGGTATCCCGCCTTACGCAGCTTGCACGCCGGACAGTCTCCGCAGCCATCGCCTATGGTTCCGTTGTAGCAGGTCAAGGTCTCTTCCTTTACGACTTCAAGCACCCCCAGGTCATGGGCCATCTTCCAGATTCCTGCCTTGTCCACCCACATCAGCGGCGTAAGGATTTCGAATTCGTAGTCCATCGCCAGGTTCAATGTGACATTCAGGGACTTCATGAACACGTCCCTGCAGTCAGGATACCCGCTGAAATCGCTTTGGGAAACTCCTGTTATGATCGTGACGCATCCTCTCTGCTTCGCGAACACCGCGACAAGGGATAGGAACAGCAGATTCCTTCCATCCACGAAGGAGTTCGGAAGTCCCTGCTCCGGCTTGTCCCTGTCCACGGGGATGTCCGCCCTGGTGAGCGCGTTGGGCGCAAGCTGGTTCAACAGATGCAAGTCCAATATGTGATGCTCCACCCTGTTCTTCCTACAGAGCGCCTTCGCGCACTCCAGTTCCAGCCTGTGCTTCTGGTTGTAGTCGAAAGAGACCGCGACCACCTCCTTATACCTTGCAAGGGCCCAGAACAGGCAGGTGGTGCTGTCCTGCCCGCCGCTGAATACTACAATTGCCTTATCCCTATCCATTTCATACTCCTCTCCGGCTTGGTTCCCATATGATTTTATGCAGCTGCAGCTGCAGGTTCACTCCATTCATCCCCTTGTCCTTCATGAAGGCGACCATGCTTTCCAGGCCGATTTCACCATACACCGGACTCAGGTGCACATTGGTCCTGCCGACCAGGCCGTATTCCCTGATGACCTGCACGGCCCTTTCCAGGTCCCCGCTGTTCCCTGCGACGAATTTGACCGTGTCCTTCCCTTGCAGGAATTTGAAATTCTCCACCAGCATCCTGTGCTCCATACCGCTGGAAGGAAGCTTGTAGTCCATGGTGAAGCTCGGTCCGTTCTCCCCGGTGGAAAACCGGTCCAGCGGCACGCTGCCGTTGGTCTCGATTTCCACATGCAGCTCCCTGTCCCTGGACAGGAGCACCAGAAGCCCGTCGATTCCATCTTGCAGAAGCGGTTCCCCCCCTGTCAGGGTAATGTTTCTGATTCCAATGGATTTGCAATGTTGATGGATTTCATCAGGCTCCATATGTGCACAGGGGACATCCCCATCGTTTGCCCAAGCCGTGTCGCAGTAGCTGCACTTCAAGTTGCATCCCGCGAAACGTATGAATGTGGCAAGCTGCCCGCAAAGGGGCCCTTCTCCGTTGACACTCGTAAACTTCTCGACCACCTTCACTTCAAATCCCCCCGACTTCTTCGTATGCGGCACTGTTGGTGGGCGTTTCATAGACTGTAGCCCTCTTCACGTCATATCCTCGGTCCCTCATCCTCCGGTAGAAGAATGCCGCGAAATTTTCCGCGGTCGGCCTGAAACCGACTTCCAGGATGCGGAACCCCTCCCCCTTCAGGCAGGACACGGTCTCCTTGCGCATGGTTCCCTGCTGGACGATCAAGGCGTGGTCATAGTGGTCCACCATCTCCTTCATGTCCCTCTTCAAGCTTCCAAAGTCCACCACCATGCCGTCAAGTTGTCCGTCTTCCAGCAATTCCCTTGCCTGCACCTCCACCTCGACCCTCCACCGGTGGCCGTGGATGTTCTTGCATTTCCCTTCATACTGCGCCAGGAAATGCGCGCTGTCGAAACTGTGCTCCGATTTCAATGTATACATCCTATCTTCTCCCCTCCAGAACCTTCTCCGCGTAAACGCAGCAACCGATCGCTCCGTTGAATTGCGGATCCTCCACGGATACGATTTCCGGATAGTCGTTGGACAGATATTTTCTGATTGCAGGGTTCTTGGCGACTCCGCCTGCCATCACAAGACTGTTCCCCCGAAAATTGCACAACAACGGCCGCAGCCTTTTGTACAGGGAATGGTTGACACCGGCGCACAGGCGCTCCATGGCCACCCCTTCCGCGATTTTCCCGATCAGCTCCGATTCCGAAAAGACCGCGCAGGTTGAATTCAAGTCCACCGGACGCTCCCAATGCCTGCTCATTTCCCGCACCGGAATCTCAAGCACGTTCGCCATGTTCTCCAGATACCTTCCGCAGGATGCGGCACATTTTTCATTCAGGTCCAGGTCGGTGGAAACGCCTTTCTCCACCTTGACGATCTTGACGTCCTGTCCTCCGATGTCCAGAAGGATGAAATCCTTCAATCCTGTCTGGTGGATCGCACCGTACACATGGGCCTTGATCTCATTGATTGGCGTGAAGGATTTCAAGTCCGAATTGTTTTTCCCATATCCTGTGGAAACCGCCCGGTCGATCCGTCCAAGGTCCAGTTTCTCCAAATCGACGCTCACTTTTCCGTCAAAACCGCAATAGTCCCGGTAGAACCGCATGGTGCCGACCTTTTTCCGCTCCAGGAGGGCGCCGTCCTCCATCAGGACGATTTTCACTTCCCTGCTCCCAAGGTCTATTCCCAAGAACCGCATGTCCCATCCCCCTTCCGCAGATCCCCCAGCATGTCCAGAAAGGCTTCCAGACGAAGCTTTGTCCGCGCATCCAGTGTGTTTGCCCTGTCTCCTTCGATGTTGAGGATGGGGATGTCCAGATGCTTTTTCAGAAGGATGTCTTCAATGGACCGGTAGCAAAAGGACTGGGTATAGTGGATGATGCCGTCCAAGCACCTTTCCTTGATTTGCTTCCTCAATTCCAGAATCCTGTTTCCGTTGTCGTATGGATAGGTATAGTCGTGGTATTGCTGGAATATGTTTTTTGCTCCTATCCCTCTTGGAAAGGCGAATTCCCTTTGCACCTCATTGTAGACGACGTGTGCGTCGTGCTTTTCGACAAATCCGTACAAATCCCCTGTCATCGGCGGAACTCCCGCATATCCCAGCCGGATGCCCTTTTCCATGGGTTTCCGCCTCCCGATTTCTTCGAGGACCTTCTGCAGTTCTGCCTCACAGGAATCCACATCTCCGTTGAAATCGCTCAAACCCACCTGGTACAAATGGTTCTCGAATCCGGTGGCCTTGCCTTCCCGGCAAGTCATTTCATCCAGCTTCCTTGCCAGCCTTCTGACGGAATTGAGCCTTTTTCTGACAGCCTCCACACTTTCCAACGTCACACCGAAACGGTCCATCATGCTCCTGATTTCCTGTTCCACCTCCTCCAGTCTGTGGCTGTGCGGAAACGAAAACGCATGGACCCGGATGCCTTTGGATTGGAGCACTTCCATCAGTGCCTTCGTATTGGAACAGTCCCCCTCCACCACACCGACCATTTCCCGTATGCCGTATTCCAGGCACGCCCCATAGATTCCCTTGATCCATGCGCAGACGCTTTTGGGAAACCCATCCCTTTCGGCGGCGTCGATGTGTTTCATGTGGTCTTCTGCTGTTATGAAGAGGTTGTTCATGTCCACAGGCGTATAGCCGGCCGCCAGGAGCACCTCCACCGGTACGGTTGTCGTCAAACCTATTCTTTTCATTCTTTCTCCCGCATTCTTGGACGAACATTTTCGGACAATAAAAAATGGGCATGAAATGCCCATAAACAAATAAAACTATCTTCTGCGATAATTTCGTCCTAGTTTTGTTTATAGACAGGATGGTTTCGAACTGTCTCTATTCAATTGTTGTCTGCCCATCGAATGATTATACTACAGACTACCGGCAATATGCAAGAAGAAAAGAGCGCCCCTCAGGGCGCTCCTTAAAATCAGGTCAAAGTTCAATATCGAAGTATTCCACGGCGTTGTTGTAGCAGATGTCCCTGACCACGCTCCCCAGGAATTCCATGTCCCCCGGGTACTCGCCATTCTCCACCCATTCCCCGATGAGGTTGCAGAGGATCCTCCGGAAGTATTCGTGCCGGGTGTAGGAAAGGAAGCTTCTGGAGTCCGTCAGCATGCCGACGAAACGGCTGATGAGTCCCAGGCTCGCCAGGGCCTTCATCTGGTCCCGCATCCCCTCCTTCTGGTCGCAGAACCACCATCCGGAGCCGAACTGGATCTTCCCGGGAATCCCTCCTCCCTGGAAGTTCCCCAGCATGGTGCCGATTACGTAGTTGTCCTTGGGGTTCAGGACATACAGGATGGTCTTGGGCAGGGCGTCCTGTGCGTCCAGGTCTCCCAGGAACCGGGAGAGCGGCGCCGCGACGTTCTCGTCGTGGATGGAATCGAAACCCG
>NZ_JAAEEH010000004.1 GCF_010179735.1 Anaerotalea alkaliphila
GTTGTTGCTGGATCATAAGGGCCACCACCTTTTTTTGATACTATGATTATAACAAAAAAAAGCTTGAATTGCAGTCTAATCTGCATTCAAGCTTCTTTTCTAATTATGAGACTTTTTCAGTGGCCTCCTGCCCAAGCGCCTACTTATGTCCCCTATATTCGACCACCGTCATGTTTGTGATTTTTTTGAACACCTTGCTGAAATACTGCTGGTTGGAATAGCCGACCTCTTCAAAAATTTCCTTGATGCTCCGGTTGGATTCAAGCAGCAGCTGCTTGGCCTTCTCTATACGCAGCTTGTTGATGTATAGGGACATGTTGTCCCCCGTTTCCTTCTTGAATGCGCTGCACAGATAGTGTTTGGAAAGATTGACCTCTTGCGCCACATCCTCCAGGGAGATGTTCTCCTTATAGTGGCTCCGGATGTATGCGACCGCCTGGTCGATGGCTCCTCTGGACCGTTCCTGATGCATCCGGGTGATTTCATCCACCATTTTTCGGGTGAAGGATTCCGCATAACCGTACAGTTCCTCCCAATGGCCCGCATGCATGACTCTCCCATGATAGTCGGGCAATGTTTCCACCCCCCCGCTTTTCTCCAGTTCAGGTCCATAACTTCCCAAGACATCTCCGAAAAGGTTGGAATAAAACAGCTTGACCGTGGCGGGGTTCGCTTGATGCTCCCAAAAATATCGCTGCACTTCCTGCAGCACCCCCCACGCCTCTGCAAGGTTTTCATGTCCCAACGCCTCCAGATAACGGTTGCCGTATTCTTTTTTCAGCTTTGGCATGTTCGGTTCCTGAAAGCGGATCATGTTCATGGAAGCCAAAAATCCTTCTCCCGCCTTCTTGTAGAAAAGGATTTGCGCCTTCTCTCCAAATCCTTTGTAGAGCACGCCCAGATCCGAGAGGTTTTCTATGATGTCGGAATAGACAATGTTCAGGCCCTTGTCAAAATACTGTTTGGCACCGTTGTTGAAGGCACTGAACATTCTCAGCATTTCCGTCTTGTTCAATGTCCTTTCCGCGACAAGGAATACATGGGCGCTTCCCTGGTGTTGGTACAGGTAGTGCACGCCCTTTTCCATCAGGTGGTCATAGACCAGATGCAGCATCGCCTGCTGCATCTGTGAACCCCCGGAATCCTCCGCCGGCATTTCTCCTGTAGTGGACCTGTTCATGTTGATCTGAAAAAAAGCGAAACGCGCATCTTCCAGCGGAAAGTCGACAAGCCTGCACAGCCTCTGCTGCTCCCCATCCAGCCTGAAATTGTTGAGGGCCATGGAACTGAGAAGCGTCTTTTTTATGTCCTCTTGGTTCAACGGCGCCTTTCCTGTTGCCGGTTCCTTCCTGTTCAATTGGTCCAAATTGTTTTTGAAACGCTTCATGATGGCCAGCAATTCCTCGTCCTCCACTTCGGACTTCAGCACATAGTCATCCGCACCGACCTTCAAGGCCCTGCGTGCGTATTCAAACTCGTCATGGCAGGTCAAGACCAAAATTTGCACGGTTTGATCTGTCTTCCGGATCTCTTCCACCAACCAAAGGCCATCCCTTTTGGGCATCTGTATGTCCGTTATGACAACATCCGGACGGCACTTCTGGTACTGCTCATATCCTTGCTCTCCGTTGGAGGCTTCCGCTGCAACCGCAAATCCATGCAGCTCCCAGTCGATGGTCGTTTTCAAGCCGACCCGGACCAATACTTCATCTTCCACAATAAGCACCTTGTACATGACAACCCCCTTGCATTCCCTGCCTTATTCCGCCTTCATGCCAACCATCCCCGCCGATAGCCGGACGACCACTCTTGTTCCTTTTCCTGGCTCGGTGTCGATTTCCAAACCGTACTGCTGCCCACAATGGAGCCGGATCCTTTGGTCCACATTGTTCAAGCCCACCCGGCTGAACTTGTCTTTGCTCGTCTTGCTTGTAAGAAGCTGGTTCAAGGTGGCCTCTTCAATTCCAGGGCCGTCATCCTGGATTTCGACCACCAGTTCGCTTTCCTGCAAGAACGAACGGACATGGATGTGCAGCTCCGGATGCTCCTCCGTGATCCCATACAGGATGGAGTTTTCGACAATGGGCTGCAGGATCAATTTTGGAACCATGATGTCCTGGGTCCTCTCCTCCAGGTCATAAACCACATGGATGCCTTCGTTGAAGCGCAGCTCCTGGATTACGATGTAATTCCGGACATAATCGACTTCCTCACCCAAGCTGATCATATCCCGCCCCAAATTGATGCTGATGCGCAGCAGCTTCACAAGGGCGGTGATCGCCTTGCTGACACTGAGGTTTCCCTGTATCTTGGCCATCCATTTGATCGTATTCAACGTATTGTACAAAAAATGGGGGTTTATCTGGGCATGCAGCGCCTCCAATTCAACTTCCTTCTTCTCCTGCTCTTCCCTGACGAGCCTGTGGATGAGGTTTTGCATCTCGGCAATCATCTGGTTCAAGCTTTTCCCCAACTCTCCAATTTCATCATCGGATTTGACTTCCGTCCGTGCTGTCAGATCCCCCTTCTCGACCTGCTTCATGACCCCCTGCATCCGGATGAGGGGTTCCGTATACTTGAATGAGAAAAACAGCATGAACCCGATGATGACAAGCACGTAGAACAGCCCGCCCCAAACGAACGCGGCTTGGATCCTGTTCATCTCCGCATACAGGTAATCCGTCGAGATTGTCTTGATCAGCTTCCAGCCGTTGGAGGAAATGGTGGAATGGATCACAACCTGGTCCACATTTCCCTGATACTCGACAAAATCCTGTCCTGCAGGATCCAATAGGGCTTGCCGGAAATAGGGTTCCTCCAGGATCGAACCTCCAATCCGTTTCTCGTTGGAAGCGCTTAGGATTTGCCCCTCGCCGTCGCAAATCAGGACCTCTGCGCCCTCATCGTCCACAAGACCCGCATACGCCTGTTTAAGGAGTGCTTCTTCAAAATACAGGACCAAATATCCCTGGTCTTTCAATGTGTTGAAATCAATGATTTTACGGGCCAGTGTGAAGTAGTTCTTTTCAAACCTTCCCGACAGGATCTGGATCTCTTCGCTTCTTGTGGGGAACCACAGGGGTTGCCCTTTTGAATTTTTCAGCGTTGCATCCATCAACAAGCCCTTGTCGATCCGATTGACGCCTGCGGAATACCGGACCCCATGGGCAACCAATTCGATCAGTTCCACATCGCTTCTGGAAGTGATGAAGCCGCGCAGCACCTGGTTGAAATCCTCATAAGAAGCCTCTTTCCTGTTCTCCAGCAGCTGCAGCAGTTCGCTGTTGGAAGTGATGGCTGTGGAAAACTTCTGAAGGTCGGAAAGGAGATAGTCCAGCTTCTCGCTGGTCTCATACACGGATTGGATGGCCGTTTGGGTATACTTGTTCTTGATGATTTCCTTGACCGTGATGGAATAGGTCACAATAATGGAAATGATCGGAACCGCAATCAGCAGGAAACCGATGCCGATCAACTTTTTTCGGACTGAACTGGTGCGCTGCTTCCTCATCGACCGCTCCCCCTGATCCGTTCCAATGCCTCGTAAATGGATGCGCTCACGCTACGGCTGTCCAAATCCTGGGCCACCATGCGATGCAACGCCTCCGTCAAAACCTGCTCCACCTCGTAAAAATTTGCGATTTTGGGCCGCAGATAGATGTTTTCCGGTTCCCATGCCGCCACCACGACAGGAACATATTTCAAATATGCATCCCGCCTCTCTTCACCCTTCCTGGAATCCACATCCATCTGCAACTCCAGGGCATCATAGGCCGAGTGGCGTGTGGGCAGACTCCCCCCTTCCGGATGCTGCAGGATCCTCAATTGCATTTCTTTGGATGTGGCCCATACGATATAAAGCCATGCCGCTTGCTTTTCAGCCTCGGTCGCGTACTTGTTGATTCCGATTCCGGATCCTCCATAGATGTTTCCGCTTCTGGAATCCCCATAGGGAAGCAGGGCATACCCGATCTTTCCCGCCACCTTGGAGTGTGCGGTATTCTCCAGATGGGTGGCGTTCTCATCCCAGTTTGGCATCATTGCGATTTCTCCGTTCAGAAACGCATTGGCTGAATCCGTCCAGTTCCATCGGATGCTGTCGGGAGCAGAAGCCGCAACCACCTTTTTGTACATCTCCAACGCTTGAACGAACTCCTCCTCCATCACCCTGGTTGCATGGAATGTCAGCTGCCCCACCGTTTGGATGTGCTCTCCAGTAAAGTAGTCGCCCCCATATGCAGCCAAGATATTGGAGAAGTCGCAAAACACGGAGTTATGCTCTTGTGCCATGTGTCCGCTTCCATAAACGACCTGGTTGTCGGGTACCTTTTGGCTGATCCAGGCAGAGACTTCGCAATATCTTTCCCATGTGAATTCCCTGGTTCCTGGCGTCCAGTCATAGCCCATCTCTTCCATGAACCGGTCCCTGTACTCTTCAAAAATATCTTTCCGATAATACAAAATCATTGTCGTGCTGTCGAATGGGATTGCATAGATGTTGCTGTTGTTCAGGAATTGGCCGCACACCTCTTTCTGCACCTCAAAAAAATCAACAGCATACCCGGAAATCTGCGGCAAGGACGGATTCCCCATATAGGGATTCAATATCTCCAGATGGGTGTAGAAGCGGTTCAGTGTCTGGTACGGGTCCACATACACCAGCGGGTATTCGCCTTCCTGTGCGATGAAATCCAGATTCACCTTCCGCGCCAATGTGTCATAATCCACCGGCCTGATTTTGATGTTGATGCCTGTGATGCGGGAGAACTCCTCATTCTCATGGGACAAAATGTTTGCCGCCAGATTGTTCTCCACAATGAAATTCAAGGTCATCCCCTCGAATTGCCGGATGTCATAATCCTCCGGAATTTCCAGGTCCTCGAAGCTCGTCCCGACAAGACCCATCCCGTCCGGTGTATCCCCATCCGTCGTTGCACTCCGGCCCGGAACTTCGTTCCAAATGCAGGATGTGCAAAACACGGCAACCATAAGAATCGCAGCAACTTGTCTGAACATATCGATCACCATCTTCCCCCTCACATCGCACTGCGGCGCAATTCATAGAACCACCGCACCGCCGGATGCTTCAGCCGCATCCTGTCCTCCATGTCCGAGAGCCTTTTTTTCCCCACGCGCCTGTCCACCAGGGCGAGGATGTTCAGCAGGATGTCCCCGCTTTCCAGGCTTTCCTCGATGGGGCCGGTGAGGAACCTGCCCGCCGCGGCCTGGAAGTCCGATTTGCTTAAGGCTGCCTGGGCCGCCAGCATTTCCTTGGCATGGGCCGCCATCTTCCGGTTCCTGACCATCACCTCCACCCGTTCGGGAGGCACCTTCCCCCCGGCGGCCTTCCCGGCGGCCGCAAGCTCTTCCCCGCTCACCGGCATCCGGATGTCCGGATCGTTCCGCACGTCCTGCTCGTTCCCGTACCACCGGATTCCGGTGGTGTCGTCCCGCATGTCGAGGACCGCCTTCCTGTCCACCCCCAGATAGCAGCGCCCCGGCTTCTCCGGCAGGTACCGGTAGCCGGCGGGGCGGTACTCCACCCTGCCTGCCAAGGCCGGGGCAAGGAACCCTTCCAGCTGCTGTTTCATCTTACTCCAAATCATCGTCTCCTCCATTCCCGGTGTCCGCCGGCAGTGTCAGGAACACCAGGAGCCCCGCCACGAACAGGGGGATGATGGCCAGGATGCTGTAGCGGGGATTCCCTGTCAGCGTGGTTGTCAGCGCCATGACGCCCGGGCCGATGATGGCCGCGAACTTTCCGAAGACATTGTAGAAACCGAAGAACTCGTTGGAGTTTTGCTTGGGTATGAGCTTCGCGTAGTAGGACCTGCTCAGCGCCTGGATCCCCCCCTGGGCCGACCCGATCATGGCCCCCAGGACAAAAATGTGCCAGACGCTGGAGATGAAGAAGGCGGACACGCAGGAGACGATGTAGGTCAGGATCCCCACGGCGATCATCCTTCCGGCGGAATACCGTTTCGCCAGGTTCCCGTAGAGGATGGCGAAGGGGAAGGCGATGATCTGGATGACCAGCAGAATCCCCAGCAGCGTGAAGGTGCCCAGGGCATCCCTCCCCAGCACGGAGGTGGCGTAGGGGACAACCATCTTTATGATGGTGTCCACTCCGTCGATGTAGAGGAAATAGGCGACCAGGAAGACGAAGGCCACCCTATGCCGCCGGATGTTCCCGAAGGTGGCTCCCAGCCTCCGGAAGCTGTTGGCCACCGGATGGGGCTCCGGTTCGATGAAGTATTTCTGCCGCACGTTCCGCAGCAAGGGGATGGTCAGCAGCCCCCACCAGAGGGCCGTGATGAGGAACCCCAGCTGGTACCCCAGGGCCCGGTCCATCCCCAGAAGGAAGATCACCCCCAGGCTGATTCCGAAGGGGACCACGCTGGCGATGTAGCCGAAGGCGAACCCCCTGGTGGAGACCTTGTCCATCCTCCCATCCGTGGTGACATCCACCAGGAAGGAGTCGTAGAAGATGTTCGCCCCCGCGAAGCCGACGGCCGTCAGGATGTAGAACAGGACCAGCAGCTGCCACATCCCGCTTGCCGGGGGAACGAAGGCCAACAGCCCGGTGAAAAGCACCCCCAGGAGGAAAAAAAAGAGGAAGAACCGCTTCTTCTTCTCCTTGTAGTCCGCAATCGTGCCCAGGATCGGGCTGAGGACGGCGGCCACCACACTGGCAATCGTATTGTAATAGCCCAGGTCCATGGTGCTTCCCACGTTCTCGAACATCCCGAACACCGTGGGCAGCAGCGCCGTGGTGATGGCGATGGAATACGCCGAATTCCCGCAGTCGTACAAGACCCAGGCCGTTTCCTCTTTTGTCATCCGCATTTCCGTCGGCCTCCCTTTCCCCTTAATCGTTCAACCGGCTGTACACCCGGATGTAGTGCAGGATGTCCGACCTGGAGATGATGCCCACCAGATTCCCCTCCTCCATGACCAGCACCCGCCCCAAGCCGTTTGCGGTGATCTTGTTCAGCGCCGTATCCACCGTGTCCCAGGGGGCCACCAGATACTCCTCCCGCAAGGGGATGGCGATGCTGTCCACGTCCGTCTGGTCCCAAGCCTCCCTTCCCAGGGACCGGACGCCTTCCAGGGTGACCACCCCAGTGACCGTCTCCTGGTTCCGGACAGGGAAGCAGACGAACTTGTATTTGTAGAAATAGTGGTCCACCAGGTCCTGCACGGATACCTTCCCGTCCACGGTGGCAACCGGCTCCGTCATGAAGGCCCCCACCCGGATCCGGTGGAAGAGGTCGTTCATCATGGTATTCTGGTAGCTGGACTCCGCAAGCTGCTTGATGAACCATCCCAGGAACAGGAACCAGACGCCGCTGAAGGTATTCCCCGAGAGGAACCAGAGCAACCCCAGGAACATCAGGGAATATCCGAAGATGTCCCCCATGGTGGCCGCCACCCGGGTGGCCAGCTGCAGGTTCCCCTTCCGCCTCCAGATCAGCGCCCGGAGCACACGCCCCCCATCCAGGGGATAGGCCGGCACCATGTTGAAAAGGGCGAGCATCAGGTTCAGGCTCCCGGCGTATTCCAGCGGGACGGCCAAAGCCGGGGACAGCCCCAGCAGTCCAGCCACATTCCTTGCCACGGAGAACACAAGGAACAGCAGCAGGCTCATGGCCGGCCCCGCCAGCGCAATCTTCAGTTCCTTGTCCGGCTCGTCCGGCTCCCTGTCCATCTGGGCCAACCCCCCGAAGATGAAGAGGGTGATCCTCTTTACGTCGATTCCCAGGTGCTTGGACACCAGGGAGTGGGACAGCTCGTGGAGCAGCACGGACAGCACCATCAGAAGGGGGACCAGGGCGCTCAGGAACCAGACCATCCCCATGGACAGTTCCGGATGGTTCCCGGGGAAATAGCCCGTCCCCATGGAGTAGGCGATCAGCACGAAAATGAAGAACCAGCTGAAATGGAGCTCGATCTCTATCCCCTTCACTTTTACCAATACGATGGATCCCTTCATAGCCGCCGCTCCCTTCCCATATGCAACATCCGCAACCTGTCGTTCCAGCCCGCCGGTTTCCTTAAGATGATTCTACCACGGCACCCGCGGGATGCGCAACTCAACTCGAAGAAAGGCCGGAACCGACCCGTCCCGGTCGTTCCGGCCTAGCTAGAACTTGACTGTATTTCCCGTCTTCATGAAGATGAGCCGCTCGCAGATGTTGGTGGCGTGGTCCGCGATCCGCTCCAGATGGCGTATGATCAGGATCAGCCCCACGATCGGGCCCTCGTCCTCCTCCCGCTCCTTAAGGTCCCGGAGCAGGTCCCTATGTATCCTGTAGCGAAGCTCGTCGATCACGTCGTCCTTTGCGGCGATTTCATAGGCGAACTGCTCGTTTTCCAGAAGGAACGCCTTGATGCTGGAGTCCAGCATGTACCTCACCTTTTTTTCCATCTCCCGCAGCCCGGCGGGTTCCTTCACCCTGTAGCTGCCCAGGTCCCGCACGATTTCCGCGATGTTGCAGCTGTAGTCCCCCACCCGCTCCAGGTCGGTGACGATCTGCAGCACGGACACCATATGCCGGAGGTCGGAGGCCAAAGGGCTTTGGGTGGCCGCCAGCGTCACGCAAAGGTGCTCTATTTCCTTGTCCAGTTCGTTGATGAGCCGGTCGTTCTCCAGCACCTTCCCCGCCAGCACGGCATCCTGTTCCCGGAAGGCCTGCATGGCCTGGTCGATGCTCTCCAGCACCATTTCCCCCATCCGGATGATCCTGCCGTCGATTTCCCTTACCCTGTCGTCCAATATTTCCCGCATGCCTGTCTCCTAACCGAACCTACCTGTGATGTAGTCCTCCGTGCGCTGGTCCCTTGGATTGGAAAAGATGGTTTCCGTCGTGTCGAATTCAATCAGCTCCCCCATCAGGAAGAAGGCGGTCCTGTCGGAAATCCTGGCTGCCTGCTGCATGGAGTGGGTCACGATGCTGATGGTGTATTCTGCCTTCAGCTGGTCCACCAACTCCTCGATCTTGTAGGTGGCGATGGGGTCCAGGGCGGAGGTGGGCTCGTCCATCAGGATCACATCCGGCTGAACGGCCAGGCAGCGGGCGATGCACAGCCTCTGTTGTTGCCCCCCCGAGAGCCCGTAGGCGTTGTCGTTCAGGCGATCCTTCACCTCGTCCCACAGGGCCGCGCTCCGAAGGCTCGTCTCCGCGATTTCCATCAGCAGCTTCTTGTCCCGGATCCCATGGATCTTTGGTCCGTAGACCACGTTCTCGAAGATGGACTTGGGGAAGGGGTTCGGCTTCTGGAACACCATGCCCACCCTCGTCCGCAGCTCCTCCACCCGGATGGACTTGTCGAAGATGTTCTCCCCATGGTACAGGATCTCCCCCGAGGTCCGGACCACGGGTATGTTCTCGATCATCCGGTTCAATGTCTTGATGAAGGTGGACTTCCCGCATCCGGAGGGGCCGATGATGGCGGTGACCTCGTTCTTTTTGATGTCCAGGTGGACATCCTTCAGCGCCTGGTCGTTCCCGTACCAGAGGTTGAGCCCCTTGACTTCATAGACCAGCTTTTCGTTTTCATTCACAGCGTTCGTCAAAATGGTTTCCTCCAAATTTAGAATCTTTTCTGGAACTTGTTCCGGATGATGATCGCCGCCGAATTCATGACGAACAGCACGAACAGGAGCACCAGGATAGTTGCCGCGGCCAGGTTTGCGTATTCGGGTGTCAGGACCGTATCCAGCGTCCAGTAGTAGATCTGGATCGGCAGGACGGTGAAGTCGTCCATCACGCTCTGGGGGAATTTCAGGATCAGCGTCGGAATCCCCAGCACGACCAGGGGCGCCGTCTCGCCGATGGCCCGGGACAGGGCCAGGATGGAACCGGTCAGGATGCCCGGAAGGGCCACCGGTAGGACAACTTTCCGTATGGTGGTCCACTTGTCGGCCCCCATGGCGTAGGAGGCCTCCCGCAGGAATCCGGGTACGGCCTTGAGGGCTTCCTGGCTGGCCACCACCACGATGGGCAGCACCAGCAGCGACATGGTCAGCCCCCCCGCCAGGATGCTGCTTCCCAGGTTCAGCATCCTTCCGAAGACGGAAAGTCCCAAAAGACCGAAGATGACCGAGGGCACGCTGGCCAGGTTGGAGATGTTGATCTTTATGAAGGCCTGGACCCTCCCCTTGTTGGCGTACTCCTCCAGATAGATGGCTGTCGCCACCCCCAGCACCAGGGTTACCGGGACCACAATCAGCATCAGCCAGACGGAGCCCAGGATGGCCCCGTAGATGCCCGCTTTTTCCGGAAAAATGGAGAGCTTTCCCGTCAGGAAGTTCCAGTTGATCCAGCCCACGCTCTGGATGCCGATCCTGTAGAGCAGGATTCCCAGGACCAGCAGGGCGAACACGGTGGATAGGGAGAAGAGGTGCTGGGACCAGTTGCTCTTGCGGATGCGCCGGGTGATCCGATCCCTGTCGATTTCTATTTTATAGGAGGCGGCCTTGGGAATCCGGGCTCCCTCCAGCGTCTTCTTCTTCATGAATTCCGTTCCTGTGCCGTTCATCAGTATTCCTCCCTATACTTTCGAGAGATGTGATGGGCCATCTGGTTCATCAGCAAGGTGAACGCGAACAGAAGCAGCCCCACCGCGTACAGGCTGTAGTAGCCGGTGGTTCCGCTGGCGGCGTCTCCACTGGTGAATTCCACGATGTATCCCGTCATGGTCTGCATGGACTGGGTGATGTCGAAGCTGAAGTTCTTGGAGCTTCCGCTGGCGATGGTCACGATCATCGTCTCCCCGATGGCCCTGGAGATTGCCAGGACGATGGAGGACATGATGCCCGATATGGCCGCGGGAATCACCACCTTTAGGGCGACCTCCAGCTTGGTGGACCCCAGCCCCAGGGCCCCCTCCCGCATGATGTTCGGCACGGCGTTCATGGCATCCTCCGAAAGGGAGGCAACCAGGGGGATGATCATGATTCCCATGACGATTCCGGGACTGATGACATTCTTGGCCCCCAGGCCGGGGAGGAGCCGCATCAAGAGGGGGGTCACGAAGGAATAGGCGAAGAACCCGTAGACGATGGTGGGGATCCCCGCCAGGACCTCCATCACCGGCTTAAGCACCTTCCGCATCTTCTCGGTAGCGAACTGGCTGAGATAGATGGCTGCCGCCAGTCCCATCGGCACGGCCACGACCATGGCGATGAGGGAGGTGAAGATGGTCCCGTTGATCAGCGGCAGGATGCCGAAGCTTGGGGTGGCGCTCAAAGGAGACAGCCTGGTGCTGAAAACCTCCCGCAGGGGCACCGCCTGGAAGAACTTCACCGCATCGGTGGTCAATGTGGCCACGATGCCGAAGGTGGTCAGCACCGATACGGACGCCATCAGGAAGAAGAAGACCGGCATGATGCGGTCCGCGAACCTGCTCTTTTCACTGATGTTCTTCTGTATGATTTGTCTTACACGTATGTCTTTTTCCATGGGTTCTCCTTTGGTTCCAATCTTTGTTCTCCAAACGGCTCAAGATGAGAGGGCAGGGCCCTCTCATCTCAAACTCCCAACCGGATTCGGCTGTCTCTTATTTGACCGCTTCCAGCTGTTGGGCATATTCGTTGTAGACCGCTTCCGGAAGGGGAGCGAATCCGTTCTCGCCTGCCAGTCTTGCAGCGCCTTCACCGGATACCACGTATTTCGCGAAGTCCAGTACCTGGGGGTTTTCTTTCGCATGGTCCAGGTTCAGGTAGGTGTACACCAGCCTGGTGAATCCAGCGTAGTCCAGCTCTTCTCCGATGGTTTCCAGCTTGGGCTCCACAGGGCCGTTGCCGAAGTCGACCTTCACCGCCGTGAGCTTGTCCTGGTTGCTCACATAGTATCCGAAACCGAAGAAGGCGATGGCGTTCTTGTCTTTGGACACCAGGTCCACCAGGGTGGAATATTCCTGCTGCAGGTTGACCGTGGAGACCATGGGCTTCTCGTCCAGGATCACTTCATAAAAGAACTCGTAGGTTCCGTGGTTCTCGTTGGGGCCGTAGAACATGATTTCCTCCGCGGGCCATTCTGGTCTGATATCGGACCAAAGCACCTTGTCGTCCCCCTTGTAGGTTCCGGAAACATACATGTTCATGATCTCTTCCGCCGTCATTTCCGCCGCCCAGGTGTTCTCCTTGTTGATGACCATGGTCAGTCCGTCATAGGCCAGCTTGATTTCCATGACGTTTTCTCCCATCTTCTTGCCCTGCGCTTCCAGCTGCTCGATCTCGGAATCCTTGATCTTTCTGGAGGCGTCGGAGAAATCCGTCTCGCCGGGGATGAACTTCTTGAAGCCGGCGCTGGATCCCGCACGTCCCACCTGGACGCTTACACCCTCCTGTTCGTTCACCATGTACTCTTCCGCGATGTGGGCCATCAAGGGATATACCGTTCCGGAACCGTCCACGATGACGGCGCCTTCCAGTGCGGCCTGTCCCGGTGTTTCGGCGTTCGTATTCTCTTGGGAATTCTGCTCTGCGGATTGGCCGCATCCTGTGGCGCCAACCGCCAGACCCATCAACAACAATACTGCCAGTGCTCTTCTTTTAAACATCGTATGCCTCCTGATTGCTTTTCTTGTTTGACTTCAAATGGAGTATAGCACACGAATATTTGCTGATTATTTTGCTTATGTTAAGCCTGTGTAAAGTCGCAGTGCCCCCCCTCCCCAGGGTCCTGTGCAAAATCCCCCTTTTCTGTTATAATGGCTTGGAATGGAATAGAAAGGATGTGATTGATTTGGAAAGTTTGATCTACAGTTTTTTTGCGGGCACTTCCACCGCTTTGGGAGCCATCTTCCTGATGTTCTTCGGTTCCCCCGGCAAGAAGGCCATGGCGGGTCTGCTGGGCTTCGCCGGCGGCATCATGATCGCCGTTTCGGTGTTCGAGCTGATGCCCAGTTCCTTGGAGCTGGGGTCCATGCTGGTCCTGGTCGTCGGCTTCCTGCTGGGTTGCCTGCTGATGCTCCTGCTGGACAAATTCATGCCCCATGCCCACCTGTCCGAGAGCAGCCATCTGGACCTGGAGAACGTGGACCCCAAGATCCTGGAGACCCGCACCGCCTTGCGGACAGGCTACCTGATCTTCCTAGGAATCGCCCTCCACAACCTGCCGGAAGGGCTGGCCATCGGCGCAGGCCTGGAGGCCAGCCAGGAACTGGGCATCGTCATCGCCCTTGCCATCGGTTTGCACAACATCCCGGAAGGGCTGGCGGTGGCCGGCCCCTTGAAGGCAGGGGGCACCTCCAATCTCCGCCTCTTCCTCTTCACTCTGGCAGCGGGCCTCATGACCCCCATCGGCACGGCCATCGGCCTGCTGGTCTTCAGCGTGTCCACCACCCTGATTGGTGGTTCCCTGGCCTTTGCGGCCGGCGCCATGATGTACATCGTGAACGACGAACTGATCCCCCAGTCCAACAAGATGCACAGCCATATGGCCAACGCCGGGCTGATTGGAGGACTGCTCATCGGCTTCGTGATGATTGGGTGAAAAGGTTGTTTTTCCCGGTTTTTCTAAAATATTGGACAAGGCGGGGATTTTCTATTATAATAACAGTGACTTAAAGCCATGGCAGGGACGTCTGCCGGAATGGAACGACCGACAGCGCCAACCGGATGTCCTCCAACCGAGGCATCTTCGCAATCATAGGACAGCATGAACCATAAGGATTGAACAGAAAGGGAGACGGCAATGAAGGAAAACATGTATCTGCAATTCCACGGAAGGGAAATCGATTTGAACGATTTCTCGAAGGAAGCCAAACAGCAATGGAAAGACGAGGGCAAAAAGGTGAAAGACATCAAGACCTTGGATCTCTATTGCAAGCCGGAAGAGGGCAAATGCTACTTCGTCATCAACGACGAATTCAGCGGCGCCATCGAACTGGCCTAGAACATCTAAAAAAGAAGGGTTGCCGGTCATGCGGCAGACCCTTCTTTTTTCATGCACTTGGAAAGTTCGTCCAAGCTTGTTTGGGACCAAACTTTCCAAGTGTAGTCTGAATGCATACGAAGTATGCTTTCTTGTGCCCCCAGGCCCCTTCCTATCCAAGGACCTTCCTGATGTTTTCCACAATGGGCGCGAACAGGGCATCCATTTCCGCATCCGTTCCGGCGGCGGAAGCCATGGAGGCCATGCCCTGGGTCATGGGAATCTCCCCCAGGAGGTGCAGCTGGTGCCTGTAGAGCAGGTTGTCGCTGTTCCCGTCCCCGAACAGGTTGATCTTCTTCCCACAATCGGGACAGACGATGTAGCTCATGTTTTCAATGACGCCCAGAACAGGAACGGACATCTTCCTGGCCATCTGCACCGCTTTTTCCACAATCATGGAGACCATGTCCTGGGGCAGGGTCACCATGACCAGCCCATGGAGGGGCAGGCTCTGCATGACGGTCAGGGCGACATCGGATGTCCCCGGTGGCATGTCCACAACCAGGTAGTCCAGGTTGCCCCAGAACACGTCCGTGTAGAACTGCTTGACCATGTTGGAGACGATGGGTCCCCTCCAGATGACAGGGCTGTTCTCCTCGTCCACCAGGAAGTTCAGGGACATGGCACGGATGCCTTCCATGGTTTCCACAGGCAGGATATACTCTTCCACATGTTTTGCCCTCTGTTCATGGAGTCCCAACAGACGGGGCACGCTGGGTCCCGTCACATCCGCGTCCAGGATCCCCACCTTGTATCCCTGCCGCTGCAGCCGCTTTGCGATGGCAACAGCCACGGTGGATTTGCCCACGCCGCCCTTTCCGCTCATGACACCGATGATCCGGTCGATCTTGCTGAACTGGTTGACCACCACCTGGCAGGCTTCCTTGTCCTTGGTGCAGGTGGTGCTGGTAGCACAATTATTGCAATCCGCCATTCTTCCTTCTCCCAACCATTATTTTGTTATTGGCATATACCCATTATAAATATGCACCTTCCGCAACAGGATGTAAAGCCCTTGTTCAATCCAATCCTTCCTCCATCCAAACGGACACACTCCCCGGGGAAGCAGGGAATTCCCCAAAGCCTTCACTACCGATGGACACCCTGCCTCCGTGGTTTCCCAGGCGGTCCACATAGGTCTTTCCCGCCTCTTCCACCCCTACGAACATGGGGAGCGGGCCCTCCTCCCTGTTGGAAACCACCACCGCCAACTTATGGGGATGGCCCTCCTCCCCCCTGCGCACCCAGCCGATCCGGTGGGGGCTGTCGAAGTAGTCTTCCTGCTCCCCGTGGCAATACCGCCTGCGGAGCTTCAGTAGCCGTTCGACCTGTTCCTTCATCCCGTCCTGGGGTTGTTCCCCGCCGATGCCGTAATAGTCCCCGTAGAAGACGCAGGGATACCCTTCCTTACGGAGCAGGACCAGGGCATAGGCAGACTCCTTGAACCAGGGCTCCACCCAGGACTGGAGGGACTGGCCTGGCTGGGAGTCATGGTTGTCCACAAAAGTCACCGCCATGCCCGGATGCTCCTTCACCAGGGTGTCGTCGAAAATCCTCCGCAGGTCGTAGTCCGCACCTTTCACCGACGCCTGGTGCAGATGGTAGTGCAAACCCACATCGAAGAGGTCGATGCCGAATTCCGTACCCGCCAGATATTCCTCCTTTACGGTGATGTCGTTGTGCCAGTATTCTCCTACCAGGTAGAACCCCTGTCCATGCCGCGCACGCAGGTGCCCTTGGAAGTCCTTCATGAAGGCGTGGTCGATGTGCTTCACCGCATCCAGCCTGAATCCGTCCACTCCCGTCTCCCGGACGAACCAGTCGGACCATTCGAACAGCTCCTTCTGCACATCCGGATGGGCATGGTCCAGATCCGCGAACATCAGGTAGTCGTAATTCCCGTGCTCCTGGGATACACCCCAGTTCCATCCCTTGTGTTCCCCCAGAATCCTGAAGATGGCCTTTTCTCCCGTCCTCGCGTCATAATCCACCCCATTGAAATGGACATGGGACCAGCGGAAAGCAGAATGGGCGCCGCCCCTGCCTGGGAAATCGAAACGGGTCCATCCCTCTATTTCCCGGTGACCCTCAATCTCCCTGTTCCTGTCACCGGAATCGACTTTCACCGCCAAGAACGTCTCGGTGCCGTCGGCACCGCCCATATGGTTCAACACCACGTCCGCATACACCTGGATGCCGGCCCCATGGAGCCTTCGGACCAGCTCCAGCAGCTCCGCCTTCGTCCCGTACTTGGTCCGCACCGTCCCCTTCTGGTCGAATTCCCCCAAGTCGTAGAGGTCGTATACCCCGTAACCCACATCCCCAACGCCGGTGCCCTTCGCGGCCGGCGGAAGCCAGAAAGCTGTGATTCCGCTTCCGCCCAGCTCCTCCACCCTTTCCGCCATTTCCCTGTAATAGCTTCCATCCTCCGGACAGTGCCATTCGAACCCTTGGAACATCACGCCGTTTTTCATGCCAACACCTCCATGGATTTGTTTTCCTCCAGTATACCACGGGCACCAAGCCCTCGCATCCTCAGAAAACAGTGGGGACGGTACTTGACTTTCTATTTGCCTTGTGGTATATTGGTTCCATAAGGAAGGTGGTATCATGGCAAGACAGGCAAGGGTCAAGGATGCATACGGCATCTACCATGTCCATCAGCAGGGCGGACTTTCCAGGAACCTGTTCCTGGACGACGAAGACCGGGCCTATTTCCTATCCCTGCTGCAGAAAGCCCAACAGAATTTCCAGTGCCGCATCTACGCCTATTGCATGCTGGCCGACAACGAATACCATCTTGTGCTGGACGTGAACGGCGGCGACCTTTCCAAGATCATGAAGAGCATCAACATCCGCTACGCCATGCACGCCAAATGCGACGGACATCTTTTCAAGGACCGTTATCGGAGCACCCTCCTCTCCGGCCCGGAAGCACTGGCCCGCACGGTGCAGTCCGTGCACGCGAAGGCTTCACTGGCAGGGGTGGGGCTTTGGAACAGCTTCTGCACCTACAACCTGGAACGTCCCTTGGAGTTGGGCCGGCAGATGGATTCCGGGGGGGATTGCCCCCACTGCATCCAGTCTCTGGAGGAGGCGGATGCCCGTCTGGACCAAGTCGCTAAAGACCTGGGAACGACCCGGGAGTCCCTTGTCCGGAACAAGGCGCAAAGGAACCTTCTGATCATGGATTTCAGGAAGAACTCCACCCTGTCCCTGAAGGAACTGGGGCTCCTCTTCGGAGGGCTGTCCGAATCCTCCGTATGCAAGATCCTCAACAAGAGCCTTTGAAAACGCATGCCTGCATGCATTTTTTTCACCAAGTAATTCAAGTATCGTCCCCAAAAAGGAGGCAGAACCATGAAGTTTGATTTGCAAATGGATTTCGGGAGCGGATTTTCCCTTTCTCCGAAGGATTCCTTGGAAGAGGAAGCCCTCTATGACGTGCTGGTGGCAGGAAGCGGCCCTGCAGGCTTGAACGCCGCCCTCTATGCCAGAAGGAAGGGCCTTAGGGTGGCCATTCTGGCCAAGAAGAAGGGTGGGCAGCTCCTGGACACTTCCGTCGTGGAGAATTATCTGGGCATCCAGGGCCTAAGCGGCGAGCAACTTGCCGGACAGTTCTTGGAACATGTACGCTCCCTGGAGGTCCCCCTGGTTGAGGATGCGGAAATCACTTCTGTGGTTCCAGGGAACAGCTTCCATCTTGTCACCACCGCAACCGGCAAGACCTTCCGGACCAGGACCTTGGTGGTGGCAACCGGATCCAAGCCGCGCACTCTGGATATTCCAGGAGAAGCGGCCTATGCCGGAAAGGGCGTTGCCTACTGCGCCATCTGCGACGCCCCCCTCTTCAGGGACAAGGACGTGTTCGTGGCCGGCGGCGGAAACTCCGCGGTGGAGGCCGCCCTGGACCTGGCCAAGGTGGCCCGGTCGGTCACTTTGGTCCACCGAAGCCGGTTCCGGGCGGACCAGATCCTGGTGGACCGGCTTCTGGCCCATCCGAAAGTGGACGTCCACCTGCAGACGCGGATCCTGGAGATCCTGGGGGAACGCGCCATGACGGGACTGCTGGTCCAGGACCTGGGAACCGGCGAACCACGGGTCCTCGCCGGTGACGGCATCTTCATCGAAATCGGCCATATCCCTCTGGCAGGACCCTTTGCGGAACATGTGGACACAAATGTCCATGGGGAAATCCTGGTCAACGCAAAAAACGAAACCAGCATTCCCGGAATCTTCGCCGCCGGCGATGTGACCCAGGTTCCCTACAAACAGATCGTCATTGCGGCAGGGGAAGGCGCCAAGGCAGCCCTGGCCGCCAGCGAATACATACAGCTGCTGCCCCCTGACCAGGGGACCCTCGGGGAGACGGATTCCCAGGCCCCCCAATTCAACTTATCCCTGTAGACAAGTCAACCAAAACAGCCATGCAAGGAGGACCAACCATGAATAAAATGTTCACACCCGAACTTGAGGAACAACTGCGGCAGGTATTCGAAGGACTGGTGGACGATGTGACCATCGCCCTTTTCACGGACGGGGAGGCTTGCTACAGTTGCCCTGAAACCGTGGGCTACATGCGGGAAGTTGCGGCCCTGAGCGACAAGATCCATCTGAAGGAATACGACCTCCAGCGGGATGCCGCAACGGCGGCCGGATTCAAGGTGGATTTGGCTCCCAGCATCGTGCTTCTGGATGCCAAAGGGGACTACCAGGGGGTGAAGTTCAACGGGATTCCCGCAGGCCATGAGATCAACTCCTTCATCCCCGCCCTGCTGGAAGTCTCCGGGCAGGCAAGCGAGGTGCCGGAGGATCTGGCAGCACGGGTGGACGCCATCGACAAGCCGGTGAACATCAAGGTGTTCGTCACCTTGAGCTGCCCCCATTGCCCAGGGGCCGTCCAGAAAGCCCACAAGCTTGCCCTCATGAATCCCCATGTGGAGGCGGAGATGGTGGAGGCGCAAACCTTCCAGGAGCTCTCCAGCAAATTCAATGTTTCCGGCGTGCCCAAGATCGTCATCAACGACACCTACGAACTGGTGGGCAACCAGCCCATCCAGGCCTTTCTGGATGAAATGGAACGGATTTAGGCATAGCACGGAAAAGGTGCCAGGCACCTTTCTTGTTGGGCTTCTTTTCATTGGAACGGGAAGCGGTAACCCTCGATCCCCAGTTCCTTCTGCAGGGCCAGGATTTCCTTCTGCAGTTCCGGATTCAGGGGAACCCCCTTGTCCCTCCGGTGCAGATAGGCCAGGTGCTCCTTTTCTCCCGGCGTGTAGATTCTCTCCTGTCCTGGGGCACGTTTGGAAGCCCGCAGGGCCCGGAGTATGTCTCCCGTGGTCCGCTTGAAGTCCTCCAGCTCCGTGAAGGCGGATACGTCGATGGCGATGAAGAAATGGCCCAGATGGAAGGGCACCTTCCTGCCATCCTCCATTCCCAGCAGCATCTTCAGGAAGTTCCCCCCCTGCAGGGCTGCGGAAAGGATTTCCACCACCGTGGCGTAGCCGTAACCCTTGTATCCGCCCAAGTCTTCCCCCACCCCTCCCAGAGGGGTCAAGGCGGCCGTCCCTTTCACCAGGTCCTCCAGCACCTGGTGTGTGTCCGTCCGGGTCCTTCCCTCCTGGTCGATGACCCATCCCTCCGGCAGATCCTTCCCCAGCTTGTCGTACACCTCGATCTTTCCCCGCTGGGTGATGGAGGTGGCGCAGTCGATGCTAAAGGGGAATGCTTCGTCGCTGGGGATGCCGAATGCCAATGGATTGGTCCCCAGCATGTTCTCCACACCGAAAGTGGGGGCGATGGAGGGCCTGGCGTTGGTGCCCGTGATGCCGATCATCCCCGCCTCCACGGCCATGGTGGTGTAATAGCCGGCAATCCCGTAATGGGTGGAATTCCTGACGGCCACCATGCCCATTCCATAGGTCTTGGCCTTGGCGATGGCCATCTCCATGGCCTTGGTCCCGATCACCATCCCCATGCCGTCATGGCCGTCCACCACTGCCGTAGTCGGCCCCTCCCGGACAACCTGGAAATCGGTCACCGGATTTTGGATGCCCGCTTTGATCCGGTCGCAGTAGATGGGCTTCAACCGGTTGGTCCCATGGGAGTCGATTCCCTTTTTGTCCGCTTCCACAAGCACCCGGGCACAGGTCCGTGCATCCTCTGGAGGCACCCCCAGCTTTTCAAACACGTCCACCATGAAGCGTTCCATGGTGTCAAAGCCGATCCATACCGTATCCTGCATCATACGCAATCCTCCGCTCCCTGTAGAACAAGGTCAATGTCTGCGCCACATAAGGCCCAAGGAACAGGAATCCGATCCCCAGGGTGAACACGCAGACCAGCATCCATCCGAAAAAACTCAGCTGCAACAGGAAATACCTGCCCTTGAACCCTTCCATCATAGACTTGCTCCGTTCCAGCACCTCCTGCAGGTCCATGTCCGGGTTCTCCGCCAGGATGAAGTACACCTGGGAATAGCGGATGGCCGCAATGATGCCCGGCACCACCAGCAGCAGGGTCCACAGCAGGATGATGACGCTGGTGATCACATGGATGGCGAACGCCTTGACGAAGACCCGGAACCCGGCAAAGACCTCTTCGAACACGGGCTCCCCGGTCTTGGTGAACTGCAGGAAGAAATTGCAGATTCCGGTGGCGACCGCCCCCGAAAGCAGCAGGGTCCCGAAACCTCCCAGGACGGGAATCCCCGCAAGGGCGGTCAGCAGGACCATCATCACCAGCAAGGCCCCCACGGGCACCGGCCATTTCCCCGAAAGCGCCGCCCTGGCTTCCGAGCGCAACTCCCTGTTTTCCCTCATCTCCATCCGACCTCTCCTTTCCTCGCCCCTCTCCCTACAGTATACCCCCGCAAGGCTTTCCCGCACAACAGGAAAAGTCCTCCCTTTTTCCCCTGCCTGCTGTCACCGCCCCACCTTGCGCAGAAAGATGCGTCCCAATATCCCGAGCCATATGGCCGTCACCAGCAGCCCGGCCGCGAAGAAGCGCGGAGAGGGCGCATACAGGAACCTTCCGACCCAAAAGCTGGGCAGGATGCCTGCGAAATACTGTTGCGGCGCATCCACAAACCACGGCACGGGAAGACCGAGCATGAAGATGCCCATCAGCTTGGCAACCGCCAGTCCCTCCACCTTGTTGTCCGCGATGCTGGCCACCAGCATCGTCACGACTGCTCCCACCAGGGCCGCAAGGAAGCTGCCGCCCAGCACAGGAATCGGCTCGAAGGGCGTCAGCCGGAAAACCGCCTTGATCGAAATCGAATAGGCCAGCGCCCACAGCATCGGGAGGAGCAGGCGGGCGGCCAGGTAGTTGCGCTCTGCGGCGGGGGTTGCCGCATGGTAGACGCCTGTGCCTTCGTCCCGCTCGTCCAGAATCAAAAACGCGCAGATGATCGCGGTATAGAGGGGTGTCATTGCAACCAGCACCGCGTCGGACAGCCCGTACCACGGCGCGAGGGCAAACGTAAGCTCCGCGTCCAGTGCAGGCAGCAGAAAGCGCAGCAGGAACCCCATCAGAACCGGCGCTGGCACTAGCATGAACATGATGCCGTCCCTGCGCACCTGTCTTAGCCCGATGACAAAAATCTTCCATGTCAGCTTTGCACTCATTGCGCACCTCCTCTAAGCGCCTGCGGAATGCGCCACAGTGCGACGTAGATGGCGGCAGCAAGCCATGTCGCGATGCCCGAAAAGAGCACGCCCGCACTCCACTGGGATTCCAGACCTACACACAGGCGAAGCAGCTCGTACAGCTGCATTCCGGGAAGAACGGCAAAGGAGGGGTGGGATACCCCGAACAGCGTGAGCACCGGCGGCACCATGAACAGGAACATGGGCGGCGTTCCGACGAGCATGTAGTGGTTGACGCTGCGCGCATACGTGGCGATCGTCAGTCCTGCAAGCGTGAAGACACCCGAACCGAGGAGCACGGCAAGCGCCAGCAGCGGATAGTCGGCGTCCGCCCCAACCAGCACCGCAATCACCAGCGCCGCCAGCACGGACAGGATCCCCAGCGACAGCGCCTTCGAAAGTACATACTCCCCAGGACGCTGGGGCAGGACGGCGAACATGCCATGCAACCCCTCCCCCTGCTCCAGCAGCCAGATGCCGCCGATGAAGAAGAAGCCCAGCATGGCCGGATCGGTAAGGATAGCCACCGCAACGCCGAGCGGTCGCCACTGTGGGGGCAGGAGCAGCAAAATGCCGATGTAGAACGCGCTCATCACCGCATACAGGAAGTAGAAACCGTATTTGGCCTGGTAGCGCACATCCTGCACCAGCAGCCTTGCCAGCCTTAGGGCGCTCATTGCAATCCCCTTCCCGTCAGCTCGATGAACACATCCTCCAGAGTGGATTCCTTGGAGTGGATCCCCGTCAGGGCACCGCCCAGCAAATGCGCCATGAACCGCGCATCCTGATGCAGGGACGCAAGGGACGCTTCTGCCTTGTGCTGCGCGCCGTCTTCGACGTAGGTGTAGGCCACGATGGTGTCGGGCCTTGCGCTGCGGAAGGCGGCGGGGGTGTCCAGCGCCTTGATGCGCCCGTCGACGATGAACGCCACGCGGTCGCACAGCTCCTCCGCATCATGCATGTTGTGCGTGGTGAGTATGACGGTTGCGCCCGCCTGGGTGCGCTCCTTGATCATTCCCTTGACCGTTCGCGCGCTTGCGGGGTCAAGCCCGCTGGTCGGCTCGTCCAGGAACAGGAGCTTCGGCTCATGCAAAAGCGCGCGCACGAAGGCAAGGCGCATCTTCATGCCCTTGCTGTAGCTCGAAACCAGCTTGTCGGCATCGTCCGCAAGCCCGACACGTTCCAAAAACGGCATGGGATCCGCCACAGGGTGCGCATAGAGGGAGGAAAAGTAGCGCAGGTTCTCCATCGCCGTGAACTTTCCGTAGAAATTCGGAAACTCGAATTCCACGCCGATCTCCTCGTAGAACTGTGGGGAGCAACGGCGCATTTCGTTGCCCAGCACATGCACCTCCCCACGATATGCACGCAGGATTCCCGTAAGCACCTTTTGCAGCGTGCTCTTGCCCGCACCGGAGGGGCCTAGAAAACCGAAGGTTTCGCCTTGCCGCACCGAGAAGGAAACGCCACGCAGGGTGTCCTCCTTTGCCCGGGGATATTTCAGATACAGATCCTCTACTTCAATCATGCGTTACCTCCACCAGAGACTTTGGGGCAAAACAAAAACCACCTACCGACAAAATTTCTTTTATCAATAGATGGCCTGCAATCCGATGCGTGATAAGGGACTCGAACCCCTGACTTCTTCCACGTCAAGGAAGCACTCTACCAGCTGAGTTAATCACGCCTGTCACCTCTAATAATTTACCAATTTTTTTCCCTTTTGTAAAGTCTTTTTTTCAAATTTCCCTGTTTTTTTGCATTATGGGAAAGTTTCCTCGCAGAACTTTCCCATAATGCTCCCGCCCGGGACCAGGCGCAAGCCCTTCCTCACAGCCAATCCCCCTGGAACCGGTCCCTGTAGCGGTCCCCCATGGGGATGGGCGGCATCGGGTCCCCCAGATATATGAGTCCGTTCTTCCTGTCCAACCGCTGGATGGCGTGCCTGTTCACCAGAAAGCCCTTGTGGCATTGGATGAAATAGGACGGAAGTCCCTGATGGAATTCCTTCAAGGTCTTGGTGGAAACCGTCACGCTTTCCTGGCGTGTCCATACCAGAAGCTTCCGCTGGCACGCTTCCACATAAATGATCTCCTCCGGATGGAGCCGCACGGTGAACCCCCTCTGGCGGATGCAGACACGCTCCTTAGAGCTCCTGCGCATCAGGGGACGCAGGAGCTCCGCAAGTTCCCGTGTGTCGAAGGGTTTGACCACATAATCATAACAGTGGTAGGCCCTGAAGGCCTTCAATGCATCCCCAGGCATTGCCGTCAGGAAAATGATGGGTGTCGTCACGTAATTCTCCATGGCCCGCAGCTGCTCCGCCAGTGCGAAACCGGAATAGTCCGGCAAACCGATGTCCAGCAGGAAAAGGTCCACCTGCCTTTCCTTCGCATGGGCCAAGGCCTCCCCGGCGGTTTCCCATGTCTCTCCCTCGCACTCCCCGTCGATGGCGCGCACCAACGAAAGGAGCGATTGGGCAATCATCCTGTTGTCTTCCACTATTCCTACTCTCATGCCCTCATGCTCCCTTATTTTTGTTATTATTCTAACAATTTTATTCCAATTTGTATATATGTTTTTCATTTTTTATATTTTTTATTTATGTTTCGCCATTTATTCAAGAAGAGGCCTTTTCGTGCTATAATTGAGTCGTAGGCACCTGTAGTCACACAGAAAGTGAGGTGTATGCACTTTATGAAGGAAAAGGAAAAGATGCTCTCAGGCCGTTTGTACCGCTCCTCCCTGGATGCCCTGGTCCTGGAACGCCAGAATGCCCGGGAGCTGCTGCATGCGTTCAATCACCTTCCACCGGGAGACAAAGACCGGCAAAAGGAACTCCTCCATGCCCTTCTGGGGACCGCCCGGTCCAAGATCGACGTGGAGCCGCCCTTCCACTGCGACTATGGATGGAACATCGATGTGGGGGAGAACTTTTACGCCCATGCCAACTGCACCATCCTGGATGCGGCCAAGGTGACCATCGGCGACCACGTGATCCTGGGACCGGATGTCGGCATCTATACCGCAGCCTATCCCCTGGACCCGGGCCTTAGGACGGAAGGTTACGCCTATGCCCTACCCATCCGCATAGGCAAGAACGTTTGGATTGGAGGACATGTGGTGGTTTTGGCCGGCGTGACCATCGGCGACAATGCGGTCATCCGCTCGGGAAGCGTGGTTTCCACAGACATACCCTCCAACGTGGAGGCCGGCGGAAACCCCTGCCAGGTCCTCCGGACCCTCACGGAAGAAGACAGGAAAAGCGGGCAATGGATCCCCTAGGACCCATCCCCGCTTTTTCCTTTGCCGTCAAGGTTCCAGCAGCATTCCGACGACCCGGTAGAACTCCCTGGGATTGTCCCCCATCATGCCGTGTCCCGCATAGGGCACCGTGGCGAACCGGACGCCTTTTTCCTCCATCTCCCGGCGCATCCCCTCCTCCAACCGGTGCCAGCTCTTCTCCCCTTGGAGGAAGGCCACCGGCATGGGAAGCTCCAGGAACTCCCGGTAGAACGCTTCCGTGGAATGGGTTTTGATGGACTGGGCGCTCCTGAACAGCACATGGGGCTCCGTCTCCAGGAGGGTCCGATAGAAACCGTAGGCGGATGGCTTTTCCGGTTTGTCGAAACGGTCCAGGAATTCCCTGTAGCCTTCGGCGAAGGCCCGCTCGCTGCCGTAGCCCCTGATCCTGGCGCTGATTTGGGCGTTCGCCAGGTCCAAGTTGGGTTCCGCCAGGACCAGCCGCCGGACCTTCTCCGGATGGAGCCGGGCGAACCAGATGGCCGCCATCCCTCCCATGCTGTGGGCCACCAGGTCCACCTGGTCCATGTCCAAGGCCCCGAGGACCTGGTCCAGGATCTCCGCCTGGTCCTTCAGGTCATAGGAGAACCCTTGGGGCCTTCCGCTTTTTCCATATCCGGGCAGGTCCAGGGCCACCAGGGGCCTCCCCCCCAGCTCCGGCGCCCCGAAGGCGTCCCTGAAATCATGGCCCGAGGCCCCCAGGCCATGAAGGAACACCACCGGGGTTCCCGCTCCCTCCTGGATCCGGAGATGCACCTTCCCCGTTTCCACCTGCACATCCTGTTCGCGCATCGTCTTCCTCCCTTTCCATCCTTCTTGGGAACCATTATACCCCTTATCCCATACTGCCGCAACCGTTCCCGCAGGTATCGACAAGTTCCGGAACCTTGGGGTATAATGGGAACATCCTTTCAAGAACAGCAGGAGGCAATCATGGATTACAATTTTGATGAAATCATAGACCGCCGCAACACCAATTCCCTCAAATACGACTTCGCAGCGGAGAGGGGCATGCCTGCGGACCTGCTCCCCCTTTGGGTCGCGGACATGGATTTCCAGGCTCCGCCGGAAGTCCTGGAAGCCCTCCGCTCCGCCAGCAGGCATGGGATTTTCGGCTACTCCGAAAGCAAGGAGGCCTATTTCCATGCCCTGGCGGCCTGGTACGAACGGCATTTCCACTGGGAGCTCCGCCCGGAATGGCTGGTGAAGACACCCGGGGTGGTCTACGCCATCGCAACGGCCATCCGCGCCTACACGTCCCCCGGAGACAGCGTGCTGATCCAGCAGCCGGTCTATTACCCTTTCTCCCAGACCATCCGGGTCAACGAGCGGAAGCTGGTTAACAATCCTTTGGTCTACGAGAACGGGACCTACCGCATGGACCTGGAGGACTTCGAACAAAAGGTCGTGGAGCACGGAGTGAAGCTCTTCCTCCTTTGCAGCCCCCACAATCCCGTTGGACGGGTCTGGCGCCGGGAAGAGCTGCTGGCGCTGGGAGCGGTCTGCGTCCGGCACCAGGTGCTGGTGGTCGCCGACGAGATCCACGCTGATTTCACCTATCCCGGCTTCACCCACCATGTCTTCGCCAACCTGCACCCCTCCTTCCGGGACCTGGCCATCACCTGCACGGCCCCCAGCAAGACCTTCAACCTGGCGGGTCTGCAGATTTCCAACATCTTCATCTCCAACAGGGAGTTGCGCACCCGCTTCGTCAGGGAAATCCACCGCAGCGGGTTCAGCCAGGTGGGCACCATGGGCCTGGTGGCCTGCCAGGCCGCCTATGCCCATGGGGGGCCTTGGCTGGAGGCCTTGAAATCCTATCTGGCGGACAACCTGTCCTTCCTGCGGGAATTCCTGAAGGAAAGGCTCCCCCAGATCGAGCTGGTGGAGCCTGAAGGGACTTACCTTGTATGGCTGGACTGCAGGAAGCTGGGCCTTTCCGAAGAACAGCTCCAGGACCTGATCGTCCACAAGGCCAAGCTCTGGCTGGACAGCGGCGCGATTTTCGGTCCGGAGGGGGAAGGCTTCCAGCGGATCAACATCGCCTGCCCCCGGAAGGTGCTGGAACAAGCCTTGGAGCAGCTCTCCCAGGCCCTGGATGGCGGCGTGGCCTAGGGAAAGGCTACACCTTCCACCGGTCCGCCATCTCCCGGACCGCCTCCCCCTGCTCTTCCAGGAAGCGGTCGAAGTCCACCTCCCCTGCGCCGGCCTCCACCTTCAGCCGGGCCAGGGCGACCAGGAAATCCGGAAGGTCCACCGCCCGGATTTCCCCATAGGCGTCTCCCATCCGTACCCCTGCCCCATCCATGCTCCCTCCCAGGAACAGGGTGTAGGCCGGTACAGGGGAACCGTCTATTTTTTTTATCCTGCCCATGCACCCGATGGACGCCACCTGGTGCCGGGCGCAGGAACTGGGGCAGCCGGACATCTGCAACGCCGGAAGCGCCCGGCGTATGGCAGGCGGCTCCAGCAGGAAACGCCGCACCACCGCCTCCAGGGTTTCCTGGGGCTTTCCGATCCCTATGCTGCAGATGGAGGCCCCCACGCACCCCAAGCTCCCTTCCAGGGGGAATCGGGGGCGCAGGGAGGCGAACGCCGCCGCAAAGCGCCTTGCCTCACGGACCCCCAGGTTCCCCACCCAAAGCCCCTGGTTGTTGGTCAGCCGGAGGCATACCGGTCCCGGCAGCTCCTGCAGGTGTCTCCGGACCTGCTCCAACTCCCCCAGGTGGTACTCCCCGCCAGGAGGGCGAAGGGACACGCTTCCCTTCCTCCTCCTGCCCTTGGGGATGCCCTCCTCCTCCAGCACAAGGGGGATGTCCCCGGTGGCGGCATAGGCGGCCAAAATCCCCTCCCCAAATGCCTTGTCTCCCATCCGGTCCCGGATATGGCGGAGTCTGGCCTTGCTCCTGTCTTTCCAGTCCCCCTCCCGGGCGAAGAATTCCAGGGTGCCCCGGACCAGGGCCAGCAGCCTCCTTTCCGGAAGGAAATCCACAAGAAGCAGGGATTCCTTGGGATTTCTCCCCAGACCGCCTCCTGCATATGCACAGAAGCCCCGTTCCCCGTCCCGGATCCGGGCGATCAGACCCAAGTCCGCAATCCGGGCCCCCGCCGGATCCGCATCCAGGGGAGAAAGGGCAATCTTGAACTTCCTGGGAAGGCTAAAGGCCAGGGGTTCCTCCTGGAGATGGCGCTCCACCGCCAGACCATGGGGCGCCACATCAAAAACCTCCCCCTCCAGAAATCCTGCCTCCGGAGGCAGGGCCACGTTCCGGGCGCCATTACCCCCGCTCCCCTTCACCGACAGTCCAGACCGGGCCAGGTCTTCCACGAGCCGAACCGTCTCCTCCAGCACCAGGCCGTGGAATTGGATGTCCTGGCGGGTCGTGGCGTGGACCTTCAGCAACCCCCTTGCCCGGGCTGCCCCAAGGACCAGCTCCAGACCGTCCAGGTCCAGGATGCCGCCGGGAATCCGGACCCGCACCATATAGGTGCCGGGCACCCGCTGTGCGTACACCCCATAGAGCCCCCTTCCCTTTGCAAACTGTTCCGGCGTCAGGCTCCCCTCCTTGAAAGCTTCCACCATCCCCTTGTATTCCGCAGCTCCCCTGGCCGCAGCATCCCTATGTTTCCACATGGCCGTCCTCCTCATTATAGTTTAGTTGTCCAAATGGTTTAATATGTTTTCAATTCTAGGGCAATCCGTCCTGTTTGTCAACACCTTTTCTTCTCCAGGAGCCGACGGTCCAAGCGGTCCAACGAGAAAAGGCAGAGCCTCCGTAGGCTCTGCCTTTTCTTCTATTGTCCTTGCACCGCCGTCCATTGGAGGGCGGGCCGGGTGACCTTGTACACGTCCTTCTCCAGGGCGATCTTGTACGCCGCCCCCTGGAGCGGGGCCTTCCCTTGGACGGAAGTGTATTCCCCGTCCACAATCCCCACGTAGCCACCGGCGCCGTCCGCCTGGACGGACCGGATGGCATGGGAGGTCAGCACCAGCTGGCTGTCCGCAATCCCTTTGGCGAACAGGTCATAGTCCTCCTCCCGTTTCCCCAGGGGGGTCAGGAGGTACTGTTGGCTGTAGCGCTTGTGCCTTTCGGCTTCCAGGAACTGCTTCAGGGCCGCTTCCGGCGTCCTGGCCAGGATGTCTTCCCCTTCCTTCCGGATGTTCTTGTCGATCCGGCTGTGGTAGGTGAAAATCCTGGGGTCGTAATTGTTCCTGGGGCTCCAGATGATGTACTCGTCGACGCCCAGCTCCATGCCCGCCACGATCTGGTCGGAAATGGCTTTGGGGTCGTAGTTGATGTACCCCTTGATCCAGGGTGCCGTGAAGCCTTGGATCCAGGGCCGGATGACCGCAGGGTCCTTCTGGGCCGCGTTCCTCTCCAGCGCCTCCATCAAGGCAGCCCGCAGGACGCCGTAGGGATGCTGGTCGGGTACCGCATAGCCATACCAGTTGGCTCCGTAGTGGCTTGGATAGATCATGGGGCAGATGTACTCCACCTGGTTGGCAATCTTGCGCCATGTCTGGCCGATGTCTTCCGGCGTGTCGTCCCAGGAACGGGTGGCCACCCCGAAGACGTCTGCCGCGATGTGGACCTTGTAGGGTTCCAGTTCCTTCCGGGCGTATGCCAGGAAGTCCTCAATCCCCTCGTCCTTGTCCCTTCCATCCCGGTGAGGGAAGTCCGTGATGGGGTTGTAGTACTTGGCGCTCTCCGGGAACCGCACATAGTCGAACTGGATCTCATCGAATCCCCGAAGGGCCGCTTCCCTGGATACGGCCACGTTGTAGTCCCATACATAGGGGTCGAAGGGGTTCACCCACACCACACCCGATTTGTCCTTGTAGACGCCACCGGCCTTCAACTGGATGGCGTGGCTGCTTCTGGCGGCCGCGAAGTAGGGGTCCTTGAAGGCGACCACCCGGGCGATGGTGTAGATGTCGTTCTTCTTCAGATACTCCATCAGGGGAGCATGGTTCTTGAAGGGCATGGTGCCGGTGGATTTCACCTCATTGACCACCTGGATGTCGCTGGCCCAGGAGATGAATCCGTCATCGTTCTTCACGTCGATCACCAGGGCGTTCACCTCGCTGCCCAGACAGATCCCCAGGATCTGCTCCAGCTTGTTCACATCGTCCAGACGGCTGGCATCCGGTGCCTTTCCGCTCTGTCCCGTCACCGCGCGCACGTATTCCGCATAGTACTCCACGTCCGCCTCATCGAAGGCGAATCCCGCCACATGGCTGGTCATGTAGAGCCCCTTGGCCTTGACGGTCTTCGGCTCACGCTCCTCGTCCAGGGGGGGCAGGGGGACGTAGAATTCCTTGTACTTTGCCTTCCGCTCCTCCTCCAGCGCCGCACGTTCGGCTTCCCTGGCCGCCTGGAGTTCCTCTTCGGAAGGCTCCGCAACTTCCGGCTCCCCATTTACCCCGGGCTCCTCCATCGCCACATCCGCCGGCGTCTCCGCCTTGCTTCCCTCTTCCGTTCCGGGGGACTCCCCTCGGGCACATCCTGTTGCGGCCAGCAGGGTCGCCAGCAGCAAGAGGATTGTCCATGATCTGATTCTTCCCATCGCTCTATTCCATTTCCTTTTCTTGTTGGTTTTGATAAATGTACAGTTGCATGCCGTCCAACTCCTTCAGGCGTTCCTGCTTGCCTTCCGGTACGGTGACCACCTCCGGGTTCCCGTCGCTGACGAACCGTTCCTCCGGGTGCTTGTCGAAATACTCCAGATAGTTGTATAGCCCTACGTTGTCCACCTTCATCTCGCTGGCCCGGATCCTTGGAATGCTCAAGGGGTCGAACCGGCTGTCATAGGGGGAATGGGCGGGATGCCAGCCCACGTTCAATACCGCGATGTTCCCGTAGGGGACCCCTTCGAAGCTGCCTGCGCCCAGATAGGCCTTCAGCGCCTCGTCCTTGGGCCTTCCCCCATAAGGAAGCGCCAGGGTCTCCACCCGGTACCCCTCCTGTCCGATCAGGCCTTCCAGGAATTGGGCCTGGGCCCCGATGGCCTGCTGGATCTTGGCGCCATCCGCCTTGGAAAGGTTGTCGTGTCCTTTGGTGTGGTTGCCCACATCCATCCCCTTTTCGATGAGAAAGTCCAGCTTCTTCCCTTCCATCCCCTGTTGCCGGAAAGGCTGGCTGCCGTCCAGAAAAAAGGTGGCCTCCAAGGGGAAATCCGTATGCTCCTCATGGAAGGCCAGCAGAAGCCCTACGGCGGACAGCGGATTGAGGCTCCCGTCCTCCAGGTATTCGAAATTGTTCAGGTTCCCGTCGTCGAAGGTGATGACCACGGGCGTCTTCCCGGCTTCCGTAGGAATCCTTCCCGTCACGAAGTCCGTCAGGCTGACGGGGCGGTAGCCCTTTTCGTAGAGGACCTCCAGGTCCTTTAGGAAGTTCTCCGGTGTCCGGACCCATTCCTTTTCCTCCGGCCCGATGTTGTGGTACATCAGCACCATGACCTTCCCGGATTCATCCGGCTTCAGGGACAGGTCTATGGACTCCCGGGGGTCTGCCGGCTCCTGGTTTGGTTCCTCTTCCTGGGGGGCCTCTGCCATTGCCTCTTCCGAAGCCTCCACTTTCCCTCCGTTCGCCGCCGCCTCTTCCAGGTGGTCCCTCTTCTGTATTTCCCTGCCGGGGCTGCCGCCGCATCCCGCCAAAAGCAGCAGGACCCCCAGCCAAAGGAGGGCCCTGCCGGCTGCTTTCTTCCGTTCTCTCCTACCCTTCATCCCGTCACACTCCCTATTCCATCCCTGCCAGACCGATGTCCGGTGCGATTTTCCGCATCCCACGGATGCACTCTTCCACTACGGCTTCCACGGTCATTCCCAGATTGCGGACCCCTTCCCCGATCAGGCTCCGGTCCACCCCGGCTGCGAAATTCTTCTGTTTCCACTTCTTCATGACGGACTTGACCTCCAGGTCCATCACGCTCCTGTCCGGACGCATCAGGGCCGTGGCCGTGATCAGTCCGGTCAGCTCGTCCACCGCATACAGGACCTTCTCCAGGTCCGATTCCGGCCGCACCTGGGTGCAGATGCCGTAGCCGTGGCTTAGGACGGCGCGCACCGCCTCCTGGGGCCACCCTTCCGCCCGGAGGATCTCCTCCGCCTTGTTGCAATGCTCCTGGGGATACATCTCATAGTCCAGGTCATGGACCAACCCCATGACACCCCAGACCCGGGGGTCTTCCCCGGGATAGAGTCCGGCAAAATGGGCCATGACCCCCTCCACCGTCAGCGCATGCCTGACCAGGCTGTCCGTCTTGTTGTAGCGCAGCAAAAGCGCCAGCGCCTCTTCCCTGCTCGGGATTCCTTCCATCTTACCGCCTCCCTCTTTTTCTTCCATAGGTACTACTATACCCCAACCGGTCTCCCGGTTCAACCCCGACAGGGCCATCTGCGGGATTTTTCTCATGTCGTCCTGTTTTTCAGCGCCTCGATGAAGTCCAGATGGCGGATCTTCTTGTAGGTGGCCAGTTGGGCCAGCAGGATGCACCCGGTGGTGAAGAGCATGGCCAGGCCGATCTCCTCCGGCTGCACCGGCCTGTTCATGGTGTACAGGTCCGAGGTGAAGCTGACGCTGACCGCTTCCACGAAGAACAGCCCCAGGGGGACTCCCATCACGAAGCCCAACAGGGTCATGACCAGATTCTCCTTCAGGATCAGTCCGAAGAGCTCCCCCCTGGTGAAGCCCAGGACACGGAGGGAGGCGAACTCCAGTTTCCGTTCGTGGATGCTCATGATGGTCATGCTGTACACGATGACAAATCCCAGGATTCCCGAGAAGAACAGCATGAACCCGATGCTCACCAGGGTCAGGTCCATGAATTCCAGGAAGATCGCCTGCAGCTCCTCCGTGGACTGGACCCCACCGACCCTTTCCACATCCTCCAGCAGGGGGATGATCTCCTGGTCCGTGGCCACCAGGGCGCCGTTCACGGCCCCCCGCTCCACCAGCTGGGTCCCCATCCACTCCAGCTCCATGTAGGCGTTGATGCCAAGGGTCTGCTCGATGACCCCACGGACCCGGATGTAGCTGTCTTCCTTACCGGGGAGGAAATTGCGGACCCGGAGCAGGTCCCCCTCCCCGACCCCCAGCTTCAGGGCCAGGTTGGAGGAGATCAGCATCCCGTCCACAGGCAGGGGCACCTCATGCCCCTGGGCGTCGGAGAAGTTGTAGAAACGGGTCCCCTGGACCAGGCCCACTACATTCACCACCCCCGATTTCGCGCCATTGTAGAGTTCGAAGGGAACCTCCAGCTTGGGTTCCAGATGGTCCGCCTCGATGAGCCGCCCCAGGTCCCGTACGGCCCGCTCGTGGAAGAATCCGTCCAGATGGATGGTGTAGTCCATGGACATGAAATGGCCGTAGTGCTCCTCGAAGAGCACCCCGTAGATGCTGTTCATCCAAAAGGTCATGGTCATCATGCCCAAAGTGAAGGCCCCCCCCAGGCTGACCAGGAGGAATTTTTTCTTCTCCCTGAAGATGTTCCGGAACACGATCTTCCAGGTGAAGCTCACCTGGTTCCAAAGGAAGCGGATCCGTTCCAGAAGGATCCGGTGCCCCTGCCGGGGGGCCTCCGGCTTCATGGATTCCGCGGGGGAGATCGCCAGGACGTTCCTTGCCCCAAGGAATCCCGAGGCCATGCAGACCACCGTGGCCAGGACCAGGGAGGCGACGATGTTCTCCGGATAGAAGCGCACCTCCAGGAGGGGGATGGCGAAGAAGTCCAGGTACAGCTGGGTCATGAACCCCGAAAGGACCGTGCCCAGAAGGGTTCCCAAGATGCCCCCTGTGATGCCGACGAACAGGGCGAACTTCATGTAGTGGCCCAGGATGGTCCGGTTCCGGTAGCCCATGGCCTTCAGCACACCGATGGCCATCCGGTCGTTCTTCACCATCCTTCCCATGAGGGTCGCCAGGATCCCTCCCGCAGCGAACAGGAAGATGAATGGCACCGTCCGGGTCATGGCCTGCAGGCCTTCGATCTCCTGGTAGGTCACGTTGTTGCTGAGCTGGTCCTTCCGGGGGATGATCCTGCGGACGCCATAGCGGTCCAAGGCCTCCTCCAGATGGTCCTCCGCCTCCTTGGACCGGGCCCGGTCCTCCAGCTTGAACACCACTTCGTTGTAGATGCCTCCGGTTCCCGCGATGCTTCCCAGGTAGGATTCCTCCACAAAGACCACCCCGAATTTGCCCGGCCGGGGCATCAGGGCCTGCTCGTTCTCCATCAGATAGATGTATTCGGGACTGCCCACGATGCCGGCCACCACCATCTCCCGCCTTTGGCCCGCGATCTGGAGGTGGAACCTGTCCTCCACCTCCAGTCCCCTGGCCGTGGCGAACTTCTCCAGTACCAGCACCCGGTTCTCCCCGATGCTCCTGGAACCTTCATAGAGGTGCAGTTCGTTGATTCCGTCGGTGGAGGATCCCGAGGAGACCACCCGCACGTTCACGATTTCCTTGGGGTCGTCCGTCAGGAAAGGGGTGGTGAAGGCATATCTTCCCTTGGCCTCCACTATCCCCCCATCCCCCACCAGCCCGTCCACCTCCTGGCTGGGGATGTGCATCAGCTCCACGAAGACGTCCCCGAAGTTGCTCTGGTCGTAATAGCTTTCCAGGGAAGTCTGCAGGTTGGTGGCGGCGCTGGTGATGGCCGTAAAGATGAAAAGTCCCGTGACCATCACCGCCAGCAGGGCCGCCAGCTGGCCTTTGGCATGGCGCATGGTCCGGACCAGGCGCAGGTTCAGTTTCTTCATGTCCTCACCACACAATCTCCTTCGGGTCCAAGGGTTGGCTGTTCCTGTAATCCTCCATGACCTTGCCGCTGCGCATCTTCAGCACCCGGTCCGCCATCTGGGCGATGGGGGCGTTGTGGGTGATCACCACTACGGTGCGCCCGTACCGCTCGTTGACCATCTTGAGCACCTGCAGGATGGAGATGCCCGTCTCGAAATCCAAAGCCCCCGTAGGCTCGTCGCACAGGAGGATTTCGGGGTTCTTGGCCGCCGCCCGGGCGATGGCCACCCGCTGCTGCTCGCCCCCGCTCATCTGGGCAGGGAAGTGGTCCGAACGCTCTTCCAGTCCCACGGCCTCCAGCATCTCCTCCACATCCAGCGGCTCGTCGCAGATCTCCACCGCCAGTTCGACATTCTCCCTGGCGGTCAGGTTCCCGATCAGGTTGTAGAACTGGAAGATGAACCCCACGTCCCTCCTTCTGAACTGGGTCAGCTTCCTGTCGTCGTAGCGGGTCACCTCCTGTTCCTTGAAGAACACCTTCCCTGCGGAAGGCTTGTCCATGCCGCCCATGATGTTCAGCAGGGTGCTTTTGCCCGAGCCGCTGGGCCCCAGGATCACCACGAATTCCCCTTCCCCGATCTCAAAGGAGACCTCCTGGAGGGCCTTGACCTCCACATCCCCCATCTGATAGGATTTGGACAGCCCCTCCACCTTGTACAGAACCTTATTTTCCATCTCCATCGCCACTCCTCCTGTACACTTCCGTTTCCTCCATTATACCATACCAGGGACCAAACTTTCCTAGTGTACGAAAAAGAGGCGGAGCATGGTTGCTCCGCCCCTCCTATTTCCTCTCCAACAGCTCCTTCTTCTTCTGGTACTCCTCCTCGTCGATCTCCCCGTTCACCAGCTTCATCTTCAGGATCTCCATGGCCTGGTCCCTGGCGCCCTGGCCGCCGCCCCCTTGTTTCCGTTTCAGAAGCAGCAGCACCAGAAGGACGGCGGCAACCAGCAACAGCAGGAGCAGCACGCCCCCCACCAGGAAGCCTCCCGGTCCACCGAACCAGTCCATGCACCGGCCGCCGTATTCCCATCCCCGTTCAAAATCATATCCTCTTGGAAAACGCATCACTTTACCTCCTTGCCCGTTCTATTGGATCATGTTTTTCATCTTCAGGTAGGTGCCCTCGTCGATCTCCCCGTTCACAAACCGTTCCTTCAGCCGTTCCATGGCTTGTCCTCCCTTTTCTTCCCTGGGGAGCAATTCCCTGTCCTTGAGAAGCACATATGCCAGCACTCCAATCAGAATCCATCCTGCAAACATCATTGTCGGCAACCTCCTTTCTTTTCCTAACCTTATCATACCACCGGATTGTGAAGAAATTATGTCGTTTTACCCTGTTTTCTTCCAATTTCCCAATAACCGTTCTCAATTGACTTTCCTTCCAATCGTGTTATAATGATATTGCAGGCAGAGAACCGCCTGCGATAAGGAGGCGAACGATTTGAAGAACCTGAAGGAAATCCATCTGGCCGGAGGCTGCTTCTGGGGTGTGGAGGCCTACATGCAAAGGATTCCAGGCGTCATGGACGCCGTGTCCGGTTACGCCAACGGCAATACGGAGAATCCCAGCTACGAGGACCTGGTGTACCGGAACTCCGGTCATGCGGAGACCGTCCGGGTGCTCTACGATCCGGAGGTGGTGGAACTCAAGACCCTGCTGGCCCACTATTTCAGGATTGTGGACCCCACCAGCCTCAACCGGCAAGGCAACGACCGGGGGGTCCAGTACCGCACCGGCATCTACTATACGGATCCAGGGGACCTGGACACCATCCGTTCCATGATGGCCCATGTCCAGTCTTCCCATGCCAAACCCCTGGCGGTGGAGGTCCTTCCCCTGGCCCACTTTTATCCGGCGGAGGAATACCACCAGGATTACCTGGACAAGAACCCCGGCGGCTACTGCCACATCGACCTGCGTCTCGCGGACGCTCCCGTGGTGGAGGGGGAACCGTATCCGAAACCCGGGCAGGAAGAACTCCGGGACAAGCTGACCCCCCTCCAGTTCTCCGTCACCCAGGAAAGCGCCACCGAGCGCCCCTTCACCGGAGAATACTGGAACACCCGGGCCAAGGGGATCTATGTGGATGTCGCCACCGGGGAGCCCCTCTTCAGCTCCGCAGCCAAGTTCGATTCCGGCTGCGGATGGCCCAGCTTCACCAGACCTCTGGCACCGGAGGTGGTACGCTATGCAAGCGACGCCAGCCACGGCATGCGGCGGGTGGAGGTCCGCAGCCGCAGCGGGGACAGCCATCTGGGACACGTCTTCGAGGACGGCCCCAAGGAAGCGGGAGGACTGCGGTACTGCATCAACAGCGCCTCCCTGGAGTTCATCCCCCGGGAGGAGATGGAAACCCGGGGATACGGCCATCTGTTGGACCAGGTGGAATGATGCAAGGGAGGGAGCAAAAAGCCCGCGGGCTTTTTGCTCCCTCCCTTGTTGCCGTCGTGCTGGAACTCCCCTATCTGGGAAGCGCCGCCTCACCCGTCTTCTGCATGTCCACGATCCTGTTGACCTGGACCTTGGCGGGAGAGATGGTGTAGAGGTGCTCCCCGATGTAGAGGATCCTGCCGATGTTGTACTGGTAGTCGAAATACTTGTAGTCCCTTTCGGACTGGACGGTTCCCGAGGTGTGGTGGGTCAGCTGTCCCCGGTAGGTGAAGCTGTCCGCGTCCACATCATAGACATAGGCCCCTGCGAAATCCATGACATAGGGTGTCCGCCCGACGATGGAGATGGGGAACGCCATCAGTCCCTTTTCCAGGGAAATCATCAATGCCTTGTGGTTGTAGTCCAGTTCCGAATAGGTGCCTTCCCGGCCGATGACTTCCTTGTCCTTTTCCACCGGCGCCATGGGGTCGGTCACGTCGAAGAGGGATATCTTGAAGCCTCCTCTGGTCGTGAAGCCGTCCCGTTCCACGGTGTCATAACCGAATCCCAGGATATGGTTCTCGTCCAGCAGATGCATGTAGGAGGAGAATCCCGGAATCTTCAGGTAGCCCAGGACCTTGGGGTTTCTGGGGTCCGCAGCGTCGATGACGAAGAAGGGGTCGATTTCCTTGAAGGTGACCATGTAGATCCTGTCTCCGGCGAAGCGGGTGCTGTAGATCCTTTCCCCTTCCGCCAGGCCTTCCAGGGTGCCGACCCGCTCCAGTCCTTCGTCCAGGATGTAGACGTTGTTGCTGGAAGGGTCCGCCGTATTCCACATCTGGCCTACGGTGGTGGCCACCCGCAGGTTGCCTTCATGCTCGTCCAGGGAGAACTGGTTCAGCAGCCGTCCGGGCACGGATCCCTTCTCCACGAAGCGGACCTTTCCGTCCTCCAGGGCGAATTTGTACAGGGTGGTGGTCATCTCATAGGTGGGCCTGTACAGGAACCGGTCGGGGTCCACCACGGGCTCCAGACTGTAGCGGTACCGGGTGAATCCCAGGACCATACCTGTCTTGGATGCATACACCGTTTCCGCCGACCCCAGATAGGCGTTCACGTCGGCTTCCCCGCCCGTCAGGTCCAAGCCGATGGCCAGCAGATAGGAGGGCTCCACATTGTCCGGGAAGTACCGGATTTCATCGAAACCGAACACCTTGGTCTCCCCGGATCCGTTGTCTATCATCACCGGCATGGCCATCGCTTCCATTGGGGCTTCCGCCTCCATGGCCTCCGGCAAGTCCGCCGGCTTGTCCTCCACAGCCACATCCACGTAGGGCATGATGCCGTAGTGGCGGAAGCTCTGGTTTGTCACCATGTAGAATTTGTCCCCCACCAGACGGGAGGATACGGGATATCCGGAGAATTCCAGGTCCCTCGCCAATACGGGATTGGCCTTGTCCCGGACGTCATAGACCTGCACGAAGGTGGTGTCCATGCCGTAGGGGACCGGCAGGATCCTGGCTTCCGGTGCAGGCACCGGATACAAGCCGTACTGGTATTTGCTGCCCACGACCAGCAGCTTGCCGTCCTGGATGTAGAGGTCGGTGGCATTCCTGTTGACCGTCACTGCCTTATCCGGGGAAATCTCATCGCCGAAGGCCAGGGTGGCCACCACCTTGGGAGCGCCCGGAACCGCTTCCAGGATGTAAACCTTGTTGTTCTGCAGGGTGTAGATGTGGGTTCCGTCGGTCTTCACCACATCCCCCTCGTCCACGCCTTCCACCTGCACGTTGGTTTCCGAATGACCTCCCCCGCCCTTCCCTTCAGGGGCGGGCGCACCGGCTGCCGTGTCGCTTGCGCTTTCGGTCCCGTCCATGGTGGCCGCAGGCTCCAGGCCGAAGAAGCGGCTACCCGCATAGTCGTCCAGCTTTTGGCTATAGGCCAGCAGGGCTTTTAGGGCTTCCGGGGACCCTACCACGGGAAGCTCTCCCAGGCTTTGGGTGTCCTGGGGCGCCTGGCCCTTTTGAAGGTGGATGCTCTTGTCTCCGGCGTTCCAGGAGACTTCATATCCCAGGTTCTCCGCGATGAAACGGATGGGCACCATGGTCCTGTCCTGGACCAGCAGCGGCTCCGTGTCCATGCGCCGCAGCTCCCCGTCCACCAGGAAGTCTGGGTTTCCGGGCTCCAGCAGCAGTTCCCGGTCCCCCATCCGCACGATGACCTGCCTGGTCTCCCGGTTCCAGTCCACGGTTGCGCCCAGGTGCTCGAACACCCCCCGCAGGCCCACCAGGGTCCGGTCCTTGTGGAGGACGGGAGCCACCTCCTGGGGCAGAAGCGCTCCGTCCAGATAAATGGCAAGCGCTCCTGCCGCCTCCACCCGGCTGCCCGGTACGACAGCCGCCCCCAGGCTGGATAGGACCAGCGTCCACGCCAACAATACCGCCAATTTTTTCATGTCTGCTTCCTCCTTTTGCTTGTTTCCCCCGTCACCCCATTAGACTGGATTTCGGGCCGTTTTGTTCCCTCTTTTCCCTTCCTGCCAGCTTTTTTCCGTGTTATTATGGAAGGGATGGCCCCCCGCTTTCCGCCCGTCCGAAAGGAGACACCCATGAGAAAAGCCGCCCGGTTCGTCCTGCTTGTGTTCGCCGCCACCTTCGCCTATGCCGAACTCTACTATTCCGGCCTCTTTCCCCGGAGCTCCGCCTCCGACCTGGCCATGGCCCTGTTCTACATGTGGATTCCCGGCATCGTTGCCATCCTGCTGCACCGCAGGGAAGGAGGCACCTTCCGCTCCCTGGTGGGCAGGCCCCGGTGGAACCGCTGGTTCCTCTTTGCCTGGCTGGTGTTTCCCATCCTTTCCTTTGCCAACATCCCTGTGAACCTGCTCTTCCCCGGCGTGGAGTTCAGCCTGCGGATGGGCGGCTTCCTGGAGCGGTACCGGGATGTGCTGCCTCCCGAACAGTTTGCGGAAATGGCGGAACAGCTGGCAGGAAACCCCGCCATCCCCCTACTGCTCCTGGTGCTCCAGGGCCTCCTGGCCGGAGCCACCGTCAACGCCCTTGCCGGCCTTGGGGAGGAACTGGGCTGGCGGGGCCGGCTGAACGCCTCCCTGGAATTCCTGGGCTTCTGGCCCCGTTCCCTAGTCATCGGCACCGTCTGGGGCTTCTGGCATGCCCCCCTGATCCTGCGGGGCCACAACTATCCGGGCTATCCCGTGGCCGGGGTCTTCCTGATGGTCCTCTGGTGCATCCTGCTGACGCCGGTCCACCTGCTGGTCCGGGAAAAGACGGGTAGCGTCCTGGCCGCGGCTGTGGCCCACGGCACACTGAACGCCACCGCAGGCATTTCCCTCGTCTACCTGGTTGGGGGCCATCCCCTGGTCAACGGTCTGCTGGGCGCCAGCGGCTTCCTCACCCTGGCCCTGTTCAACCTGGGGATCTGGGCCTTCAGGCGCCGGGTTTTTACGGATAGGTGACTTCCATGAGGAAGAGTCCCTTGGCCGGAACCCTTTCGATCTCCCCGTTCCGCTTCCCGCTCTCCAACAGGGCCCGCACCTCCTCCGGCCCCAGCTTTCCCCGTCCCGCATCCAGCAGGGTGCCCGCCAGAATGCGGGCCATGTTGTAGAGGAACCCGTCCCCCCGCATGTCGACCCAAAGCTCCTCCCCCTCTTCCCGGAAGGTGACGGCGTGGAGGGTGCGGACCGTGCTCTTCTTCGTCTTCTTGTTGCTGAAGGCCTGGAAGTCGTGGGTCCCCAGCAGGACGGGGACACAGGCCTCCATTGCCTTCAGGTCCAGCGCCCCCGGCAGATGGTGGACGAAATTCCTCTCAAACACCGGGGGATGCCCCGCCCGATGGATCCGGTACCGGTAGGTCTTGTCCACTGCCTTGAACCGGGCATGGAAGTCCGCCTCCACCTCCTCCACGGACAGGACGGCCAGGTCTTCCGGCAGGTACTGCTGGAGGTAGGCCCGGATGTTCCCGCAGGACTTTCCTGAACGGGTATGGAAGTTTGCCGTCTGGGCCCAGGCGTGGACCCCCCTGTCCGTGCGGCCGGACCCGATGACCTTCACGTCTTCCCCCGTCATCTTGGATAGGACGTCCTCCAGCTTCCCCTGGACCGTTGGCTCCTGCCCGTGGGGAAGCCGTTGCCACCCGGCGTACCGTGTCCCCTCGTACCGCACCACCATCTTGATGTTCCTTGCGCCATGCTCCATCTTCTCCATCTTCTTCCTCCTTCTTTCCTCCCTTCCATTGTACATCCGCCGCCTTCAAAAGACAATCCGTTGTTGCCTCGGCAACATACAGGCAAGCCTGCCTATGCTATACTGGGAGTAGACACATATGTTTGTTAAAGTTTAGACAATCAATTGCAAATGGAGGTGCATGCCATGGGTTTCAGACTGGCAGAAAACGAAAAGGACCGATACCTCTCGGAGCTGCTGCAATCCTACCATGTTTTCGCCCCCGTCGCCAAAGCGGGAAAAGGGGCGTTTTCGGACACGGATGTGGTCGGTTACGGGGAAATCGAATCCTTCGGGGACATCGTCCTGGACAGGAAGTCCCATTTTTCCCCGAAGGAAGTGTTCTATCCCGTCAGGGAAACCTTGTTCCAGTTCCTGAAGGATGAGGTGCTCGAAACCACCATCGACGAAAAGCCGCTGGTGGTCCTGGTCCGTCCCTGCGACCTGAATGGGGTGCGGCGTCTGGACACCATTTTCCTGAAGAATGGCCAGGAGGTGGACACCTATTACGAACGCCGCCGCAAAAAGGTGAAGTTCCTGATGGTGGAGTGTACGGAAGGCTTCGACACCTGCTTCTGCGTATCCATGGGTTCCAATGTGGCCACGGACTACGATGGGGCCCTGCGCTTCGAGGAGGGTTCCCTGCTGCTGGACATCAAGGATCCGGCGCTTGCGACGGAAATCCTCAGGGACAGGCCGGAAGCGGACTTCCAGGTGGAATACATCCGGGAGAACAAGGTCAAGGTGGACGCCCCCCCTCTGGAGGCTGTGACCAAGGACCTCTTCGACCATGATCTTTGGACGGAATACACGTCCCGTTGCATCGCCTGCGGCCGCTGCAACACCTCCTGCATCACCTGCTCCTGCTTCACCATGCAGGATGTCCAGGTGAACGACGAGAAGAACCTGGGAGAACGGCGCAGGGTCTGGGCCAGCTGCCACATCGACGGCTATTCGGACATGGCCGGGGGCCACAACTTCCGGAAGAAGCACGGGGAGAAGATGCGCTTCAAGACCATGCACAAGGTCAACGACTACCACCGCCGCTTCGGCGAGCACATGTGCGTGGGCTGCGGCCGCTGCGACGACGTCTGTCCGGAGTACATCTCCTTCTCCAAATGCATCAACAAGCTGAACCAGATCGCAAAGGAGGTCGCCCAATGACCAATCCCTACTTGCCAAAGCCCTATGAACTGGTGGGGATCCGCAAGGAGACCGCCATCGACTACACCTACACCATCGACTACCAGGGTCCCGTCACCGGAGGGCAGTTCATGGAAGTCTCCATACCCGGTGTGGGGGAGGCCCCCATTTCCATCAGCGACTTCGACGGTTCCACCATCGACATGACCATCCGGAAGGTCGGACGGCTGACGGACAAGATCTTCGAGATGGAGCCCGGGGATTCCCTTTTCCTGCGGGGACCCTACGGCAACGGCTTCCAGCTGGACAACTTCAAGGGAAGGGACCTGGTGGTCATAGCCGGCGGGACCGGCCTTGCTCCGGTCAAGAAGACCATCCAGCACTACATGGAGAACCTGGACCAGGTGAAGAGCCTGGAAGTACTCTTGGGCTTCAAAAGCCCCTCGGACATCCTCTTCACCGACGACATCCTGCGCTGGGAAGAGAAGGCCAAGGTCATCCTCTCCGTGGACAACCCCGTGGAGGGGTGGGACGGTCATACGGGCCTGGTCACCACCCACGTGACGAAGCTGGACCTTTCCAATGTGAAGGAGAAGACCGCCATCGTGGTGGGGCCTCCCATCATGATGAAGTTCATGACACTGGAACTGTTGAAGAACGGATTCCTGGAGGAGAACATCTGGGTGTCCTTCGAGCGCAAGATGAGCTGCGGCATCGGCAAATGCGGACACTGCAAGATCGACGAGACCTATGTTTGTCTGGAAGGCCCCGTGTTCAACTACACCAAGGCCAAGAACCTGTTGGATTAAGGAGGGCGCCATGAGCATAAACAGAAAAACCGTCACCAAGAATGCCTACCGCATCACCAAGACACGGGACAAGACCTGCCTGCGGATCCGCGTTCCCGGCGGCCATTTGGAGACCCGCTTCTTCCCCCTGATCCAGTCCATCGCAGACGACTACGGCAACGGGACGGTCCATCTGACCACCCGCCAAGGCTTCGAGGTTCCGGACATCGATTTCGACAAGATGCAGGACATCAACGCCAAAATCCGTCCCCTCATCGAGTCCCTGGGGCTGGACATGGCCATCGGGGAAAACGGCTATCCCGCAGCAGGCACAAGGAACATCTCTGCCTGCATCGGCAACCGCGTCTGTCCCTTCGCCAACGACGACACCACCCGGGTGGCCGACAATCTGGAAAAGGCCGTCTATCCCCATGACTTCCATTTCAAGATTGCGGTCACCGGGTGCCCCAACGACTGCATCAAGGCCCACATGCAGGACTTCGGCATCATTTGCGTCACCGAGCCCCAGTACGACCCCAGCCGCTGCATCACCTGCGAGGCCTGCTCGGACAACTGCAGGAAGAAGGTGACCGGAGCCTTGAGCGTCCGGGACTTCAACATCGAGCGGGACCACGAGAAGTGCATCGGCTGCGGCGAGTGCATCCTGAAATGCCCCACCGGCGCCTGGACCCGGGGAGACAAGAAGCTCTACCGGATGGTCATCATGGGCCGCACCGGCAAGAAGAACCCCCGGATCGCCATGCCTTTCCTGAAATGGGCGGACGAGGAGACCATCACCCAAGTGATCCAAAACACCTACCGGTTCGTGGACAACTACATCGACCGTTCCCTTGCCAAGGAGCACATCGGCTACATCGTGGACAGGATGGGCTTCCAGGTCTTCAAGAAGGAAGTGCTGGAGGGCGTCGTCCCCAACAAGGAGGCCCAGATCGCCGAAAACATCACCTGGGGCGGATACTGGTACAACCAAAATCTGGAGTTCAAATAGGAGGCTGCCATGCAAGAGGTTCTGTTATATGAAGACATCCTGAACGTGCTGGTCGAACTGGAGAAGGCCGGACAGGCCCATTACCTGCAACTGGCGGACAAGACCCCCGACCCGTCCCTGAAGGAGCTGTTCCAGCTCCTCGCCCGCCAAGAGAAGCGGCACCAGGCCATTTACGAGGATTACAGGAAGACCAACGTCCACTTCAAGCGGGAGGCGGTGACCGGGGAATACAAGGCCTACATGGACGCCCTGCTCCAGGGAACCATGGCCTTCCTCCGGACCGAGGAAAGCTTCACGGAATACGCCCGCGGCTTCGACACCGCCGTCGGCTTGGAAAAGGACACCCTGCTCTTCCTGTCCGAACTCAAGAAACTGGTGGATCCCCCCATGCATCCGGGCATCGACCAGCTCATGGACGAGGAACGGAAGCACCTGGAATATCTGTATACAAGGAGACCCTGACATGTACGAAGAACTGGTGGACAAGATTGCGGCGGCGGGGGTCGGCAAATACGCCCTGCTGCAGAAAAGCAAAGGCAGATACTTCATCCTGGCCATGCTGGCCGGGATGTACGTGGGGTTCGGGATCCTGCTGATCTTCAGCGTGGGGGCCCCCTTGGCGGATTCCCCCCTGCGGAAGACCCTCATGGGCGTCAGCTTCGGCATCGCCCTGAGCCTGGTGGTGATGGCGGGGTCCGAACTCTTCACCGGCAACAACCTGGTCCTGACCGTGACCTCCCTGGAGCGCAAGGTCTCCTGGCTGGGCACCGCAAAGCTCTGGGGCTGGTCCTACCTGGGGAACCTGGCGGGGAGCGTGCTGCTGGCGGCCATCTTTGTCCTCTCCGGCAGCGCCCGGGGACCTGTGGGTGAATTCTTCATCCAGACGAGCCAGGCAAAGATGGCCGGGGGATTCCTGGACCTCTTCTTCAAAGGGGTCCTCTGCAACATCCTTGTGTGCCTGGCGGTGCTCTCTTCCATCAAGCTGAAGGAGGAAACCGCCAAGCTGATCATGATCTTCTGGTGCCTTTTCGCCTTCATCACCGCCGGCTTCGAGCACAGCATCGCCAACATGACCATCCTGGCGGTGGGCCTTCTGGCACCCCACGGAGGCACCCTGAGCCTTTACGGCTTCTTCGCCAACCTGGTCCCCGTCACCCTGGGGAACATGGTGGGAGGCGCTGTTTTCGTAGGCCTGGCCTATTGGCTGGTGGGCCGGAAGGCCGCCTAACGAAAAGGGCAGCTGCACATCCAACGTTTCCATGTTGGCGTGCAGCTGCCCTTTTCACATTGCGCAAAAGTATCCTACAGGACTCCCAGAAGGTTGCTCATCTCGATGGCGGTGACGGCCGCGTCATAGCCCTTGTTCCCTGCCTTGGTGCCAGCCCGCTCGATGGCCTGCTCGATGGTGTCGGTGGTAAGAACCCCGAAAACCACGGGAATCTCCGTCTCCAGGGACACGCTGGCCACGCCTTTGGTCACCTCTCCGGAAACGTAGTCGAAATGGGGGGTGGATCCCTTGATCACCGCGCCCAGGCAGATGACGGCATCGTACTTCCCGGATTTGGCCATCTTTTTGGCCACCAGGGGAATCTCGAAGGCTCCCGGCACCCATGCAACCTCGATGTCCTCCTCCTTTACCCCATGGCGCACCAGGCCGTCTACGGCCCCTCCCAACAGCTTGCTGCCGATGAATTCGTTGAACCGGCCTACCACGATGCCGAATTTTTGGCTGTCCGCCACCAGTTTTCCTTCATATACCTTCATCACTTTTCCTCCTTGAAGTTGAGCATATGGCCCATTTTGAGTTTTTTAGTCTTCAGATAGAATTCGTTCTTCTCGTTGTGGTTCATTTGGATCGGCACCCGCTCCACAATCTCGATGCCGTAGCCGGACAATCCGCTCAGCTTCTTGGGATTGTTGGTGAGCATCCGGATCTTCTTCACACCCAGGTCCTGGAGGATCTGGGCGCCGATGCCGTAGTCCCGGAGGTCGTCGGGAAAGCCCAGATGCAGGTTGGCCTCCACCGTGTCCATGCCCTGGTCCTGGAGGGCGTAGGCCCGCAGCTTGTTGATGAGCCCGATGCCACGGCCTTCCTGCCGCATGTAGAGCAGGATCCCCTTGCCGGCCTTCTCGATTTCCATCATGGCGGTGGCCAGCTGGTCGCCGCAGTCGCAGCGGAGGGAACCGAAGGCGTCTCCCGTCAGGCATTCCGAATGGACCCGGACAAGCACCGGCTCCCCGTCGGAAACATCCCCTTTCACCAGGGCCACATGGTGCTCCCTGTTCAGGGTGTTCTCGTAACCGACCACACGGAATTCCCCGTATTTGGTGGGCATCTTCGCTTCCGTCACCCGTTCCACCAGATGCTCCCGCTGCCTCCTGTAGGCGATCAGGTCAGCGATGGTGATCAGCTTGAACCCGTGTTCCTTCACGTAATCCATCAGCTCCGGCACCCGCGCCATGGTCCCGTCCTCGTTCATGATTTCGCAGATGACCCCTGCCGGCTTGCAGCCCGCAAGCATCGCCAGGTCCACCGCCGCCTCCGTATGTCCCGCCCGGACCAGCACGCCGCCTTCCTTGGCCGCCAGGGGGAATATGTGTCCCGGCCTTGCGAAATCCCCCGGCTTGGCGTCGTCGTCCACCAGCTTCAGCAGCGTATCCGCCCGCTCCGCCGCGGAAATCCCCGTGGTGACCGTATGTACGTCCACGGAAACGGTGAAGGCCGTCTCCTTCGCGTCCGTGTTGTTTTCCACCATGGGATGGATGCCCAAGGCGTCCAGCCGCTCCCGTGTCATGGGCGCGCAAATCAATCCCCTGGCGTGTTTCGCCATGAAGTTGACCGCTTCCGGCGTGGCCTTTTCGGCCACCATCAGCAGGTCCCCTTCGTTTTCCCTGTCCTCGTCGTCCACCACCACAATCATCTTGCCTGCCTTCAGGTCTTCAATCGCTTCCTCAATCGTATTGAACATGTCTGCACCCGCTTTCCTATGGTTGATTCCCACCCTTACGCAAATCCGTTGTCTTTCAGGAATTGCAGGTCGATGGGATTTTTCTTTTCCGCCTTCTCTTCGAACAGCATGAACCTGTCCAGATACTTGCCGAACATGTCGCACTCCACATTGACCGGAGCCCCCAGGGCTTTGGAGGTCAGGGTGGTGTGCTGCTGGGTCAGGGGGATGATGGAAACCCGGAAGCTTTCCATCCCCGTGTCCGCCACCGTCAGGCTGGTCCCGTCCAGCGCCACGGAACCCTTTTCGATCACATAGCGCATGATGGAGGGGTCGGCTCCGATCTCCACCCAGATGGCGTTCCCCTCGTCCTTCCGGGAGAGGACCTTCCCGACGCCGTCGATGTGGCCGGATACCAGATGCCCCCCCAGCCGGTCCCCCAGCCGGAGCGCCCTTTCCAGGTTCACCGGACTTCCGGCCCCCAGACCGCCCAGGTTGCTCCTGCGCATGGTTTCCGGCATCACATCCACCACGAAAAGGCCGCTCTCCATATGGACCACCGTCAGGCAAACGCCGTTCGTGCTGATGCTGTCGCCGATCCTGGTGCCCTCCAGCACCTTCCTCGCCTTGACCGCAATTTTTGCGTGGCTGCTCCCCACATCCAGGGAGGCCACCGTTCCGATTTCCTCAATCAATCCTGTAAACATTTCCAACCTGTCCTTTCCTTGGAACGGCTTCAATCCGCAGGTCCCCCCCCGATGGGTGGACCTCCATGTCGTCCAGCCGGATCCCCTCCCGCACATGGGGGAATCCCGCCCCCTCCACCGGTGTTTTGGCGTCCCGTCCTCCCAGCAGGAGGGGGGCGACGAAGGCCACCACCCTGTCTACAAGCCCTTCCTTCAGGACCGAGAAGTTCAGGTTTCCTCCCCCTTCCAGCAGGATGCTGTCGATCTTCTCTTCCCCCAGCCAGGCGAAGAGATGTGGCAGGTCCACCTGCCCGTCCTTCTCCGGAACCACCACAACCTCCACTCCCAAGGCCGCAAGCTGCTCCCGCTTCTTGATGGGAGCTTTGGCCGTGGTGGCCAGGATCCTTCGGCTTCCCGGGGTGTCCTGCAGCACCTGGGCGTCCAGGGGGATCCTTCCGCAGGTGTCCACGATGATCCGGTGGGGATGGCTGGGCTCCGGAACGTCCAGCCGTGTGGTGAGGCTGGGGTCGTCCGCCAGCACGGTGCCGATGCCCGCCATGATGGCCGAAACCCTGTGCCGCAGCTCGTGGACATGGGCCCTGGATGCCTCGTTGGTGATCCACTTGGAATCCCCCGTCGCCGTTGCGATCTTTCCGTCCAACGTCATTGCCGTCTTCAGGATGCAATAGGGCATTTTTGAGCTTATGTACTTCAGGAAGATCCGGTTCAGCTTCCTTGCCTCCTCCTCCAGAACGCCCACTTCCACCTGGATGCCGTTGTCCTTCAGGATCTGCAGTCCTTTTCCGGCCACCAGGGGATTGGGGTCCTCCATGGCCACCACCACCCTGGCGATCCCTTGGGCCACGATGGCTTGGGCGCAGGGCGGGGTCTTCCCGTAATGGGAGCAGGGCTCCAGCGTCACATACATGGTGGCCCCCTCCACATCCTCCGTAGCGCTGGCGAATGCCTCCACTTCCGCATGGGGGCCGCCATAGCGCTTGTGGTATCCCCGTCCGATGACCCGCCCATCCTTTACGATCACGGCGCCCACCAGGGGATTGGGGTTGGTATGTCCCGCTCCCTTGGCCGCAAGTTCCAGCGCCATCCGCATATGTTCCATGTGCATCCTTACCACCTCCCGGACGCCCGGCGGTACCGGGCGAAGCTTTCTGATGAGAATAGAAAAACCCTGGACAGGACGTCCAGGGCTGATTCCACCAATGGAAGGGCTTTTCGCCCTCCTTCATCTTTTGTTCTTCTTCCATCCAGACTATACTGTCGGTCTTGGAATTTCACCAAGTCAACCCCATGGAACATGCGGCTCGTGGACTTTAACCACCGGTCGGGAATTTCACCCTGCCCTGAAGATCCTATGCATTTTTTTCAATATAGCACAACCGCCGGTTTCTTGTCAAGAAAAACACAATCACCGGCGGGGGCTTAGGGCTCGAACCGCACCATGTCCTTCCGGTTCTTGGGGAAGACATTGATCCAGGTCTTCCCCTCCCGCATGACCAGGGGCCGTCCGTCCGCCAGGAAGAACAGGGTGGGGTCCTGCCTGGATTTCCTGCTCCAGGTGATGGGCACCGCGAATCCGTTGGAGATGTGCCATCCCTGGCCGGTTCCCGTAAGCTCCATGTCCATCCGCCCGGCCGCATCCCCTTTGATCGTCCACATGCCCGCAAACTGCACCAGGACATTCTCATAGGCCAGCTGCCCTCCGGTTTCCTTGTCGATCTGGGGGGCTCCGTACTGGAACCGCAGGTAGGTGCCGCTTTCCTTGTCGAAGGTGAACCAGGGCTTGGCGTAATTGGAGTACCCCAGGTCCACCCTCCCCGCGGCGGCTCCTGCCGTAGGCCCTTCCGGGCTGAAGAGGAACTTGCCCTCCCTGTCGGGCTCCTTCCGGTAGCCCACCTTCTCCCAAGCCGCCATGATCCCCTGCTGGCTGGTGTACTTGTCATGGGGAGCTTTCCTGGCCCTGTCCCTGAAGCAGAGGATTTCATCCAGGTAGGAAAGGCCGTTCAGGCTGGGAGCCTTTCTTTCCTTGATTGCGGTCCTGGCTTGGGGGCTAAGGCCGTAATGCACGTACAGGGCGTCGTGTTCCGCGGCGAAATCCAGGTAGTAGTGCCGGGCGCTGCGCACGGGGCCGATCTTGGGGGCGTCGAAGTCCTGAAAAACCGCGTACAACCTGGTTATGCCCCCCTCCACCAGGGTCTCATAGACGATGTCCGCCTGGGCCAGTCCGCTTTGGGGCATGGCCGCCTTCAGGTTGTTGACCATGACGCCAACCGGCCGTCGGACCGCCGCCTCCTCCCTGATCCTGCGGCCCGTGAGTGGGTTGATCCCCTGAGGTGCCGTCTCCTCCTGCTGGACCTCTTGGGGCGGGACCTCCTCCGGGACTTCCGTTTCCGGCTCCTCCTCAGGCACCGCAGGTTCCTCGGGCGCCGGACCTTCCGCTTCCACCGGAATCTCCCCCGGGGCCTCTTCTTTCCCCTTGCATCCTCCCGGCAGGGCCAGTAGGGCCAGCAGCACCAGGAGCACCAGGATGTTCCTCTTTTTTCCCATAGCCTCTCCTTTTCCCTTCAGCTTTTCTTGCCGGTGTCCCGTTTCTTGTCCTCGGAGAATTCCAGCATCATGGACCTGTACTTCAACGGCACGAACTGCCGCTGCAGTTTGGGATTCTTCCTCCCCTCGATGGCGACGGCGTGGAAATAGGCTTTCCACAGCCCCTGCATCCCCTCTTCTTCCTTGGAGGTGTTCCAGTCTTTCCCCTCCCAGTCCGCAAGGACCCACTTCCCGTCCATGCCCACCACCGCCTTCTTCCTCTTCGTGTCCTCGATGATGAACCGCTCTTGCCCGAGCCGGTCCGCGAAATGTCCCGCCACCAGTTCCAGGATGTCCGCATCCGGGGCGAACCTGGCCAGCAGGAACTTCCCTTCCATTTCCGCAAAGCGCAGGAGGCCCAGGAAGCGGTGGCGTTCGAAGGCCACCTGCCGGCCGGTCTTCTTGACCTGGTGCACGACGGGATCCCCGTGGAGCCTGTCGATGTCCGCTCCCACCTTGAAGGCAAGGACCAGGTACCGGAGCAGGATCCCGTCCTTGTCCTCCCGGTTGGAGAGGAAGGTGTGGTAGACATCCAGGAAGACCTGCCGGGGAAACCGCTCCTCCAGTGCGTCATAGACCTTCCTTGCCTGCCAGTCCACCGTCTCCACAACCTTCCATTCCTCCAGCAGGGGATAGCCGTACCCTTTCTCCGCGTGGATGTTGTCCGCCTTCCCGGAATGGTAGTGGGCGTAGATGCAGGTGAGGAACCCGTCCAAGGTGCCGTCGTGGAGGTAGGTCATGGGAAACCACCGACCTCCCGGTGGAGTCCCTGCCCCGGGTCGAAGAGCCCCACCTGGCTGAACCGGGGAAGGGGATGCAGGACCTCCTTCACGGCGTCCACCGTAAGCTCCCCGTCCCCCAGGTACTTGCCCCCGCAGGTGAGGAAATGCCTGGCCCTTTTCAAGGCCACCCCCATCCGCTGCAGGTCCTCCTGGCCCACCTTGCGCACGCCCCGCTGCCGGACGATCCTTCCCGCGCTGGTGGGGCCGATTCCCGGGACCCGCAACAGGGTCTTGTAGTCCGCCTTGTTCACCTCCACGGGGAATTCATGGAGATGGCGAAAGGCCCAGTGGATCTTGGGGTCGTACTCCAGGTCCAGGTCCGGAGTGCCCTCCGGAAGGATCTCCTCCGCCGTGAATCCGTAAAAACGCAGCAGCCAGTCCGCCTGATACAGCCGGTGCTCCCGCAACAGGGGCGGTGCCGTCTGGAGGGAGGGCAGGAGACTTCCCCCGTTGACCGGCATGTAGGCGGAAAAGTATACCCGCTTCATCTGGAACCTGCGGTACAGGGCCTGGGTGGCCTTGAGGATGGTCCGGTCGCTGTCCCGGGTGGCTCCCACGATCATCTGGGTGGATTGGCCTCCCGGCACGAACTTCGGCGCATGCCGGAACGATTTTTGCTCCTCCTTGGACTGCCGGATCTCCCTCGCCATCTGCTCCATGGGAAGATAGAGCTTCTCCGGCTTCTTCTGGGGTGCGAGCAGGGCCAGGCTTTCCCTTGTGGGAAGTTCCAGGTTCACGCTCATCCGGTCCGCCAGGAGTCCCGCCTGGTGGATGAGCTGGGGGTCCGCACCCGGGATTGCCTTCACATGGATGTAGCCGAAGAACTTCTCCCGCTCCCGCAGGAGCTGGAGGATCCTTACGATCTTCTCCATGGTGTGGTTGGGGGACCGCTCGATGGCCGAGCTCAGGAACAGGCCCTCGATGTAGTTCCTCCGGTAGAAGCCGATGGTCAGCTCCACGATCTCCTCCGCGGTGAAGGAGGCCCGGGGGATGTCGTTGCCCGACCGGCTGGCGCAATAGGCGCAATCGAACACGCAGTCGTTGGAAACCAGGGTCTTCAGCAGGGAGACGCACCTTCCGTCCGAGGACCAGGTGTGGCAGATGCCGCAGGCCGCCGCATTCCCCAGGCCGCCCTGGTTCTTCTTCTCCACACCGCTGGAGGCGCAGGAAACGTCATATTTCGCTCCGTCCGCCAGGATCTGCAGCTTGTCCAAAGTGCTCTTGTCCATCCGGTCGCACCGCCCTTTCTAGAGGATTTTCATATGCCAATTATAGCAAAAAGGGCAGGCACTTGCAAACATTTGTTCTTTTCCCTTCCCTTGAAACTCCCCTGGATTTGTACTATGATGGACATAGAGGTCCACCCGTTCCGCAAAACCAAGGAGGAGGGTCCGCCCATGCACATCCAACCGTCCATTTCCCCCATCGACTTGTCCATCTGGGACGGGTCCGTCCTCCATCAGGGAGGCAGCCAGTACTGGTTTCCCCGCAGGTTCCACCAGGTCAGCGGCTGCGGCCCGGTTGCGGCAGCCAACATCACCGCCTGGTTGGCCCAGCGATGGCCCGAACGCTATTCCAGGCTCTACCCCTACGGCACCGCCCCCTTCCAGAAGGATGCTTTCGTCCGGCACATGGTGGAGATCCGTAAATCCGTCCGTCCGGGGCTCTTTGGCCTAACCTCCGTGGAGACCTTCACCCGTCAGCTTCTGGCCTTCGCCGCCAGCCGGGGCGTGTCCCTGTCCCATGCAACGCAAAAGGACCCCATGGATTCCCATGAGGCCCTTTCCTTCATCCGCTCCGGCCTGGAGCTGCAGGTTCCCGTTGCCATCCTTGTCCTTCTGCATCCCCGCAAGGAGCTGGACGAATACACCTGGCATTGGATGACCATTACGGACCTGCGCTGCGCAAGCGGCACGCCGTCCTGCATCCTGGAGGTCTCCTCCTGGGGCCAGGAGCATCTGCTGGATTTCGACCTCCTCTGGAACCACCGGAACCAGAAGAAGCACAAAATCCACCTGGGCTATTATTTCTGAAGGGTGCTCCGCAGCACGCCGGTATCCGCCGCCGCTTTTGCCACAGCCGCCGCCACAGCCTCCACCACCCTTTTGTCGAAGGGGGACGGAACGATGTAGTCCGCAGCCAGTTCCTCTTCCTTGAGCACCTCTGCGATGGCATAGGCAGCAGCCAGCTTCATTTCCTCGTTGATCCTTGTGGCCCCTGCATCCAGGGCGCCGCGGAAGATGCCGGGGAACGCCAGCACGTTGTTGATCTGGTTGGGATAGTCGCTTCTGCCTGTTCCGATGATCCGGGCGCCCCCTTCCATTGCCAGTTCCGGCATGATTTCCGGCGTGGGGTTCGCCATGGCGAAGATGAAGGGATCCGGGCGCATGGAGGCCACCATCTCCTTGGTCACCACGTCCGCAACCGACACTCCCACGAAGACGTCCGCATCGGCCATGGCCTCGGCCAGTCCTCCAGACACGTCCTCCTTGTTGGTCAACGCCAGGATTTCCTGTTTCACGAAGTCCAGGTTGGTCCTTTTGCTGTTCAGGATGCCTTTGCTGTCAAGACACAGGATGTCCTTCACCCCGTACTGGGCGATCATCTTCACGATGGAACTTCCGGCGGCCCCCGCCCCGTTCACCACCACCTTCAGGTCCTTGGGGTCTTTTCCTGTGAGCTTGCAGGCGTTGACCAGCGCGGCTACGGTGATGATGGCGGTGCCATGCTGGTCGTCGTGGAACACGGGGATGTCCAACTCTTCCATGAGCCTGCGCTCGATTTCCACGCAACGGGGGGAGGAGATGTCCTCCAGGTTGATGCCCCCCAGTCCGGGAGCCAGCAACTTGCAGGTCCGGATGATCTCTTCCGTATCCTGGGTGTCCAGGCAGATGGGGAAGGAGTCCACATTGCCGAAGCTCTTGAACAGGATGGATTTCCCTTCCATCACCGGCATGGCCGCCTTGGGGCCGATGTTGCCCAGGCCCAGCACGGCGGAACCGTCCGTGACGACCGCCACCAGGTTGCCCTTGGAAGTGTATTTGTAGATGTTCTCCTCGTCTTCTTGGATCTTCCGGCAAGGTTCCGCCACACCGGGAGAGTAGGCAAGGCTGAGGTCTTCTTTGGTTTCCACCTGCACTTTGGATACGATTTCAATTTTTCCCCTGTGGGCTTCGTGCATCTTCAGGGACTCTTCATATACGTTCATTGGAACCTCCAGTTCAGCTATTTCTTGTTTTCTACGCTAGATTATAACCCATCCCAGCCTCGGGGGCAACGAAAAGATCTTTTTAGGCACATTGCATGCAATGTCACCATGCTATTTCTTGAGGGATCCCAGGATGCCTCGGATCAGCTGGCGTCCCACCTGGCTGCCGATGGCGGAGGCTGCGGACTTCACCAGCCGTTCCCAGGGCGTTTCCCGTCCCCTTGCAGTGGCGGGCCTGGGGATTTGCTTTTCCCCGGCAGCTTCCTTTCCCGTCCTGGCCTGGCGGGCCTGCAGCTCCTCGTAGGCGGAATGCCGGTCCACCGTCTGGGCATAGCGCCGTCCCAAATGGGATCCGGCCAGGACCCCTTCCACCGTTCCCGGAGCAGCCGGTCCGATCTTGCTTTTGGGAGGAAGGATATGGACACGCTCCACCATGCCCGGCACCCCCTTTTCGTCCAGGAAGGAGACGAGGGCCTCCCCCACCCCCAGGTGGCTGATCGCATCCACCGTCCGGAAGGCTGGATTCTCCCGGAAGCTTTCCGCCGCCACCGCCACCGCCTTTTTCTCTTTGGGCGTATAGGCCCTGAGCGCATGCTGGATCCGGTTTCCCAGCTGTCCCAGGATGGATTCCGGGATGTCCTGGGGTGTCTGGGTGATGAAGTAGAGGCCGATGCCCTTGGACCGGATCAGCTTCACGACCTGCTCGAACTTTTCCAGCAGGTAGGGGGGGATGCCCTGGAAAATCAGATGGGCCTCGTCGAAAAAGAAGACCATCCGCGGCTTCTCCAGGTCCCCCACCTCCTCCAGCTCCTCGTGGAGTTCGGAGAGGAGCCAGAGCAGGAAGGTGGAATAGAGCCGCGGATTGGAAGTCAGCCTGGAGGAGGCCAGTATGTTGACCATCCCCCGGCCCCGGCCGTCCTGGACCATCAGGTCCCGGATCTCCAGTGCCGGCTCCCCGAAGAAGCGGTCCGCCCCCTCCTCCTCCAGGACCAGCAGCTTCCTGTGGATGGCTCCGACGGACTGCCGGTTGATGTTGCCGTAGCGGACGGATAGCTCCTTGGATTCCCGCAGGACCATGTCGATCATGGCGGTCAGGTCCTTGAAGTCCAGGAGGAGCATCCCCATCTCGTCCGCCAGCTTGAACACCGTGTACAGGATGCCCGACTGGACCTCGTTCAGATCCAGCAGGCGGGAAAGCATCAGTGGCCCCATATCCGATACGGTTGTCCGCACGGGGTGTCCTTTTTCCCCATAGACGTCCCAAAACGCCACCGGACAGGGGGCGAAGTCCACGCCCCCAAGCTCCAGCAGCTGCAGGCGCTCCCGCAGCTTGGGGGCGTCCTCCCCCCCTTGGGCCATCCCGGTCAGGTCCCCCTTCACATCCTGGAGGAACACGGGAACCCCCCGTTCGCTGAACGCTTCCGCCAGCACCTGGACCGTCACCGTCTTGCCCGTTCCGGTGGCTCCTGTCACCAGACCGTGCCGGTTGGCCATCTCCGGCAACATCCCATGTACCCCTATCCTGTTCTTCCCGATTTCCATACGCATGCCCCACGCCCTCCCTCATCTCTTGTAGCCCTGCAATCCGTGGTTCCATTTCCATCCATTCTATATTATACTGTTCCCAAGAGACCTGAATTTTCCTAGTCCATGAACCGATCGGCCATGGCCGAACCCGACCTGCGCGCGAGGTGTCCTATGAAGCATATACCCAACATCCTAACCGTCTTCCGGCTGCTTTTGGTGCCTGTCTTCGCCCTGGTTTTCTTCTCCGACATGCCGAACGCCCGCTTCCATGCCTTGGGGATTTTCATCCTGGCAGGCGTTACGGACGTTCTGGACGGACAGATCGCCCGGCGGTTCAACCTGGTTTCCGTGGTGGGGACGGTCCTGGACCCCCTGGCGGACAAGCTGATGCTGCTGACCGCCCTGGTCTGCCTGACGCTTGCAGGAACCATGCCCCTCTGGGCCTTTGCCATCGTCCTCTCCAAGGAGCTTTTCATGATTTCCACCGGGGTCTACATGTACTTCCGAAAAGAAAAGGTTGTCATCCCCGCCAACCGGTTTGGGAAGATGGCAACCGTACTGTTCTTTGTGGCTGTATTCCTGATGGTCGTGCTGCCGCGCAATCCGTTCACCATGGCAGTCCTTGTGCTGGCCATCGCTTCCAAATTTTCCGCTTTGGTCTCCTATGCGCTCCTCTACAGGAAAAGGCAACGGGCCAAAGGATGACCCCTAGCCTTCCGCTTCGACCACATCCCGGTAGCTGTCCATCCTCCGGTACCGGAACCCTTCCGTGTCCTTTGCGAAATCTTCCTTGACCCTGGCCAGCTGGCCGGGGTCTTTCACTGCATCCCCAGCGGTCTTCGCCAGGATCTTTCCGATGACGACGGCCAGACGTGCCGCATACCGGGTGCCCGAACAGGCGGTGGCTTGCCAGGTATGGGCTTCCACCCCAAGGGCCCAGGCGGCTCCCATCAGCTGCCCTGTGGGCTTCACCCAGGACACGTCCCCCACATCCGTAGATGCGGAGAACAACCCCCGGCTCCAGTCCGACGGGTCGAACCGGTCCATGACCGGCTTCTCCCCGGGTTCGAATCCGTCCACATGGTATTTGGCCAGATGGTCCTCTTTCCCCTGCCGGGTGACGGTCTCCCCGATCTCCCGGAAGAACGCCTCTTCCTCTTCCAGTCCAGGCAAGGGGAACAGGATGCAGTTCTCCTGCAGGAGCCTGCCCAGGGTCCGGTTGCTCTTGAAGTCGTAGAGACCGGTGTTGATGCTGTAGTCCATCTCCGTTTCCGTCATGAGGGCCGCCCCCCTGGCCACCTTCAGGACCCTGCGGACGATTTCCAGCAGCATCCTGTTTCCCGGCGCCCGCACGTTGAACTTGGACGCCGCGAAAGCGGGGACGATGTTGGCCCTTTGGCCCCCCTCGGTGATGACATAGTGGATCCGGACCTGGTCGGGCACATGCTCCCGGAGATAGTTCACCCCCACGTGCATGAGTTCCACCGCATCCAGGGCGCTCCTGCCCATATGGGGGGAATCGGCCGCATGGGACGGAATCCCGGAGAACCGGAAGGACAGTTCCATGTTGGCCAGGGAGGGGGCGGTCCAGACCTTGTTCACGTCAAAAGGATGCCAGGTCAGGCAAAAATCCAGGTCCTCGAAGACGCCTTTCCGGATCATCTCCACCTTCCCGAAGAACATCTCCTCACCCGGACACCCGTAGTACCGGACGGTGCAGTCCAGCCCCTCCTCGTCCACCAGGGCCTGGAGCCCCAGGGCGGCAGCCAGTGCCCCGGTACCGATCAGGTTATGCCCGCAGCCATGGCCGGCTCCCCCTTCCACCAGGGGCTCCCTGGAGGTTGAAACGGCTTGGGAGAGTCCCGGCAGGGCATCGTATTCCCCCAGGAAACCCACCTTCACCTTTCCGGTGCCATACGTCGCCACGAAGGCGGTCTCCATCCCCGGCACCCCTTCGACCTTGAAGCCTTTCCGTACCATATACTCCTGCTGGAGGTCGCGCGCCCGGGATTCCTCCATGGACAGTTCCGGTTGGCTCCAAATCTCTTGGGACACACCCAGCAATTCCTCCCGGCATGCATCCAGCTTCCTGTTGATGATCTCTATCGACGACACGGCTTTCCTACCTTCCCTTCTAGGCGACGGCGACGGCCCTGAACACCACGTACACGGAGTCCTGGACCTCCAGCTCCCCTTCGAAGTCTCCGTACATCCGGATTTCCCCGAAACCGGATTCCTGCAGCAGGGCCTCCATCTGGGTGGCCTTGACCGGGAACAGGGGCATGTTGCTCCGGGTGTCCACCAGCCTGCCGTCCACATGCAGTTCCATGTAGCATTCCATGCCCTGCTGCTCCAGGCAGTTCTTCCGCTTGAGCACGACGCCTTCCCGTTCGATGGTTGGAAGCTCGGTGATGCCTTCCCGCATCAGTTTGGAGTAGTTCACCAGGTGCAGGGTCAGCACACCCTCCGGCTTCAGCAGTTCCCTTGCATGAAGGAGGAAGTGGCGGACGGCCATCTCGTTGGGCAGATGGGCCAGGTAGTTGTCCAGGCAGAGGATCTGGTCGAACACCTCCCCCTCCAGCACCCGGTCCAGCTTCAGCGGATCGGACAGCTTGAACTCCAGTCCCTCCGCCGCTTTCTCCATCGCCTTGTCCAGGATGGCGCTGTCGACGTCCACACCCACCACCTGATGGCCCCTGTCCCGCAAAGCCTTGGAGAGACATCCTGTGGCGCACCCCACCTCCAGCACCCTCTGGGGGCCTTTTCCATTTCTTTCCACATAGTCCACCCGGGCAGGCTCCACCGGGAACAGGATGTCGTAATACTCGATTATATTTGTATAATAGGTCATGGGATCCCTCCTGACATGTCAACGCATCCTCTTGCCATCCTGGGAACACCGGGAATATTTCGACAATTCCCACGGATGGAAACAATCCACTGTCAACTCCATTATAATATAGAAACCAAGCCTTGTAAAATCATTTACACCCTCCGGGGCTCTTCCCCCGGGTCATCCAGCCGGCCCTCCACCATATATTTCCGGGTTTCGGCAACCACCACCGGACTCAGGAGCAGCACCGCAATCAGGTTCGGGATGGCCATGAGGCCGTTGAAGATGTCCGCCAGGTCCCAAACCAGATGGAGGGAGAAGATGGAGCCCACAAAGACGAACAGCACCAGGGTCATCCGATAGGGGGTGATGGCGCGCTTTCCCCAAAGGTACTCGATGGCCTTTTCCCCATAGTAGGACCAGCCCAGGGTGGTTGAAAACGCGAAGGTCACCAGCCCCAGGGTGAGGAAGAAGGGTCCCGCCACAGACAGCTGGGCGAACGCTCCCCGGGTGAGGCTGGCTCCCTCCAGCCCTTCCTTCCAAAGCCCCGAATTCACCAGCACGATGCCTGTCAGCGCGCAGATCACCACCGTGTCCCAGAAGGTTCCGGTGGAGGATACCAGCGCTTGGCGGACAGGATTCCTTGTCCTGGCCGCCGCCGCCACGATGGGAGCGCTTCCCATGCCGGATTCATTGGAGAAAAGTCCCCGGGCTATCCCATACCGCATGGCTCCCATGATGCCCGCTCCCGCCAAGCCTCCCCCCACCGCGCGGATGGAGAAAGCCTCCCGGACAATGAGAAGGATGGTGTCCCCTACGGTCGACCATCCCAGGAGGAGGAGCAGGAGGCATCCGGCCGCATAGGTGGCCGCCATGAACGGCACAAGGAAATTGCATACCATGGCGATCTTTCGGATCCCGCCCAGGATCACCATGGCCGTCAGAAACGCAAACACCAGGCCTGTCACCCAGCGCTCCACATGGAATGTCTCCTGGACCATGCTGGACACGGAATTGGCCTGGACCATGCAGCCGATGCCGAATGCGGCGATTCCGGTGAAAACAGCAAACACAGCGCCCACCCATTTCCTGCCCAAGGCATGTTCCCAGATGTACATGCATCCTCCCGCCATCGTCCCGTCCTCCGTGACCACCCGGTACTTCACCGCCAGCAAAGCCTCCGCATACTTGGTGGAGATGCCGAACACGCCGGTGAGCCAGCTCCACAGAACCGCTCCCGGTCCTCCCAGGCTGATGGCTGTGGCCACCCCCACGATGTTCCCTGTGCCGATGGTGGCTGCCAGGGCTGTGGCCAGGGCGCTGAATTGGCTCACGTCACCGACGGCATCGGGATCCTTTTGGACGGATAGCCGGATGCCCGTTCCCATGTGGCGCTGGATGAAACCCAGCCGGAAGGTGAGGAAGATATGGGTGCCGAAAAGCAGCGCAATCAAGGGGAATCCCCAGAGCCATCCGCTCAAGTTGCCGATCAGTGTCGCGAATCCGTTCATGTGCCTCTCCTCATCAAAATGTCTTTTCCGAATCCAGCAGCAGGGTCACCGGACCGTCGTTGACCAGCTCCACCGCCATCTCCGCCTGGAACTCCCCTGTCCGCAGCTCGGGGAACCGTTCCTCCAGGCCCTTGCAGAAGGCGTCGAACTGGTGCCGGGCCGTGTCCGGTTTGGAAGAGGCCGTAAAGCTGGGGCGTCTTCCCTGACGGCAGTCCCCGTACAAGGTGAAGTTGGGCACGACCAGCAGTCCTCCTCCCACGTCCTGGAGGGACAGGTTCATTTTCCCTTGCGGGTCCTCGAAGATCCTCAAATTCACCAGCTTGTCCGTGACATACCGGTACTGCTCCGGTCCGTCCTCCTCCCTGAACCCCACCAGCGCCAGCAATCCCTTCCCGATCTCTCCCGACACCCGGCCCTCCACGGACACCCGGGCCCGAAGCACCCGTTGGACCACCACACGCATCAGCCTTGCTCCCCCTGCCCGCCGGACTCCAGGTGGGCGCACAGGTCCAGGGAACTGCGCATGGTGAACAGGTTGGAGGAATCGAAGTAGTGGTCTTCATAATCTTCCGTCTGATTGAAATAGGTCGTGTAGCGGAACTGCATCTGCCCCTGCAGTTCCGCAAAGGGTTTCCTGGGATTGATTCCGATGGACAGGTCCGCCCCCGCAAGGTAGTTCTTGAAGAGGACCTCCAGCACTTCCGGGCCCTCCAGATAGAACAGGATGATGTAGGCCGCATCCGTATTTTTGGATATGGGGATGCCGAAGATGCTTTTTCCCCTGTTGGAGACCGTGGGTATGACCAGGTGGGGCAGCTCCTTTGCGTTCAGGAAGGCCGTCAGATTCTCGGCGTACCTGCCCGCCGGCTCGTCCGTGCTTAAAAGATTGGTCTCCACGCTGACCACAAGACGCTTGGTTTCCAGCAGCCGTTGGAGCATTTCCAAACGGAAGGCGTCCCGGTCCTTTCGTTTGAAATATTCCAGATGGTATTCCCCTGTCTTCTTGTCCTGCCAGCATTTGATTTTTTCCTTCATGATTCAATGCCCCTTCCTTTCCATGGCCTTCTACAACAAAAGCCTTATTGCTCCCCGTGGGAACAATAAGGCTTCTCATGATGCGGATAACAGGAGTTGAACCTGCACGTCATTGCTGACACTAGAACCTGAATCTAGCGCGTCTGCCTATTCCGCCATATCCGCTCGTTTGCAGCGCCGCTCGCTTGCAACAATGTGATTTTATAACAGATCGGAAAATATTGCAAGCCCTTTTTACCATTTTTTTATTTTTTTTTTGCTTCCTCCTTTTTCGGAGACGCGCAAGCCCCTTTGGTGCTTTTGTTGCATTTGTACAAAATATACTGAAAAAATTGCTTTAGCCGCTTTTTGTTGCTATAATGCTAAATAACCGGTTTTAAAACCGTTTTTCACGGAAGTAACGCCGGCAAACAGGACCATTCTGCCACAACGACAGCGGCGCGCTGACCCGCGCTTGATGATAATGATTAGGAAGGTGATGTTATGCGTTGGCAAGAAATGCTGCACCAAAGCTTTACCCGGGCGGAAGATCTGACAGCCCTGCTTGAAATGACTCCCGAAGAAGAGAAGCGGATGGAGGAGATCCTGGAATTGTATCCCATGTCCATCCCCTCCTACTACCTTTCCCTGGTGGATTTGAGCGACCCAGAGGACCCCATACGGAAGATGTGCATCCCCTCCGTATACGAGACCGACCTGGACGGCGCTTTCGACACCAGCGGCGAGGCCTCCAACACGGTCATGCCCGGCCTCCAGCACAAGTACCTGCAGACCGCCTTGGTCCTCTCCACCAGCAATTGCGCCATGTATTGCCGGCACTGTTTCCGCAGGCGCCTGGTGGGCCTCTCGGACGACGAGGTCGGAAAGAACATCGACGCCATGGTGGATTATATCCGCGACCACGAGGAAATCACCAATGTGCTCATCTCCGGCGGGGACTCCTTCATGAACAGCAACGAGACCATCGAACGGTATCTCAAGTCCCTTTGCGACGTCGAACACCTGGACCTGATCCGCTTCGGAACCCGGATTCCCGTCGTGCTTCCCATGCGGATCACCGAGGACCCGGAACTCCAGTCCATCCTGGCCGAATACAACCGGAAGAAGCCCATCTACGTCATCACCCAATTCAACCACCCCCGGGAGTGCACCCCCCAGGCCAAGGAAGCCATCGGCTTGCTGCTCCGGATGGGCATCGTGGTCAAGAACCAGACCGTGCTCCTAAAGGGCGTCAACGACGACCCCCGGGTGCTGGGGGAGCTCCTGCGGAACCTGACCCGCATGGGCGTGGTGCCCTACTATGTGTTCCAATGCCGTCCGGTGACAGGCGTCAAGAACCAGTTCCAGGTCCCCCTGGAGCAGGGTGTCCGGATCGTGGACGAGGCCAAGAACCTCCAGAACGGCCAGGGCAAATGCTTCCGCTACGCCATGGCCCATGAGACCGGCAAGATTGAAATCCTCGGCAAGGGAGAGGACGGCCGCATGCTCTTCAAGTACCAGCAGGCGAAGGATCCTGCCGACTGGAGCAGGATCTTCACCAGGAAGCTGGAAGAAGGCCAGTGCTGGCTTGACGATGAATGATATGGTAAATGTAGCGAAAAGGTGCCCCCCGCAGGATGCGGGGGGCACCTTTTCGCCTTCTTTCCTATTGGTCCAAAAGGCCTTTGGATTCCAGGAATTCCCTGGCCACTTCCTTTTCGTTCACGCCCAGGTTGTCCACCTGGTAGTTCATCTGCTGCATCTCTTCGTCCGAAATGTTGCCTTGCAGCCGGTTCAGCTCCTCCACCACCTCGGGATGCTCCTCGGCATAGGCTCCGTTGAGCAGGGGGGCGACGAAATAGGGCGGGAAGAAGCCCAGGTCGTCCTCCAGGACCACCAGTTCGAATTCGATCAGTTTCCCGTCGGTGGAGAACGCGTCCATCACATCCCCTTTTTTCTCGGAGATGGCGGCATAGCGCAGGCCGGGATCCATGGCCATGGTGTTGCCGAATTCGAAGCCGCCGTAGGCTTCCTTGACGCCCGGAAGACCGTCTTCCCTTTCCAGGAATTCCGTGGTGGAAACCATGGTCAGTTCCCCCGCCACCTTGGACAGGTCCGAGAACGTCTTCAGGTTGTAGGCTTCCGCCACTTCCGGGAGCACCGCGAAAGTGTAGGTGTTGTTGAAGCCCATCTGCTCCAGCCAGAGCAGGCCGTACTCGTCCCTATAGACCTGCTTCACATGGTTGTAGACCTCCTGGGCGTCCTTCAGGCCGCTTTCCCCCAGGATGCTGCCGTAAGCCGTTCCCGTATACTCCGGATACATGGCCACATCTCCCGTGCGCAGGGCCTCGAAGACGATGTTTGTGCCCCCGAACTCCCGCACCTCTGTTGCGTAGCCCAGCTTTTCCTCCAGCAGCACCGATAACATCTGCCCCAGGATCCTCTGTTCCGTATAGTTCTTATGCCCGATCTGGACCACATCCCCCTTCTTTCCGCAACCTGCGAACAGGCTCAGGGAAAGCACTGCGGCTCCAGCCGCCAGCAATATCCTTTTCATTTTCATTCCTTTTCCTCCATTTTCTTATCCATCCATCATACGAATGTCTTTTTCATCTTGCGCCGTCCCTTGGGCTCCAGCATCATTTCCACGAATCCCAGGATGGCATCCATGGAAAGGGCCAAAAGGGCTGTGGGGATGGCTCCCGCCAGGATCAGGTTGTTGTTGTACATGGAAATCCCTTTGAAGATCAGGTCGCCCAGACCGCCCGCCCCGATCAGGGACGCGATGGTGGCCGTACCGATGTTGATGACCGTGGAGATCCGGATCCCTCCCATGATCACCGGCAAGGCCAGAGGGACTTCCACCTGGGTCAGGATCTGGTATCCCGTCATCCCCATGCCTTTGCCTGCCTCGATGGTGGACGGGTCGATGTTGCTGATGCCGATGTAGGTGTTCTTGATGATGGGCAGCAGGGCGTACAGGAAGAGCACGAACACCGACGGGGTCAAGCCCACCCCCAGGAACGGGATGACAAGACCGAACAAGGCCAGGCTGGGCACCGTCTGGAACACGTTGGCGATTCCCAGCACGAGATTGCTTGTGTTCCTGTAGCGTGTGATCATGATCCCCAGGGGAACCCCGATCAGGATGGCAAAGCCTACGGCGATGCCGGTGATCTGTATGTGCTGCAATGCCAGCTCCAGAATTTCGACATACCTGCCTCCGATAAACTCCAGAAAAGATGCTTTATTGTTCATGCTTCTTCTCCTCCTTGCTTTCCTCGTAGTCCGTGATCATCTCCGTAATCAGGTTGACGATGCTGGACTCCGACACGATGCCGCTCAGCTTCTTCTCCTCGTCCACCACATACACATGCTGCAGCTTGTTCTGGGCCAGATAGTCCAGAACGTCCACCATATTCATGTCCTCCGAAATCACCGGAACATCCTTGTTCATGATGTCCTTGATCTTCATGTCCTCGTTCATGGCCTTGGCCAGTTCCTTGCGGGTGATGAACCCAAGAACCTCCTGGGGCTGGTCGCTTTGCTTCTCCACCACCGCCAGGGTGTTCACCCCCCGTTTCTTCATCAGTTCCAGGGCATGGGACACCGTCCGGGTCATGCTGGTCCTGGCCACGTTCTTGCGCATGATGTCCTTGGCGTACACCATTTCCGGCGACTTCCAGAGCCTGTCCTTGCCTACAAAGAACTCCACATAGGCATCCTTGGGCTTCTTCAGGATCCTTTCCGGGGTGTCGTACTGCAGGATCTTCCCGTCCTTCATGACGGCAATCTTGTCCCCCAGCTTCAGGGCCTCGTCCATGTCATGGGTCACGAAAATGATGGTCTTGTGGAGCTCGTCCTGGAGCTTCAGCAACTCGTCCTGGAGCTGCTCCCGGGTCATGGGGTCCAGCGCGCTGAAGGGTTCGTCCATAAGGATGATGTCCGGATTCGTGGCCAGCGCCCGGGCAACTCCAATCCTCTGTTGCTGCCCTCCGCTCATCTCGTCCGGATACCTGTCGTAGTACGTCTCTCCCGGCAGGCCCACCATGTCAAGCAACTCCATGGTCCTGGCCTTCCGCTTCTCCTTGTCCCACTTCATCAGTTTGGGGATGACCTCGATGTTCTCCCCGACGGTCATATGGGGGAACAGGCCCACCTTTTGGATCACATATCCAATCCTTCTCCGGAGCTGGATGGGGTCCATCTTCATGATGTCCTGGCCGTCGATGATGATCTGGCCCTCCGTGGGTTCCACCAGCCGGTTGAGCATCTTCATGGTCGTGGTTTTCCCGCAACCGCTCTCGCCGATCAGGATGACGAATTCCCCTTCATATACCTTCAGGTCCAAGCGGTCCACGACCTTGGCCGCTTCGCTGTAGCTTTTCGTCACGCTTTTCAATTCTATCATTTTTACCTCCTTATGACAACTCCCATTATTTTTAAAGTTGTCACTTTTGCTTTGTCAATAATATCATAATATTCGAATGTTGTCAAACCCTTTCCAAAAAAAGAGCGCATCTGCCTCCGCAAGGCAAATACGCTCATTTTCAATCATTTTCTTCCCGAGGTTCCTGTTGCATGTAGGCGATCATCCTTTGGACCGCATCCGTTCCCCCCACCACAACGACCCTGTCCTTGGGCTGGAAGACCGCATAGGGTCCTGGAGACACCAGCATCTCCCCCGCCCGCTTGATTGCGGCGACGGTGGCGCCGGTGTTCTGCCAGATGCTCAGTTCCTGGACGCACTTCCCCTCGAAACTGCTGTTGGGGGGAAGTTGGATCTCCTGGGGCAGGATCTGGCCGCTGTTCTTCAGGCGGTCCGAGTAGTCGATGATGTCCTCGATGATCTGGCGGACCTGGCTGTCGATCTTTTCCTTCTCCTCCATCAGGTCCGCCAGCTTTTCCTTGTAGTCCAAAAGGGTTTCCTTGATCTTGAACCGCTGGATGAACGCCTCCACATTGCTGTTTTCCTGGATGTAGATGCCGCTTCCATGGACCACCCGGACGATCTGGGTGTCCTCCAGGATCCGGATGGCCCGGCGGACGGTTTCCGGAGAGACGTTGTATTCGCTGGCCAGGGCGGAACGTCCCCGGAGCCGGGGTTTGTCGGCGAATTCCCCCTTGTGGATCCTGCCCGCCAGGTCCACGGCGATCCGCATGTAAATGGGCATTTCATTTTTGGGCTGCATAGACACCACCTTCGATTTTTTCTAAATCCTATCACATACCTGAAAAAAAAACAAGGAAGCCCGTTTTGGAGACACCTGCTGGAACCATCGGAAACTTGAACCGCACCTCGGCATGTGGTAAAAAAAAACCTTGCCCGCAAACGGAATCCGCAGAGTGACAAAAAGAGCCCGGCCATGGCAAGCAGATCGCTTGCACATGGCCGGGCTCTTTTTGCATGCTTTACATCTGGGGCGCAGGCGCCTTCACCACAACCAGCTCCAGGGTGTCGTCGTGCAGGTTGCGCACGTTCATCTTGGTCTGGAAGGGGATCTTCAGCACATTTCCTGCAGGATACGTGTGGGTCTCCTGGTCGTCCAGTCCGATGGACAAGGTACCCCGGAGCACGGTCATATATACCGTGGAATTGGAGAAATGCTCCGGCAGGCCTTCATTCTTGGGGAATACCATATGGATGTAATGCACGTTCTCATCCATGATGGCCTTTTCGACCAGCTTCCCGTTCCCTTGCAGTGTGATTTTGAAAATTTGTTCTACCATGTCGATCCGCTCCTATTCTTCTTTTTCGTTCAGTATACCGGAAGATTGGGGACAAGTCGGTAGCCATGGTCACACTTTTCCATTTTTTCACTGCAGGCGCTTATGCCAGACATTCATGCTTTCGATGGCTCCCCCAATCTGCGTGTTGTTGCGCAGGGTGCCGCCGAAGGCGTATCCGTGTCTGGAGAAGGTTGCGTTCATGCCGTGGGAGGCTGCCCGGGCGATGGTGTAGGCCACCCGGATCCGATCCTTCACCGCAGCCTCCATCACATGGAGGAGGGTGGAGGCCAGATTCTTCCCCCGGTATTCCGGGTCCACGGCGAAATCGGTCATCTCCGCATTCCCTTCCGCCAGGTCCATTTCAGCGGAGGAAAGGCCCACCAGCCGCTCCCCCTGCCAGATGCCGAAATAGGCCACATGGCTTTCCATGGTCTCCCGGATGTAATCCGGTTCATGGATGGGGAAAGGATAGGAGGCGAACACCTTCCGGTAGAGGGCCGCCATGTCCCCTGCGTCCGATTCCAGGGCTTGCCTGCAGTGGAAGCCTTCCTCCAGGATGGGCATGTAGAGCATCCCTTCCTTTTCCTTGGCCTTTCGCAGCACGTCTTCCAGGTGCTCCCCGCGCCGCAGGACCTGCCGCTCCCCGTCCGGATACCGCACCAGGAAGGCGCAGTCCGAACCGTTTCCGTAAAAACCGGGGATTCTCGCCTCTTCCACGAAGCCTTTTTCCAGGAACCAGCCCTCTTCCGGAGCCGGCACCTTGGCCACGATCTTCCCGTAGCCGTTCTTGTCGGCCAATTCCTCCAGTTGCAGGATGAACCGCTCCATCCCCTCCTGGGGTGTCTTCAAAACATAAATCCTGTCGTTCTGCTTTCCATGGTGGACCAGTCCTCCGCCCAACCGGATGGTTTCATCAAATGTCTTCATTGGTCTTGTATTCCTCCCATCGTCCTTCCTTGCGCTTTTCCAGGCTGGAGGGTGTCAGGGTGATCATATCGTCATAATCCGACAGCAGGCGCTGGATACCGATGGCCTGCTCCTCGTCGGCGCCCTCCAGCTTCAACTGCAGGGTGCACTTGTCGCAGTTCAGGTCGCACAAGTTGTGCTTGTATTCGGTCGGTTCCTGGTAGGTGGTGATGACCCCCTCGAAATTCCTGAGGATGGCTTTGTTCGTGGACCAGGAGATCAGGTAGTTGGGCCCTACGGGGATCTTGCCTCCACCCCCGGGAGCGTCCACCACATAGGTGGGAACGGCGAAGCCGCTGGTATGGCCCCGGAGGCTCTCCATGATCTCAATCCCCTTTCCGATGGACGTCCTGAAATGCTCCAGCCCTTCGGACAGGTCGCACTGGTACAGATAGTAGGGGCGCACCCTGTTCCTCACCAGCTGGTGGACCAGCTCCTTCATGATCCTGGGGCAGTCGTTGATGTCCGCCAGCAGAACCGACTGGTTCCCCAAAGGTATCCCCGAGCTCCAGAGCTTCTTCAGGGCTTTCTTGGAGGAGCTGGTGATTTCCCTGGGATGGTTGAAATGGGTGTTGATCCAAAGGTTCTCATGCTTCTTCAGGACCTCCACCAGTCCGTCGGTGATCCTGTAGGGAAGCACCACCGGTGTCCTCGTTCCGATCCGGATGACCTCCACATGGGGGATCTTCGAGACTTCCGTCAGGATCCAGTCCAGGTATTCGTCGGAAAGCAGGAAGGGGTCTCCACCGGACAAGAGCACATCCCGGATGACGGGGGTATTCCTGATGTAGTCAAGCCCTTCTTGGATCTGCTCCCTGGAGGGGATGCTGTCCCTGTCCCCCACCTTCCTTTTCCGGGTGCAGTGCCTGCAGTACATGGCGCAGGTGTTGCTCACATGCAGCAGCACCCTGTCCGGATACCGGTGGGTCACACCAGGCACCGGGCTGTCCTTGTCCTCATGCAGGGGGTCTTCCATGTCCGTCTTGGCCACATACAGCTCCTTGCGGTCGGGGAACGCCTGCTTGAACACGGGATCGCTCCATGGGTCCTCCGGATCCACCAGGGAAAGGTAGTAGGGGGTGATGGCCATGGGGAATTTCTCTATCGTCTCCTCGATAAGGGCCCTCTGCTCCTTGTCCAGCTTTATGTCGAAAATCTTTTCCACCGTATCCACCGAGTGGATGGTGTTGCGCATCTGCCATTTCCAGTCCCGCCATTTCTCCATTCCTTCCGGCGTGCTGTTCTCCCCTTGCATCCTTTGTTGAATCAGTGTAATGCTCGTTTGCATCGTTTTTTCCTCCTTGTGCGGTTCCGAACGTTTCCATAATTAGGACTTTCCTGTAATGTAAAAAAAAACACTCCAACCCTATTGTTATAGAGTTAGAGTGTTTAAGCTTCGCTGCTTCCAGCTCGCTTTATACCATCTGCGATAGCATAGTTCATGACCATATGATCCTAAACAAACCCCAGTTCTATGGACTTCAAGTTTTTCCATGCCATTTTTGCGCTTTTTCCGCACACTTACTGATTTCCACGGCCTGCTTTCGGCCACGTAAAAAAGCTCATGCACCTGCTACTCATCGCATCTACTTCACCTGTACCATATCTCCTTCATTGCCCGCCCCGATTCGGAGCGGAATTCTCCAAAATTATACACGATGTCATGACATTTGTCAAGGCCTGGCGCCCGGAACTCCGGTATCCGGGGTTCCTTCCCTTCCCCTTTTATGGTACAATGGAAAAAATCCTTGCGTCCGCTTCCTGGAGCGGATGCGGTCGGAAAGGGGGTGGCGGATTGACCATATTCAAAGAAAAAATCGGGGAAGTGGTGCTGGCTGTCCTTCCGGTCCTATGCATCGTTCTCCTGCTGCACTTCACCCTGACTCCCCTGGAGACGCCTGTCCTGCTGCGTTTCCTGGTCGGAGGCCTGCTGTTGGTCCTGGGCTTGGCCATCTTCCTCTTCGGAGTGCACCTCAGCATCGAGCCCCTGGGAGACTTCATGGGATCCGCCATGGTTCGTCCGGGCAAGCTCTGGGTCATTCTGGCAGGCGGCCTGCTGATGGGCTTCTTCATCTCCCTTGCGGAGCCCGACCTCCACATCCTGGGGGGGGAGGTTGCGGCCGTCACCAACGGCGGCATCCCCAAGTTCACCCTGGTGGCTGTGGTGTCCGTCGGGGTGGCCTTCCTGCTGGCCATCGGTCTGGTGCGGATCGTCTACAACATCCCCCTTTACCTGGTGATGACTTTCTTCTATGGGGTCGTCCTCCTCCTGGGCCTGGCGACCCCCCGGGAATTCCTGGGCATCGCCTTCGACGCTTCCGGCGCCACCACCGGAGCCCTGACCGTTCCCTTCATCCTTGCGCTGGCGGTGAACGTCTCCCTCCTGAAGAAGGACAGCAAGGCCTCGGAGAAGGACAGCTTCGGTCTGGTGGGGGTGGTCTCCATCGGTCCCATCCTGGCCGTGATGCTGATGCGCCTGCTCACCGGAGCCCCTGCAACCGGCGGCTTCCCCCACTTCGAGGCCGCCCTGGGCAGCTCCGTCTTGGGACCCTTCCTGGAGAAGTTTCCCGTCATCGCCCTGGAATCCCTCATCGCCCTGGCGCCGTTCCTGGCCCTCTTCCTTGCCTTCCAGTACTGGTCCCTGCACCTGCCCCGGAAGAGGTTCCTGCGGATCCTGAAGGGGCTGGCCTATGCCTACCTGGGGCTGGCGCTGTTCCTGACCGGCGTGAACGCAGGCTTCATGGACGTGGGCACCCGCCTGGGCCACGCCATGGCCGCCCTGGAGAACGATGTCCTGATCGTGCTGGTCGGCTTCTTCCTGGGGTCGGTCACAGTCCTGGCGGAACCCGCCGTCTATGTGCTCACCCGCCAGGTGGAGCAGGTCACCAGCGGTTATGTCCAGCGCCGCTTCGTCATGAGCGCCTTGTCCATCGGGGTGGGGATGGCCATCGGCCTTTCCATGGTACGGATCCTGGTGCCGCCCATCCAGCTGTGGCACTTCCTGCTGCCGGGCTATGTCCTGATCATCGCCCTCTGCTATGTGGTCCCCAAGCTGTTCGTGGCCATCGCCTTCGACTCCGGCGGGGTGGCTTCCGGCCCCATGACCGCCACCTTCATCCTGGCTTTCGCCAACGGGGTGGCGGAGGCCAGCGAGGGGGCGGATGTGCTTCTGGACGGCTTCGGGATGATTTCCATGGTCGCCATGACCCCGATCCTGACCCTGCAGATTTTGGGCTTCCTTTTCAAGCTGAACACCAGAAAGGTGGGAATAGAGACAGATGGAACAAAAGACTGAGCGTTTGGAGCATTCCCTGCTGGTTGTGGAAGTGAAGCGCGGGCACGGAAGCCACATACTGAACGTCGCCAGGGAGAGCGGCATCAGCGGAGGCACTGTCCTGCTGGGCCAGTGCAGCGTCAGCAACAGCCTCCTCCAGCTTCTGGAATGTTGCTACACCGCCACGGAAATCGTCCTGATGGTGGCGGAGACCCACGTGGCCTTCCACGCCCTGGAGAAGCTGGACGAAGTATTCCATTTCCGGAAACGGGGGCAAGGCATCGCCTTCACCCTCCCCGTCCGGGAACTTCTGGGCACCACGACCTGCAACTATGCGATTTCAGACAACTACGGAAACGGAGGCGGCAAAATGCATCAGGTGATTTTCACGGTGGTCGACAAGGGAAAGGCGGAAACCGTCATCGACGCCGCCACGGAAGCGGGCTCCAAAGGGGGCACCATCCTCAATGCCCGGGGTTCCGGCATCCATGAGACCAGCAAGCTTTTTTCCATGGCCATCGAGCCGGAGAAGGAAATGGTCATGATCCTTTCGGAAACCTCCCAAACGGAGGCGATCGTCCAGTCCATCCGGGACCGGCTGGAAATCGACAAACCAGGCAACGGAATCCTTTTCATCTTGGACACGGAAAGGAATTACGGCCTGCCTTGAGGCGATTTCAAAGCAGAAAAGGAGGCGTTAGGGGAACCGTCCAGTTCCCCTTGCGCCTCCTTTTCAATTCCGCTCCGTGCCGTCGATGACCAGGTCGCAACCGGCCGGTATGTCCATGGCCCGGAAGTATGCGTCCTCCATGGGTATCCATTCCTCCCGGAACCGCCGGCCCAGCACCGGGCCGCTCCGGGCGAGGATCCTTTCCATCTGGACGTCCTTCGGCACCTGCAGGAAGACCTTCAAGTCATAGGGTTGTCCCAGGGCAGGATGCATGCTGTAGCAGCCCTCCACGATGTTCAGCGCCTTGGGACGGACAAGGACTTCCCCGCCGAACGCCATGGTCCGGCAGTCGAATATCCTGTAGCGGAAGGGTTTGCCCGTCTCCAGACCTCCCAGCACCTCCGCCAGGAAGCGCTCATGGTCCACGTTCCCTCCCGGCTGTCCCAGGCGCTCCCGGGTCCTCTGGAAAGGTTGCAGGAAGAAGTCGTCCATGTGGAAGACGTTGCAGTCGTAGACGACACCCAGCATTCCCGCAAGGCTGCTCTTCCCGGCGCCGCTGTTGCCGTCGATGGCCACCAGGACCCGCTCCCTACCGGCAAAGAGCCCGTCGATCCGCGCAAGCAATTCCCCATACCAGGAGCCCATCTACAGGAGCCCTTTCCCGCCCGGAACCTTTTGCAGGGCCAGGACCAGGACGGGGATCAGCAGAAGCTGGATTGCGATGCCCGGCAGGGCGTTCAGGAACGCTCCGGCCAGGAACAACTGCCAGGTGAAGGGGGCTCCGGCCAATCCCAACAGGAACAGGCTGGCGCCCCCCCAGACAATCCGGCCTCCCAGCATGGCCAGGAGCAGTGTCCCATAGACATAACCCGGTCTTTTCGGGAAGATCCGGTACAGGATGCCCGTCGCCCCACCGTAAGCCGCCAGCTCGAAAGCCATGGCCGCGGCCATGGGGAAGAGGGGCGGCATGCCGAACAGCAGGCTCCGGAACAGGGGGGTGATGAATCCCACCGCCAGTCCGTAGGGCCATCCGCAGACGAAACCGCAGAGCAGCACGGGGATGTGCATGGGCAGCAGCCTGTTGCCCAGCGCCGGCACCTGCCCCGTCAGGAAGGGCAGCACCAGGCCCAGGGCCAGGAACAGTCCCGCCAGGACCAGTTTTTTCGTTGCTGTTTTCGCCATGGGTGGTTCCTCCATCTATTTCTGTCGCACATGCACGTCCATTTGGGGATAGGGTATGGGAATCCTCTCCTCATCGAAGCGCCTCTTCACGGTTTCCATAAGGTCAAAGTGGACGGTCCAGTAATCGGAAGCCTTGGTCCAGGCCCGGACCGTAAAGAATACTGCGCTGTCCCCGTGTTCGGACATGCGCACGAAAGGTTCCGGGTTCTCCAGCACCAGGGGATGCGCCTCCACAATCCCCCGCAGGACCGCAGCCACCTGGTCCCCGTCCGACTCGTAGCCCACACCGAACTTGAAGTCCACCCGCCGGTTCTCCATCACCGAATAGTTGACGATGCTGGAATTGGCCAGGGTTCCGTTAGGGATGTAGATGACCTTGTTGTCCGGGGTCACCAGGTCCGTGAACAGGATCTGGATGGACTGGACGGTCCCGCTGTGTCCACCGGCTTCCACATAGTCCCCTACCTTGAAGGGACGCAGGGTAAGCAGCAAAACACCTCCGGCAAAATTGGACAGGGATCCCTGGAAGGCCAAGCCGATGGCAAAACCGGCGGCGGCGATAACCGCCGCAAAGGAAGTGGTGTCCACACCCAGGATCCGGATGATGGTCACCACCAGCAGGATCTTCAGCAATGCGTTCACCACCGAAACCAGGAACGGCTTCAGGGTGGCGTCCAACGCCAAACGCTCCATGGAAGCGGCCAGCCTGTGGGTGATCCAGCGGATGGTCAGCCAGCCCGCAACCAGCACCAAGAGGGCCAAGGCGATGCTTTGCACCACAGGAGTGACCCATGCGATCATTCCATTGATATCATTCATTGACGTTTCTCCTCCATTTCTTTTGATGGTTCCACACTGTATGGTACCACCAATCGGAGGAAATGGCAACCTGGAGGGGCAGGTTGCGGTCAAATGGTTTTTCCATACCAGCGGCAGTACTCCCCGAAACGTTCCCCATACAATTCCCCCCGATCCCGCCGAGGTTCCACCACCCGCAGCCCCGACCAGTCCGAGGCGAACTCCTTCACTTCCTCCAGCCCCCCTGCGGCATGCAGGGCCAGGGCCGCGGCTCCCAGGACGGAGGCCTGGCTGGTGTCGGAGCAATGCAGCGGCCTTTGGAAGATGTCCGCCGCCATCTGGGTCCATTGGGGGGAATGGAGGATGCCTCCGGAGAGGACCAGTGCCCTGGGTTCCCCCGACGCCTCCAGCAAGGCCTGGAACCCTTGGAGGAGGTTGAACAGGATCCCTTCCCGAAGGACCGTGTAGAGTCCCGCCGCATCCTCCGTCCCCTCCAGACCCACGAAGCCTCCCCTGCGCCCGTCGTTCCATCCGGGGCTCCGCTCCCCGAACAGGAAGGGCAAGAAAACCGCCCCCGGTCCGACAGGGGCTTCCAAGGACACCCCACCCCTTTCCAGTTCCGGATAGCCCCACTTTCCTCCCAGCACCTTCTCCTTGAACCAGCGGACGCAGTTGCCCGCCCCCGAGGTGGCGGCTCCAGCCACCCAGTCCTCCACCCCCGCGTAGCACCAGGTCTGCCTCTTATCCGTGAGCGCCGGCGCCTCCTTGGTCAGTCGTAGGGCGCCGCTGGTTCCCACGGAGAAGGTCATCCGCCCCGGCAGGGAGGCCCCGTCCCCCACCTGGTTCAGGGCCCCGTCCGGATGGGAGGGCACCACGGGGATTCCCGGGGCGATCCCCAGGAGGGCCGCCCCTTTGGAGGTCAGGGGCCTTACATCCCTATAGCTTCCCAGCAAGCCCAGCTGCTCCACGCGGATTCCCAGCAGGTCCAGCACCTGGGGGTCGTAGTTCCTGTCCTCCAGATGCAGCCACCCGGATCCCGACGCCGTGCTGACGGATTCCATGAACTCCCCGGTCAGCCGCTGGAAGAGGCAGGCGCCCTGGCTGGCGATCCGTTTGCCCTTCAAGGGGACCCCCCGCTCCTTCATGTCCAGCAGCACCTGCCTGGGGTAGGAGGCATGGACCATGCATCCGGTCCGCCTGTAGAGTTCTTCCGCCAGGCCTTCCTGCAGACGCAGGTTCCGGCAACTCCCTGCCGCCCCCCGGTAGGCCCAGGTGTAGGTCCTTCCCTGGGGACGCATCCTGTCGTCCAGGAGGACCACGCTATGCCAGATTCCTCCCAGGGCTACAGCCTGGATGTCCCTCCCCCGGGCTACCCTGCGCCCCACCTCCAGGGCCGCCCGGAGGACCGCCTCCGTGTCCTGGGCCCCCTCCCGGTCCACCTCCGGTCCGAAGGTCTCCATGGCCATGTCCAGGATCCCCTTCTCCCGGTCCACCAGCACCGCCTTCGCGGCGCTGGTGCTTGTCTCCATTGCCAGTACGAGCACGCTTTGCACCCCCTTCTCTTCCCAAAATGAAGGGAAAGGACAGCCCATTCCCGCTCTCCGGCAGACTGTCCTTCCAAAATCATTCGTCCCTTTTCACCTTTTGGCGCTGGACACCCATGCCCTGGATGCCCAACTCCACCACATCCCCCTCCCTGAGGTGGCGGGGCGGTTTCATCCCCATCCCCACCCCGGAAGGGGTTCCCGTGGAGATCAGGTCTCCCGGCTGGAGGGTCAGCACCTGGCTGAGTCTGGAAACCAGCTCCGCCACGGAGAAGATCATGTCCTGGGTGTTGGAGTCCTGTACCCTCTCCCCGTTCAGTTCCAGCCAAAGCCCCAGGTCCTGGGGGTCGGGCACCTCGTCCGCCGTGACGAACCAGGGGCCCACAGGACCGAAGCTGTCGTGGGACTTGCCCCGGATCCATTGTCCCGTCTCCATCTGGAGGTCCCGCTCGCTCACATCGTTGACCACGCAATAGCCCGCCACATGGGCAAGGGCCTCTTCCACCCCGACCCTCTTCGCCCTCCTGCCGATGACCACCCCAAGCTCCACTTCCCAGTCTGTCCTTAGGGATCCCGGAGGGAGCAGGATGGGGTCTTGGGGGCCGCTGATGGCGCCCGTGGCCTTCATGAACAGCACCGGCTCCTTGGGAAGGGCCATGCCCGTCTCTTCCGCGTGTTTCCTGTAGTTCAATCCGATGCACAGGAAATTCCCGATGCCGTTGAAGCAGGGTCCCAGGCGTACGCCTTCCGGCGCCAGGGGCAGGGTCTCCAGATCCAGCGTCCTGAGCCGGTCCAGGTCCCCCAGCAGCTCCCTGTCCACATCCCCCACCACCAGGGAGAGGTCCCTGATCCGGCCCTCCCCGTCCAGGATTCCTGGTTTTTCTTTTCCTTCCTCACCAAAACGGACCAATTTCATCTATTCCTGCTCCTTTCATTTTTCATTCCGATTCCCGTACGGCCTTGCCGCCGGTCTTTATAACATCATTCCCCTCTGCGGGCAGCAGCCGGTTCACTGTTGCGAAAAACAGCAGGAAGGCCACCGGAACAAACACTACGGACATGCCCGGGCGGATTCCCCGGTCCTCCGCCACGATTCCCACCAGGGCCGGCAACAGCACGGCCCCGAAGCTGGTGATGGTCACGAAGACCCCCATGGCCATGGGATACCGCTTCAGGATCCGGCCGGCGTTGGCCACCGTGGTGGGGAACATCCCGGCCATGCACATTCCCAAGCCGATGGTGCTGGCCAGCATGGGCAGCAGGCTCCTGCTCAGGATCAGGCTTGTGAAGAAAATGCCGATTCCCAGGCTGGATCCCAGGATCAGGCTCCTGGGGGACCGGCTTCCGGACAGGTAGGCCGTCAGCAGCCTTCCCAGAAGGATGACCGACCAGAGCACGGAGGTCAGGACCTGGGCCTGCTGGTTCCCCATGGTCCCCGAGTCGATGAAGTAGGTCACCAGCCAGCCCATCACCGTAGCCTCCACCCCAAGGTAGAAGAACATGATGCCTGCCGTGATCCAGAACAGGCGCTCCCTGAAGAACCCCAGCGCCCCTCCACTTTCCATGCCGGCCTTTCCCCGCCGGTTGTCCAGCTTCATGAACAGGGAGGTGGCCATGGAAACCAGGATCAGGACCAGCACCACCAGCACCGCCCCCTTCCAGCCTCCGCCGCCCCTTCCCGTGAATCCCAGGACCAGGAACGGCGAGAGCAGGGCTCCCACCGCGAAGGCCCCATGGAGCAGGTTCAGGGGCCCTGCATGCCCTTCCGCGAGGTTGTTGATGATGGAGTTGTTGTAGTTGGTCACACCACCCCGCCCGAAGCCGGTGAACAGCAGGGCCGCCACCAGCCAGAGGGGGTTCCCTTGCAGGACCGTCATGGCGAAGCCCAGGAAGGCGAATCCGTTCAGGAACAGCAGGGAATTCTTCATCCCCAGATACGCCGGCAGGAAACTGGCCACCAGGACCGCCGCCATGTTCCCCACGGAATGGGCGGAAATCATCATCCCCCCCACCTGGTAGCCGAGCCCGTACTCCTCCTTCATCATGGGGAGGATGGACCCGATCATGATGGTGAAGAGTCCCTGGATGAAATACATGAAGAACAGGTTGCCGACGATGTAGCCTTGGTCCCTGTCCAGGCTGGAAAAAAAGGTGGATCTTCCCATGCATGCCTCTCCTTTTGCTTGTCTCGGGCGCCGGCCCCAATGCCCGCGCTCCTGCCTATACCATACCACACTCAAACGGAATTTTCATCCCGTTTTTCCCTTGGATTTCCGACTCGTCCGGAGTTCTCCCCCCAGGGGGATTGTCATTTCCTCGGGAAGGTGGTACGATTGATTCAAGCACTCCAAGTCCTTTGCGGTGCTTGCGGGAAGGAGGGGAACCTTTTGGACAAACGGACCATCCCTTGGCAGGTACAGGCCGACCGGATCATCAACGAATCCGACACGCTTCCGGGGCGCATTTTCGACATCCTCATGATGGGCACCATCCTCTGCAACAGCCTGCTGATCATGGCCGACAGCGTGGAAGCCTTCCACCGGGCCTACGCATCGGCGATCGATGTGCTGCAGTGGGTTTTCGTCCTGGTCTTCACCGCGGAGTATCTCCTCCGGATCCTGGTGGTCCGGAACAGGCTCCGTTACATGACCAGCTTCTTCGGCATCATCGACTTTCTGGCCATCGTCCCCGCCTACCTCAGCCTTTTCCTGCCCGGCGTCCGTCTCCTTTCGATCATCCGGACCTTCCGCCTGTTGCGCCTCTTCAGCATCTTCAAGCTGGGACGCTATGTGGATGAGTCGGGGAACCTGCTGAAGGCCTTGCGGGCCAGCCGTCCCAAAATCACGGTCTTCCTGTTCACCATCCTCTTCATCATCATCTTCGTGGGCGCCATGATGTGCATTGTGGAGGGTCCCGACCGGGGATTCGCGAACATCCCCGAATCCATGTACTGGGCCATCGTAACGGTCTCCACCGTCGGCTACGGGGACATCTCCCCCCAGACCCCCCTGGGCAAGGTCATCGCAAGCCTGCTGATGATCGTGGGCTATGGGATCATCGCCGTCCCCACGGGCATCATCACCAGCGAGCTGGCCCAGGTGGGCAGGAATCCCTCCGCGCCCGGCACCTGCCCCCATTGCGGCAGCCGGCACCAGCGCAGGGACGCCCTCTACTGCTGGCATTGCGGGGAACGCCTGTGACGGCTCCACCAGGAACGCAGAAGGGGCGCACTTTCGTGCGCCCCTTCTGCGTTCCTCTTGCTTCCAACCGGTTTTCGATTACAATCCTTGACCGAACCGCATTCCCTGTCCAGGACCGTTTCCTGCGCCTCTTCCTCCGCCTTGTCCTTGCCCGTCTCCGAACCGGTTGCCGGCACCCATGCCGCCTCCCTTGCCGAAGCCGATGCCCAGCCTTTCCTCTCCACGGTTCAGGCCGGTGCCGTCACAGGTAGCCAGGTTCTCTTCCAGCCGTTCCCGGATGGTGTCCGCCTCTTCCTGGGTCAGTCTGCCTTCTTCCACCCGCTGCTCCAGGACCGCCTGCTTCCGGGCCAGCATGTCCGCCTTGAATTCATCCAACACCCCTTCCTCCGCCGCGATGGCGCCGAAGGTGGAGTCCCCTTTCGCTTCATAGAGGGATTCGACGGATTGTCCCGTCAGTTCCGACAGCTTCTCCGCCGGTGTCGCCAATTCAGCCGCATACACGCCGATGCCTGTTCCTGCCACCAATACCGCTGCGCTCAGGGCGGCCACGAATTTTCCTGTTCTTTTCATGTCTTCCATCTCCTTTGTACTGTGTTTTGGGAAGGCCTTATTGCCTTTCCTTGATTACAGTATAGGACAGGAATGTGAGAAAGTTATGAGGAAATCATGTGGATTTCCTGTTCACTCCAATTCCAGCCCCCGGACTTCCACCGCCAGGGCTCTTGTTTCCGCTCCCTCGGCTCCCGGCCGGAGGCTGGCGAAGACCACGCCCACCACACGCCCTTCACCGTCCAGGACCGGGCTTCCGCTGTTGCCCGGGTTCACGGAAATCCCGATCTCAAAGGGGCCGCCCGGTCCGGCCGGAAAGCCGGCGACCTCTCCCCTTTGGGAAATCTTCTGGAAGCCCAGGGGGTTTCCGATGACGGTGACCGTGTCCCCTTCCCGAAGCCGCACATCCCGGGCCAGTTCCAGATGGGGGAGGTCCCGACCGTCGATGTCCACAACGGCCACATCCACACCGGGAAGGAGCCTGTATTCTGTGGTGCTGAAAACCGCACCGCCTTCGAAACGGATCCGGATCTCCAGCGCGTCCTCCACCAGATGCCTGTTGGTGACGATGGTCCCTTCCGGGGAAATGTTGAAGCCCGTCCCCCGGCTCCTGGCGGATCCCCCCAGGCCGGTGGGAAGTAGGGCTTCCAGACTCACCACTGCGGGTCTTGCCATTTCCGCCACCGGATCCCCCCTAAGCTCCCGGTTCTGTTCCAGGAATCCGTGCCGTCTGGACCAGAGTCCCTGGAAGCTGGGAAGGATAAGGACCACCATGGAAAGCAGCAGGAGGATGGTCATTCCCCGGAAGAGGCAACCGAACCGCCTCCGCTCCGGCTGCAGCTCTTCTTCCATCCCTTCCATCATCACCACCTCCTTCGCCGGATGCCCATGCCCCTAGACGGTGACCACCTTCTCCGCCGTCATCATCCGGTTGGAAATCTCTTCCATGTTGCTGATCCGGGCCCCCGCCATGCTGTCCTGCAGTCCGAAATGCTCCACGCAGGTTCCACAGGCCAGGATGTCCACTCCCGCACTCTCCAGACCTTTTACCGCGTCCAGGATATCGGAGCCCCTTGCCGCTATCTTCACCCCGCCGTTGTAGAGGATGATGGCTTCCGGTTTGTCCTGACGGACCCAAAGCTTGCGGAGGAACGCTCCCAGGAGCTTCCTTCCCAGTTCCGCATCCCCTTGTCCGAATCCCTCATTGTTGATTACGATGATTGTACCCATGTATCGGTCCTCCTGTTTTGTCTTCTCCACACAGTTTAGGCCAAAGCCGGGGAATATGCAAGTGTAAATTGGAACCGCCCGGTTGCCCGTTGCCAGGAACCGGGCGGAAGGGTATACTGGAGACAGAACCCACGAAAGGAGGTGTTTCCATGCGCGTCCCATCCGCTGTTGACTGGTGGCTGCGGTTGCTCCTCTACGGGGCGGTGGCCGTCTCCCTGGGGGCGGCAGCCACCGCCACCGGAGACGACCGGATTCCCGGGATTTCCATCTCCCTGGCCATGTCCATCCTTCTCCTTTGGATCTTGCACGGCACCTGGTATGAACTCCGGGAGGACCATCTCCACTGCCGGTGCGGCCCCTTTGGGGAGCGGATCCCCTACGACCGGATCAAGTCCCTGCGCCTGGTCACCAGCCCCCTGTCCTCCATGGCCCTGTCCCTGCAGCGGATTGAAATCCGCCAGCACGGCAGGGGATGGATCACGGGAACCACCATGATTTCCCCGGTGGACCGGGAGGATTTCCTCCGGCAGTTGGCGACCCGTTGCCGGAATCTGGAGAGCCGGGAATAGGAAAGGAAGTGTCTGCCATGTTGAAAAGAATAGATCACCGGAAGATGGGAAAAAGCGACTTGGGATGGCTGCAAAGCCTCTTCCATTTCTCCTTTGCGGACTACCACAATCCCCAGAACATGAATTTCGGCGTGCTCCGCGTCCTGAACGACGACCTGGTGGCTCCGGGCACCGGCTTTGACATGCACCCCCACCGGGATATGGAGATCATTTCCTATGTGGTGGAGGGTTCCCTTTCCCATAAGGACAGCCTGGGGAACCAGGGGACCCTGACCCGGGGACAGGTCCAGTACATGAGCGCCGGAACAGGTGTGCTGCACAGCGAGCACAACCGGGGAAAGGAAACGGCCCGGCTCCTGCAGGTCTGGATCCTGCCCTACAGGAAGGGACACCAACCCAGTTACGGGGACTACCCTTTCCCCTGGGAAGGCCGGGTTGGCCGCCTCCTGCATTTCGCATCCGGCCCCGGAGGCTCCGCCCCTGTGAAGGTCAACCAGGATGTGAACTTCTACGCCCTGGCCCTGGAGGCGGGAAAGGAAATTTCCTTCCCCCTTCCCCAAGGGCGCCAGGCCTATGTGGTCCAGATCGAAGGGGATTCCCGGATTGGGGAAGCGGAACTCTCCCCCAGGGACGCCTTGGAAGCCATCGAGGAGGACCTGACCGTCCAGGCGAAGACGGACAGCCACCTGCTCTTCATTGAAATGGGAAAATCTTGAAAAGGACTTTCCCAGATGATTCCTGAAACCGCAAGAGAGGCCCCGGACACGTCCGGGGCCTCTCTTCGCTTGGCGGCAACACATTTCATCCGATCGGGTCCTTCACCCAATCCTCATCCACCACTTCATAGCGTATGTATTTGCGGAGATAGGTGAAGGTGACCTGCAGCTTCCCATCCTCCGACTGCTTGATCGATGGATAGGAAAATTCCGGCTCGCCCTCGAAGCCTTCCCTGGTCACCAGATTCCTGACATGGCCCCAGGTTTCGCCTTCATCCTCAGAAATCGCCACACACAGAGGAGCACGGATGACTCCCCAGACGGAAATCGGCTTGCTTTTGGTTCCCGCTTCGATGTCCGCAATGTCTTTCTTGTCGAACCAAGGCGGCGCAGCCGTTTTCGGGGGCGCCTGTTCGGCATTGATGTTGTTGAACACCATCGCCAGATGGCCGTTCTTCAGTTTGGTGCACTGGATGGACGCATTGTTGTTGGGCAGCGACGTCGGCACCGGCTTGGTCCATGTCCTGCCATTGTCTTTGGAGCTGCAGGTGTAGATGGCATCCGCCATCCGGCTTCTGAAGAAGCCCTTGATGCCGCCATCGGACAGGACGACAGCGGACATGTGCACCAGCCCCCTGCTGCCTTCGATGCCGTATTCCTCCCATGTCTTGCCGTCGTCTTTCGATATTTTCACGACGCTGTAGTCTTCACCCAGAAAGCCGGATTCGGATTTCAGGCAGTAGTAGGCCGGAAGCAGGAGGTCTCCGTTCCGGAGGCGTACCGGCGGATTCCTGACAAAAATTCCGGGTTCTTCGAACAGCGGCTCGACCGGTGTCCATGTTTGACCGTAGTCGTAGGATTTCCTCATCCTTACGACGGCCGATTCCTGACGGATGCCTTCTTGTGCCGTGTAAATCAGCCATAGTTCTCCAGGTGCGTTTTCGAACAGGATCGGATTCTGCTCCGACCTGGTTGGGTCGTCGGACAGGACGACAGGCGCTTCCCACACACCGCTTCCCCTCTTCAGCCGGGAGCACTGGATGGAAATATCCGCCTTTCCTTCCCTGCTTCCTCCAAACCAGACGCACAACAGGTCGCCGTTGCTGATCGGCAGGATGTTGGAGGCATGGTTGTGGGGGAACAGGCTTGGTATCTCGTGAATGCTCATGGATTGATCCTTTCTACAAGTCGGCGGGCAGCTTCAGGACGATTTTGCGGTATTTTGTCGGCTTTGCGCTATGCCTGACCGCTTTGTGCCCATCATGCGGGAAGGCGACATAGAACATGCCTGCATCAATCTGTATCGAATGGTCTGCGGCACCCGCATAGTAAGTCGCATCCTTTTGCGCATTGTATCCGATGACCTCCTCCAGACCTTCCCGCTCGGCCCAAGCCAGCGTTTCGCTTCCATCCAGCATGATCTGCACATCCACATGCCTGTCATGGGTCTCGAAGTCGCCTTCTTCCATCGGTTTGGTCATCCCCTGCTGGATCATGAAGAAACCACCTTCAAATTCATATCTTCCCTCTTCCAAACCGGGCAGCATCTTGGAAACCGTCTCATAACATGCTTTCAGACCTGGCAGCAAGCGGTCATAGTATGCGATGTTTTTTACGTCGTCTATGATCATGCTTCACCCACTCTTGCGATTTCTTCTTTCTTCCTCTTCATCCCCAGGCCGAAGAAGACGGCCACGAACCCAAGGCCGGCAACCGTACCTACAATTGTGATGAAGGCGTTAGGTATGATAATCAAGACTGCCGTTATGAAAAACGCTACCCTTACAGGGATGTTGTCGATTGGTATGAACAAATATCCGCTTACAGCCGCCACTATGAACAGAATTCCCCAGGCAAGAAGCAGCACCGCAAGTGCGATTTTCATAGGTGTCGCATCGATCAGTATGATTTCGGGTTTAAACACGAACACATAGGGTACAAGGAATGCGACAAATGCATATCCAAAAGCTGTCCATCCCGTTTTCATTGGACTTGCACCGGCTATGCCGGCAGCGGTAAACGAAGCCAGACATACCGGCGGTGTTATTTGAGCAACAACACCAAAGTAGAAGATGAACAGATTGGCGGCGAGCGGATGAAGTCCTAGGTTGATCAGGGTCGACCCGAACAGGATGTTTGCGATCAAGTAGGCGGCTACCGTCGGAAGAGCCATCCCCAACAACAGGCAGCCGACCATGGCGAAGATGAGCGCCAACGCGATGCTTGAATTGCCGGTATTGGAAATGATCTTTGTCAGCTTGTTCGCAACGCCCGATTGGATGACGATGCCGATCATGATGCCGATGGCTGCCGTCGGCACAGTGATGCTAGCAGCCTGCCTCACACCGTCCAGCATGGAATCCACATATCCTTTTAAGGACATCCTTGTTTTTTGGGACACCAGACTGACAAGGATGGATAATGCGGCCCCTGTCAAGGCACCTCTTGTCAAGGATCCTCCCGAGAAGATGATTGCCACCAGAGCGGCGATCGGCAGCAACTGGTACATTCTTGGCAGGACAGGGTCCGATACATATTTGACGGATTCATCCTTGGAAGTCATGTGCTTCCTTTTGGCCAAAAAATGCACCAAGAGGAACACCGAGCCATAGTAAGCCAAAGCCGGAATCAAGGCTGCTGCCGCAATTTTCAAATAGCTGACGCCAATCATCTCCGCCATGATGAACGCACCGATACCCATGATCGGGGGCATGATCTGTCCGCCCGTTGATGCGATCGATTCGATGGATGCCGCCTGGTGTGGTTCATAACCTGTTTTTTTCATCAGGGGGATCGTCATGACGCCCGTTGTTGAAACGTTGGCAACCGCACTGCCTGAAATCATTCCCATCAGGCCGCTGGAAAGGACCGCCGCTTTTGCAGGTCCTCCAACGGTTTTGTCGCTTAATTTCATCCCAAGGTCGATCAGCACTTGTCCGCCACCACAGGAGGAGAAGAACGCACCGAAGATCAGGAAATAGAACAAGGTGTTCATGGAGGCGGTAAGCGGCGAACCTAGAATGCCGTTCACGTCCATAAGCATCGCTTCAGCAAACATCTGCCATGTCATTCCTCTGAACTGGAAAATACCAGGTATCTTTTGTCCTGCGAATGCGTACACAATGAAAATCGAGATGAAGATGAACAGGTTGCGGCCCATAATCCTCCTCACCGCTTCCATGACCACAAAAAGCGAAGCGTAGGCTGCAACGAGGTCCTGGGGTCTCATTTCATCGATGTTGTAGATCCTATTCTGCAAAAACGTCAAATTGGTCGTAAAGTAGTAGGCAATATACGCCAGCAACAAGATCAGAACGGAATCATAAATCCATCCCAATGTTTTTGCGAATTTTGCGCCGAAATTGTCTGCCATCGGCTTGAACATGAAGGCGGCCAACAGACCGAACACCATATGATAAGGAACTTGCAGCCAACGGTCCAATGGCTTCACCATAGCTATATACAACTGGAATGAAATGAAGGCAACGGAAATGATGACAAGAACCGCATATCTCCATCTTGGAATCGCTTCGCGCTTTGGTTCCTCATTAAAATCAGGGTGCTCAATGTTTTCTTTGTGGTCAATGCTCGTATTTGTCATTGTTTTCCTCCAATAGTTATGGAGCGGTGGCGCTTCCACCACCACTCCAATCAATTTGAATCATTTCATATAACCTGCATCCTTAAAATACTTTTCAGCACCCGGATGAAGCGCTACTCCTCCAACTTTTTCCGGTTCCCAACATGTTTCAGGATTGAAAGGTTCCAAGGATGCGAACACGCTTACAAGATAATCCCTGTTTTCGCACATGATTTTTGTCAATTCATAGACGATTTCATCACTCAATTCATCCGATACGAACAAGCAGTCCGGAGTACCCGCATTGACGATCTCATTCTCTTGGCCTTTCCATGCATTGGCCGGAATCGTCACTCTTTGGAATCCTTTTTCACTGACAAAGTAATCGATGGTCGCATCTTCCCATTGCAGGAATTGGACATCACTTGTCATGGAAATCTCCTGCATTGTAGAGGATGCGGATGATGTATGGTCAAGCATGAAATCCAGCTTGCCGTCTTTCACCATGGATGCCAGGTCGGATCCTCCGCCATGGATCACATCGCCGCCCCATGATTTGATGTCATCTTCTGTAACACCCATGTATCCCAACAGGATCTGGACCACTTCGTTGTCCATGGAGCCTACGGGACTGCATCCGATTCTGATTGGAAGCTGTTGCCTAATTGCCTCTTCAATGGTTGTCACCCCATGTTTTTTGATGAAATCCGTTGTCAGGAAGTTTACTGCCGATACGGCAGAAAGTTCACCAATCATGGCAAGATATCCCTCCGCAGGCTCCTTTCCGAGTGTGCCTGTTTCCATGGCCCATTTTGCGGGAGCGCCGTTGATGAATGCGATGTCCGCCTTGTCGCCGGCCAACAGATAGGGAGCCCCCATGCCTCCAGGGGAGATGGGCTGGACATCCACTTTGCCGATTCCGTTGTCTTCCCAGAGCTTGCCCAATTCGGCTGAAATGTTGTAGTTGCTTGTTCCCACTTCAAATGTACCGAACAGGACGTTTGCATCTGCAAGTGATGGTGCAGCGTTCGATGGATCGTTTGTTGTTTCTTGTCGACCCGTTCCTTGCGTTGGTTCAGCAGTCTGTTCCCCTCCTCCTGAACACGCCGTCAAAGTCATAACCAGTGCCACCACAATCGCCAATACCTTTTTCATTCACTATTCCTCCATTTTTTTATTTTTTGCCAAGAGAATGCCGTATTCGATGGCATTCTCAAGACTTAGTTCATTTGCTATGCCCTTTCCCGCCTGGTCGAAAGCGGTTCCATGGTCCACGGATGTCCTGATGATCGGCAATCCCAATGTGATGTTCACACCAGCCACCGCATCCCATTTGGACGCTTCCTTATCATATACAAACCCGACGACCTTGAGGGGTATGTGCCCCTGGTCGTGGTACATAGCCACCACGATGTCATACCAGCCGCCTCTGGCTTTGGAGAAGACCGTGTCCGGGGGGATAGGCCCCTCTGCGTGTATGCCTTCGCCAACCGCCGCCTCAATGGCAGGGATGATCTCATCGATTTCCTCCTTGCCGAAAAGGCCGTTTTCTCCACTGTGCGGGTTGAGGCCCGCAACGGCGATCTTTGGTTGTCCGATGCCTAGGTTCTTGCATGCCTGGTCGGCGATCCTGATCACATCCAGAACCCGCTCCTTTTTGACACGGTCGCACGCCTCCCTTAACGAAACATGGGTGGAAACATGGACCACACGCAGATTCTCGTGGGCAAGCATCATCGTAAACTTGTCTGTCCCAGTCAACTCCGCATAGATTTCCGTATGGCCCGAATAATGATGGCCGGCGATGTTGATCGCCTCTTTGTTCAGGGCGTTGGTGACGGTTGCGTCAACCTCTCCAGCCAGCGCCAGCTCTATGGCCTTCTTCACATATTGGAACGCCGCTTCGCCAGCCATTGGGGACACCCGGCCGAGTTCAAGCTTCGACACATCCACAAGCCCCAGGTCGTACACGTCGATGGTGCCCTGTTCAAAAAGCGCAGCATTGATGTCATTGATCGGGTTGATTTTCAGATGGGTCTTTTGGACAATCTCCAATGCCTTCTCCATGACAGCGGCATCCCCGATGATCAGCGGTTTGCACTTGTCATAAATGCCTGGACCGTCCAAGACCTTTGCCGTAATTTCCGGGCCAATGCTGGCAGGATCCCCCATTGTGATCCCGATGATCAGTCTCTCCGACATAGCCGCCTCCTACTTCATTCCAAGCGCTTCGTTTTCAGCAAGTGCCTTCTTGAGGGCTTCAACACCTTGATCGGAAACTTTGTTGAATGGCGCCCTGCATTTGCCCACAAGATATCCCATCAGTCCAACAGCTGTCTTTACCATGGTATTCGGATTGCCGTATTTGAATGTGTTCCTGATGTTGCGGATGCTGTCTTGCGCCTTCCTTGCCTGCTCCAGTTCTCCCGCCATGAAGAGGTCGTAGATGGAAGCCAGGGTCCCAGGATAGATGTTTGCACAGCCTGCAATCCCACCGACACCGCCTGCAAGCAGGTTCCAGAGGATCAAGGAATCGTTCCCCGACAGGACACTGAAATTCTCGTTCCCTCTTGTCTTTTCAATATATTGGAGCATGTTGTCGAAATTGCCGCTGCTGTCTTTCACACCTACGATATTCGGAATTTCGCTCAACCTTTCAACCGTATCCGGCGAAATGGAATTATTGGTTCTGGCCGGAATGTTGTATAGGACGATCGGCATATCCACTTCAAAAGCCACTGTCTTATAGTGCTCATAAAGCTCGTCCTGGGATGCCATTGCAAAGGACGGTGCAATGATCGAGAGGATGTCCGCTCCAGCTTCCTTCGCCTTCAACGACTGCCTGACCGTGTCTTTTGTACCGATGCATCCGGTGCCTGCATAGACAGGAACCCTGCCCTTCACCTCATCCACGGTCACCTTGAGGATTTCCATTTTTTCGTCCTCACGCAGGATATAACCTTCGCCATTGGTTCCGAAAGGGAATATTCCATGGACACCTCCGTCGATCAATCGGTTCAATTGGTTCCTCAGCTCGTCGTAGTTGACACTCTCATCTTCCTTCATCGGTGTAAGTATAGCCGGGATGACCCCTTTGATTTCTACCATCATGCCCTCCTGAATTGTTTTCTAAAGCAGCTGTTTGTATAATGCCCTTGCATCGTCCGCAGTGACTTCCCTCCTGTTGTTGACCAGCAGCCGTTGTACCTGCATGCCCGATTCGACAAGCGTCTCCAGGTCCTTATCACCAATACCGTACGAAGACAAGCTCGTCGGTATGTCAAGGTTTTTAACGATTGCATCCAGCCGGTCGATGACCCAGGAGGATTTTTCTTCTTCTGATGAAGACCCGCCTTCTGCATGAATGCGGTCATAGATATTGGCAAATAGGCCGCGGCATACCGGCTCATTGAACTTCATCACGGGCACCAGCATCATGGCGTTGGACACCCCGTGGGGGATGCGGTACTTCCCGCCCAGCGGGTAGGAAAGCGCATGGACTGCCGTGGTTCCGGACGTCGTGATCGCCACGCCGGCGTAGAAGGACGCCACAAGCATGCTGCCTTTGGCCTCCATGTCATCGCTGCTGTCGCATGCCTTTTCAATATTGTCGAAAATCATCTTCAAGGCTTCCAGGGCGAAGGTGTCGCTGAACGGATTCGCCTTTTTCGATGTATAGCATTCGATGGCATGGGCCAGAGCGTCGATTCCCGTAGCTGCGGCGATTTTCCTCGGCAGGTTCTTGATGACGAGGGGATCCAGAATGACATGATCCGCAATCATCTCGTCGTTTACGATGCCCACCTTCAATTCCTTTTCTGGAACGACGACAATGCTGTTCGGTGTCGCTTCCGATCCGGTTCCCGCCGTCGTGGGGATCATCAGTGTCCGTATCGACTTCCTTGCCTGCGCCGGATTGTCAAGCAGATCCCTGATGTCATAGTCTTCCGTGACCAGGACCGAGGCCAGCTTGGCCGTATCCATGACGCTGCCGCCTCCGACTGCAATGATCAGGTCGAATGTGCGCTTCTTGAATCCATCGACGATCTCCTGGACCTCACCATACGTGGGTTCTGTGGGCAACTCGTCGAAAACGGCGATTTCGGTCTTATCCTTGTCCAAACGACCGATGACCAGGTCAAGCAATCCCGCCCCGATCACACCTTTATCCGTAAAAATCGCAATGCTCTTGCTTCCGCCTATGATCTCCCCGATGTTGTCCAGCGCGTTGGTTCCCGCGTAGACAGCTTTGGGCATTTTCAGCTTGTACTGCTCAACCATTTCCTTCCACCTCATTTTCTTTTGTCAACAGGTTTGATGCCAGCGAGACCAGCAAGTCTTCCCTTCCGAAGCCTCCGGATTTCGATATGATATGCCGTTTCTTTCCTTCGTTGATGTAATAGGAGAGGACTGTTCCGGGTGCAAGTTCATAAAGCGGGATGATTTCTTCGCAGCCGATCTGTTTCATATAGCCCAGAAGGCTGTCTCCGCCTGTGATCAGGACGATGCTGTCCTCCGCCGCATCCAGGAGGAGCTTGACCGCATGTCCCAGGTTTTTGGATATCTGTTCCCTTATGCCGTTGATGTCGTAGCCCTTTTCTCCGGCATAGCTTTTTGTGGCATCCAGGTCTCCGACATCGTTCGTGTCGATGATCAGCACCTTCTCTTCCGCATAGAGCGTCTTCAACTCCTCCAGGAACGCCTCCCCTTCTTCGGTCGAGAAGTAATTTCCGTCCAGCTTCTGGGGAGGTGTCAGATTCACCCGTTTGATTCCGTTTTGCACCGCATGTTCAATCTGCCTTTTTGTGATCGGGTTGACGCTTCCGCAAGCGATCAGGAATCTTCCTGCCCCCTCCACCTTTTGGATCTCCTTTGTGGCCAGCCCCAGGGTCTCCGGCAGCACCTTGGCGAACCCTGCACATCCCGCAGATATGGTGAGCCGGTTTTCATCCTTCAGCTTGTCGGCGATCTCCTGCAGGTCGTCGTCTGTAGCCGCATCGTATACGCAGATGTGCTTGTTTGGCCTTATGAGGTTCTTCAGCTTATTGAAGATGCTCACCTTGACATCCGTGTTCTCCTGGATGATCACAGGAATGTGCGCCGAAGCTACGGGTGAAAACGGGTCGCTGCCAAACACGCTTTCATTGACCGGTATTCCGTCGATGTAGAGATTCCCTTCGTCGGTGGTGCGGTTCATTTCGGGAAATGCCGGAACGAAGGGCAGCTCGGACTGCTTCGATGCATCGAGGACAGCCCTGAGTTCACTGCCTACATTGCCTCTCATTGCAGAATCCGTTTTTTTGTAGATGTGGGCCACACCCGCTCCAAGGGCTCTTTCCGATAGGTCCCTGACGATCCTGTACGCTTCTTTGGGGGATGTGTGCCGCGTTTCCGTATTTATGACAAGCACTTCGGCGTCTTCATCCATACCCGAAAAGTCATAGCCGATGTCCGTCAAGACCTTGGCGCCGATCCCTTGGATGGCGAATTGCACGCCCGTATCCAACGCACCCGTGAAGTCATCCGCAATTATCAGTAGTTTTACCATGCTTCTCCGGCGTCTCCCTTCGATGTGTTTCAATTTGTTATCCTTGTTCAATATTAATCCTTTTCGTTCTATTGCGCAACCTGGAAACCAACAAAAAGCGTTCCTTTATGAAACTATTAATATATTCTGTTGACCATTTGTTGCAAGCATGCTATGATTGTTTCATATATGAACACAAAGGGGAGTAACACTATGAACACTTCGCCGATTCGGATTTTGGGCATCGCCCCCTATGAGGGCATGAAAACCATGATGCAGAACATCGCATCGAAACGGGAGGACATCGCACTGTCGGTATTCGTAGGGGACCTTGAAAAGGGTGTGGAAATCGCCAAGCAGTACGACACATCCAACATCGACGTCATCGTGTCCCGCGGCGGCACGGCCGAGATGCTGAACCAGGCCGTGAATGTTCCGATAATAGAAATAACCCTGACCGTCTACGACATCCTGCGGGCCATCAAGCTTATGGAAAACTTTTCCGACAAGTATGCCATCATCGGCTTTCCGAGCATCACACGCACCGCACACACGCTCTGCGACCTGCTTCAATACGACATCGACATCTACACGATCCACAGCACCGAAGAAGCCAAGGGCAAGCTGATGGAGCTCAAGGCCAACGGGTATCACATGGTCATCTGCGACATGGTGACCAACACATTGGCCAAGACGCTCGGGCTCAATTCCATCCTCATCACCTCCGGCATCGAAAGCATCGAGGACGCCTTCGACCAGGCCATCAAGGCCACCACAAACCACCGCAAGCTGATCAACGAAAAAAACCTGTACAGCGAACTCCTGATGCACCAAAAGGCGGACACCATCCTCTTCGACCCCTCCGGAGCAGTGCTCTACAGCACATTGCAGGCCGACCAGGCCGATGTGCTGTCTCTGATCGAAAAAGAGCTTCTCTCCACACTCGAATCCGGAGAAAGGAAGGTCGCCAAGAACTTGAACGGAAACCTCATCTTCATCGAGGGCCAGACCTTCGAAGCCAACGAAGAGCGGTATGCAGTGTTCTACGTCACCGCCAACAACATCCCGGTGACATCAAACAAGTACGGCATACGGTATCATTCCAAATCGGACCTGCTGAACGATCCTTTCAACAGTTTCTTCAGCAGTACCCAAACGACAAGCACCCAGGCCACCATCGACGCTTTCAACAAAACCAGCTCGCCGATTGTGGTCATCGGAGAAGAAGGCACCGGAAAAGAGCAGGTCGCAGGGTTGATCTACACCCAGAGCCGCCTGCAGAACAACCCCTTCATCGTCATCGATTTTGCCTTGATGAACGACAAGCACTGGTCCTTCTTGACCAACCACTACAACACGCCTCTAAACGACAACGGAAACACGATTTATTTCAAGAACATCGAACATCTGGATGACGCCAAGTTCAAGCAGATGTTTTCAACGATCATGGAAACAAACCTCTGCAAAAGGAACCGGGTGCTCTTTTCCTTTACAAGCAATCCCCAGCGGCAGTTGCCGGACAAGTGCAAACGATTGATGAACGACCTGTCCTGCCTTTCCATCAACCTGGAGCCTCTCCGCAACCGCAGGGAGGAGCTGCCCAGCCTTTCCAGCATCTACATCAGCACCCTCAACGTCACCCTCGCGAAGCAGATCATCGGCTTCGAGAGCGACGCTATGGCGTTGATGCAGGCATTCGAATGGAACCAGAACCTGACCCAGCTCAAGCGCGTGCTTCAGCAGCTGGTCACCGTAACGACGACCCCCTACATCAAAGCCGAAGAAGCGGCCCGCGTGCTGGATTACGAAAGGAAGCAGACCGCAGCCGCCCCAGCGTCCGAAGGAGCGGAAGCCGCCTCAGGATTCGACATCAACAGGACGTTGGATGAAATCAACAAGGACATCGTCCAGCAGATTCTCGAAGAGGTGAACGGAAACCAGACAATGGCGGCGAAGAGGCTCGGCATCAGCCGTACGACAATCTGGCGCTTGCTGAAGGCAGGCCAATAGGGTACCAAGCGAAGGGAGGCCCCGGACACGTCCGGGGCCTCCCTTCTTTCGTTCATAAGGTATACATGATCCGGGCGGCAGGTACCGCCAGCAGCAGCAGCAGGATCGTACCCACGATGCCCACCACCACGGAAACCAGCGCCCCCTTTCCCGCCGACCTGGCCTTTCCAGGCTGGTCGTTCAACAGGACCAGGTACAGGATCAGACCCACCAGGGGAAAGAAGAACCCCAAGAGGGCCATCCCGAAGCTGGGCTCCTGGTCGGATACCCTCCCCGCCTGATAGCTGCCGCCACTGCCGTAAGACGCCCGCAGGGGATAGCCGCAATGGGGGCAGGATTGGCTTTGGTCTGATATTTCCCTTTGACACTCCGGACAACGGATCAACGCCATGCTGTGTCCTCCTTCTTCCTCTCAAAATCATATGTTTTTCTTCATTTTCACGGGGTTCCCTTGCAAAACCGGCCCCGTTGGGGTATCCTTTCAGGGACTGTAAAGACGAAAGGAAGGATACGACCATGACCAACTGCCCCTTGTGCAAATCGGAAGCCCGCCATTTCCAGTGGTTCCGGGAGATGGAATACCTGCAATGCGACGGATGTTCCGCCCTCTTCCTGCACCCCCGCCACCTGCCTTCCCCCCAGGAGGAGCAGGAGCGCTACAAGGAACACAACAACGATGTGGAGGACCCCGGATACCAGAAGTTCGTCGCCCCCATCGTCGACTCCGTGCTCCAGGACTGGCCGCCCCAGACGTCCGGGCTGGACTTCGGAGCCGGCACCGGACCGGTGATTTCCAAGCTCCTGGGGGACCAGGGCTACAACCTGCGCCTGTACGACCCTTTTTTCTGGAAGGATCCCGCCCCGCTGGAAGACCGCTACGATTTCATCGTCTGCTGCGAGGTCGTGGAGCATTTCCACAATCCGGAGAAGGAATTCCGTCTCCTGTCCGGGCTCCTCAAGCCCGGCGGGAGGCTTTACTGCATGACGGAAGCCTGGGACCCGTCCGTCGACTTCCAGCGCTGGCATTACAAGAACGACCCCACCCATGTGTTCTTCTACCATCCGCACACCTTCCGGTGGATCCGGGACAACCTGGGATTCTCGGGACTGGAGCTTCAGGGCAGGTTGGCCGTATTGCGCAAATGACCCGTTTCCGGCGACCTAGCGCCTCTTCCCGTACACCAGCATGCCAAAGACCAGGCATCCCAGGGCCACCCCCAGGGTTCCGGCGAAGACCGCCTTGGGACCGAACTGGTGGATCAGGGGAATGGCCGCCCCGGTGAAGATTCCGCCGCCCACGAACAATTCGAAAAGCAGCTGCTTGTAGCCGAAGCTTTCCAGGGCCGGCGTCTTGCCCTCCGGGTCCGTGACCCGCATCAGCAGGAGGCCGGTGGCCGTGACCCCCATGGACTGGCCGAAGTCCCCGATTCCCCGCTCGAACCAATAGTCCGGGAGCATCCGGGGCCCCAGCACCAGGAAGGCGAACCCTGTCCAGAGGATTCCCCCCACGGCCAGGATCAGGAAGGGCAGCATGTTCTCTCCGATGACCTTCAGGGAGAGGGTGGCCAGGGCGCTGACGATCAGGATGTCCAGGGCCAGACCCTGGATCCGGTTGACCAGTTCCCTGTCCACCGTGCGGTAGCGGTCCAGCTTCTCCAGCAGCAGCTGGACCAGGATGCCTCCCACCATGGCCAGGGGGAACAGGGGCACGTAGCGCATCAGGTAGACCCCGGTGGCCCCTCCCCAGGTGACGGCCTCCAGCCAGACCATGGCCTGCTGGAGGCCGTAGCCCAGCAGGATCCCGATGCCCACATAGCCCAGATGCAGGGAAAGGGGTTCTATGGATTCGGTCCTGGTGCTCATGTAGCCGGCCGCCTCCCGGATGTCGAACTCGTTGATCCCTTTTTTCTCCAGGTCGCTCCGGTCCGCCGTCTTCACCGGATGGACCAGCTTGTTGTTGCGGATCGCCCAGTTGATCAGGGCGATGCCGAAGAGGACCCCTCCCAGGACGCCGACGGTGGCCATGCCGATGGCCAGGTCCCCGCCTTCCGGAAATCCGACCTCTACGAAGGTGTCCCGAAGGCCGGCGGCGGTTCCATGGCCGCCCACGAAGCCGATTTCAATCAGGGCTCCCGCCGCCGGATGCATGCCGAAGACAGGCCCCAGGATGAACAGGGTCAGGAACAGGCCGACGGCGTACTGCCCGAAGGCGATCATGTAGCCCATCACCACCTGGGGGCCCGCCAGCTTCCACACGGTCCCGATCCGGGGGATCTTCTTGCCTATGAAGAGGGCCGCGAACACGATGTTGATCATGAGTCCCGGCAGGACCCGCCACGTGTCCAGCAGGAACTCCGGGACCAGGGAAACCCCGGTCATCGCCCCCAGGATTTCCGGTCCCGCCAGCAAGGCCAGCAGGCCGGCCACCAGGGAACTGGGAAGGAAGAGGTGCTGCAGCAGGGGTGTGCCCACCCGGATCCATTTCCCCAAGACCAGCACCGCCCCCAGGACCAGAAGGCTGAAACCTACGGCGTTAGGCGTCATGGGCTTCCACCTCCATCCAATCCGGTTCCTCAGGACCGCCAACACCGTCTCCACGTGTGTGCTGTTCTTGATAAGAACACATTTCATTATCCACTACGTGCTCGTGATTGTTCATACCAAACATTCCTTTCAGCTTATTGTTTTGTTTATCCAATACAATTCATTATGATGCTAATCATCATTTCTTTTTCATCTGGTTTTGATTCAGCAATCATAATTGTAAGAGCAACCAGTGTATGATTATCTATCAATTTATGCTCGTCTGCAAATAGTACACCATTTTTATCCAGAAAATGCAAAAACATCATAGCAGCAATTCTTTTATTCCCGTCTAGAAAACTATGATTTTTGGTCACAAAATATAATAGGTTTGCTGCCTTTTCTTCTAAACTTGGATATACATCATTACCTGAAAATGATTGGTATATATTTCCAATGCTACCTTGAAACGAATCATCTTTTTCTTTTCCAAACAATTCTGACTCGTTTCCAAATCTCATGATTTGAATTACTTGAATGCATTCATCATATGATAAAACATACGCGGATTCGCTTCCCTTAGGTCGTTTCATTCTTTGATGATCATAATCATCCAGCAATTCCAATGCTGTATTGTAGCGTTCAATAACAGATAACACTTGCTTTGCATCTAAACTATTTTCTGTCCTCTTCATAATACGTATCACTTCTCCTAAATCCTTGATACGTTTATGATTTACAGCATATCCTTGCATTATATACTGTTTTAATACACCATTTGCCCATTTTCGAAATGCAACACCTCTTTTTGATTTTACACGATATCCTACGGAAATAATAACATCAAGATTGTAGCACATTGGTGGCCTCGATGCTTTATTCTCACTTCTGTCGAAAATTTCGACAGAAGTACTCTTATCCAATTCTTGCTCCTTAAAAATATTTTTAATATGATAAGCGATAGACGATCGTGCCGTATCAAACAGCAGACTCATTTGCTCTTGGGTCAACCAGACCGTATCTCGGTCTGGCGTTATTGAAACTTCAAGCTCTACATTCCCATCAACAAAAAGAACAACTTCTTCTTTCTTCATTTATAAAACCCCTCGCATTTACAGCCTTTATTCTCTTCTCGTAAATATCCTCTCAAATTCTTTATGAAGAAAAAAGCTAAAATCAATTATGTGTGTTTATTAAGCAGTACGACGGTCTCCACGTGCGGGGTGCTGGGGAAGAGGTCCACGCACCGGACCCTTTCCAGCCTGTAGCCCTTCTCCAGGAACAGCTTCAGGTCCTCCACCAGGGAGGTCGGCTTGCAGGAGACATAGACGATGTCCCGGACCCCGTAGCGCAGGATCTTCTCCAGGGCCTTGTGGTGCACTCCTTCCCGGGGCGGGTCCAGGACGATCACATCCGGCTTCTCCTCCAGGCTGTCCAGGACCCCCAGCACGTCCCCGGCGATGAATTCGCAGTGTTCCAGGCCGTTCAGGGCGGCGTTCCTGCGGGCGGCCTCCACGGCCTCCTCCACAATCTCCACACCCACCGCTTTCCGGGCCACCCCCGCCAGCAGTTGGGTGATGGTCCCCGTGCCCGCGTACAGGTCGTAGACCAGCTTGTCCCGCATGTCCCCCACGTACTCCTGGACCACCCCGTAGAGGACTTCCGCTCCCAGGGAATTCGTCTGGAAGAAGCTGAAGGGGGAGATCCTGAAATCCAGCCCCAGAAGCCGCTCGTGGAAATCCAGCTCCCCGCGGAGCACCCGGGTGGAATCCGGCTTCACTGCATCCGACAAGGTGTCCGAAATCGTGTGCAGCACCCCCGTCAGGGCATGCTCCAGGGGCAGGGCCCCCAGGAGCTCCACCCAGGGAGCCAGGTCCACCTCCATCTGGGAGCTGGTCACCAGGTTCACCTGGAGCTGGCCTGTCTTCTCCCCCCGGCGCAGCAGCAGGTAGCGGAGCCATCCTTCATGGGACCGCTTATGGTAGAAGGGGATTCCCCTCTCCCGGAAAAAGGCGGTCGTGGCCTCCACGATCCTGTTGAAGTCCGGATGGACGATCCTGCAGTCGGAGGCGTCCACGATGTCGTGCATGCTTCCCCGCCGGTGCATCCCCAAGGTCAGGGGACCGTCCTTGAACGGATCCCCGAAGGAGTACTCCATCTTGTTCCTGTATCCGTATTCCCGGGGGCTGGGCGAAATACCCTCGAAAGGATAGGGGGTGTCCAGGGAGGACAGGAGCTCCTGGACTTGGGCCGCTTTCATTTCCAGCTGCTTCCCGTAGGGCATCTGCTGGTACAGGCATCCCCCGCACACCCCGAACACCGGGCAGGGGGCCTGAATCTCATAGGGTGCCGGCTCCAGGACCTTGACGACTTCCCCGTCCCAGCGGTTCTTCCTTTTCTTCTTGAGGCGGATTTCCACCTTCTGTCCGGGAAGGGCGTTCTTCACCTGGACCTGGACCCCTTCGATTTCCATCACAGCCTTGTTGGGGAAGGCCACCCTCTCCACCACACCGGCCGCCATCGTGTTCTTCTTCATAGAAAATTCTCCATTTCCGTCTTTTTCCATCCAGATGACAAAGGAGCTGATCGCTCAGCCCCTTTCTTACCATCAGTCTTGCAAAGCATCCGCTTCGGCAAAATCATCATCATCGTCAAAATCTTCATCGTAGTCGATGTCTTCAAAATCCTCTTCAAATCCCTCTTCATCGTCAAAGTCGTCCGCATTGCTGAAGAAGAGCTTGTACACGACAAGTCCGGAAATGACCAGGCCCAGGGTGACAAGTGCAACGACCAGCCAGGTGTATTCCTTCTTCCTGTTGTCGCTTTCAAAAATTGCCGGCTTGAAATTCAATTTGTGCAGCAATTCACCCAAGTGTTCCATGCTAACTAAATCGTCTCTTCTGAATCTTTCCAACATACCCGCACTTCCCTTCCTTGTTTTTTGAAAACTTCTGCACTCATTATAACATCAATGCCTCCAATTATCCAGCCTGAACTTAGACCTTCTTCAGTCCGGCAAAACTGGACAGCAGCTTCTTCACCCCGTGGCTTGGGAAATTGACGGTGACCTGGTAGTCCGCTCCGCCCGCCTCGATCCTCTGGACCTGTCCCACGCCGAACTTTCCGTGCTTCACCAGGTCCCCTTCCCCGTATTCCAGGGTCCTGTCCGACGGCCCGGGGATGGATCTCTTGGAGGAATCCCCTTGGGAAGGCTTGGCGCCATAGCGGCCGCTCCCATAGAGGCTTCCCGCATATTTCCCCGTGGTCCGGGGGGACATGCCCACCACGGGAGCCGCTTCGATGGAGGGCGTCAGCTCCGTCTCATGGACCGCCAGCAGTTCCTGGGGGATCTCCCGGATGAACCGGGAGGGCATGTTGAACTGGCTTGTCCCATGGACCAGCCGCCGCTTCACATTCAACAGGTAGAGCTGCTCCATGGCCCGGGTGATGCCCACGTAACAGAGCCGCCGCTCCTCCTCGATGTCCTCCGGGTTCCCGGAATTGATGCTCATGTAGCCGGGGAAGAGCCCGTCCTCCATCCCTCCCAGGAACACCACCGGAAATTCCAGCCCCTTGGCGCTGTGCAGGGTCATCAGGACCACCTTGTTGTCGTCCCCTTCCAGGGTGTCGATGGCAGCCACCAGGGCCACCTCCTCCAGGAATCCCACCAGGGAAGGGTCCTCCGACATGGTCTCGTACTCCGCCATCTTGGACACCAGCTCCCCGATGTTTCCCAGCCTGTCCTGGGATTCCGGGGTGTTCTCCAGCCGGAGGGCCTCCTCGTAGCCCGTCTCCTTCAGGATGGTTTCCACCAGTCCCACAAGCCCTCCCTGGGCGGCGATTCCCCTGCACTTCTCCATGAAGGCGTGGAACTGCTCCACCTTGGACGCCGCCCGGGCGATGCCGGGAATCTCCCGGGCCCGCCCCAGGGCCTCGTACATGCCGATGCCCCTTTCGTAGGCGTACTCCCCGATCCGCTCCACCGTGCTGTCCCCGATTCCCCTTTTGGGCACGTTGATGATTCTGCGCAGGGACAGGTCGTCGGCGCTGTTGTCCACCAGCACCATGTAGGCCAGGATGTCCTTGATCTCCTTCCGCTGGTAGAAGCTCACGCCACCCACCAGCTTGTAGGGGATGTTCCGCTTCACGAAGCTGTCCTCCACCGCCCTGGACTGGGCATTGGTCCTGTACAGGACCGCATGGTCCTTGTAGGTCCTGCCCGCCTTCACCCCTTCTGCGACCTGCTCCGCGATGAAGGCCGCCTCTTCCACCTCTGTGTAGAGGGTCTTGTACACGATGTCCATGCCATCCTGGTTGTCCGTCCACAGCTTCTTGGGTTTGCGCTGCCTGTTGTTGCGGATGACCCCATTGGCGGCGTCCAGGATCTTCCTGGTGGAACGGTAGTTCTGCTCCAGGCGGACCACCTGGGCGTTCCCGAAGACCGCCTCGAAGTCCAGGATGTTCCGGATGTCGGCTCCCCGGAACCGGTAGATGGACTGGTCGTCGTCCCCCACCACGCACAGGTTCCGGTGCTTCTTGGCCAGGAGATGGACCAGCCGGAACTGCACCCCGTTGGTGTCCTGGTATTCGTCCACCATGATGTAGCGGAACTTGTCCTGGTAATAGGCCAGCACATCCTCGTTCATGACGAAAAGCTCCACCGTTTTCACCAGGAGGTCGTCGAAATCCATGACGTTGCAGCTCTTCAGGCGCTGCTGGTAGAGGTCGTAGATCTTGCCTATGGTCTCCTTGCGCATGTCCCCCAGCGCGTCCTTCCGGTACTGGGCCGGACCGATGTACTGGTTCTTGGCGCCGCTGATGGCCGAGAGCACGGCGGATTCCTTGAAGTATTTGGGGTCCACGTTCAGCTGCTTCATGCACTCCCGGACCAGCTTCTTCGAATCGTCCGCGTCATAGATGGTGAAGGAGCGGTCGTAACCCACCCGGTCCGCATGCCTGCGCAGGATCCGCACACAGGAGGAGTGGAAGGTGCTGACCCAGACATCCGCGGCCGCAGCTCCCACCAGCTTGTCCACCCGCTCCCGCATCTCCTTGGCCGCCTTGTTGGTGAAGGTGATGGCCATGATCTGCCAGGGGGCCACGCCTTTTTCTTCAATCATATAGGCAATCCGGTGCGTCAGTACACGGGTCTTCCCCGAACCCGCCCCCGCAAGGAGCAGCAAGGGACCGTCCACATGAAACACGGCTGTTCTCTGGGGTTCGTTCAAACCTTTGTATTTATCCATTCATTCACCCAATTCCTTTTCTTCCGTTTTCGACTGCCCAAACATCATACCATATCCGGCGTGCAGGGTAAAGCCGCGCTTGGCACTTGTAATCCGGTTTTCGTTACTATATAATGGAGGAATCAATGCGCACCTTGCGAGGAGGCTGTCATGCCAAACAACAATTACCGCGAATTCCTGCAGGAGGTCCTGGAAACCGTACAGGAACACGATACGGTCCGCTCCGGGGACATCCCCCCCATCGACCTCTACATGGACCAGGTCACCACGTTCATGGACGAGCACCTGGGCGTATTCATGCGGGACTCCCAGGAGAAGACCCTGACCAAAACCATGATCAACAACTACAGCAAGTGCGGAATCCTCCCCCCCTCCGCCAAGAAGAAGTATTCCACCCGGCACATCGTGCTGCTCCTTATGGTCTACCACATGAAGCATGTCCTCTCCATCCCGGACATCCAGGAGCTGCTGGCCCCCGTGAAGGAACGGTTGCTGAAGCCCTCCCCCACCCTTAGCCTGGAGGCTTTCTACGACCGGATCCTGGAGGCCCAAAAGACCCAGTTCCCGGAGCTGCGCAAACAGCTGGACCGGACCCTGGACAGCGCCCAGGCTCTTTTTTCGGACGTGGAGGATCCGGAGGAACAGGAGCTCTTTTCCCTGTTCGCTGCCAGCTATCTCCTCTCCATGGAGGCCGCCACCCTGAAGCACCTGGTGGCCCGTCTGATCGACCGGCAGCCGCACCGGACCCCCCCCAAGAAATCCCCGGACAAGAAAGCTTAGGAATGCCGACCCATGCGAAAGCAGGCGCCTGAAGGACGTGAACCATTCCTTCAGGCGCCTGCTTTTCCTTATCCTTTTTTGATCCTCTCGAAGACCAAATCGTATCCGTCGTTTCCGTAGTTCAGGGAGCGGTTGACCCTGCTGATGGTGGCCGTGGAGGCCCCCGTCTTCTCCGCAATCTCCAGATAGGTGTGCTGTTCCCGGAGCATCTTCGCCACCTGCAGCCTTTGGGCCAGGGAGTGGAGCTCGTTCACAGTGCAGACATCCTCGAAGAAATCGTAGCATTCCCCGATCTCCCGCAGGCTGAGCACCGCCTGGAACAGGTAGTCCATTGCTTCCGTCTTCATGTTCTTTCCCATATGCTTCTCCTCAATTGGCTTTCTCCCGATGATAGGTCAATTTTAACACATCACCTCGTTAGAGTAAAGGCCCCCGGAAAAAATCACTTCCCGGAACCTGCCGCCAACCATTCCAGGAAACCCTGGGGGTCCGCATTCACCACCAGTTCCCGGGGGAACCCCGACTCCTCCAGGAGGGGGCGGACATTGCCGAAGTTCCCCACATCGAAGGCGATATGGGCGTCGCTGTTCGCGATCACAGGATGGTTGTGCTTGGCCGAGAGCTCCAGGATGGTCATGACCGCCACGTCCGCCTGCTGGCGGAAGCTCAAGGGGCTCAGGGACGTGTTGTTGAGCTCCAGCAGCACGTTAGAATCCTTGGCCGCCCGGACAAGCTCCTCGTAATCCAAGGGGTACCGGGCGTCGTCCGGATGCCCGATGATCCGCACCCAGGGGTTGCCCATGGCCCCCACCAGGGCTTTGGTGTTCTCGGCCTTGGATCCGTACCGGATGCAGGGGGAATGCAGGCTGGCGATGGCGTAGTCCAACCCTTTCAGGTCCTCGGGCTTCATGTCGATGCCCCCCTTGGTGTCCACGATGTTCGCCTCCACGCCCTTGAGGATCCTGACCCCCTCGATTTCGCCCGGAACCACCCACAGGTTCTGGAAATAAAAGATGTAGGCGCTCCCCGGCATGGCCGGTCCATGGTCGGCGATGCCCAGCACCTGAAGACCACGTTCTTTCGCACCCCGCACATTCTCGTACAGGGTGCTGTATGCATGTCCGCTGGCCACGGTGTGGCAGTGGACGTCCAACAATAACTCCATGGATTCCTCCCGTCTTGTCTGTTCTATTCCCGATGCATCCCCGTCAGTAGGCCAAAACCCCCAGCACCCCTCCCAGGAGGATGTACACCAGGGGGTGCTTGTCCCAGCGCGCGATCCCGTACACGAAGACCCCCAGCAGCACCAGGGACACCGGATGGAAGATGCCCAGTAGGCCTCCCCCCTGGCCTTCCGGCACCAGGATGGAGATCTTGGCGATCTGGAACACCGCCATGGCGATCAGCCCCACCACCAGGGCCCGGATCCCCTTCAGCAGATGGACCACCGTGGGGTTCTCGGCGAAGGTCTGCAGGAACCGGGAGACCAGCAGGGAAATAAGGACCCCCGGAACGCAGACGGCGATGGAAGCGGCCACCGCTCCCGCCACGCCTCCCTGGACCACTCCCACGAAGGTGGCCAGGTTGATGGCGATGGGCCCCGGGGTGGACTGGGATATGGCGATCATGTCCGCAAACTGGGCGGGACCCATCCACTGGAGCTCCTCCGCCCGGTCCTGCAGCAGCACCAGCATGGCCAGGCCACCCCCATAGGTGAAGAGGCCGATGCCAAGGAATTCCAACACAAGCCTAACCAGCATGGGAACCCCCTTCCCGCCAACGGTAGTAGCATACGCTGGCCGCGCCTCCACCTACGATGACCGCGATGGGGGATACAGGGAAGAGGAGCAGGGCCAGGAAGGCGCCCCCCGCCACCGCCGCCTGGAACCAGTCCCTGACGGTCCTGCGCAGGAGCCTCCAAACCGTCACCATCAGCAGGGCCAGGACGGCCACCCGGACCCCTTGGAGGGCCTTCTCGATCCAGGGGATCCGGCTCGCCCCTCCGTAGGCCAGGGCGATGAGCGAGATGATGATGATGGAGGGGGTGATGACCCCCAGGAAGCAGGCGATGGCTTTGGAGGTCTTCCCGATCCTGTAGCCCAGCAACGTGGCCGTGTTCACCGCCACGATCCCCGGGATGGACTGGGCCATGGCGAAGCTGTCCAGCACGGCGTCATGGCCCGCAAGCCTGTGCCGCACCACCAGCTCCCGCTCGATGATGGGCAGCATGGTGTAGCCTCCCCCGATGGTGACCAGGCCGATCTTGAAAAAAATCATGTACAGCCGCAGCCACATCTTCACAACGGACCCCTCCCCTCCATGACAGCTTCAATACGCAAGGATCACACCACCCTCGTTGGCGTAGGTGGAGCTCAGGCCCCGGGTGGGCACGATCAGGATTTCCTTGAATCCGTACCTGGCCTCCACCATTCCCTTGACCTGCTCCGCCCTGTCCCGGGCGGCGCAGTGGGCGATGACCAGGGTCTTCCCGGACAGGTCCTCCCCCTTCCCTCCGATTGTCTCCACCATCTTCCCCAGGGCCTTTCCTGTTCCCCTGGCCTTTCCAAGGAGGTCGATGGTCCCCTCCCGGGTGGCGTGGAGGATCAGCTTGATGTTCAGCACATTGGCGATGGCCGCCTTCAGGGTGCTGAGTCTTCCCGCCTTCTCCAGATGGTCCAGCCTCTCCAGCACGAACACCACCGTCATGTTCCGGATCCTCTCCTCCACCACATCCACGATTTCCTCGAACCCCATCCCCTGCCGGATGCATTCGGCTGTCCAGAGGGCGGCCAGCACCTCTCCCGATGCGGCGCTCCTGCTGTCGAACACATGGACCTTCTTCTCCGGATTCCCCTCCAGATAGAGGTTCCTGGCCAGCATGGCGCTGTTGAAGCTGCCGCTTAAGGCACTGGACAGGGTGATGATGAAGGTACCCTCCGCATCTTCCGGGATCTCCTTCAGATAATCCTCCGGGGACGGGCAGGCGCTCTTCGGATTGTTGCTGGAGGCGTTCATGATCCGGATGTAGGATGCCACATCCAGTTCTCCGTCGTCCACATAGCGGGTGCCGTCCACATCGATGGTCAGGGGGACCAGGGTGATTTCCAGCTCCCCTTTCATGCGGTCGTCCACATCGCAGGAACTGTCCGCCAGTATCTTGTATCGCATAGGCTTCTCCTTGTTCGTCGTCAATGGCTGTAGAAGGCGGAAAACAGCCGGATGCTGTCCTCCAGATCCTTCCTTCCCATCAGTTCCCTGGCCGAATGCATGGCCAGCATGGGGATGCCCATGTCCACCGTCGGCACGGGAAGGTGCCTGGCCATGAGGGGACCGATGGTCTTGCCTCCGGGGCTGTCGGAATGGTTCACGAAGAGCTGGTGCTCCACCCCCGCCAGGCCGCACAGCTGCCGGAAGGCGCCTCCGGTTTCCGGATCCCCGGCATAGCTTTGGGATGCGCTCCCCTTCAGCACCACCCCCCTGTTCAGCAGGGGCTTGTGCACCGGATCCGCCTTCTCCGGCGCGTTGGGATGGACCCCGTGGGCTCCGTCGGCGGAAATCAGGAAGGATTGGGCCAACATCCGCTGGTACTGGCTGGGGGTGCGGTTCAGCATCAGGCTGAACCGCTGCAGGACCAGCGCCGGCAGGTTGGAATCCGCCCCCGCCTTGGAACCGCTGCCCACCTCCTCATGGTCCATGAAAAGCGCCACGTTGATCCCGTGGTCATGGACCGTCTCCGCCATGGCCCGGGTGATGGCGTAGACCATGGCCAGGTCGTCGATCCGGGGGGCCGAAACGAACTCCTCCTCCAGCCCCAGCAGGACCGGCTTCTCCACCACATAAAGGCCCATGTCGTAGTCCAGGATCTCGTAGGGATCCACGTCCAGGGCCCTTGCGAGCAGCTTCCGGATCCTGCCCTCCTCTTCCCCCGGCTTGCCCAGGAGGCCTGCCAGGGGAAGCATGTCCTTCTGCTTCTTCAGCTCCACGCCCTTGTTCACATCCCGGTTCATGTGGATGGCCAGGTTCGGGATGGTGAACAGGGGCTTGCCCAGGTCCAGGGTCCGCATCCTGGGATGCAGGGTCTTTTCGGAGCGCAGGGCCACCCTTCCCGCCATGGAAAGGGGCCTGTCCATCCAGCTGGACAGGATGGGGCTGCCATAAGTCTCCACATTCAGCTTCAGGTACCCTTCCGCGGTCATTTCCGGTTCCGGCTTCAGCCGGAAGCCCGGCGAGTCCGTATGGGCCCCCAGGATCCTAAACCCGTCGGTCATGCTCCGCTTCCTGCCGATGGAGACCGCCACCAGCATGGTGGGATAGGGGCGCACCAGATACCTGCCCCCCTCCTCCACGGACCATTCCTCGGCCATGTCCAGTTCCACGAACCCGGCCTCCACCAGCCTTTGGGCGCTGGCCTCCACCGCTGTCACAGGCACGGTGGCCCTATCCAAAAACGCAAAAAAATCCTTCATCCCAGAACCTCACTCCCCTCGCTCCACGGCTGCTTCCTCTATTGTTGCTTGAAATCCGTCCATATCTTGTCGTAGACCACCGTGGTTTCACCCACGTCCACCAGGAATTCCCCCTGGGCGTAGACCGAATCGTCCGGATAGATGCCTGGATTGTTCCGGGTCTCCTCGTCGATCAGCTCCAGGGCGGCCGCATTGGGATTGGTGTAGGGGAAGCTGTCGGAACAGATCTTGCTGTTCTCCGGGCGCAGCATGAAGCTGATGAACTTCCGGGCGTTTTCTGCATTGGGCGCCCCCTTGGGGATGACGAAGTTGTCCTGCCAGAGGTAAAGGCCTTCCTCCGGCATCACGATCTTGATGTCCGGATTCTCCTTCTGGGCCATGACCGCCTCCGCGTTCCACACATAGCCTACGGAAACCTCCCCGCTGATCAGAAGGGATTTGGGGCTGTCGCTGTCGAAGGCCTTGATGTTGGGCTTCAGCGCCGCCAGTTCCCTGGCCGCCGCCTCCAGCACCCCGGGGTCCGTCTCGTTGATGGACTTGCCCAGCTTCTTCAGGGCCAGCCCCATGACCGCCCGCTGGTCGTCCAGGACCACGATGCTGTTCTCAAGGGCGGGATTCCAAAGGTCCGCATACTCCTCGATGTCGAAATCCACCTTGGAGGTGTTCACCGCCAGCAGGGCGGTCCCGGCCATGTAGGGCAGGGAATACCTGTTGCCCGGGTCGAAGGCCAGGTCCAGGTAGTTGGCCCCCAGGTTCTCCACGCCTTCGATCCCTTCCAGTCCGATTTCCTCCAGCAGCTTCTGCTGGATCATGATGTCCACCATGTAATCCGTGGAAACGGCGATGTCGTACATGCCCGGAGCCGTCATGATCTTGGCCAGCATCTCCTCGTTGGAGGAGTAGGTGTTGTAGTTCACCCGGACACCGGTCTCCTCCTCGAACTTCTCGATCAGTTCCTGGGGCAGGTATTCGGACCAGTTGAACAGGTTCAGCTCGTTGGACGCTTCCTTCTTTCCGCATCCTCCGAGCGCCAGGCCCATGGCCAGCAGGAAGGCCGCCAATGCGGCCGTTTTTCTCATTCTCATCGTTTACTCCTTCTTCAGTTTTTCCCCCAGGAGGGCCACCGTGATGGTGATCACCAGCATGACCGTGGACAGCGCGTTGATTTCAGGGCTGACGCCGAACTTGACCATGGAATAGACCTGGAGGGGAAAGGTGTTGGTGCTGGGACCGGTGACAAAAAAGCTGGTGATCACATCGTCGATGGACAAGGTGAAGGACAGCAGGGCGCCGGCGGCCACGCCGGGCAGTATCACCGGCAGGGTCACATGCAGGAACGTCTGCAGGGGACTGGCCCCCAGGTCCATGGCTGCCTCCTCGATGGCGCTGTCGAATCCCGCCATCCGGGACTTGACGGTGATGAACACGAAGGGGATGCTGAAGGTCGCATGGGCGATGACCAGGGTCCGGATCCCCAGGGGGACCCGGAAACGGCTGAAGAACATCAGCAGGGCGATGCCCAGCACAATCTCGGGGATGACCATGGGGATGTACAGCAGGTTGTCCAGCACGGCCTTTCCCTTGAACTTGTATCGGTACATGCCCACCGCCGCCAGCGTCCCCACCATGGTGGAGAGGGCCGTGGACAGGAAGGCCACCTGCAGGGAATTCCCCATGGCCCGCAGGATGTCCCGGTTGCCCATGAGCTTCCTGTACCAGTCCAGGGTGAATCCGGTCCAGACCGCGTTCAGCTTGGAGGTGTTGAAGGAAAAGACGATCAACACCAGGATGGGCACATACAGCAGGGCGAAAATCAGGACCATGTACAGCTTGGAAAAAATCTTGCGCTTCGGCATCCTACATCACCCCCATGTCGTCTTTGTCCCCGCCCAGCAGCTTCAGGTATGCCAGGACCACCAGCAGGGTCAGCAGGATCAGGATGATGGAGATGGCCGACCCGAAGGGCCAGTTCCTGGATGCCAGGAACTGGTTCTTGATCAGGTTCCCGATGATCATGTGCTTGCCGCCCCCCATCAGGTCGGGGATGAAGAAGTACCCCAGGGAGGGGATGAACACCAGCAGGGAGCCTGCCACGATGCCCGGGAGGGTCAGGGGCAGGGTCACCTGCAGGAACGTCTGGAGAGGTGTTGCCCCCAGGTCGGCGGAAGCCTCCAGAAGGCTCTTGTCCAGCTTTTCGATGATGCTGTACAGGGGCAGGATCATGAAGGGGAAGAGGGTGTAGGTCATCCCCAGGAAGATGGCCCCGTAGCTGTACAGCATCTGCAAGGGCTCCTGGATCCATCCCAGCTGCAGCAGCACCGTATTGATCAGGCCTTCGGTGCGCAGCAGCAGGATCCAGGCATAGGTCCTGACCAGGGAATTGGTCCAGAAAGGGATGATGATCAGCACCAGCAGGAGCCTGTGGTGTTTCTTCTCGGTCCCCGCCACGAAGTAGGCGAAGGGGTAGCCCAGCAGCAGGCAGCTCACCGTCGTCCCCAAGGCGATCCCCACGCTGGTCAGGAACACCTGGACATATAGGGGGTCCGCAAGGGCCCGGTAGTTCTCCAGGGTGAAATGGAACTTCACATCCCCGTAGACGCCCCGCTGGAGGAAGCTGATCAGCAGGATCAGGCCCAGGGGGACCACCATGAACAGGACCATCCACAGGTACACCGGCGAGATGGTCGCCAGGATCCCCCGCATGCTCCGCCTTCTCGAATGTTTCTTCTCCGCCATAGCCGCCTACTTTCTCAGGACCAGGGACTGGGAAGTCTGCCACCGCAGCTTCACGCTGTCTCCGGGCTGGAAACGCATCTCCATCCCTGCCTGGTCCGTCACCGTGACTTCCTTGCCGTCTGCCAGGGACACGATGGATTTGATGATGGAACCGATGTAGATGAACTCCTTGAAGGTGGCCTCCACCACCACGTCCACCGGCTGGTCCGGCTGGGTGATGAAGATCCTTTCCGGCCGGACCGTGAAGCTGACGGTCTCCCCCACCTCCAACCCTTCCCCCAGGACGGGAAGGGTGAAGTTGCTGGTCTGCACCCGGTAGACCCCCTCCTCCTCCTGGGACAGGACCGTCCCGGAAAAAAGGTTGGTCTCCCCGATGAAGTCCGCAACGAACCGGGTCCGGGGGTTTTCGTAGATTTCCACCGCCGTCCCGATCTGCTCGATCCGCCCGTCGTTCATGATGGCGATCCGGTCCGACATGGTCAGTGCCTCCTCCTGGTCGTGGGTCACGTAGACGAAGGTGATGTCCAGTTCCCGCTGGAGGTGCTTCAGCTCCACCTGCATCTGCTTCCGCAGCTTCATGTCCAAGGCGCCCAAAGGCTCGTCCAGCAGCAGGACCCGGGGTTCGTTCACGATGGCCCGGGCGATGGCCACCCGCTGCTTCTGCCCGCCGCTCAGCTGGTTGGGCCTCCGGTGCCCATACCCCTCCAGGCGCACCAGCTTCAGGGCTTCCTCCACCTTCTTCCTGATCCGGTCCTTGGGCATCTTCTTCATCTTCAGTCCGAAGCCCACGTTCTGCTCGATGTTCATGTGGGGAAAAAGGGCGTAGCTCTGGAAGACCGTGTTCACGTTCCTTTCATGGGGGGGTTGGTCCTTCACATCCTTGCCCCCGATGAGGACCTTTCCTCCGGTGGGCTCCTCGAAGCCTGCGATGATCCGCAGGGTCGTCGTCTTTCCGCATCCGCTGGACCCGAGGAACGTGAGGAATTCCCCTTCCATTATGTCCAGGTCGATATGGTCCACCGCGATGGTGTCCTCATACACCTTCTGCAGGTCTCTGATCTGTACGATGATGTTCGCTTGTTCTGCCATGGAAACCTCCTGCCGTCTTCCGTTCCTGTTCCGACTTCATTTTAGCAAAAACGCTTCCTGTTGTATAGGAAAAAGATGGAGAAAAAAGGCTAGCGCACGAGAGGCCACTGAAAAACATCATAGTTTTTCGTAGCCGCAAATTTAACCAAACAAAAACCCACCATGACCTGAAACGTTTTCAGGTCATGGTGGGTTTTTCATGTCTGTTTGTGGCCTATGATACTTTTTCTATTCCATCAGTTTTATGATGCGCTTCAGATTGACTGCGAATATGGTGACGGCACCTTGCATTTCCATGCCTGAAAGACCTGACGATGATGCAACATCATAGCCATGCCTGTGTTTGAGCTCGCTGTTTTTTGCTTCGATTTTATACCGTTCCTTGGATTTTTCCTTGAAGTGTTCACTCT
>NZ_JAAEEH010000050.1 GCF_010179735.1 Anaerotalea alkaliphila
GGCACGGGGAAGAGTGGCGCAGCCCGCGTCCCTGAGCGCAGCAAAGCGGAGCACAGGGCCGGCACGGGGAGGAGTGGCGCAGCCCGCGTCCCTGAGCGCAGCAAAGCGGAGCACAGGGCCGGCACGGGGAAGAGTGGCGCAGCCCGCGTCCCTGAGCGCAGCAAAGCGGAGCACAGGGCCGGCACGGGGAGGAGTGGCGCAGCCCGCGTCCCTGAGCGCAGCAAAGCGGAGCACAGGGCCGGCACGGCGGACTTGGTGTACCGTTTGTTGTGTGAGCGCAGCAAGGCTTGATCATGAAGGAAAGTTAAATAAATATCATAATAAGTGCGGTAAAAATATGCTATAGTATAGGAAATTGAATTTTCAGTTGGAAGGCAGTCAAATATGGAGAATACAATGGATCGTAAGGAACTGGAGGGTTATTTTCGCAGTTACCTCCAACTGGACAGAAACGTCGTTGGTGTCAAACTCTATCAGTCGAAAGAGGAGTTTTGCAGACTGGACATAAAACAAAACAAACATAAAAACTATTATTGCCATATGGTGAACAAAGCATCCAATGGCAAGATGCGAAAAGGCGACCTGTCCAACTTCGCTTGTGAAACATCAGGAAAGTTGCTTGGGCTTGATGCTTTTTACGAAGAAAAAGAAGGTATAGACGGTTGGTATGACAGCGGTCTTTACGCAAACCGCAGGAACGCAAGGATTGAACATGAATCTGTCGTTCCTGTCAAAGGGCACAACACAGGCGTGGTCGTCGGCCCGCTGAAAAATTTGCCCCAAGACCCTGATGTCGTCATACTGGTATGCAATCCCTACCAAGCCATGCGCGTTGTCCAAGGTTACACCTATCATTATGGCTTCAAGTCTGATATCAAGATGTCGGGAATGTGCGGCGTATGTTTTGAATCTACGGTCGTGCCTGTGAACAATCAGGAATTTTCCGTATCCTTATTGTGTTCAGGCACCCGCTTCGTCTGCAAGTGGCCTGATGATGTGCTGATGGTGTCCTTTCCTTTCGGGATGGCAGGTAGGATCATCGATGGTATCATATCCACTGCACAGGCGTGTGAACCGAATCATAAGAAAACCGAAATAAAGCATAGATTGCATCACGATCATTTGAAGGAGAAGACACACCTCCATCATAATGAGGGATATTTCTATAGGAAATGACACCTGGGAAGGATCTATGCGGATTAGATTCGGGTATTCGATTTCCCCAAACAAAAACGCTTTCTAAGCAAAAACAGACATGCCACCCGCGATTGGGTGGCATGTTGCATTTTGGTGTTGGAAGATTGTTGCTGACCTGCGGTTGAGAGCCCGTTTAACTGCAGGAAGAGTCATCTGCCATATGGATATAGTTGAGGAGTTCCGCAGGAGTTTCAATTTGATTGGAGATGTTTTGCAGATCATGATCGATCAGGAGATTCGAGAATTCCGTCAGCGCATCCAGGTGGTCCGTGTCGTCAATCGAAGCGAAGGCTAAGATTACTTTCAAATATTTGTTGAAAGGAGTCATCACTTCGTTTTTCAATGTGATTAGAACGAACCCGGTTTTAAGCACATTGTTGTCGTTTTTTGTGTGGGGTATGGCAATCCCTTCTTTGATCACCATATAGGCGCCGTACTTCTCGAAACTATCGATGAGCGACTTCGTATAGCTCTGCTCGACATAACCGAGATTCACCAGTTTTTCTCCAGCGGCCTCCAGGGCTTCCCGCCAATCCTTCGCCTCCACATTCACGCTAATGTTTTCCAGAGGCAGGTGGTCTATCAAGCCCATTTTTGATTCAGTCAAATCGTCGATGATCATATCGCCCAAATCACCCTTTAGGATATCCGCGAGCATCTTGCGATTATAGGGACTCGGATTGCTCTTTAGGCTATCTACCAGCTTGGACAAAAGGAACATCTTACTGACCTTCGGGAAATTACACTGCTCCAGAATATTGAAATCATGGGCTGTGAGGACCGGGTTGACGATGACCACCGGCTTGTCGATGGTCGGGAAATCCCTTTTCGTCGTAGTGATCACCACATCCACCTCGTCCAGATGGTCGAATTTCCTCAAACGGTGCACGGGAATCGAATCCACGATGGTCACATCGTAATGCTGCTTGAGCTGCTGTCCGAGAAGCTTCGAGGTCCCATAGCCGAATCCACAGACCAGCAGCACATTTTTGTTGGGTTTCAGCCGGTACTGGTTCCGGTCGATTGCCGCACGAAAGTACAGGGTGATCAGCGACTTGTCCACCTCGTTGAAGTGATGCGCAGGCAGTCCATCGATGTCTCTGAGAACCTTCTCTACAATCGCATGGATTTTAGGGTAGAGCTGGCGGGAATCTTCCTCCACGTGAGGATCCTGCTGGACATGCCTGTAATGACTGTATAGCAATGGTTTCATGAAAATGATCAGATCTTTGATCAGTTCCTTGTCATAGGAAAGGTCGAGGCCATACGCATCGCTGAACCGTTGAATCAGCTTGTTCACAATAATTTCCACTTCAAACCAATTCTTATAGTAGGTGTTGGGGAAATTGTAGGAAGGACTTCCGATGAACAGATCCGTAATCTCTGCCAATTCATGTGGACTCAGATGGATGTGACAAGCATCGTTGAGCATGGAGACCTGATTTGCGATGACCTGGAATTCTGAGGTGGAAGTCAGATAAGCCTCATTGGGGTAGGGGGAAAGAAGGCTATTGTGAGGATTTCTCTTGACGGCCACGATCAGATAGGCCTTCAACATCTCGAAGGCATGGTCAGAAATGATATTGTCGGTTTCTATCTCGATGGCATAGAGAAAATCCTCCACCTTCGCGATGTCGATGCCATCGAGATAGCCATCGATAACCGGATCGGTGAGGAGATTCATTACACCCGCACCACTCATCTGTTCCAATAGAACTTCCATCTGAAGACTCCGGATATCGTTTTCCTGACCCTCGAGGGAAAGCCCTCTTCGATGGGACGGGAGGAGTTCCAGATGATAGGATGCAAGAATGGTTTTGATTTGCTCAAGGTCATTCTTGATGGATGTGCGGCTGACATCCAACTCTCTGCCGATCGTCGTAATGTTGATCTCCCCTGTGAGCGCGATGGTGCAGAGGATGAACTTTTTTCTCGCCTCAACAGAATATAAGAAATCATCGAGAGACTCCAGATACTTTGCGATCGGTTCTTTCTCTTCAACATATAGGCTGCCGCCTCTTTTGCAAATGATCGTCGGCAGCCCTTCATCCTCCAACACATCATTGATGTTTTCCAGATCGTATCTGATGCTCCGTACGCTGAGATCAAAATGATCGGCCAATTGTTTCAAAGACAAACCTTCGGAGTCCTCCAGTATCATATTGAGAATTCTCAATCCTCTTTCCGTAAACATCTCTTGAGCACCTCCTGCGTGTCTCATAGGATATAAAACTGCTATTGCCATGGAAAAAAGTGCCAAAAACCACAGATGCCTACTCGACTTGTGAAAGTACGTTGTGGGTATAAGTACACAGGATAAGTATACCATGGAAAGCTTTATTCGTCGATTTTCACATTTTTTCGAAAGGATGTGAAGGGTTTGGTCTAGTAGAAATTTCAAAAGAAAGTGAAAAAATCGCTAAGTTTCGCAAATGGTGCATCTGTCCTATAATAAAATCACAAAGACGACGAGAAAGGGGAAGCCTGATGATTACGAAATACTTAGAAGATCAAATCCAAGTGTTGGACACGGTGGGAACGTGGGAGGAGTCGATTGAAGTGGCGGCTCAACAACTCCTCAAGAAAAACTATATCACCCCGAACTATGTGAAGTCGATGATTGAGAACATCAATACCAATGGGCCCTACGTGGTCATCATGCCGGAGGTAGCCATCCCGCACTCGCGGCCGGAAGAAGGCGCTAAGAAAACAACGGTTTCATTTTTAAAGATAAATGACGCCGTATCGTATCCGGAAGGGAAGATGATCAAACTGATCTTCGTTCTAGCGGCAACAGATAGTGACAATCACCTGGAGCTGATCTCTTCACTGACCGATTTGCTGATGGATGCTGAAAAGGTAGAGAGACTAAAAGACGCCAAGACAGTAGAAGAAATCAAAGAGATCGTGCGTTCGGTGGAAGTATGAATGTTCTATTGAACGTCAATGGATTCGAGTACGAAGCGCATTTTGAACAGAGGGAACTGGATGACATCATCAAACCGTTGATCCTAAAGTTCCAAGAGCTTCATCAACGGAGGCAGCGAAGGATCATCGTCTTCTTGGCAGCGCCACCGGCAGTTGGGAAGTCCACTTTTTCACTTTTCTTGGAAAGCGTTTCTAAAGAAATGGAAAACGCCATCCCCGTACAGTGTCTGTCATTGGATGGGTTTCATCATACGAATGAGTATCTGGCAAACCACAAAGCCGTCATCGAGGATGAGGAGCGCTGCTTGTCCGAGGTGAAAGGCATGCCAGAGACTTTTGACCTGTCGACTTTCAAAGAGAAGCTGGTGAAGATGAAATCCGAAGACGTAAAGTGGCCAATTTATGATCGGAACCTACACGATGTCGTACCGGACCAGATCCCCGTTCACTCCGGAATCGTTTTGATCGAAGGCAACTGGCTGCTATTGGACGAACCGGGTTGGAAAGAACTCAAGGACTTGAGTGACTACAGTATTTTTATAGGTTCGAAGGAATCGATGTTGAAGGAAAGGCTCATCAACAGAAAGATCCGGGGAGGATCAACCCCGGAGGAAGCGGCGGCGTTTTATGAGAAGAGCGACCGCAAGAATATCGAGAGAGTGATGAAACATCGTCTCAAGGCAGACATGGTATTGGATATGCTGCCAACAGGGGAAAAAGTTATTTTAAAGGAGGATTCATAATGGCAGGATCTAAAAGAGCCAAAGTACAAGCATTCGGTGGGTTCCTAACAAGTATTGTAATTCCTAACATCGGGGCATTCATCGCCTGGGGATTTATCACAGCACTCTTCATCCCAACCGGCTGGGTTCCAAACGAACACTTCGCCAAGCTTGTTGGACCGATCATCGTGTACCTGCTGCCGTTGCTGTTGGGTTACACAGGCGGTAAACTCACCGGCGGCGACCGCGGTGCGGTCATGGGGTCGATCGGTACCATCGGACTGATTGTCGGATCGGAAATCCCGATGTTCCTGGGAGCCATGATCATTGGACCTGTCGGTGGTTACCTGATCAGGAAATTTGATGAAAAAGTCGAGGGTAAAATCCCAACGGGCTTTGAAATGGTCATCAACAACTTCTCCATTGGCATTATCGGACTTGGCCTGGCCTTGTTGTCGTTTCAATTCATCGGACCTGTGATCCAAGCCTCCAATCAATTTGTTACAGTGATGATTGAAAAGCTGGTCGCCACAGGCTACCTGCCGCTCCTGTCGATCATCAATGAACCTGCGAAAGTGCTCTTTCTAAACAATGTCATCGACCAGGGGATCTACTACCCGCTGGGGATGCAGGAAGCGCTCAACGCCGGAAAATCGATCTACTTCATGGTCGCTTCAAACCCCGGTCCCGGACTGGGCATGCTCCTTGCCTTCAGTGCTTTCGGTAAAGGCATGTCGAAAAAATCTGCGCCTAGCGCAATCATCATTCACTTTTTTGGTGGTATCCATGAGTTGTACTTCCCGTATGTGCTGATGAACCCCGTGATGATCCTCGCGATGATTGCAGGTGGGATGGCGGGAATCACAACCTTCAATCTGTTCGGTGTCGGTTTGGTCGCAGGCCCAAGCCCGGGGTCCATCTTTGCTTATCTCGCACTGACGCCCAGAGGCAACTTCCTAGGTGTAATCGCCGGGGTGGTCGCTGCGACGGCTGTAGCCTTCACCGTTGCTTCGGCAATCCTAAAGTTGCAGAACAAAGAGGTTGATGACGAAGAGCTCGAAATGTCAATGCTTCGATCCAAGAACATGAAAAAGGCTGGAAAAGCCCTCTTGAGCGGAGAAAAGGCCACCGTGAATTTCATTGCCTTCGCCTGTGATGCAGGTCTCGGAAGCAGTGCCTTGGGGGCGAATGCGTTCAAGAAAAAGCTCAACAAAGTGGGCATTGAGAAAACCGTCAAAAACTTTGCAATCGAGAAGGTGCCCCAGGAGGCCGATGTCATCGTCGTACACGCAAGCCTTGAGGAACGGGCAAAAATGAAGTTTCAGGATAAGCGGATTGTCACGATCGAGAATTTCATGGAGGACCCGAATCTAAATGATCTTTATGAGGAATTGACCACCGTATAGCAAGAAATCACGGGCGTGCTTTCACCACACCCGTGATTAGGAACGTACACTGCAACATGAGAAGAAAGGTGCATCTAAAACACACCTTTCTTCTTTTACAGAATGGACAGTGAGCGAGAGAGCGATGTCCATGGGACCCGAAAAGGAGGAGTGTGACGTGCGTACACGTGCGGCATCATTATACGGAAAGAAAGATATTCGCATCAGGGAGTTTGAGCTTCCGGAAATTTCTGACGACGAGCTGCTCGTCAAGGTGGTATCGAACAGCCTGTGCCTATCCACCTATAAAGCGGCGATCCTGGGTGAAGACCACAAGAGGGTACCGGAGACGATTCAATCGAATCCGATCATGACCGGACATGAATGTTCCGGAGTAATCGAAGAGGTGGGAAGCAACCTAAAAGATCGGTTCCATGCCGGCGAACGTTTCGTCCTGCAACCGGCCATGGGGCTCGATAGCGGTTACTCCGCCGGATACAGCTATGAGCACTTCGGAGGGAATGCGACCTACATGATCATTCCCAAGATTGCAATCGATCTGGGCTGCGTCTTATCGATGAAGGATGACTATTTCGCCAATGCATCCCTATCCGAACCCATGTCCTGCATCATAGGGGCATTCAATGCGAGCTATCATACGACACCTTATGTGTACGAACATGAAATGGGCATCAAGGAAGGTGGAAGTTTGGCGCTCCTGGGTTGTGCGGGACCCATGGGAATCGGAGCAATCGACTACGCCATCAATGGGAAGGTGAAGCCTAAACGGGTGGTCGTCACGGATATCAACCAGAATCGGTTGGACCGTGCAAAGCAACTGGTCACGGAAGAGGAAGCGGCTGAAAAGGGCATCGAACTCACCTATGTGAACACGTCGGGAGACGGAGTTGTTGATGCGTTGATGGAGCTTTCCGGTGGTCGGGGATATGATGATGTTTTCGTATTTGCGCCTGTGACCGAGCTGCTCGTTCAGGCGGATGAGATCCTCGGTAACGATGGCTGTTTGAACTTTTTCGCCGGTCCTACGGACAAACAGTTCAAAGTACCCTTCAATTTCTACAATGTCCACTATGCAAGCACCCACCTTGTGGGCACCTCCGGTGGCTCTACCGGTGACATGATTGAATCCCTTGAACTTTCGGCTGAGGGCAAGATCAACCCTTCCTATATGATCACACACATCGGTGGACTGAACGCGGCTCCCCATGCAATCCTGCACCTCAATGAGATTCCAGGGGGAAAGAAAGTGATCTATCCCCACATCGAAATGGAACTGACGGCCATCGCCGACTTCGAAGAACTTGGTAAAACCCAACCGCTCTTTCGTGAACTTCACCTAATCGTTGAAAAGAACAATGGCATCTGGTGCAAAGAAGCGGAAAGGCACTTGCTGAAGTACGCCGGTGCGTCGGGGGGGCGGGTATGACCCAGGAGGAACGGATCCTGTCAGGTGCGGCTGCTTCGAAAGGTATTGGATTCGGGAAGGCGTTTGTTCTTGAGAACAAACCGCTGGAAATCATCGAGAGGAACATCGACGACAAGGATGAGGAACTGAGGCGGGTGGAAGAGGCGGTCAGGAGGGCAGTGGAACAACTGGAGGAGCTCCGCGAGACCACTCGAAATACCATCGGTGAAGAGGAAGCGGAGATTTTCGAGGCGCACAAATGGATGCTGCTCGATCCTGAATGGACTGCGGGAATTCGCCAGCGCATCATTACGGATGGAAAATGTGCAGAAGTGGCGACCGAGCAAACTACGGCTGCTTTTGTTGAGATGTTGGCTGCACTGGAAGATCCTTACCTCCAGGCGAGAGCGTTGGATTTGAGGGATGTTTCTGAACGTGTGCTGCGCATCCTGCTGCACATTGAGACCATAGACCTCAGCCGGTTGAAGGGTCCCGTGATCCTGGTGGCGGAAGATCTCCACCCCTCTGATGTCGCCGCACTTGATCCGGCGGTGATCGACGGGATGGTTACGCGCCAGGGGAGCGAGACCTCACATAGCGCCATCATAGCCAGATCCTTGGGGATCCCGGCGGTGATGGGGGTCGTGAAGCTATCCGGAGCAGTGGAATGTAATGACCGGATCATAGTGGACGGGGATAAGGGAGAGCTGTTCATCAATCCTGCGGTGGATACGCAGGAGGATTACCTGCTGAAGCGCAAGAAAAAAGCGGCGTTCAAAGAGAGTCTTCAGGTGTTCCGCGGCAAGAAGACACAGACCTTCGATGAGGAAGAAGTCGAACTGGTCTGCAATATCGGGCGGGCAGAAGAGGCTGAAAATGTGACGTTGCAAGATGGTGAGGGGATTGGACTGTTCAGAAGCGAGTTCATCTATTTCGATCGCAAGGATGCGCCTGAGGAGCAGGAACAGTATCGGATTTACGCAAAGGTCCTGGAATCCATGGAAGGGAAACCCGTAATCATACGCACACTCGATGCCGGTGGGGACAAAGACATCCCTTATCTGAACTTGCCGCAGGAAATGAATCCGTTCCTGGGCCAGCGCGCCATTCGCGTTTGCCTGGACAGAAAAGACCTGTTCAAGACACAATTGCGGGCGATATTACGGGCGAGCGTTCATGGAAATGCCAAGATCATGTTCCCTATGATCAGTACGGTCACCGAATTATCATCCGCAAAAGAGGTTTTACAGGAGGCAAGGGAAGAATTGAAGGCAGAAGGCGCAGCTTTCAATCCAGAGGTTGAGGTTGGGATCATGATGGAGGTCCCTTCTGCGGCAATCATCGCTGACCAGTTGGCAAAGCATGTGGATTTCTTCAGTATTGGCACCAACGACCTGGTCCAGTATACGATGGCCACCGACCGGATGAACCCTGCTGTCAAGGGACTGTACAAGCCCCACCAGCCGGCGGTGGTCAGGCTCATCAATCAGGTCATCCAAGCGGGCCACCAAGCGGGCATTTGGGTGGGGATGTGCGGCGAGGCCGCATCAAATCCGATGATGATTCCGCTGCTCGTCGGCATGGGCCTGGATGAATACAGTGTTTCACCTTCCTGTGTTCTGGAAACCCGTTGGCTGATTTCGAAAATAGACCGCAAGAAAGCAAAAAAGCTCCTTCCACAGGTGCTTGAACTTGAAGGGGCAGAGGAAATCGAAGAAAGTGTACGACAATTTCTAAAGGAGAATGGTATCGATGGAAAAGAAAATAGTGATTTTGTCTGAATCTGGCCTACACGCCAGACCGGCTAGTCTCTTTGTAAAAGAAGCAGGGAATATGGCATCCGATGTAATCCTTGTGAAGGACGGAAAAGAGTACAATGGGAAGAGCATGGTAAGCATTCTGGGCCTTGGAGCCGCCAAAGGGACGGAATTGACCCTTCGCGTACCCGGAATCTCCACAGAAGAAAGCTTCGCCAAACTCTGCGCGATACTGGAATCGGCATCATGACAATCATGGACAGGACAAGAGGAAATCTTAGCAAAAAGATGGCAAGCCGGATCCGCAAGGATATCGTGGAAATGATCCATGCGGCGGGTTCCGGCCATCCAGGTGGATCCCTGTCTGCCGCCGATATTCTGGCAACCCTATACTTCGAAAAGATGATGATCAACCCGAAGGAGCCGGAGAAAAGGGATCGCGATCGATTTGTCTTGTCGAAAGGACACGCAGCACCTGCATTGTACGCGACGTTGTCCAGACGGGGATACTTTGATCCCTCGGTTCTCCTTGGTTTGCGCAAAATGGGCTCGATTCTCCAGGGACATCCGGACATGCGCAAGGTACCGGGTGTGGATTTTTCAACCGGATCCTTGGGTCAGGGATTCTCGGGAGCAGTTGGAATGGCCCTGGCGAATCAATTGGATCGATCCAGCGGGAAGGTTTACGTACTGCTCGGTGATGGTGAACTGAATGAAGGCATCGTATGGGAGGCTGCCATGGCCGCGGGGCATTATGGACTTTCCAATCTGATTGCGATTGTCGACCACAATGGTCTGCAGATCGATGGAACGAATGAAGAGGTGATGGATTTGCATCCCCTTGATGCCAAATGGTCCAGCTTCGGATGGCATGTCCTGATGGTGGATGGACACGACCATGAAGCGCTTCTTGATGCATACCAGGAGGCGGAGAAGCAGGACCGGCCCGTTGTCTTGATTGCCAATACAGTGAAGGGGAAAGGGGTGTCCTATATGGAGAATCAAGTGGAATGGCACGGGAAAGCTCCAAGTGATGCAGAGCTTGTGCAGGCGCTGAAGGAACTTGGAGGTGATCCATCATGAAGATGGCAACACGTGATGCATATGGTGCTTTTCTATCTACGTACGCCATGGACCATCCGGATATCGTTGTCTTGGATGCGGACCTTTCGAAGTCGACGAAAACGGCAGCATTTCAGACGGTTTGTCCGGATCGATTCTTCAATATGGGCATTGCCGAACAGAATCTGATGGGTGTGTCCGCAGGGATGGCAACCGTGGGGAAGATCCCTTTTGTCAGTACATTCGCCATGTTTGCGGTGGGGAGGGCCCTAGAGATTCTGCGCAACTCCGTGTGTTATCCCAAGCTCAACGTGAAGGTCTGTGCCACCCATGCTGGTCTGACGGTAGGTCCGGATGGCGCTTCGCATCAGACGGTGGAAGATCTGGCACTGATGCGCGCGCTGCCGAATCTGACCGTCCTGAATCCGGCGGACGGAATCAGTGCGCAGGCGCTTCTTGCGGCTGCGGCCCAATTGGAGGGCCCCGTCTACGTACGCTTGGGAAGAGCGAGCGTTCCCCTTTGCTATGAGGAACAAGAGGTCTTTGCAATTGGAAAGGCCAAGGAATTGAGGGCTGGCTCGGAGGCGACAATCATTGCCACGGGCATCATGGTACAAGAATCGCTTCAAGCGGCAGAGACCTTGGCAAAGGAGGGAATCGAGGTGCGTGTGCTTGACATGCACACCATCAAACCCATCGACCAGGAGGCGATTCTCAAAGCGGCAGAAGAAACCGGTGCGTTTGTTACCGTAGAAGAGCATTCGGTAATTGGAGGATTGGGGAGCGCGGTAGCAGAGGTTTTGGCCGAAAACTTTCCGGTGCCCATGAAGCGGATTGGAATCAAGGATGTTTTCGGTGAATCCGGCGAGCCCGAGGAACTGCTTGCTGCGCATGGATTGACAGCGCAAAAGATTGAGGAAGCGGTCAAAGGGGTTCTCGGTAGAAGATGAATCCAATGAATTCATAACTTAAACAGAAAGCCACCGTGTCCAAGCGTTTTCGGACATGGTGGCTTTCTGTTTGGGCAAGTTTGAAGCTGCGTTTTGCCTATTCTTGCATATTGTCAGCAGTTTGTCTTGACCCATTTTCTGTCCATGGAGGAGGCTTTGATAGCGTCACAGATCAATTCGATCTTGTATCCATCCTCGAAATTCGGGGAAACATCTTGGCCAGTGGCAATCGCTTGTATGAAATCATGGCACTCGATGATTTTGGTTTCTCCGTATCCAATACCCAGCGCGGGAATGGGCCAGAGGGCATCTCCGTTCGGATGGGATGGCCCGGTGTAGATGGTTCGGAATCCGCGCTTGTCGGCAGGGTCAGAGGCGAAGTAAACTTGCAGTTCGTCACGGCGTTCGTAATTGAAGAAGATGGATCCTTCACTTCCATGGACTTCAAAGGTGATGTAGTTGTTCCGGCCCCAGCCGTTGCGAGTAGCCTCGATGCTTCCAGATGCGCCGCTTCGGAAGTTCAGCAGGAACTTGACCTCGTCGTCCACGTCCACAGGACCTTTTTTCGCATGCGTCCCGGACTTGACGGTCCCCAGCTTGTCCGCGAATCCCTGCTGCAAAGGCCGTTCCGGGATATGGGTGTCTAAGGTGCCGCAAACCTCGTCGATTTCTCCTGCCAGATACCGGGCGATATCGATTACATGCGTGCCGATGTCTCCCAGGGTACCGGAGCCGGCAATCTTCTTCTGGAATCTCCAGGAAAGGGGTGCGTTGGGGTCTGCGGACCAGTCCTGGAGGTAGGTGCCACGAAAGTTCAGGATTTTTCCGATGGAACCTTCGCTGATGAATTTCTTCGCAAGCGCAACAGCAGGGGTGCGCCTGTAGTTGAAGGCAAGCATGTTTGTCACGCCGGCTGCCTTCACAGCATCCAGCATGGCCTTGGCCTCTTCGGTGGTTCGAGCGATGGGCTTTTCGCAAAAGATGTGTTTTCCTGCATTTGCCGCTGCGATGGCTATTTCGGCGTGGCTGTCGTTGGGAGTGGCAATGTCGATGATATCAATTTCAGGATCATTGACGATGTCCCGCCAGTCGGTGGTATGTTTTTCAAATCCGAAACGTGCGGCGGCATCCCGGGCCCCTTCTTCGGAAAGGTCGCATATTGTCCTGCGTACGGGAACGGCCGCCACGGGCCAGAAAAACATGGGCATGGTGGCATAAGCCGCCGAGTGGGCCTTGGCCATGAAACCGGCCCCGATTAACCCGATGTTATATTTTTTCATGATGGACCTCCTTAAATCACAAACTGCCGCATGTATCGGTAACTCAGCAGCAGGGAATTGTCAACGTCGATGGGGGTCTTCTCGAAAGCTTTGTCCTCGATTTCAATGCATGTGTATCCGTTGTAGCCGATATCTGTCAGTGCGGACACATATTTTCCCCAGTCCACATCCCCCAGGCCAGGCAACTTGGGGGACATGTATTCCAAGGGATATGCCATGATGCCCACATCGTTCAGGCGTTCGGGATACAGCTTGATGTCCTTATAGTGCACATGGAAGATTTTTTCCTTGAACTCGTAGATGGGGCGGATATAGTCCATTTGTTGCCAGACGAAATGAGAAGGATCGTAATTAAGCCCCAGGTTGTCGCTGGGAATCACCTCGAACATTTTCCTCCAAATGGCGGGGGTGGCTGCAAGGTTCTGGCCGCCCGGCCACTGGTCTGCCGTAAAGAGCATGGGGCAGTTTTCGATGGCAATCCGTACATTGTTCTCTTCTGCCAAACGGACGATGGGGGTCCATACATCTTTATAGGCTAGTAGGTTCTCCTCGATCGTCTTGTCCTGCATTCTCCCGATGAAAGTCGTTACGGTGGACACTCCCAGCAGGGAGGCGGCCTTGATTAGTTTCTTCAGGTGCTCCACGTGTTTGGCACGTTTTTCGAGGTCCGCATCCAGTGTGTTCGGATAGTAGGCAAGTGCAGAGATATCCACGTTCCTTTCCTTGCAATAGGAGAGAAGATGGCTGGCCTTTGCGTCATCAAGATCATCTGTGTCGATGTGGGATACGCCCGCATACCTGCGTGTGGCAGCTTCCCTAGGCCAACAGGCCAGTTCCACGCATTCATAGCCAATCCGGCTTGCGGTGTCGATCACCTCCTCAAAAGACTTCTTGTCCAAAATGGCGCTTACAAACCCTAATTTCATGAACGTTTCCTCCTTGAAAATTATTTGCGCAAATTTACTTAAAAATATTTTAGCACGGTCCGTCGGGAATGTCAACAGGGTATGGAAATGTTTGGAAAAGCAGTGCACAAGAGTGCTGGAGTGGCAAAACGGCATTTGCGAAAATTTTTATAAGAAATGCCGACCCGGGTTGACATGCGTCCAACGGCGTATTACAATTAGAAAAAATCAAGTAAATATCAATGGAGCTCAGGTCGGAGAGAATGGTAGAGTGATAATATGGCGACAATCAACGATATAGCGAAAATGGCAGGGGTTTCCGCGGCGACGGTTTCCCATGTGGTGAACAAGACCAGGTATGTGAGTCCTAAACTTGTGAAAAAGGTGGAGGAAGCGATCGATGCGCTGGAATACCCCCCTAATTTCGTTGTTAAGAAGAAGAAAACAAAAGCCGCCGAGGTGGACATGGAGTATGTGCTTTTTCTGGCAGAGGACATACACAACCCCTTCCATGCGGAAGTGGAAAGGGTCGTCCAGAAAAATATGGAAAATGCGGGGTATCCATTGGTTTCCCTGAGTTATGGTGAAAATGGCAGGAAGCTGGACTTGTATTCCCAATTGCTTCTGGCGCCTGAGAGTGCGGTGGGGATTGTTGCCTTTCCTGGAGCGCAGGAGGCCCACCTGCTGGAGCTCCTCCGCGAAGCGGAGGCCCCGGTCGTGCTGGTCGGAAAGAAGGCGGAAGCTTACCAGGCGGACACGGTTCTTTCGGACAATTATGGGGGGGCGTACAGGGCGACGAACCACCTGATCAAGAGTGGCCACGAATACATCGCCATCGTAAGTGGCGGCAGGGGAACGGAAGTGGACATGGAACGCATCAATGGATACAAGGCGGCGCTGGAGGACAATGGCATCGCCCTGAGCCCGGAATATGTCATTTCGGGCCTGGACAATGAAAAGGAGATTTTCCAGACGCTGGTTTCCATGAATGCGCTTGAAAATCCGCCTACGGCGGTCTTTGCAACGAATTACAGGATGGTCATCTCCATCCTGCGGTTCATTGGTGTGAACAACATTGAATGTCCCAAGGATCTTTCGATCATCAGTTTCAATGACTTCGAATGGGCGGAGTTGCACAATCCCTCCATAACAACAGTTGCACAGGATACGAAAAGCATAGGGGAGGAAGTGGCCCGCCTGCTTTTGGAAAGGATGCGGGAGCGCAGGTTGAAAGGGGGAGGGGATTCCGAGGAATCTGGAGGTGCGGATTTCAAGGAGATTGTTGTTCCTACGGAGTTGCGCATTCGGGCCTCCACCAGTGGGATTGGAAGAGGACCCTTTGGAGAAAAAGCGGCTTCCATGGAGGTCCTGCAGCTTTCCGAATCGGAAAAGCGGCTTGTCCGTGTGGGGAAATATACCGCCGCCGTTTCCTTTCATTACACGGGAAAGGCGTGGGCGCAACTGCACGAGCAGGGGATAAAGGATGAGTTCAATTCCCTGGGCATCTCCTTGCTGGCGGTTACGGATGCGCACTTCAATCCGACGATGCAGAGCAAACAGTTGGAAAGTCTGTTGACGATGGAGCCGGACATCCTGATCAGCATCCCGGTGGACAACGAGGAAACATCGGAGGCTTACAAGAAAATTGCCCGCAGCGAGACGAAGCTGGTCCTGATCACGAACGTTCCGAATGGGTTGGGCGTGGAGGATTATGTGACTTGCGTATCCGTGAACGAACATTCCCATGGGCGCTCTGCGGGCAGGGGATTGGGAGAATACATGCATCGGCACAATTTGCGCAACGTAGGAATCGTGCGGCACGGAGCGGTCTTTTATGCCACGAACCAGAGGGATGATGCGGCGGAGCAGATTCTGCTGGAAGAGTATCCTGAGCTGACCGTCTGCGGAAAAACTTTCTTCGAGAGAGAAGAGGAGGCGTATCAAAAAACGATTGAGCTGATGAAGATGAACCCTGAAATACAAGGGATTTACGTGTCCTGGGAGGGGCCGGCGGCGCAAGTTGTTGCGGCCCTTGCGGAAATTGGAAGGACGGATGTGGTCGTGTCCACGGCGGATTTGGAGTATGTCCTTGCCTTGAACATGGCAAAGGGCGGGGCTGTAAAGGCGATCAGCGCCCAGCGCCCCTATGAGCAAGGGAGGGCCATGGCCCTGGCTGCTGCGAATGCGCTGATTGGAAAGAAAGTTCCTTCGTTCATTGGAGTGGAGCCTATTTATGTGACCCAAGAGAATCTTCTCAAGACATGGGAAACTGTATACAAGGAGGCTCCGCCGATTCAGTTGGCCAATATCTTGAAGAGCCCGAACGTCATGGAAAAAGAGTAACAGATGGAGGTAAGGAAAAACGGAGCCGATTAGCAATACGGAGCTCCGTTTTTGTTTGGAAAAAACAAGAAAAAGCATATTGAAATTGATGTAAAAGCACTGTCAAGCGTTTTTGAAAATGTCCCGAAAAACTTATAACATAGGCACCAGCTATTGCTGGTGCTTTTTTGGTCTTGGGCGTGATGCAAGGGAGCGGCATTTATTCCACGGACCTGTTTACAGCGAG
>NZ_JAAEEH010000051.1 GCF_010179735.1 Anaerotalea alkaliphila
CTCGCTGTAAACAGGTCCGTGGAATAAATGCCGCTCCCTTGCATCACGCCCAAGACCAAAAAAGCACCAGCAATAGCTGGTGCCTATGTTATAAGTTTTTCGGGACATTTTCAAAAACGCTTGACACCTTTTTTTAAGCAAAAAAAATCCGGGCGCAGCTCCTTAAAGGAGCCGCCGTCCGGATTTCCCTTTGCCCAAAGGCAATTATTTGATTGTGACTGTAGCGCCGACTTCGGAAAGCTTCGCCTTGAGTTCTTCCGCTTCTTCCTTCTGAACGCCTTCTTTAACCATTTTGGGAGCGCCTTCAACAAGCTCTTTGGCTTCTTTCAGTCCCAGCCCTGTGATTTCACGAACCACTTTGATTACTTTGATCTTCTCTGCGCCGGTAGCTGTGAGCTCGACGTCGAACTCGGTCTTCTCTTCTACGGCTTCTGCAGGGCCGGCTGCAGCCACAACGACACCTGCTGCTGCGGATACGCCAAACTCTTCTTCACAAGCCTTTACAAGCTCGTTCAGTTCCAATACGGTCAACTCTTTAATAGCGTCGATCAGTTCTTGCGCTGTCAATTTTGCCATTTTTTCTTACCTCCAATGGTATGATTTTTTTACAAACAAGTCGTTTGCTGTTATTCTGCAGCTTCTGCTGCCACTTCCGCTTTTTCCACCATCAGGCTTGCTGCGGTCGCAACGCCGGTTTCTTCCATTTTGTCCGCAATCGCCTTCGCGGTACGGGCAAATGTGGAAATGGGGCTCTGAAGGCTTCCAAGCAGTTTGGAAATGAGCACTTCCCTGCTGGGTACGGATGCCACCGCTTTTACGCCTGCAGCATCGAAGTAGGTGCCTTCCACGATTCCCGCCTTGAATTCCAGGTTCTTGAAATCCTTGGCCATCTTGTCCAAAACCCTGGGGCCTGCTGTTGCGTCGTCATAGCTGACGGCAATGGCGCTGGGGCCTTCCAGGTTGGGATTCAATTGGGCAAAATCCGTTCCTTCGAAAGCGAATTTCAACATGGTGTTCTTGAACACCTTGTAGTTCACGTTCGCCTCCCGGAGACTTTTTCTCAACGCCGTGTCCTGTTCCACGCTCAATCCGCGGTAGTCCACAAGCACGATGGAAGAAGCACCTTGGATCGCACTCTTGATTTCCTCGACAACTGTCTGTTTTTGTTCTACTTTAGCCACGCTTACACCTCCTTATAGAATTTAGGAGTTTTTTACATAAAAAAACTCTTCGCGCATAGACAAAGAGATGGTTTTCCTTTGAAAACAATTGTTCCAAACGATTCCCTCGGCAGGTAGGTTGACTTTACGCATGCGCACCTGCTGTCTACGGCCATATGAAATTACCGGTATATCTTACCACATCGTAGGCATCGCCGTCAATGTTTTTTTAAAAAGGGGAGGGGAACCCTCCCCTTTGATGCTTTTCTTAAGCTTCCAACTTCATGGGGTTCACTTTGATTCCAGGACCCATGGTTGAAGCCACCACTACGCTGCGAAGGTAGGTTCCTTTTGCCGCGGAGGGTTTCGCCTTGATGATTGCACTCATGATGGCGTGGAAGTTGTCCATCAGCTTTTCCTGTCCGAAGGACACCTTGCCGATGGGCACGTGAATGATATTGGTTTTGTCAAGACGGTACTCGATCTTACCTGCCTTGATGTCTGCAATGGCTTTGGCCACGTCCATGGTTACGGTTCCGGCTTTGGGATTGGGCATCAGGCCCTTGGGTCCCAGGACCCGTCCCAAACGACCTACAACACCCATCATGTCGGGGGTCGCAACGACAACGTCGAATTCCAACCAACCTTCATTCTGGATCTTGGGGATCAGGTCTTCGGCACCCACAAAGTCCGCACCGGCCGCTGCGGCTTCATCCGCTTTTGCGCCTTTCGCGAACACAAGCACACGGACGGTCTTTCCTGTTCCGTGGGGCAGCACCACGGCGCCACGGACCTGCTGGTCCGCATGACGTCCGTCAACACCCAAGCGGACATGGGCTTCTACGGTTTCGTCGAACTTCGCCACCGCCGCTTTTGTAACAAGTTCCAATGCGTTTTGGGGATCGTATTGTGTGTTTCTATCAACTAATTTGGCAGCTTCTGCGTATTTCTTTCCTCGTTTCATTTGTTAAACCTCCTAGTGGTGATATCGGGAGCGAACCCTCCCACGTAAATAAACTTCAGCTTGCAACCGTCCGGCGGGGGATTACTCCACTACCGTGATGCCCATGCTCCTTGCGGTTCCCGCAATCATGCTCATGGCGGCTTCTACAGAACCGGCATTCAGGTCGGGCATTTTCAGCTCGGCGATCTTGCGCAGCTCTTCTTTTGTGATTTTGGCCACTTTATCCTTCTGGGGCACTGCAGAACCGGATTGGATGTTGCAGGCCTTCTTCAGCAGCACAGCCGCCGGAGGCGTCTTTGTGATGAAGCTGAAGCTTCTGTCCTGGTATACGGAGATGACCACGGGAATGATCATGCCCGCTTCATCTGCAGTCCTTGCGTTGAATTCTTTCGTGAACTGCACGATGTTCACGCCGTGTTGTCCAAGCGCGGGACCGACCGGTGGTGCCGGAGTCGCTTTGCCGGCTGGAATTTGCAACTTGATGATGCCTGTAACTTTTTTTGCCATTTTAGTTTACCTCCTGATTTCGAAAAGAGCCTGCATGGGATGCAAGTCCTTTGTTGTGGTCTTAGGGGGATTGCCCTCCCACTGTTTACAATACACACAAAACGCTTGTCCTTGATTTGTACCGCCTACATCCTGCTCATCTTGGAGAAATCCAGTTCCACCGGAGTCTCCCTGCCGAAAATCGACAGATTCACGATTACCGTTCTCTTATGTTCGTGGACTTCTTTCACTATGCCTACGGAGCCTTCGAATGGACCGTCCGTGACGGAGACCGTGTCTCCCACGTTCACTTCCATCTTGGTATAGGTCAGGTCAATACCCATGCCTTTGATCTCTTCTTCGGACAGGGGAACGGGTTTCGAGGCCGGGCCCACGAATCCCGTGACCCCCCTGGTGTTCCTGACCACATACCAGGTTTCGTCGTTCATGAACATCTTCAGCAGGACATAGCCTGGAAAGAGCTTCTTCTCCACTTCCTTGCGGGTGCCGCCCTTGTCTTCGTACACCTTGTGGAGGGGAACGACCACTTCCGTGATCTGGTCATGCAACTTCCGGTTTTCAATAAGCTTTTCAATATTGGCCTTCACCTTGTTCTCATATCCCGAATAGGTATGGACCACATACCATTTGGCTTCTTCTGACATAGTACCATCCTTTATAATTGTAATAAGAACTTGTAAACCACTTGATTGAGCAGGAAGTCGATTCCCGAAATGACCAAGCCCGTCGCCAGGGACACGGCTATGACAGTTCCGGTCTGTTTCGTCAATGTGTTGAAGTTGGGCCAGATGATCTTCTTGAACTCACCGCGGACTCCCTTGAAGAAACCCAATTTCTTCACTGCCGATGCCGTTGCGCTTGTTTCCACCATCGCTTTCACTCCCTTTACGGCCTGTAAACTACTTCGTTTCCTTATGAAGCGTATGTACTTTACAGAATTTGCAGTATTTTTTCGTTTCCATTCTTTCGGGATGCGCTTTCTTTTCTTTTGTCAAGTTGTAGTTTCTTTGCTTGCATTCCGTACATTCCAATGTGATCTTAACACGCACAGCTTCCACCTCCGTTATATTGTTGAAAAACCCCACGCCATACCGCCTGAGTGCAACCGCCGACGGGCCGGCTCCCTTGGGATTTTCCACGTATTGAAATCCGATTATCCGGGCACAAAAAAAGAACCCTCTAAACGTGCAACTAACACTTTAGCATAGCCGGCGGCTCCTGTCAACAGAAATCTTCCTCTTGAATTCGAAGGTCCCATGGCGTACACTTGAATCCAGACACGCATACGGCAAGCATGCATACGTTACAGGAAAAGGAGGATTTCCATGGCAGCAACCATCAAGCAGATCGCCCAGTTGGCGGGGGTGTCCATCGGCACCGTGGACAGGGTGCTCCACGACCGGCCGGGCGTCCATCCGGACAAGCGGGAGCGGATCCAGTCCATCGCCAGGGAGCTGGGCTACACGCCCAACCCGGCGGCCAGGGCCCTCGTGGCCCGGAAGAAGAACTATGTTTTGGCCGTCATCCTTTTTGAACAGCACAAATCCTACGCCCGGGACATCCGGACAGGCATCGAGAGGGCACGCCAGGAGCTGTCCGGCTTCGGGGTCCAGGTCCGGCTCCATGTCATGGACAGCTTCGATCCCAAGGAGCAGGCGGATATAATAAGGAAACTTCTCCAGGAGGGAATTTCCGGCCTCATGGTCCGTCCCATCGACGATTCCAGGGTCCGGGACGCCCTAAACGAAATGACCGGCGCCGGCATTCCCGTGGTGACCTACAACTCGGACATCGACGGCACGGACCGGCTCTGCTTTGTGGGACAGGACCTCTACAAGGCGGGACAAGTGGCGGCCGAACTGCTCTGCAAGTCCATGGGCAGGCAGGGGCAGGTGGCCGTGCTGACCGGCTCCTTCAATGTGAAGGCCCACAACCTGCGGATCCAGGGCTTCCTGGATGTGGTTTCGGCCTGGTATCCCCAGGTGGAGGTCCTTCCGGTCCTGGAGACCCTGGAAGACTGTCCCCGGACCTACGGAATCCTCCAGAAGCTCCTGGCGGGCAACCCGGACATCAAGGGCATCTACGCCACCGCGGGCTGTCTGGAGGAAATCGGGGCCGCCCTTCTGGATTCCGGCCGCAGCGGGGACATCCGCTTTGTGGGCTTCGACCTGTTCCCCGAGGTCCTGGAGCTCCTGGATGCCGGCATCCTCGACTTCGCCATCGGCCAGGAACTCCCCCTCCAGGGGTACGAGCCCCTGCGGATCCTTTTCGAGGCCCTCCAGCACAAGCGGCCGCCTGCGGCAGGGTGCCGCTACACGGCACTGGAAATACGGACGCGTTTCAACGCCGTGTAGCCCTGTGTTTTTGAATTTAATTTACCTTTTTGCACTATCTTGTCCGGTTTCAAAATGTTTTTGTTGCAATGTTGACATTCCACGGAAAAGTGTTATGATGGTATCACGAACTGTTAACGTACACGGGAGGTAGCCATGTTTGAACAATCCGCTTTGACCAATCGCAATTTCTTTGATTCCGTACAAGATTTCTCCATCAGCCCGGAGGACCGGAACCTCCTGCGGGAGCTGGCGTCCCAGGTGGCCGACATCGCAGCCCGTCCCGAGCAGGACAGGAAGAAGGAGCTGTGGTACCGGCACAACGCTTTGGAGGCCACCAAGCCCCTGGTCCTTTGCGACCCCGAGAACGGCTGGCATGAGGTGATCCCTTCCTCTTCCCTATCCTGCAAAGGGGATTTGGCCCGAAAATGGGAATTCCTGCTGCGGATGCAGATCTTCTGGGGGAACTCCATGGGGGACGACAAGCCCATCGAGGCCGTCTTCCATGTGCCCCTGCTTTTTACGGAGACCGACTGGGGCCTTGCCGTGGAGAAGGAAGGCGGAGCGGACGGCGGAGCCTTCCATTTCAATTCTCCCCTGAAGGACTACGCCACGGACCTGGCCAAGCTGCGCTTCCCCGAAATCACGGTGGACCGTCCTGCAAGCGACCGCCTTTTCGAACTGGCCCAGGAGACCTTCGAAGGCATCCTGGAGGTGGGCAAGAAGCATGTCTGGTGGTGGAGCACCTGTTCCACGGACGTGCTGGCGGAACTGCGGGGCATGACCGAGATGATGATGGACATGTACGACTACCCGGACGAGCTGCACCAGCTGAGCCGCTTCCTGACCGACGGCTTCCACCACCGGCTGGACTTCCTGGAGCGGGAAGGGCTGCTCTCCCTGAACAACGACATCACCTACATCGCTTCCGGGGGCATCGGCTACAGCCGGGAACTGCCCGGGCCGGATTTCAACCCGGCCAAGGTGACCACCATGGACATGTGGGGCTTCTCCGAAAGCCAGATGACCAGCGAGGTCGCTCCGGACATGGTCCAGGAATTCATCCTGCCCTACCAGATCGAGATCCTGGAGAGGTTCGGCCTGAACTGCTACGGCTGCTGCGAGGGGATCGACCCCCGGTGGGACTATGTGAAGAAGATCCCCCGGCTCCGGAGGGTTTCGGTGTCCGCCTGGGCCAATCCCGCCAAGATGGCGGAACTGCTGGGCAAGGAGTACATCTACTCCCGGAAGATGAATCCTTCCCATCTTGCCGGCTCTTCCATCGATGAGGACTACCTCCGCCAATCCCTTCGGGAGGACATGCAGCTCAGCCGGAACTGCCGGACGGAATACATCATGAAGGACAACCACACCATCGGCAACAATCCCCAGAACCTGATCCGCTGGTGCGCCCTCGCCCAAGAAGAGGCTAGTCGCCTCTAAAGGCGAGGATGCTTTGGGAAAGGATCTTTCGGTCCGTGCGTTCCAGGACCTCCCGGTTGGCTCCCACCGCGTAGAAGGCGACCAGCAGCTCCTCCTTTTCGAAGTATTTGAAGTACACAAGACCCTCCAAGGCCACCAGGGGAAAATCCTCCCCCCGGTACCAGGCTTTGGGGGGTTTTCCATATTGCAGGTACGCCAGATGGTCCCCATCGGCCCTGTGGATGGGACCGTTCACCTTCAGGGTAACGTCCGCCTGTTCCCAGTCCGGAACCCCCGCATAGGAAGGGACCTCCCGGACCTCTTCCACGGAAATCTCCATGACCGGCTCCCGGCAACCGATGCTTTCCAGCACCAGATGCTTCATGTCGTACAGGGTGGCCTCCCGGATCCTGCGGAGCAGGTGTTCCCGCCTCCCCTCCCGGGGGACCTCCCCTTCCCGGATGGCGTAGGCCCCGTAGAACCCTCCATAGTAGGGGCTTTCCGGATTGTACCAGCTGGAGGCCCCACGCCCCAGGTCGAAGGCGCCGAAGTTGTAGAGGATGCTCAGGCGGACATCCTTCCCCACATAACGGGAAAAGCCCAGGTCGTCGTTGAAGGTCATCACCAGGGGGTGCCAGTCCCGCCCCGGGGTGGCCAAGCCTCCGGGGATTTCCAGGCGGATCCCCTCCTCCGCCAGGAAGCTCTCCCTGGAATGCTGGCCGCTGTAGACCCCCATCACCGCCAGGCTCCTGGCATAGGGGAACAGGGGGCCGGAAAGGAATAGAAGAAGGAGGAGCAGCAGGGAAATCCCCCACCGCTTCCTCCTGCTTCCTCTCATTCGTCCAGCCCTTCCACAATGGAGACAGAGGCGCTGGCGCCGATCCGGTCCGCTCCCCGGGCGATCATCTCCAGCGCGTCCCTGGTGGTCCGGATGCCTCCCGAGGCCTTCACGGACAGGGCGGGGGCCACCGTCTCGTGCAGCAGGGCCACGTCATCCGGGGTGGCGCCGCCGGTGGAGAATCCGGTGGAGGTCTTGACGAAATCTGCCCCCGCTTCCATGCACAGCCGGGCCCCCAGGACCTTTTCCCCGTCGGTGAGCAGGCAGGTCTCCAGGATCACCTTCACCAGGGCCTTGCCTCCGGCCGCAGCCACCACCGCCCGGATTTCCTCCCGGACAAAGTCCGCATCCCTTTCCTTCAGGGCCCCCACGTTGACGACCATGTCGATCTCCCTGGCCCCCTGGGCGACGGCCGTTTCCGTTTCGAACACCTTCACCCCCGTCCGGTTGGCCCCCAGGGGGAATCCCACGACGGTGCACACCGGCACCCCCGTCCCTTCCAGCAGCTCCACCGCCAAGGGCACGTGGCAGGGATTGATGCAGACCGAGGCGAAACCGTACCGGACCGCCTCCCCGCACAATTGCCGGATCTGCTCCCGGCTCGCATCCTGTTTCAGTATGGTGTGGTCGATCCTTGCCGCAAGTTCCCTTTTCGTCATTCTCTGTTCCATGTCTTCCCTCCGCTTCCCATCTTTTGCTGCCCCCATTATACCATCTGTTCCGCCGTTTGGGCACCGTGTTTTTTCTTGCATTTCCGGCCCGCAACTGCCATACTATCCATAAAAGGAGGTGTTTCCCATGTGCGGACGCGTCACATTGACTTTGGACAAGGAAACGGTCATGGACCTGCTGGACCTGCGCTACGATGTGCGGTCGGCGCCCCTGGAGGGCCACGTCCCCCGCTACAACATATCCCCGGGCCAGGACCTGCTGGCTGTCCTCTACGACCGCCATTCCCATTCCAACCGGGCCGGGTGGCTCCATTGGGGATTCGAGGGAAGCTGGGCTCCCAGGGGTCGCAGTCCCAAGGCCTACAGCAACGCCCGGAGCGAGGACATCCTGCAGCGGTCCACCTTCCGGGAATCCTTCCTGAACCGGCGCTGCCTCCTCCTGGCGGACGGCTACTACGAATGGCAATCCAACACCGGCTTCCGCCAGCCCTATTATGTCCATCCCCCAGGAAGGGAACTGCTGGCCTTGGCCGGCATCTGGACCTCCACGCAAAAAGAGGACGGCCGCAAGTCCTACTCTTGCGCCGTCCTCACCACCGGCTCCACCGGCATGCTGAAATCCATCCATGACCGGATGCCCGTGGTCCTTCCTCCGGAAAAAGAGGCGTTCTGGCTCCAATCCTCCCCGGAAGCGATGCTCCAGGTCCCTCCTGATTTTTTCACCTCTTATCCACAGGAATTCCTTAAGATGCACCCGGTATCCACATTGGTGAACCACGTGGCCTATGACTCTGTGGATTGCATCAAGGAAGTGTAGAAGACCGCCAGGAACCTTTTGTCCAGGGGGCCCTTCCCTTCCCACTGTCTCCTGAAATCCGGTATGCTTTCCCTCCGGCCCCAGGTGGAGATCTCCAGCGCTCCCTCCGGGGCCTTTCCCATGTCCGTGATGCAGACCCAGTGCCAGGAGAACCGGGGCGCCCCCGCCCAGGTCAGCAGGCAGGGGAGCCTTCCCAAGTCCAGGTGCCGGTCCAGGAAGGCTTTGGCCTCCTCCAGGGAGGAGCGGTTGTCCATCCTCTCCACCCGGAGAGGGACCCCCCGCTTTCGCCCGTAGGCAAGCATGCCCTTTTCCAGACGGCCCACTCCGGGAACCCCCAGGCCACCTTTGACGGCCGGGCTCCGGGGGTCGGTTTTCCTTCCCGTCCAATGCTGTGGCGTCCACCCGGTCCAGGGCATGACCTCCCTCCAGAGGCTGTCTGCCAGCAGCATGTAGGCCTGCTTCCCTTTTCCCGGTGCCGGCAGCAGGGAAGCCCGTCCTTCCCCGTGCCCCAGATGCCAGAGGACATTGGCTCCGGCCACGACGCCGCATCCGTACCGTTCCCCTTGGGAACCCTTCCCCCACCAGCTCTGGTCCCCTCCGTAGGCCTTTCCCACGGCAAGCTCGATTTTTCCTCTCCCCATGGCTCCTCCTTCCCCGGCCCTACAACAGATGGGACTGTCCCCCATGGGCCGGCTGGTGTGGACAGAATTTGCAGTACACCGGGGCCACCTGCCGGAAGGCGTCCTCCGCCCCAAGCTCCAGGTTGGAATAGTCCCGGCTTACCTTGCCGTCGGTCAACTCCACCACCCGGTCGGACTTGGCTGCGATGTGGTCGTTGTGGGTGACGATCAGGAGGGTCGTCCCCAGCTCCTCGTTGATGGTCCTGAACAGGCCGTATATCTGGTCCGTGGTGTCCGAATCCAGGTTCCCCGTGGGTTCGTCCCCCAGCAGGAGGGCGGGCTCGTTCACCAGGGCCCGGGCGATGGCCACCCGCTGCTGCTGCCCGCCGGAAAGGTTGGTGGACTTCTTGTTCAGGAACTCCGAAAGGCCCACCAGGTCCAGGAGCTCCTTGGCCTTCTTCACATCCTTCCCCCTCCCGCGACCTCCGCGGATCCAGGTGGGGATCAGCACGTTCTCCAGGGCGGTGAACTCCGGCAAAAGATGGTGGAACTGGAAGATGAATCCCAGGTTTTCGTTCCTAAATGCCGCCAGGTCGTTTTCCGTCATCTTCCCGAAATCCATGCCCCGGAACAGGACCTGCCCGCTGGTGGGCTTGTCCAGGGCCCCCAGGATGTTCAGGAGGGTGGATTTGCCGGAACCGGAATAGCCGATGATGCTGGCGAACTCCCCCTTCCGGACGGCCAGGTCGATGCCGTGGAGCACCTGGGTCTTCACCTGGGTGCCGTAGACTTTCTTCAGTTCTTTTGTTTCCAGCACTATCTCAGCCATTCCTGATCACCTCCACAGGGTTCAGTTTGGAGGACCGCTTGGCCGGGAGCAGGGCGGCCAGGGTGCTTGCCACCGTTGCGATGGCGCCGATCACCGCCATGCTCTCCAGCGTGGGGTCCAGGGGGAACAGGGGCACGCCGGTCTGGATGGCCGTCCCCCAAAGGAACATGCGGATCAGTCCGATCCCCAGACCGATCCCCAGCAGGGCTCCTCCAATCCCCAGCAGGGCCCCCTGGTACAGGAAGATCCGGCTGGCGCTGGCGTTCCTCGCCCCCATGGCCTTCAGGATGCCCAACTGCTTGGACTTCTGCACCACCGAGACCGCCAGCACGCTGGAGATTCCCAGGGTGATGGCCAGCAGTACGAAGACCTGGATCAGAAGGGAGGAGGATCCCTGGCTCTGGAGGGCACTCAGCAGGGATGCGTTGCTTTCGATCCAGTTCTCCGCCAGGACACCCTCCAGCCTTCCTTCGACGGAATCCGCCACCGCCTCCGCCTGGAACACGTCAGCGACCTGCAGCTCGATCTTGGAAATCCTGTCCCCCAACCCGAAGAGCCGCTGGGCCCTTCCCAGGTCCAGGAAGATCCAGGAACCGTTCAGGGTCCCGTTCCCCAGGTCGAAGATGCCGGAGACCGTAAAGGACTGGCTGCTGCCGTCGGGGAGGGCCACCTGGACCACGTCTCCCGTCCCGATTTCATTCTCCCTGGCCAGGTCCAGGCCCACAAGCACCTGGTTCCCCTCCAAGCTGGGACTTCCGGAGACCATACGGCCGCTGATCCGGTAGATGCCGTCGGCCTTCTCCAGGTCGATGCCCCGGAGCAGGACCGGAACCGCCAGCCCGCCCTTCACCAGGTTGCCGCTGCCTTCCGCCACCGGCGACACCGCCGTCAGGTCCTTCCGCTCCTCCAGGACCTGCTCCACGACTTCCCATCCTCCCAGGTCCGTGTCCTTTTCCAGGAAGTTCCCCCGAATGACGTTGGACGCCTCCAATGGGGTCTCCTGGAAACCGTTTCTTCCGGAGACCCAGACGTGGGGGCTGGTTCCTACGGTCTGGTCGATCAGATTGTCCTGCAACCCTGTGATCAGGGTGTTCAGGAAGACCTGCACGGATACCCCTACGGCAATCCCCAGAAGGATGAACAGGGTCTGCCCACGCCCCTCCTTCAGGAAACGCAGGGCCACCTTCCATTCAAAGCCCATCGGTCCCCTCCCCTTTCTCCCGGAACGTCGCGGATACCTTCGTCCCTTCCTTCACACCTTCCGGGGCCAGGACCACCGCACCGGCTTCCAGGCCCTCCAGGACCATCAGGGTCGGGGCGTTCCTTGTATGGACCTTGATTTCCCTGCGCGCCGCCGTCCCTTCCTCCGAGAGGACGTAGACCGCCGGTGGCTCCCCTTCCAACAGGTACCTGCCGGGGAGCACCACCGCCCCCTCGAAGGATTCCGCCACGAACTCCACCCGCACGGACATGTTCTGCAGGAACCGCTCCCGCTGTTCCAGGATTTCCACCTTCACTTCCACCGTTCCGGTATTCCGGTCCACGGCCGGGCCGATGCCCGAAACCCTGCCCTTGACCTCCCGGGAGGGGTCCACCTCCAGAAAAAGGGCGGCTTCCTGGCCTAAGGCCACCTTCCCCAGGAGCTTCTCGTCCAGGTCCAGGACCGCGTATTTCCTGCCGTCCGCCGCAACCACCAGCAGGACCTCTCCCGGCTGCACCACAGCTCCCGGTTCCACCCTGCGTTCCAGCACGATGCCGTCCAAGGGGGCCTTCACCTGGTATTTGGCCAGTTCCAGCTCCAGCCGGCGGATTCCGTCGGCTGCCGCCTCTACCGCCGCCTGGGCCTCCTGGAGGGTGGAGACGGGGGGCCGGAGGGCGGCCAGCCTGGTGTCGGCCGTCTCCAGCCTGGCCTCCAGCAGGGCGTCCGCCTCCTGCAGCCTGGTCAGGTCCTGGGCCGGCAGGATCCCCTCCTCCACCAGGCCAGCCGTTTCCCCGATCCTGGCCTGGAGCTGTTCCCGCTCCAGCCGGAGGGCGGCCGTTTCCTTCTCCTGGAGGGCCCGCTGGTCTTCCACAGACCGGACGTTCTGGCTGTAGTTCCTTTGGTAATCCGCGACCCGGGCACGGGCCAGGTCCCTGTTCCCGACCTGCTGCTCCAACTGGAGCCGGGCCTCCCGCTCGTCCAGACGGGCCACCGTCTGCCCGGAAGCCACCCGTCCCCCAGGCTCTCCCAGGATTTGCGTCAGCTTTCCGCCCACTTCGGTCTTTACCTCCATCTGGGCGCCGTATTCCACCGTGCCGATTCCCGAAACCACCTCCTTGTAGGTGGCAGTCCCCACCCGGTACCCTTCCGCTTCCACCGGCCTGTTCCTGTGGGCGACGGCCCAGAGGGAACCGCCCGACGCCAGGACCAGGACCAATAGCCCGATTGCCACTTTTCTTACCATCCCTTCCGCCTCCATTCCATTATCATCTGATAATTATTCTATCATAGTCTGGCGTCGGAAACAAGCGGCTTGCAGGTCATTTTCCTTTCTTGTCGAAATGTTCCGTCAATTCCTCCAGGGAACGGAAAGGGCCGTGGCAGGCCATCCCCTCGCAGACCTGCAGCTCCGGTTCCCCTTCCCCTTTCCGGTATTCCAAGGTGCCCAGCACCGGACGGCGGCACTTGGCCTCCCGGGCCATGGCCTGGAGTTCCGGCGACCGGGGGTCTCCCAGACAGAGGATTTCACAGCCGCCTCCCCTCGAAGCCATTCTCCCTAGGAGGGCACCGGGGAATCCCATGGGGGCCTGCTCCAGCTCCCCTTCCACATGGGCGGCCAGGCTTTTGGCCATTTCCTCCCATCCCCAGGCCGGTCGGGCCAGCAACTGGGAGAGCAGGCCGTTTCCGGAAGGAAGTGCCCCGTCATAAAGCTCCCTGGGATTGTCCAGCAGCCTTTCCTGGTCCCTTCCGATGAGGGAGAACACCCCTCCTCCCTCCGGACCGAAAAGCTCCACAATCTTCGACGCCAGAGCCCATCCCTCCTCCAGGAACCGCTCCTCCCCGGTGGCCTCCAGGAGCAGGGTCTTGGCCCAGAGCAGGTAGGCGTGGTCGTCCAGGAAGGCCTTCACGGCTGCCGTTTTCTTCCGGTAGGTCCCCATCCATCTGCCCTCCGGACCCTTCAGGTTTTCTTCCAGGAAGCGGTCCAGGGCCAGGGCTTCCTCCAACCAGTCCTCCCGTTCCAGGATCCAGCCGGCCGTGGCCAGGGCGCAGACCAGCAGGGCGTTTGCGCCCAGCAGCACCTTGTCGTCCCTGAACGGCCGGGGCCTGGCCTCCCGGACCCGGCGCAGCACCTCCAGGACGCTTTTGTACCGGTCCGGCTCCCTTTCCATGCAGTCCCTTCCCTCCGGGGAAAGCAGGTTCAGGATGTTCCCGCCCTCGAAATTCCCTTCGGGGGTCACCCCGTAGACGGCGAAGAAGTCTTCCCGCTCCCCTTCCGGGACCAGCTCCTCCAATTCCTTCCTGGTCCACAGGTAGAAGGCCCCTTCCCGCCCTTCGGAATCCGCATCCTCCCCGGTGCAGAACCCGCCTTCCGGTCCCCGCAGGTCCCGGAGCACATAAGATAGGGTCTCTTCCGCCACCTGCCGGTAGAGGGGCTTGCGGGTGGCCCCGTAGGCCTCCGCATACACCAGGGCCAGCAGGGCCTGGTCATACAGCATCTTCTCGAAATGGGGGACCAGCCAGCGCCGGTCCGTGGCGTAGCGGGCGAACCCTCCCCCCACATGGTCCCGGATGCCTCCGACGGCCATGCCGTCCAAGGCCTTCTCCACCATCTCCAGCGCCTCCCGGTTTCCGGTCATGCCGTAGACCCCCAGCAGATACCGCAGGTTGGCCACCATGGGGAATTTGGGCTGGTCATGGAAGCCGCCATGGGTGAAGTCGAAGTGCTTCCGGTGCTCCCCAAGCGCTTTGGCTTCCAGGTCGATGCCTGAAGGCTTCCTTCTGCGGGGGGCCATGGAGCGGAGGGCTCCCGCCAGTTCCCAGGCGGCGGCCTCCAGCCGGTCCCTGTCCGACTTCCAGAGGCCGCCGATGCCCTGGACCAGGTCCACGAATCCCGGGAACCGCCCCATGGGCTCCTTGGGGAAATAGGTGCCCACGTAGAACGGGGCCTGATCCGGCGTCATGAACACGGACAGGGGCCATCCGCCGCTGCCGGTCATCACCTGGGCGGCCTTCATGTAGATGCTGTCGATGTCCGGGCGCTCCTCCCGGTCCACCTTGATGGAGATGAAATGCCGGTTCAGGACCTCCGCCACCTGGGGGTCCTCGAAGGATTCGTGCATCATCACATGGCACCAGTGGCAGGTGGAATAGCCGATGGACAGGAACACAGGCTTGTCCTCGGCTTTGGCCCTGGCGAAGGCCTCCTCCCCCCAGGGATGCCAGTCCACGGGGTTCTCGGCATGCTGGAGGAGGTAGGGGGAGCTTGCATGGATCAAATGGTTGGACATGGGGATGCCGCCTTTCCTGGGTCGGGTGGTACGCGGGGACGGTTCTTCCGTACCAGTCTGGGGAGTCGCGTGCGCACTTGGGGACAGACCCCAAGTGCGCATGACCTCAAGGGCGCAGGGACAAGACAGTGAAAGACAAAAAGCACAGGCAACCGGAAGGGATGCCTATGCTTGTATGGGTTTTCACCGGATAAATCTTCCTGTGTTCATTATAGCAATGATCCCGGCAGGGGACAAGACCCATTACTGCGCACTTGGGGTCTGTCCCCTCCTGCGCATTTATTGCGCACATTTCAAACGCAGCATCCGCAGCAGAAGCCGCATCTTGTGCAAAGCAATGCGCGCCGATTTGTTCACAAAACGACCGTGTAATCGGAGCGCCACCTACCATTATTTTGACCTTCCCCTTCATCTCTGAGGCCTCAACAGCCTTTACTACGCTACGCATTTCACGCATTGTTGTGGTCAGCAGCGCTGAACAAGCAATCATCTGCGCCTCATGCTCCCTGGCCTTCTCGATGAACTTCTCCGCAGAAACGTCAACACCCAAGTCGACAACCTCAAGTCCCTTTCCCTCCATCATCATGCGAACAATGTTCTTGCCAATGTCATGCACGTCTCCCTTAACCGTTCCAATAATAACGGTGCCCTTTTTCTCAGCGCCATCAGCACCGAGCTGGGGGCGGAGCAGTTCAGTTCCCATGGCCATGGCACGCGCCGCAATCAGCACTTCAGGCACGAACACTTCATTGTTCTTGAACTTCCTGCCGACGATGCTCATGCCATCCAGCAATCCCTTTTCAAGTATTTCACTCGCCAGGACTCCTTCATCTAGAGCCTGCTGCACGCAAGACCTCACTTTGGGGGAACAACCCTGTTGCAACTCAGAACTGATGTCGTTAAGAATATTCATGGTGGTTGACTCCTTCACATCAAAACCCTTACTCCATCCCGATCCCGAAATATCCCACGGCGTTGTTGTAGCAGATGTCCTGGACCACGCTCCCCAGGAACTCCATGTCCCCCGGGTACTCGCCGTTCTCCACCCATTCCCCGATGAGGTTGCACAGGATCCTGCGGAAGTATTCGTGCCGGGTGTAGGACAGGAAGCTTCTGGAGTCCGTCAACATGCCGACGAAGCGGCCGATCAGGCCCAGGCTCGCCAGGGCCTTCATCTGGTCCCGCATCCCTTCCTTCTGGTCGCAGAACCACCATCCGGAGCCGAACTGGATCTTCCCCGGGATGCCCCCGCCCTGGAAGTTCCCCAGCATGGTGCCGATGACGTAGTTGTCCTTGGGGTTCAGGACATACAGGATGGTCTTGGGCAGGGCGTCCTGTGCGTCCAGGTCTCCCAGGAACCGGGAGAGCGGCGCCGCGACGTTCTCGTCGTGGATGGAATCGAAACCCG
>NZ_JAAEEH010000052.1 GCF_010179735.1 Anaerotalea alkaliphila
ACCTTTCTGATAGCGGCCACCTCGATGTATTGTATTTTGTCGCATGAGGTTCATTGTACACCATGACCGGAAGTGGGACATAATCATTTGCGTTACAATAGGACATTATCATATGTGAATCAGAGGAACAAAAATGAATGGATGGTTTCCATTGACAAGGACACGCAAATACAATATAATGTGATTGACTGTTTAGCATATTACCAATCTACCGCTTTACAACAACAAAGCGATTGTGTGCCCTGCAGGATTGAAATATGCGCAAAGTAGAAGGGCAGTCCAGACCGGACTGCCCTTTGCCATGACAAGGAGGCCAACATGAACGATCGATTGCTGCATACGCCGGAAGGTGTCCGCGACATCCATTGCAATGAAACCGCAACGAAAGTGGAAATAGAGAACAGGATCCTAAGCGTCTTCCACAGGCATGGGTTCAAACAGGTGCAGACTCCGTCCTTCGAATATTTCGACGTCTACGCAAGGGACCAGAAGACAACGGATGCCAGGATGATGTACCGTTTCTTCGACAGGGACGGAAGCATCCTTTGCCTGCGCCCTGACATCACCCCTTCCATCGCCCGCTTCGCTTCGGTATACTACGGGATGGAGCATACGCCAAAACGGTTCGCATACCTCGGAAACACCTACAGGAACAACGAGTCCTACCAGCTGAAGCTGAAGGAGTTCACCCAAGCCGGGGTGGAGCTGATTGGAGAAGACCTGCCGGATGCGGATGCGGAGACCGTAGCCATGGCCGTCAACGGTTTTCTGGCCACTGGCCTTACCGAGTTCCAGATCGACTTGGGTCATGCGGGCTTTTTCCGCGGCCTTGTGGAGGAAGCGGGCATCGGCGAAGAGTATCTGGGCGAACTTCTGCGTCTGGTGGACGAAAAGAACTACATCGCCCTGGAAGAGCTGCTGGAATCCCTGTCCATCGGGGAGGAGCTGAAGGAGACCCTGCTGCAGCTGCCCAAATTCTTCGGGCAGGTGGAGGTCCTGGAACAGGCAAGGAAGTCAACCAAGAACCCGAAATCCCTTGCCGCCCTGGACAGGTTGGAACAAGTCTATGAAATCCTGAAATCCTATGAGGTGGACCGCTACATCTCCTTTGACCTTGGCATGGTCAGCCAGACGGAATACTATACTGGAATCATCTTCCGCGGATTCACTTTCGGAACGGGTGTCTCCATCGTGGATGGAGGAAGGTACGACAGCCTCCTCGCCTCCTTCGGCATGGACGCGCCGGCCATCGGGTTCGCCATCCTGATCGACGAGCTGCTGAACGCGCTGGAGCGCCAGAAGATCCAAATCCCCATCCCCCAAGTGGACACGCTTCTGCTCTACGCACCGGAGACAAGGGCCACGGCGGTGAAAGTCGCCCAGACCCTCCGCATGGACGGGATGAGCATCGAGACCGGTCTCCTGGGAGCCGACTTCGATACCAACCTGGCCTATGGCAGGAAGAACAACATCGGCGGCATCATGCAGTTCGTAAGCCAGAAAGAGGTCCATCTGACCAACATCGGAACTGGCAAAAAAGATGTCGTGGATGTGGACGCCCTGCTCGGGCAGCTGCAGCTGTAGGGGAGGACATGGCGAAAATGGAAAGAACAGGTGAAGAGATGAGATATCTGACGATTGCCCTGACCAAAGGAAGGCTGGCCAAAAAGGCGCTGGCTTTGTTGGAAGCTTCCGGCATCACATGTGACGAGATGCATACAGACTCCAGAAAGTTGATTTTTGTGAACGAGGAGCTGAAAATCAAGTTTTTCCTGGCGAAAGCCACTGACGTTCCCACCTATGTGGAATATGGGGCGGCGGACATCGGCGTGGTCGGAAAAGACACCATTCTGGAGGAACGGAAGAACCTCTACGAAGTCCTGGACCTGGGCTTCGGAAAATGCAGCATGGTGGTCGCCGGGCCGCCGGAGATGGGGGCTCTCCTGACCCACAACAACGCAATCCGGGTCGCCACGAAATACCCGAACATCGCCAAAGACCATTTCTACAACAAGAAGAACCAAAAGGTGGAAATCATCAAACTCAACGGATCCATCGAACTGGCTCCCCTGGTGGGCTTGTCGGAAGTCATCGTGGACATCGTGGAGACCGGATCCACCCTGCGGGAAAACGGTCTGGTGGTATTGGAACAGATCTGTCCCATCTCCGCACGTGTGGTGGTGAACAGGGTCAGCTTGAAAATGGAACAGGAACGGATCCACAGGATCATTGAAGGGATGAAGGAAAACTTATGAAGAGATTCGATTTTGGGCAAGGGTCTCCCATCGACATAAAGAAGATGCTGGAAGCAAGGAACCCCGCAAGCTACGGCCAGTATGAGGAGCAGGTCTCCTCCATTGTGGAAGATGTGCGCAAGAACGGGGACGAGGCGGTGTTCCGCTATACGGCCATGTTCGACAAGGCTGCGATTTCCCTACAGACCCTGCGGGTGACCGAGTCGGAAATGGAAGAGGCTTTCGGGAAGGTCGACAAGGCCTATGTGCGGTCCTTGGAAAAGGCCGCCGCCCGGATCGAGGCCCATCACCAGAAACAGAGGCGCTACAGTTGGTTCGATACGGACGCCCACGGCACCATGTTGGGACAGAAGGTCCTTCCCATCGAACGGGCAGGCGTGTATGTTCCAGGAGGAAAGGCGGTCTACCCCTCCTCCGTGCTGATGAACGTCCTGCCGGCCAAAGTTGCGGGAGTGGAGCACATTCTGATGACCACCCCGCCGGACGCCGCTGGAAAGGTGAATCCTCTAACACTGGTGGCCGCCCGGATTAGCGGAGTGGAGGAAATCTACAAGGTGGGAGGGGCACAAGCCATTGCGGCCATGGCCTTCGGCACCGGTACCATTCCCAAAGTGGACAAGATCGTGGGGCCGGGGAACATCTACGTGGCATTGGCGAAAAAGGCCGTCTACGGTTTTGTGAACATCGATTCCATTGCAGGGCCAAGCGAAATCCTGGTCATCGCCGATGAGACCGCCAATCCCGCCTTCGTGGCCGCGGATATGCTTTCCCAGGCGGAACACGACGAACTGGCGTCCGCCGTGCTGGTAACGACCAGCAGGGAATTGGCCGACCAGGTGGAGCGGGAGCTGAAGGGACAGACATCCAGGCTGTCCAGAAGTGCCATCATCGAGGCCTCCCTGGAGAACTACGGAGCCATCGTGGTAGTTGGAACCCTGGAGGAGGCCATAGCCATCACCAACGAAATCGCTCCGGAGCACTTGGAGATCTGCACCAGGGACCCTTTCGAGGTCATGAACAAGGTCAGGAACGCAGGGGCGATCTTCCTGGGGAATTTCAGCCCGGAACCTCTGGGGGACTATATGGCCGGCCCCAACCATGTACTTCCGACCAACGCCACTTCCCGTTTCTTTTCGCCGCTTTCCGTGGACGACTTCATCAAGAAGACATCCATCATCCATTTCAACGAAGCGGCGCTAAAGGAGCTGGAGGAAGACATCATCCGCCTTGCCGAAGGGGAGGAGCTGACCGCCCATGCCCAGGCCGTGCGGATCCGCTTTGCAGGCGATGGGGTCACAGGGGGGACGAAAGCATGATGGAGAATTATCTGCGGAAGGAATTGCGGGGCTTTTCCCCCTATCATGCACCGGAGAAACCCTACGAGGTCAAGGTGGATGCCAATGAAAACCCTTTTCCCCATCCCCCGGAAGTGGTCGGATTCCTGCAGCGGTGGATGGAGGACAAGGACCATCTTACCCGCTATCCGGATACGGACTGTTCGGACTTGCGCAGGGAGATTGCGGAATGGTATGATGTGGACATGGAGGAAGTGATCTGCGGGGTGGGGTCGGACCAGCTGATCGACGCCATCCTTCGGGTTTTCCTGGAACCGGGAGACAAGGTCCTTTTTCCGGACCCGTCCTTTTCCCTGTATGGGATCGGAACGTTGCTGAACCATGGGAAGGGCATACCCTACGGCCTGGAAGAGGATTTCAGCTATGACCTGGAAAAGCTTTCAAGCCTCTGCGAGGAGGAGAAGCCCAAGTTGGTGTTCCTTTGCACCCCCAACAACCCCACGGGCAACGTGATTCCACCGGATGACATCAGCCGGTTCCTTGGCAGGGTTTCCATGCCTGTGGTCGTGGATGAGGCCTATGTGGAATTCGCGGGAGAAAGCATGGCCTCCCGCTTGGGCAGGCACCCCAACATGATTGTGCTGAGGACATTTTCCAAAGCGTACGGTCTGGCGGGATTGCGTTGCGGCTATGGACTTGCTTCCAGGGAATTGATTTCCTACATCAACCTTTCCAAGCCTCCCTACAACCTGTCGGCATTCTCCCAGGCTGCGGCCATCGCCGTTCTGCGGAACAGGGACTTCTACGAGCGGCAGATGGCGCTTCTGGCGAAGGAAAGGGAGCGTTTGGCGGAGGTCTTGTCTGGTTTTCCCCAGGTGCAGAAGATATATCCCTCCCAGGCGAACTTTCTCCTCTTCCGGATGGCGGACCCCGGATTGGTGGAGGCGCTGGCAGCCAAAGGAATCTTGGTCCGTGGCTACGGCACCCAGGGAAGGCTTGGAAATTGTGTTCGGGTCACCATCGGCACCGTGGAGGAGAACAACCTGCTGACGGCAGTATTGAAGGAGCGGTGGAATGGCTGACAGAAGAAGCTGTGAGATGGAACGCAACACCAATGAGACGAAAATAAGACTCTTCCTGGACCTGGATCCCGCCGGTGCGGCCGGCTGCCAGGTGGATACGGGAATCGGCTTCCTGGACCACATGTTCACCCATGTGAGCAAGCATGGTTTCATGGACATCCGCCTGGAGTGCGACGGTGATCTGGAGATCGACACCCACCATACGGTGGAGGATATCGGCATCGTGTTCGGGAAATGCCTGGCGAAGGCACTGGGGCCCAAAGCCGGCATCGTCCGTTACGGTTCCAGCATCATCCCAATGGATGAGGCGCTGGTCCTCTGCGCCATCGACCTTTCCGGCAGGCCGTATCTTAATTTTGACGCAACTTTCACCACGGCACGCCTGGGGGACATGGACACGGAAATGTTTCTGGAGTTTTTCAGGGCGGTGGCGGTGGCCGCAGGCATGAATCTACACATCAAGGTGCTTGAAGGCGCAAACAACCATCATATCGCCGAGGGTATTTTCAAGGCGTTCGCGCGGGCTTTGGACCAGGCGGTCCGGTTGGACCCCAGAGTGGCAGGTTCCCCTTCCACCAAGGGCATGTTGGAATAGAAAGCGGGAGAAGAGATGAAAATCGGTATCATTGACTATGGCATGGGGAATTTGAAAAGCGTTTCCAACGCTTTGGACTACATCGGTGCGGACCATCTGATTTCTTCCAAGGTGGAGGAGCTGGAGGTCTGCGACAAGCTGATCCTGCCGGGAGTGGGCGCATTCAAGGATGCTGTCGCCAGGATCAGGAAAATGGGAATCGATGCGATGCTGCACCGCTTCCACCAACAGGGCAAGCCCCTGTTGGGCATCTGTCTGGGCATGCAACTCCTCTTCGACTCCTCCACGGAATTCGGGGAGCATGAAGGGTTGGGCCTGTTGCCGGGAAGGATCGTGAAGATGGAGGTTCCCCTGAAGGTGCCCCATATGGGATGGAATTCCCTGATCATAAAGAAGGAGGAACCCATGTTCCATGGCTTGACACCGGAAAGCTATGTATACTTCGTGCATTCCTACCATCTGGAAACGGAGGCCGATGTGGTATCGGCCACCACCTTCTATGGGAAGGAGATCCAAATAGCAGCCCAAAGCGGGAACACATATGCGCTGCAGTTCCATCCGGAGAAAAGCGGTGATACGGGACTGCAGATCCTCAAGAATTTCATTGACAGGACATGACAGGAAAGTTGGACAAACGGGAAACATCCAGCATAGGAAAACGGAGGAGACGAATGAGACTGTACCCAGCAATCGATATCAAGGATGGAAAGTGTGTGCGCCTGTTCCAAGGGCAGTTCGACAAGACAACCGTGTACAATGAAGATCCGGTGGCGGTGGCAAAGCAATGGGCCGCTGCTGGTGCCAGATACATCCACGTTGTCGATCTGGACGGGGCATTGGAAGGGGTCTGGAGCAACAGGGATGTGATTGCGCGGATCGTCAAGGAAGTGAATGTCCCGGTGCAGACCGGAGGGGGGGTCCGGAACATCCAGGATATCCAGGACCGCCTGGATGTGGGGGTGGACAGGGTCATCATCGGTACGATGGCCATCCGGGAACCGGAGATGGTGAAGCATGCGGTGGCATTGTTCGGGGAGGATAAGATAGTGGTCGGCATCGACGCCAAAGACGGCATGGTGGCCATCAGCGGCTGGGAGGAAGTCAGCAGCCTGACCGCACTGGATGTCTGCAAGATCATGAAGAGCTTCGGGGTGAAGACCATCGTCTATACGGACATCGCAAAAGACGGAACCATGACCGGCCCCAACCTGGAGCAGACCGTACACCTCATCAGGGAGACAGGCATGGACATCGTCGCTTCCGGCGGCGTATCCTCCATGGAAGACCTGGAGAAGGTGGCCATGACCGAGGCGGAAGGTGTGATCGTCGGCAAGGCGCTCTATACCGGGGCCATCTCGCTGGAGGAGGCCGTAAAAAAATATGGTAGATAAGGAGGAGGCAGGATGCTCTCAAAACGCATAATTCCTTGTCTGGACGTGGATAAAGGCCGTGTGGTCAAAGGGGTCCAGTTTGTGGATATCATCGATGCCGGAGACCCGGTGGAGGTGGCCAAGGCCTACAACGCCAGCCTGGCGGATGAAATCGTTTTTTTGGACATCACCGCCTCCCATGAAGGAAGGGACACCATCGAGGAGGTGGTCCGGAAGACGGCGGCTGAAATTTTCATCCCTCTGACAGTAGGTGGAGGAATCCGGAGTGTGGAGGACTTCCGGAAGATCCTTCTGGCAGGGGCGGACAAGGTGGCGGTCAATTCCGCGGCCATCGACCGACCCGAACTGATCCGCGAGGCCGCGGAGAAATTCGGGAGCCAATGCGTGGTGCTGGCCATCGACGCAAAATACAATCCGGAGCGCAAGGGTTGGGACGTGTACAAGAACGGCGGACGGATCAACATGGGGTTGGACGCGGTTGAATGGGCCAAGGAGGCGGAAAGGCTGGGGGCGGGAGAGATCCTGCTGACCAGCATGGACTGTGACGGTACGAAAGCCGGCTACGACCTGGAGTTGACCAGACAGGTCAGCGAAAGCCTCCAGATTCCGGTCATCGCATCCGGAGGGGCCGGCAACATGGAACATTTCGCCCAGGCGCTGACGGAGGGCAAGGCGGACGCTGCGCTGGCAGCCTCCCTGTTCCACTTCAAGGAAATCGACATCACGGACTTGAAACACTATCTGGACAAACAGGGGATTCCCGTCAGGCTTTCCCGCTGACGACCCACCAACAGAAGATCAGGAGGACTGAACAATGGATTTTTCCGTTTTGAAGACAGACGCCCAGGGGTTGATTCCCGTAGTCGCCCAAGATTATTACACCAACCAGGTGCTGATGGTGGCCTTCATGAACGAGGAGGCCTTCAAGCGTACCTTGGAGACAAAACAGGCAACCTACTACAGCCGCAGCCGGGAGAGCTTGTGGCTCAAAGGAGAGACGTCCGGGCATTTCCAGGAAGTGAAGCAGGTTTTGGTGGATTGCGACAACGACACGCTGGTGCTTAAGGTGATCCAAAAGGGACCGGCCTGCCATACCGGGGAGCAGTCCTGCTTCCACCGGGCCATCGACATGGAGACAGGGGAGCTTGTGGAGTTCAAGGGGGGGGATTCGGCGGATGTGCTGAAGGATGTCTACAATGTGATTGTGGACAGGAAAATAAACCCTAAGGAAGGGTCCTACACAAACTATCTTTTTGACAAGGGAATCGACAAGATCCTGAAAAAGGTCGGAGAGGAGACCGCAGAAATCATCATCGGTGCAAAGAATCCCGGCAAGGAGGAGATGGTCTACGAGATTGCAGACCTCTTCTACCACCTGATGGTGCTCATGGTGGAGAAGGAAGCTTCCCTGGAGGACATCTACAAGGAACTGGACAAAAGGCGGTAAGGGAAGGAGGACGTATGGGACACAAGGAAGTGGGTTCGGGGGTTCCCCCGCTGGATGAGGTCATCCACCATCTTTGGCTGGGGGACAATGTGGTTTGGAAGATGGACAACCTGGAGGATTACCTGGAATATGCCAGGGCCTTTGTGGACCAAGCCATCCGGGACGGGCGCAAAGTGGTGTATTTCCGGTTTGCCGCACATGTGCCGGTCCTGGAGGAGAATCCGGTGGTGGACCTCCATGTGCTGGACCCTTCCTTGGGATTCCAGCACTTCTCCTTTGAAATCTACAAGGTCATCAGGGATGCGGGCGTCGGGGTGTTTTATGTCTTCGACGCCCTTTCCGCATTGCAGCAGACCTGGGCCACGGACTTGATGGTAGGCAACTTTTTTTCTGTAGTCTGCCCCTATCTCTTCAAGCTGGACACGGTTGCCTATTTCTGCCTGTTGCGCAAGGAACATGACTGGAATACGGTGTCCAGGATCACCGAGACCACCCAGGTCTTCATCGACGTGAGCCGGGTGGCGGAGGGGCAGGTCGTACAGCCGAAGAAGGTATGGAGGCGCCATTCCAAGACCATGTTCCAGCCCCATATCTGGGTGGAGGGGACCTTGGTGGCCCAGTCCAACGGACTCTCCCATCTCTTGCGTCTGCCGGACCCCATCTCCCATAAGATGGACTATTGGGACCGGCTTTTCATGGATGCGGAGCGTGCGCTGGACAATGATCCCTACGGGGAGAGCGCCTTTGTGGAAAAGCTCGCCCAGGTCCTATTGGGCAGCGACCACCGGATCCTGTCCCTGGCAATGGAGCATTTGACGCTGGAGGACCTGCTGGGCATCCGGAACCGGATGATAGGAACGGGATACATCGGTGGGAAATCCGTGGGAATGCTGCTGGCCAGGAAAATCGTCAAGGCGAACCGTCAGGAAAACGTGGGGGCCCTGGACATCCAGAACGATTCCCTGTATATCGGCTCCGACGTGTGGCAGACCTTCCTGATCCACAACCGGCTTTGGCTGATGCATATGGAACAGCGCTCGGAGGAAGGCTATTTCGCATTGGCCACGACCCTTCAGGAGAAAATCCAGGAGGGGGAATTTCCCCGGGTGATCTTGGACGAATTCGCCCAGGCGTTGGATGCCCTTGGGACGATGCCGATCATCGTGCGGTCCAGCAGCCTGCTGGAGGACAGCTACGGCAACGCCTTCGCCGGAAAATACGAGAGCGTGTTCTGTACGAACCAGGGAACCAGCGAGGAACGGATGGAGGCCTTCACCCAGGCGGTGAAGACGGTCTATGCCAGCACGGTCAGCCACCAAGCCCTCACCTACAGGAAGCAGAGGGGATTGGACCATCTCGCGGAGGAGATGTCGGTGCTGGTGCAATGTGTCTCCGGCTCCCTCCATGGGAACTACCTCTTCCCGCTGGCGGCCGGGGTGGCTCTCTCCTACAGTTCCTACGTTTGGCACAAAGAGATGCGTCCGGAAGGGGGCATGGTCCGGCTGGTCATGGGCCTGGGGACCCGTGCTGTGGACAGGACGGAAACGGACCATACCCGGATCCTGTCCCTGGACTTGCCGGATGTTTTGCCGGGAGTGGCCTATGGGCAGGTGCAGACCCAAAGCTGGATGGATGTGCTGGACCTGGAGGAAAACGAGCTTTTGACGATTCCCGTGGAGGAAGGCATGGCTTCCATGCATCCGGAAGAACGGGACCTGCTGGCCGGCCGGCAATACGGAATGGAGGCGAAGGCCCGGGAATTGGGGCTTGCGCCCAAGGAAATCCGGAACGTGGATTTTGCGGGGCTCCTGAAGCGTACGGGATTCGTCAAAGAAATGGCCGCAGACCTGCAGCTGCTGGAAAACACCTACGGATCCCCTGTGGATGTGGAGTTCACGGTGAACATGGGAAAGCACGGGCTGGAGGTGGACCTGGTCCAATGCCGGCCCCTGCAGACGGCGGATATGGCCGGAGTAGCCCAACTGCCGGACGTCCTGCGCCCGGAGAAGACCTTTTTTGAAATGGATGGAGGGTTTGTCGGAAGCTACGAGACCCGTCTGGTGGACATGTTGGTGTTCGTGCGACCGGAAGCCTATGTGGCTTTGGGGGAGCGGCAACGCCATGAGGTAGCCCGCACCATAGGAAAGGTAAATGCGGGTATGGCGCCCGGAACCGGTGCCATGCTGATCGTTCCGGGAAGATGCGGAACAACCATGGCATCCCTGGGGGTGCCCGTGCGGTTCGCCGAAATCAGCAAGTTCAACAGCATCTGCGAAGTCGCCTATCCGGAGGGGGGCATGACTCCGGAACTTTCCTTCGGAAGCCATTTTTTCCAGGACCTGATCGAGAGCAACATCTTCTACGCCAGCTTCCACAACAGGAGCAGGCAAGTCCTTCGCCAGGAGTGGCTGGACGAAGGGGCAAACCGTCTTTCCGAATATGTGGAGGACAGTTCCCTGGGGGATGTCCTGCAGGTCGTGCGGATGGACAAGCCGTTGAAGCTCGTGTCCGACATGCGTAACCAAAGGGCGGTCTGTTACCTGGATTGACCCCTACATAGGCTTTTTTGTTGAAAACACACCAAAAATACTGTTTTTGGTGTGTTTTTTCATGCTTTGGCACAATGGACAAGCCATCCGTTTTTTGATATCATGATATACGAAATACATACCCCATGGGGGTATAAAACGGAGGGGAAATACGTGGAAAACGAAAACGATGCGATTCTGAAAAGACTCCGCAGAATTGAAGGACAGGTCAAAGGCATCATACGCATGGTGGAGGAAGAAAGCACCTGCGACCAAATCCTGACGCAGGTGTCTGCGGTCAGGGCGGCCACCAACAAGGTCGGAGGATTGATTTTGGAACGATACTATGAGAAGCGCTTGGGGGAGGTGGAGGCGGGGGTCAATCCGGCCCAGACATTCCAGGAACTGATAGCGACCACCCAGAAATTTCTGGGATTTCTTCAAGAAGTGGAAGGAGCAAGACATGAATAAAACAACCAAAGACCGTCTTTACATCGTAACGATCCTGTTTTTTGCATTGGGATTCTTCAACATCGCTTTCGCATGGCTTGGACTGGTCTGCTTCACCTTGCCTTTCGTCCTCTTGGCGAAGGACAAGCAAAAGACATGGTGCAAACACTACTGCCCCCGCTCCAAGCTGCTCACACTGGCCGGAAAGGCGGGCAAGGTGCATAGGCCCATACCGGCCCTCCTGCGCAAGGCGGCCACGAAGCGCTTCGTGCTTGCTTATTTCATCGTCAACATGACGGTCGCCGCCCTATCCACCGTCATGGTTGCTTTGTCTGGTGCGGCTCCCATGGAGAAGCTGCGGTTTCTCCTGGCTTTCCAGCTGCCATGGCAGATGCCTGACCTGCTCGCACTGTCCCAGATGCCGGGCTGGGTGGTGCATGGTTCCTTCCGGATCTATTCCATGTTCATGACCACAACGGTCATCGGCCTTGTTTTGGGATATTTCTACAAGCCACGCACATGGTGCACCATCTGTCCGGTGAACACCATTTCAGACATGGCTCTTGCCGGGGAAAAAAGGGAGTCCGCTCCAAAGCAGCGGCCGGTCTACACGGATTGAAGACAAAAGGGAAGCCTCCCGTCTGCACATGGCAGTCCGGGAGGCTTCCCTTTTGTCTTGCTTCGAAATCAGTAGGTCACGCCTTGTGCAAGCATTGCCCTTGCAACTTTCATGAAACCGGCGATGTTGGCTCCAAGCACCAGGTTGTTCTCGTCCCCGAATTCTTTGGAGGCTTCGCTGGCGTTCCTGTAGATGTCCACCATGATCTGCTGCAGCTTCGCATCCACCTCTTCGAACGTCCAGGAGTACCGCATGGAATTCTGGCTCATTTCCAGAGCCGATGTGGCAACCCCACCTGCGTTCGCGGCTTTTCCGGGTCCGTAGACGATCTTGTTCTTCAGGAACACATCCACCGCCTCAGGAGTGGAAGGCATGTTGGCGCCCTCTCCCACAGCGAAGCAGCCGTTCTTGACCAGCAGTTCGGCAGCATTGCCGTCCAATTCGTTCTGTGTTGCGCAAGGAAGGGCGATGTCGCAGGGGATGGACCAGATGTCCCTGCAGCCTTCCGTGTAGGTGGCGTTGGGGTGATACTTCACATACTCGCTGATCCGTTTCCTTTCCACTTCCTTGATTTGCTGCACGGTCTCCAGCTTGATGCCTTCCGGATCATGGATGTATCCGTTGGAGTCGCTCAGGGCCACAACCTTGCCGCCCAGTTCGGATGCCTTTTTGGTGGCATAGATGGCGACGTTTCCGGAACCGGAAACGACAACGGTGGAACCGTCGAAGGATTTGCCTTTGATGTCCTTCATCGCCTCATCCATGAAGTAGCAAAGTCCGAAGCCGGTAGCTTCCGTACGGGCCAAGCTGCCGCCATAGGTGAGGCCCTTGCCTGTAAGTACGCCCGTGAACTCGTTCCGCATCTTCTTGTACATCCCGAACATGTAGCCGATTTCCCGTCCGCCTACGCCGATGTCACCGGCAGGCACGTCCGTATTTTCGCCGATGTGTCTGGACAGTTCGAACATGAAGCTTTGGCAGAAACGCATGATTTCTCCATCGGATTTCCCTTTGGGATCGAAGTCGCTGCCGCCCTTGCCGCCGCCGATGGGAAGGCCGGTCAGGGAGTTTTTGAAAATCTGCTCGAAACCAAGGAACTTGATGATGCCGAGATTCACGGAAGGATGGAAACGAAGTCCGCCTTTATAGGGGCCGATGGCACTGTTGAACTGCACGCGGAATCCTCTGTTCACATGCACTTTGCCGGCGTCGTCCACCCAAGGGACACGGAAGAGGATCTGACGTTCAGGTTCGATGATCCGGTCGAAAACCCCCGCATCCATGAATTCCGGGTACTTCTCCGCTACGGGCTCCAAGGATTCCAGAACCTCCTGTACCGCCTGGAGGAATTCCGCTTCGTTGGGGTTTCTGGTGACGGCTTGTTCCATTACACTTGCAAGTTTTTTCATAAGTAAAAGCCTCCTAAAAAGTGTGTTTTCGATGAAGGTGCATTCCCTGTACAATCCTCCACCCAAGAAAATGTCCCTCCGATACGATGCAAGAACCATGCGGATTGCCTGCATGAACAACGAATGGACGCCAGCTCCCGACCCCCGGACGAAACTGAATAAAGAAGGGGAGGGTCCGCTAAAGACCATTATAGCAAAAAATGCGTAGTCATGCAATTTCATTTTATGGCTGTTGCGAAATTCAAGAATACGTGGTACTATTTTAACTGACGAAAACTTTAGGAGGTACCCTATGGATAAGATTAGAATTGGCATTGTTGGATACGGAAATTTGGGCAAGGGCGTGGAAATGGCAATTGCCCAAAATCCTGACATGGAGCTGGTGGCTGTATTCACCAGACGTGCGCCGGAGAGTGTGGAAGCCGGCTGCAAGGTGGACCATATGGACAATCTGGCCGACTACAAGGGGAAAGTGGATGTGATGCTGCTCTGTGGCGGCTCCGCTACGGACCTGCCGGAGCAGGGCCCTGCATTGGCAAAAATGTTCCATACGGTGGACAGCTTCGACACCCATGCCAAAATTCCGGGTTATTTTTCGGAAGTCGACAAAGCGGCTTCGGATAACGGCAATTTGAGCTTGATTTCAACCGGTTGGGATCCGGGTCTTTTCTCCTGGAACAGGGTCCTGATGGAGTCCATCCTTCCGGAAGGAAAAGACTACACGTTCTGGGGCAAAGGTGTGAGCCAGGGGCATTCCGATGCCATCCGGAGGATCAATGGGGTCAAGGACGGAAAACAGTATACGGTGCCGGTGGAATCGGCGCTGGAACAGGTCCGTGCCGGATTGAACCCGGAGTTCACAACCAGAGAGAAGCATTTGAGGATCTGCTATGTGGTGGCGGAGGAAGGTGCGGACTTGGGGAGGATTGAAGAGGAAATCAAGACCATGCCCAACTACTTTGCCGATTATGATACGGAAGTGCACTTCATTTCCGAAGACACCATGAAGGCGGAGCATGCCGGAATCCCCCATGGCGGTTTTGTGATCCGCACAGGAAAGACCGGTGTGGAAACCAAGCAGAAAATCGAGTTCAACCTGGAGTTGGGGAGCAATCCCGAATTCACGGCCAGTGTGCTTGTGTGCTGCGGCCGGGCCGTCCATCGTCTGGCCAGACAAGGCAAAACAGGAGCCATCACGGTTTTCGACATTCCGGTAGGGCTGCTTTCCCCAAAAAGCCCAGAGGAACTGAGAAAGAACTATCTTTAAGCACCGGCCCAGGCAGGTGTTCGGATCCATACGCACTTAAAAGGCACGGGACTTCCTGAAGAAGCCCCGTGCCTTTTAAGTGCGAGAATTTCAAAAAAAACCGTACCATCTTATAAGACAGTGGCAAGCAATAAACAGTATAATGGAGTATGAGGTGGTTTCTGCAGAGGTAGAGGGGCGGTTGGGAACCGGCCGCAATACGGAGGGGGGAGACCCGATGGAATTGATCGATCGTTATGTGCATGCCGTAGGAAAATGGATTTGGACGAAACAGCGTGAGGAAATCCAGACGGAGCTGCAGTCTGTCCTTGTAGAAAAACTGGAGGCCAGAATGTCAGCCAGGGAGATGGAAGAATCCTGGACCAGCCTCAGTGTGGGGGAAAGGGAAGAGGCAAGACAAGAGGAGATGGCGAAAATCCTCAGGGAATACGGAAGCCCAGCCAAAGTGGCTTCCGCCTATACGAACACAAACCAATTGATCGGTCCCGGTGTCTTTCCAGTATACACGGCGGTGTTGCGGATTGTGTTGTTTGCCGTCGCCATCGGCCTGACGGTGGCGTTCGCCGTCAGCGCCCTCTTCAATCCTGAAAGCGGTTCCTGGACACTGCAGGGATTGCGCCTGCTGGGAACCTACATCGCTGCAGCCCTGCAGGCGTTCGGCATGGTCACCTTGATTTTCGCATTGCTGGAAAGGACCCTGGACCGTTCCGAATGGGAAAAGGAGGCGGCCGAAGAGGAAATTTGGGATCCTTCCAGCCTGCCGCCCGGACCTGTTCTGGGAAACGAAATCAAGAGGGGAACCTTGGTGGCGAACATCTGCCTGATTGTCCTGGCTTTGCTGGTGTTCAATTCCGCACCCGCCCTGGAAGGTGTTTCCCGTGAGAACGGAGTGCGGTTCCTACTGATGCTCTCCACGGATGCGGTGCGGGCCTATCTCCCCTTATGGAACGTTTTTTTTCTTTTGGGACTGGTCCTGCAGTTGTGGCTCTTGGCAAGCGGAATCTGGAAAGACAGGCAGCGGGTCGTTCAGATCCTTCTGCATCTCTTCGGAATCTACATCCTGTACAGCATGATCGCAGGCCCCAGCCTTTTGGAGATGGGCGATTCCCTCCTGACAGGGAACCGAACCTCGGGGGATTTGGGACCAGTCTTGGAAATGCTGGACAAGGTGTTGACCTGGGCCTATGCGGTAGGGATCATAGGAACATTGGCGGACATCTGGCAACAAGGAAGGGCGATCCGAAAGAACCGAAGAGGCAGATGAAAACTTGCGTTGCGTACACCTTTCTACCAGGTTTGGAGGCAGTGGCAAGGCCTGCCTGAAGGAAAGATTGTTAGGATGGAATAAAAAACATGAAAATAGGGGTTGACGCCACGCTGGATTTAATGCTATACTACGTCTCGTTGGTCCGCACAGGACAAGCGTCAAACAAGCGGAAGACAAGCAGGACCTTGAAAATTGAACAGTGAAGAATAAATCAAAAACAACGTAATTCCAAGACTAAACCCGCGAAAGCGGAAGGTCAGAGTTTATGCTGCCGGAGAGAACTTTTT
>NZ_JAAEEH010000053.1 GCF_010179735.1 Anaerotalea alkaliphila
CGCTGTAAACAGGTCCGTGGAATAAATGCCGCTCCCTTGCATCACGCCCAAGACCAAAAAAGCACCAGCAATAGCTGGTGCCTATGTTATAAGTTTTTCGGGACATTTTCAAAAACGCTTGACAGGAAGCCGTGATTCCCCCTGTTCGAACCGGAAAAAAAATGATACTATAAGGACGGATTCATTCCATATGAGAAATTGCGAGGTGCAGAATGGTTAAAAAAGCGAGCGTATTGATCCTGGGGGCGATCCTGGGACTGTTTGTCCTCGTGGTGGGCATCGGGACGGCCTCCTGCAGGGACGATGAAGCATACAAGAACCCCCAGGACCACACCGGAGGGGTGGAGAACGGCGTGTGGTACAGGATTTTCGTCCGTTCCTTCGCGGACAGCGACGGGGACGGCATCGGGGACCTGCTGGGCATTGCCCAGAAGCTGGACTACCTGAACGACGGGAACGACATGAGCGACGGGGACCTGGAAGTGGATGGGATCATCCTGAGCCCCATCTTCCAGTCCAACAGCAGCCACGGCTACGACGTGAACGACTTCTACGTGATCAACAGGGACTACGGGAACCTCACCAACCTCCAGCTACTCCTCTACGAAGCCCGGCGGCGGGGGATCCGGGTGGTCCTGGACCTGCCCATGAACAGCACCGGGTTGGGGAGCTTCTGGTTCCAGGAGGCGGTCGCAAAGCCGGACAGCAACTTCCGGAGCTACTACCACATCCTGCCCAAGGACACCCCCGGCTACGACTTCCAGCGAAAGGTGGACGGAGCCTACATCTGGCACCCCAAGGGGGACATCTACTATTACGGCAGCCAAGGACCGGACCGGCCGGACCTGAACTACGACAACCTGAACGTCCGGGTGATGATGAACGAGGTGGCCCGGTACTGGTTGGAAAAGGGCGTGGACGGCTTCCTGCTGGAGGGGGCCGGGCTGGTCTATTCCCCGGGGGAAGTGGCCGCCGGGGTGGACACCGCCGCCCTGAACCTGGCCTGGTTCGATGAATTCAGCGCCTTCTGCCGGCAGATCAAGCCGGACGTGGTCCTGGCGGGGGACATCAGGGACAGCACTTTGGCCCGGTCGGCCTACACGGGGCCTTTCGACATGACCTTGAACTACGAGCTGGCCCAGCACACCATCATCGAAATGGTGAAAGCGGGGCAGGACCTGGGCGGGATGGCAGGAGGCTTCAACGGCATGCTGGAGGCGGGCTACAAGGCCCTGATCACCGCCGGGGAGCATTTTTCGGACGTCCCCTTCCTTTCCGGCTACGACCAGCGCCGGGCAATGGACTATTTTTCCCCGGGGGACCTGGACGGGATGAAGCTGGCGGCCAACATCTACCTGACCCTGCCCGGAAACCCCTTCATCTACTACGGGGAAGAGCTGGGAATGCGGGGGGAACGGCTTCTGGACAACCCCCGGACCCCCCTCCCGTGGGGGGAGAACGACAACTCCCAGACGGACTGGACCTTCGACATCTCCAACCTGAACACCCCCTCGGTCCGGCAACAGCAGCTGGATCCCGAATCCCTCCTGAGCCACTACCGGACCCTGGTCCGGCTGCGCCGGCACAACGAGCCCCTCCTCTCCGGAGGGTTCGAGGGGATCCGGACCAACGACCTGCAGCTGGTGGCCTACAAGCGGACCGGGACCAGCCACAGCATCTATGTGCTCCACAACCTGGGGGAGGAGAAGATCTTCTACGACATGAACCAGCTGAAAACGGGCACCCGGGTGGTCCTCTTCGCAAGCAAGGGGATTTTCCTGAAGGACAAGGGAGTGGCGGAAATACCGGGGAGGAGCACCGTGGTGTTCCGGTGAGGAAAGAGGGGAGAAACATGTTGAAACTGATCATCGCAGACGACGAGCACCGGGTGTGCCAGCTCATCGAGAAGCTGCTGCCCTGGGAAGAATACGGCATCCAGGTGGTGGGGAAAGCCTACAACGGCCTGGAAGCCCTGGAACTGATCCGGCGGGAGAAGCCGGAGATCGTCATCACGGACATCCGCATGCCGGGGCTGGACGGACTGGCCCTGATCGGGAAGAGCCGGGAGGCGGAGGAGGACACCAGCTTCATCCTGGTCAGCGGGCACCGGGATTTCGAGTACGCCCAAAACGCCATCAAGCATGGGGCGGAGGACTACCTGCTCAAGCCCGTCTCCAAGGACGAGATGGCCCGGATCATCCGCAAGGTGGTGGCCAAGCGGGGCAGGATGGAGGACAAGGACCGGATGGCCAAGGCGCTGGAAAACGTCCTGAAGGCCCAATGCACCAGAGAGCTCCTGGAAAAAGGGTGCCGTCTGGGGGACCGGGACCTGGAGCGCCTGGAGAAGGACTACGGCATCGGCCCCGACGGGGGAAGCACCCAGGTGGCGCTGGTCCAGGTGGACGCTTCCCTGGAGCTGGAGGCCAGGGAAGCGCCCGGGTTCCTGGAGGGGCTTCTGGAGAAGGCGGCAAGCGCCGCCCGGCCCCATCTGGAGGAAAAGGCCCTCCAGGTCCTCCAGGGAAGGGAAGGCCGGACCCTCCAGTACATACTGCATTTTCCGGAGGGAGGAAGGCTGGACCGGCACCAGGCGGAGCGGATCCAACAGGCGGTGGCCGCCAAAGTGGAGGAATACGGCCCCTACCGGGTGTTCGTGTGCCTGGGGGAAGCCGTGGACCGGCTCCGGGACCTGCACAGGAGCTGCGCCGGAGCCGCCTTCGCCCGGATGGACCGGATCTTCCAGAACAAGGGGGGTGTGGTCCCCGCACGGGAGGAAGGACAATGGACCGCTCCGGCCCTTTCCATACCCCTCCAGGAGCTGGAGGGGGTCCTGGCAAGGATGTTGGAGCAGGAGGAGGACCTGCGCAAGGGGTTGGAGGGCTTCTACAGGAGCACCCTGGAACGGATGGGACTTAGCCATCCAGCCCAGGTCCACCAGCTGGGCCGTGCCATGACGGACCAGGTCCTGGAGCGCCTGTCCGGCCTGGGGGTGGGCGGACTCCCCCTGGAGGGGGTCCGGGTCCGGGCCCAGGAGGCCCTGGACTTGGGAAGCAGCCTCCAGGACCTGGGGGACCGGCTCTGCGGGGTCCTGGAGAAGGCCCTCCGGGAAGCCTTGGCCTCCCGGAAGGTCCAGGACTACCGGCCCATCCGGATCGTGAAGGAATACATCGAGGAGCGGTACCGGGAGAACATCAGCCTGGAATCCGCCGCCCGGGAGGCGGGCTTCAACCCCGTCTACCTGAGCGCCCTCTTCAAGAAGGAAACGGGGATCAACTTCAAGGACTACCTGGTCCGCCGGAGGCTGGAGAAGGCCAAGGAACTCCTGGCCGCCGGGGACGGCACCGTCCAGCAGGTGGCGGAGGCGGTGGGGTACAAGGACGCCCGGCATTTCAGCAGGCTCTTCACGAAAACGGTGGGACTCACCCCCAACGAATACAGGAGGATCTATGGGTAGGTCCCTGGGGCCCCGGCAGGGCTCCCTGGGAAGGTCCCTGGGGCTCCATATGGTTGTCTTCGCCCTCCTGGGCCTGGGGGTGACCGGATACCTCCTGGTGGGCCAGCCCGCCGGGAACTGGCCCCTGTTCGTCCTCCTTCCCGCCCTCTGGGCCAACCTCCAGGCCCTCTGGATCCGGGTCTACCGGCCCATCCGGCAGGTGGAGGAGGAGCTGGAGCTGTTCGGGGAGGGGCGGCCGGTGGGCATCCACGAGCTGATCCAGCAGCTGAAGGAATCCGTCGACCGGGAATACGCGGCGGGGATCCTGAAGCGGGAAGCGGAGATCAGCGCCCTCCAGAGCCAGATCAACCCCCATTTCCTCTACAACGTGCTGGACTCCATCCGGGGCCATGCCATGGCGGAGGGGGTGGAGGAGATCGCGGACATGACGGAAGCCCTCTCCAGCCTGTTCCGCTACAGCATCAGCCACCGGGAAGCGGACGTGACCCTGGAGAGGGAGCTGCACCACGTGCGCAGCTACTTCAAGATCCAGCAGTACCGCTTCAACAACAAGTTCGACCTGCGGGTCCTGGTGGAGGGGGAAGCGGAAAAGGTCCTCGCCTGCAGGCTGCCCAAGCTGACCCTCCAGCCCATCCTGGAGAACGCCATCTACCACGGACTGGAGATGAAGCTGGGCCCCGGGCTTGTGACCATCCGGGCGCGGGTGCGGGCAGGCCAGCTGCAGATTGCGGTCACGGACGACGGCATGGGGGTGGAGCCGGAGCGGCTGGAACGGATCAACCGGAACTTCCAGGAGTGGGAGAACGCCCGGAGGCTGGAAGGCGGCGGAGGCTCGGGCATCGCCCTGGCCAACGTGAACAGCCGGATCAAGATGCTCCACGGGGAAGCCTGGGGCCTGCACATGGCCAGCACCCCGGGGTTGGGGGCCACCGTGGAGGTCCTCCTCCCGGCGGTGCGGGACTAAGGCGGGACTGGGAAAAGGAGGCGGGAATGGAAAAGGAAATCCTGCGGGCGGTGGACCTGCATACGGAACAGGAACGGGAGCCCCTGCTCAAGGGCTTCCGCCTCCAGGTCTTCTCGGGGGAGCTGGTGGGGCTGGTGGGGTTGAACGGTTCCGGAAAAAGCACCTTCGCCAAGGTCCTGGGGGGGGAGGTGCCCCTATCCCGGGGGACCCTGGCCCTGGAGGCCGGGAGCGTCCATGTGATCCAGAAGGAGACCCGGCTGGTCTCCAACCTGCGGGTGGCGGAGAACCTGGTCCTCGCCCACGGTTGGAAACCCGCAAGGATCCTGAGCGACCCGGGGAAAAAGGCCCGCCTGGTGGAGGCCCTGCTCCGGGAATACAGCCCCCGGGTCCACAAGGACGACCTGGGGGGCAGCCTGTCCCCGGCGGCCCAGTGCCAGGTGGGGATCCTGAAGGCCTTCCTTGGGGGGGCCCGACTGATCGTCCTGGACCGGATCCTGGAGTACTGCAGCCCCAAGGAGGAGCGGGAACTCCTGAACCTGGTGGGGCGGCTGAAGGCCAAGGGCCCCTCCTTCCTGGTCACCTACAACAAGGTGGCCCCCTGCCTGGAAGGCTTCGACCGGCTGGCCGTGGTCCGGGAAGGGAAGGTCGTCCGGACCCTCCACAGGGACGAGTATTCCCCCGACCTGGCGGCCCAGCTGATGGCCGGCGGGGACTTCCGCCGGAACAAGGTGCACCAGGCGCCGGCGGTCCGGGACAGGACGGGAGCGGCGGCGCTTTCGGTGGAAGGCCCGGTGCCCTTCGTCCTGGGCCAGGGGGAGATCCTGGGGGTCCACGACGGAAGCCGGGGCCGGGCCATGGCCCTCTTCCGGCAGCTCCTGGGGGAGGAAGGCAAGGAGCACCTGGCGGTCCACCGGGGAATAGGGGTCCTCTCGGAGGCCCTTTTCGAGCACCAGATCCTGCCCGGCTGGAAGCCCGGGGAGAACCTGCTCCTGGCCGTGGCCAAGCGCGTCTCCGGCCCCTTGGGGATCCTCCCCGGCCGGGTGGTGCGGCACATGGCAAGGACCCTGCCCGGGGAGATGGGCATCCCGGAGGGGAAGCTGGACCTGCCGGCCCGTAATCTGGAAAGGGACCAGCAGTTCCTGCTGGCCCTGCGCAAGGCGGTCCTGGGGGGAGCCAAGGTCCTGCTGGTGGAAAACCCCTTCCAGGGGGCGGACCTGGTGACCAAGGAACTGGCCTACCAGCGGCTGGGGGAACTGGCCGCGGGAGGCATGGGCATCCTGCTCTTCTCCGGAGACCTGGGGGACCTGGCGGGCTTCTGCCACAGGATCCTGCTGTTCCAGGAGGACGGGTCCTGGAGCATCCGGGACGGGCTGGCGATGGGGGAGGAGACGGTGGTCCAAAGCATCTTATAGTAGGAAGGGGAAGGGAATATGGGTAAGAAGAACTCCTGGGCGGTCCTGGCGATCCTGGCCCTGGAACTCCTGGCGCTGCGGCTGCTGGCCCCCTATCTGGTCACCGGCCCCGCCCTCGTCAGCATGGGACGGCAGCTGGCGGTGACCGGGGTGGTGGCCGTGGGCATGGGCATCATCCTCCTGGGCGGGGGGATGGACCTGTCCCTGGGGGCCATCGTGGCCCTTACGGGGATGGTCGCCGCGGAACTGATGGCCCAGGGGGTCCCGGTGCTGCCCGCCGCCGCCCTCTGCGTCCTGCTGGGCCTGCTGCTGGGCTGGATCAACGGGATGGTCACCGCCAAGGTGCGGATCCACCCCTTCATCCTGACCATGGCCCTGGGGGTGGTCTACCGCGGCCTGGGAAAAATGGTCCACAAGGGGATGCCCATCTACAACCTGCCGGAAGCCCTCCACCGGTTCGACCGGGGGACCTTCCTGGAAATCCCCTGGACGGTGTGGATCTTCCTGCTGTGTGTGGGCCTGGGGACCTTCCTCCTCTCCAAGACCTACCTGGGCAAGTACATCTACGCCCTGGGGGCCGACGGGAAGGCGGCCCGGCTGGCCGGGGTGGACACGGTCCGGGTCCAGTGGATCGTCTACGGGTTGGGGGGCTTCTTCGCCGGGGTGGCCAGCATGCTGCTGCTCTCCCGGGTGGGGTCGGCCCAGCCGGGGGCGGCCACCGGGGTGGAGCTGGACGTGCTGGTGGGGGCGGCCCTGGGGGGCGTCAGCTTCAAGGGGGGGCGGGGGCTCCTGCTCCACATGATCCTGGGAATCTTCATCCTGGAGGTCCTGGGCAATGCCCTGCTGTTGCTCTCGGTGGGGGAATACTACCGGAACCTCCTGAAGGGGGCCATCCTGCTGGGGGCCCTGGCCCTGGACAGCGCCAACAAGGAAGAGTGAGAATTGAAACGTACACGGAAGAAGGCTGCGGCCTTCTTCTTTATTTTGCCCCCCCTATTCTATAGTTTGTCCCGTTGTTGGGTCCGGCGGGGCAGGGTACAATGGAAGGAACACGAGATGATTGAGGAAAGGGGTGGCCCCGTGTCGGAAACGGTGCTGGAAATGAAGGGAATCTCCAAGGCATTTTCCGGTGTGGGGGTCCTGGAGGAAATCCACCTGCAGGTGGCCAAGGGGGAGGTGCATGCCCTCATGGGAGAGAACGGGGCGGGGAAGTCCACCCTGATGAAGATCCTCCTGGGGATCCATCCCGCGGACCGGGGGGAGATCCTGCTGGAAGGCAGGAGGATCGTGAACCGGAGCCCCCGGGAGGCCATGGACAAGGGCATCGCCATGATCCACCAGGAGCTGCATCCGGTCCTGGACATGACGGTGTGGGAGAACGTGTTCCTGGGAAGGGAGATCCGGACGCGCTTCGGTCTTGCGGACAAGAAGGCCATGGCCAGGGAATGCGGCAGGCTCTTCACCCAGCTGGACGTCCCCGTGGACCCGGGTGCCCGGATGCGGGACCTGGGCGTGGCCCAGTGCCAGCTCGTCGAAATCGTGAAGGCCGTCTCCCTCTCCGCCAAGGTGGTCGTCATGGACGAGCCCACCTCCGCCATCACAGACCGGGAGGTGGAGATCCTGTTCCAGCAGATCGCCCGCCTGAAGGCCCAGGGGGTGGGGGTCATCTACATCTCCCACAAGATGGAGGAGATCTTCAGGATCGCCGACCGGATCACCGTCCTGCGGGACGGCCGGCACATGGGCACGGACAGCGCCGCCGACCTGGACAACGACCGGCTGATCCGGAGGATGGTGGGCCGGGAGATCAGGGAGGTCTTCCCCAAGGAGACGGTGGTCCCCGGGGAGGTGGTCCTGGAGGTCAGGGGCCTTTGCTGGGGCAGGAAGGTAAGGGACGTGGACCTTTCCCTCCGGAAGGGGGAGATTCTGGGGATTGCAGGCCTGGTGGGCGCCGGCCGGAGTGAACTGGCCCAGACCCTCTTCGGCATCCACAAGCCCACCGGCGGCAGCGTCCATGTCCACGGGAAGCCGGTGCGGATCCAAAGGCCCGGGGACGCCATCGCCCTGAAGATGGCCCTGGTCACCGAGGACCGGAAGGGTTCCGGACTGAACCTGAAGGGGACGGTCCAGGAGAACATCACCCTGGCCTCCCTGGACCGGCTCTTCCCCCGGGGGATCCTGGACGGGAGCCGGGAAGGGGACGTGGTCAGCAAGAGCATGGAGAAGCTGAAGGTGAAGGCCGCCTCCCCCAAGGCCCCCGTGGACTCCCTCAGCGGAGGGAACCAGCAGAAGGTGGTCCTGGCCAAGTGGCTGCTGGCCGGGCCGGAGATCATCGTCCTGGACGAGCCCACCCGGGGCGTGGACGTGGGGGCCAAAAGGGACATCTACCTGCTCCTGGGGGAGCTGGTGAAGGCGGGCAAGGCGGTCATCGTCATCTCTTCGGAGATTCCGGAGATCATGGGGATCGCCGACAGGATCCTGGTCATGGCCGCCGGCCGGGTGACCGGGGAGGTCGCCCGGAAGGACTTCAACCAGGAAAGGATCCTGGGCTATGCGGCGCAATTCGAGGGAGGTGGGAGCAGTGGAACAGGCTAAAAGCCTACAATCATCCAGATTCATGCGGGAGTTCGGCATCCTTTTCGTTTTCGCCGGCGTCCTGGGGGCCCTGATGCTCCTCTCCCCCGGCGCCTTCGCCAGGCCCGCCAACCTGATGAACATCATCAAGCAGGCCTCCGTCAACGGGATCCTGGCCATGGGCATGATGTTCGTCATCATCTCCGGGGGGATCGACCTTTCGGTGGGGTCCATCGTGGCCCTGACCGGGGTGGTCGCCGCCAGCTTCGCCCATCCCGGGGAGTATCCCTTCCTGGTGCCGGTGGTGCTGGCCCTGGGGCTGGGGGCCCTGATCGGCCTCCTGAACGGGGTGGGGGTTGCCTACGGGAACATCCCCCCCTTCATCGTGACCCTGGGGATGATGACCATCGTCCGGGGCCTGGCCCTGATCGTGAGCAAGGGGTCCCCGGTCTTCGGGGTCACCGCGGCCTTCGAGAACATCGCGGGGGCCTTCGTGCTGGAGGTGGTGCCCCTGCTGGTGGTCTACTTCCTGGTGGTGACCGGAGCCAGCGCCTTCCTCCTGAACAAAACGGTGTTCGGGAGAAGGGTCTATGCCGTGGGGGGGAACGAGGTTTCCGCCCGTTTTTCCGGAATCGACGTCCAGAGGATACGGCTGGCGGTCTACACCATTTCCGGGTTGCTGGCGGGCTTAGCGGGACTGGTGCTGGCCTCCAGGACCGTCTCGGGGAACCCCACGGCGGGGCAGTCCTACGAGCTGGACGCCATCGCGGCGGTGATCATCGGCGGCGTGAGCATGTCCGGAGGGTCCGGGAAGTGGTACGGGACCGTCATCGGGGCCCTGCTGATCGCGGTGATCGGGAACGGCCTGGACATCCTGAACGTGTCCTCCCATTACCAGCTGGTCATCAAGGGGGCCATCATCATTTTCGCGGTGCTGCTGGACATGAAGGGGAAGAGGAAGTGAACGGAGGAGGCAGGAGGATGGACCTGCCGGACCGGGGGACCGGGAAGGCTTGCCATAGATACGACACAACACAAGAAGGAGGTATGCGCAATGAAAGGAATGCTTGCGGTGCTGCTGGCGCTGACCCTGGTCCTGTCTGCAGGATGCGGGAATGCGACGGAGCAGCCGGCGGACAGCGTGGGCAACGGAGCCGAGAGCCGGGAGGCGGATCTTTCCGACCAGAGGTACGCCTTGCTGATGAGCCACATGACCAACGCGTTCACCATGGAGATGTCCGGAGCGGTGAAGGCCAAGGCGGACGAGCTGGGCGTGCAGCTGACCATTTTCGACGGGGAGCATGACGTTGCCAAGCAGATCAGCCAGGCGGAGACGGCCATCACCCAGGGCTATGCGGGCATCATGGTGGAGCCCGTTTCCGTGGACGGCATCAAGCCTGCGGTGACGGCGGCCAAAGCGGCCGGAATCCCCATCATCACCGTGAACCAGCGGATCACAGACCAGGAGCTGGCGGACGCCTATGTGGGCGCCAACCCTGTGGAGGGCGGAGAGCTGGAGATGCGGACGGCGGCGGAGGACATGGGCGGGAAGGGCAAGGTGGCCTTCCTGCTGGGACCCATGGGTTCCGACGGACAGATCGGAAGGACCAAAGGGTACTACAACATCCTGGGCCAGTACGGGGATATCGAGGTGGTCTATGAGCAGACGGCCAACTGGAAGACGGACGAGGCCCTGAAGCTGGTGGAGAACTGGCTGCAGACCGGCGCGGACCTGAGCGCCATCGTGGCCAACAACGACGGCATGGCCATGGGGGCCCTGAAGGCGGTGGAAGACGCCCGGCTCCAGGACAAGATCAAGATCTACGGACTGGACGCCACCCCCGACGCACTGGCGGCGGTGAAGGAAGGGCGGCTGGCGGCGACCATCTCCCAGAGCACCACGGAGCAGGGGATGCTGGGGATGGAGACCATCTTCAAGATCGCCAACGGGGAAGAGGTGCCGGCGGAGATCATCGTGCACCACACGCTGATCGACAAGGACAATGTGGGAGAGTATATCAAATAGAGAGTTAGGATAAAGAGGACGAGTATTTCAAATAGCGAGAAAACTGCAATAGGAAAGAAGGCGCGGGCGGCAGATGTCCCCGCGACCAAAAAAAAGAGAGAGCGACACAAAAAAGGATGAGCAAGGGGCCGGAGCCGCGGGGAGCGCAGCACCGGCCCCTTGTGCTTTACAGAAACGGGCCCATGGGGTATCATGGAATCCAGGAACCATGGAAATGAACGCTAATTAAGGAAGGAACGGGAAATGAAAGAGCATGACAGGCAAGCCGCCCTCCGCTTCCGGGTGGAGGCCGGCCAGGGGAACACCAAGCTGAAGGATTTCCTGAAGGGGACGGGGGGGCTCTCCGGACGCCTCCTGAAGAAGGCGGCAAAGGCGGGGGGCGTCCTGGTGAACGGCAGGCCCGCCCCCATGGACCGGACCCTGGAGGAAGGGGACCGGGTGGAGGTCCGGATGGAGGAGCGGGGGGTCCAGTCCTTCGAACCCCAGCCCATGGAGCTCGCCATCCTCTACGAGGATAGGGACATCCTGGTGGTGGAGAAGCCCCCCTTCCTCCTGGTCCACCCCACCCCCAACCATCCGGCGGGGACCCTGGCCAACGGGATCCTCCACCACCTGCGGCGGGAGGACCCGAGGGCCATCGTGCGGCTGGTGGGGCGGCTGGATAGGGACACCTCCGGCCTGGTGCTGGTGGCCAAGGACGCCCACGCCCACATGCGCCTTTCGGAGGAGGGGGCGGTGGAGGAGAAGGCCTACCTGGCCCTGGTCCACGGCCGTCCGGACCCGCCCCAGGGAACCTACGACCAGCCCATCGGCAAGTCCCCCGACGACCCGGTCCGCCGGCAGGTCCTTCCCGGGGGGCGGGAGAGCCGGACCCGGTACCAGGTCCTCGGGACCTGGGAGCATCCCCAGGCCGGGGAGGTCTCCCTGGTTTCCCTCACGCTGGAGACCGGCAGGACCCACCAGATCCGGGTCCACCTCTCCCACGGGGGCCATCCCCTCCTGGGGGACCCCCTCTACGGGATTCCCGGGGAGACGGTCCCGGGCCGCCAGGCCCTCCACTGCCACCGGCTGGTCCTGCGCCATCCCCGGACCGGGGAGCAGCTTGGGTTCGAAAGCCCCCTGCCTCCGGACCTCGGGGCGCTGCTCCCCGCTCCCGGCTCTTGTGGAGAACCGGGGACTATGCTATAATTGCTTCTGAAATCAAACCGTTACGATAGGAAGGAAGTAAGCGCGTGTCAGATATAAAACAGGAAAACATAAGGAATTTTTGCATCATCGCCCACATCGACCACGGGAAGTCCACCCTGGCCGACCGGATCATCCAGCAGACAGGCCTGCTGACGGAAAGGGAAATGTCCGAACAGGTCCTGGACAACATGGAGCTGGAGCGGGAGCGGGGCATCACCATCAAGGCCCAGGCCGTGCGCCTGGTCTACAAGGACGAGAGCGGCGAGGAGTATGTGTTCAATCTGATCGACACGCCCGGTCATGTGGACTTCAACTACGAGGTCAGCCGTTCCCTGGCGGCCTGCGAGGGAGCCATCCTGGTGGTGGACGCCGCCCAGGGGATAGAGGCCCAGACCCTGGCCAACGTGTACCTGGCCCTGGAGCATGACCTGGAGATCCTTCCCGTCATCAACAAGATCGACCTCCCCAGCGCCGACCCGGACCGGGTCATCCACGAGGTGGAGGACATCATCGGCATCGAGGCCCAGCACGCTCCCCTGATCTCGGCCAAGGAGGGGATCAACATCGACCAGGTCCTGCAGAAGATCGTCTCCGTGCTGCCCCCGCCCAAGGGATCCAAGGAGGACCCCCTCCAGGCCCTGATCTTCGACTCCAAATACGACCCCTACAAGGGCGTCATCGTCTTCTGCCGGGTCATGTCGGGGAGCATCCGCAAGGGCAGCCAGATCCGGATGATGAACAGCAGGAAAGAGTTCGAGGTGGTGGAGGTGGGCTACTTCGCCCCCGGCGCCTTCATCCCCAGCGAGGAGCTCACCGCCGGCTATGTGGGTTACGTGACGGCCTCCATCAAAAGCCTTGGGGAGACCCAGGTGGGGGACACCATCACCGAGGTGAAGAACCCGGCGTCCGCCCCCCTGCCGGGCTACAAGAAGGTGAACCCCATGGTCTACTGCGGCATGTACCCCGCCGACGGCTCCAAGTACCAGGACCTGCGGGACGCCCTGGACAAGCTGAAGCTGAACGACGCGGCACTCCAGTTCGAGCCGGAGACCTCCGTGGCCCTGGGCTTCGGATTCCGCTGCGGATTCCTGGGGCTGCTCCATCTGGAGATCATCCAGGAGCGGGTGGAGCGGGAGTTCAACCTGGACCTGGTCACCACGGCCCCCAGCGTCATCTACAAGGTCTACAAGACCGACGGCACCGTCCTGGAGCTTTCCAATCCCTCGGACCTGCCGGAACCCACCACCATCGACCACATGGAGGAGCCCATCGTCAAGGCCGAAATCATGGTGCCCAAGGACTACATCGGCTCCATCATGGAGCTCTGCCAGCAGCGCAGGGGGGAATACCTCCACATGCACTACATAGAAGCCAACCGGGCCCAGCTCACCTACGAGCTGCCCCTGAACGAGATCATCTACGACTTCTTCGACGCCCTGAAGTCCAGGACCAAGGGCTACGCCAGCTTCGACTACGAGCTCATCGGCTACAAGCAGTCCCAGCTGGTGAAGCTGGACATGATGATCAACAAGGAGGTGGTGGACGCCCTCTCCTTCATCGTCCATGAGGAGACCGCCTACGAGCGGGGCAGGAAGATGGCGGAGAAGCTGAAGGAGGAGATCCCCCGACACCAGTTCGAGATTCCCATCCAGGCGGCCATCGGCAACAAGGTCATCGCCAGGGAGACCGTCAAGGCCATGCGCAAGGACGTCCTGGCCAAGTGCTACGGCGGGGACATCTCCAGGAAGCGGAAGCTCCTGGAGAAGCAGAAGGAAGGGAAGAAGCGCATGCGCCAGATCGGCAGCGTGGAAGTGCCCCAGAAAGCCTTCATGAGCGTCCTCAAGCTGGACGAATAGGGAGGGTTCCCATGACAGACATCAGCCTCTACATACACATCCCCTTCTGCCGGAAGAAGTGCGACTACTGCGACTTCCTGTCCTTCTGCGCCCCCAAGGCCCGGATCCACGCCTATGTGAAGGCCCTGGTCCGGGAGGTCCGGATCGCCGGAAAGGCCTGCAAGAAGCAGGTCCGTTCCGTCTTCATCGGCGGGGGGACCCCCACCATACTGGAAGCCCAGGCCCTGGAGGAGATCCTCCAGGCCTTGGGCCTCTTCTTTGTCCTGAAGGAAGGGGCGGAGGTGACCGTGGAAGCCAACCCCGGCACCCTCACCCGGGAGAAGGCCCGGGCTTTAAGGCGGAACGGGGTGAACCGGATCAGCCTGGGCCTCCAGGCCACCCAGGAACACCACCTGCAGAACCTGGGCAGGATCCACAGCTGGAAGGAGTTCCAGGACAACTACCGGATGCTCCGGGAAGAAGGGTTCGACAACATCAACGTGGACCTCATGTCCGCCCTTCCGGGGATGACTGCCAGGGAATGGAAGGAAAGCCTCCGGCAGGTGGTGGAGCTGGGGCCGGAGCACATCTCCTGCTACAGCCTCATCATCGAGGAGGGAACCCCCTTCGCCACCCGCTATCCGGACGACAGGGAACTCCCCTCGGACGTCCTGGACAGGGAGATGTACTGGATGGCCCACGACTACCTGGCATCCAAGGGCTACATCCACTACGAGATCTCCAACTACAGCCGCCCGGGGAGGGAATCCCGGCACAACCAGGTCTACTGGCGGCTGGAGGAATACCTGGGCCTGGGGCTGGGGGCTTCCTCCTTCGTGGAGGGCGTCCGCTTCAAGAACACGGAACTGCTGGAGGAATACCTCTCCTGGAAGGGGCAGCTGGAGGAGATCCGGCGGGAGGTCCACCCCGTCCCCCTGGAGGAGGCGGTGGAGGAATTCATGTTCCTGGGCCTCAGGCAGATGGCCGGGGTGAAGAAAAGGGAATTCGAGGAGAAGTTCGAGATTCCCATGGACAGCCTCTACGGGGAAGTGATCCAGCAGCTGAAGAAAGCGAAGCTCCTCAGGGAGACCAGGGAAGGCATCCAGCTCACCCGGAAGGGCATCGACCTTTCCAACCGGGTGCTGTCCCGATTTTTGCTCTAAACCCCTGTCAAGCGTTTTTGAAAATGTCCCGAAAAACTTATAACATAGGCACCAGCTATTGCTGGTGCTTTTTTGGTCTTGGGCGTGATGCAAGGGAGCGGCATTTATTCCACGGACCTGTTTACAG
>NZ_JAAEEH010000054.1 GCF_010179735.1 Anaerotalea alkaliphila
AATCGCTCCTTTTCTTGGTGAATATGTGGGTTGTTCATCTCTATGCCTTCATTATATAGGGCACAACGCCAAGGGCATAGAGTAAAAAATTCACATTCACTGGTCATTTTTGACATCCCCGCCGGAAGGAGCCGTGTCGTCCGACGCAAGATGTTGCTACAGTTTCCTGGTCCTGTATCCGATCCGCAGCACGGCGGTCGTCCCCTTCCCTTTTTCGGAACGGATGCCCACGCCGAACCCTTCCCCGTAATACAGCTTGATGCGTTCGTCCACATTTCGGATGCCTACCCCACCCAGCTTCCTGGGACTTGCCGGCTTCTTGTCGGTTCCCCTAGCCACATCGAATCCCACACCGTCGTCCGAAACAACAAGCTGTATTTCCCCTTCCATACCAAGGACCCGGATTTCGATGTGGCCGGGACGGTCCAGCTCCCGGATGCCATGATAGACCGCATTCTCGACGATGGGCTGAAGGATGATTTTTGGAACCAGGACATCCCCCAGCCAATCCTCCATCCGGATGGAATAGGAGAGCTTGTCCATATACCGCTGCTTCTGGATGAAGAGATACTGTCTCGTATGCTCCACTTCATTCTCCAGCGGAATCAACTCGTCCCCCTGGCTGAGGGAAATCCTGAAAAACTGCGCCAGGGACTTGGTGACCGCAATGACTTTCTCCTGCTCGTTGAATTCCGCCATCCATACGATGGTGTCCAGGGTGTTGTAGAGGAAGTGGGGATTGATCTGGCTGTGCAGGGCGTTTATCTCATAGCTTCTCAGGTTTTTTTCCTTTTCCTGGACGTCTTCCATCAGGGACTTGATCCGGTCCATCATGTCGTTGAAATGGATGGCCAGGTTTTTGGCTTCATAGCAGCCTTGCCCCTCGATGGCGATGTGCGCCAAGTCCCCCTCGATGTGCGCCATGGCCTTCTCCAGCCTTCGGATCGGATTGGTGATGCGGTTTGCGATGAGCACGCTGCTGAAGGCGACCACAAGAAGCATGACGATCCCCGCAAAAAGGAGGGATTCCTGGATCTGGCTTCGGATTCCCTGCAGGCCGTCCAGCGAAGAGACCCCCACCAATGTCCAGTCCGTGTTCTTCAGGTGGGTGTGGTGGATCAGCAGCTCCCGATCCTTGTCATAGCCTTGGGGCATGGCCATCATCTCGACCAAAGCAACCCGCTTGGCCTCCTCCTGGAAATAGGAGGTGTCCTTGTGGAACACGACCTGGTTGTCCGCGTTGATGATGTAGGCGTATCCCTGGTGCCCCAAGTTCAGTTCGGACAAGAAATCCTCGATGAACTGGTAGCGGATGTCCAACACCAGCACGCCTATGTTTTCTCCGTCCCCGTCCGTAACCTCCCGGCTGATGGACACGACCCACTGGTCCTTGTCCATGGAGAATTTCTGCATCCGGGCGGAGGTGAGGATTGGCATGCCGCCGCTCCTTACGGCGTTGACATACCACACCTCCTTCATCATGTCGTCCGACATGCGCATGTCCAGCGCCCGCTCGTTGGAAACGATGCGTCCATCCTTGCTCACCAGGATGACGGAAACCAGAAACGGGTCCGTCCGAAGGGCGGTATCTATCAGCTGGTCGATGGTCCCCCGCAGGGAGACGTCCGCCCCCTCGTCGGACAAGTAGGCGATGGTCTGGCTGTTCTCCGCAATCATGGCGGTCACCGTCTTGAGACGGTCGACATAGACTTCGATGTAGTCGCTGCTCCGTTCCACCGCCGTCACCGTGGCGTCCAGATTCTCCTGGAGGACGATCGAGGACACATTGTAGTACAGGGAACTTCCCAATACGGTGACCAGAAGGAGGCTCGCCAGCAAATAGTAGGCCGCAATCTGCACCCGGAGATAGCCCAACATTTTTGGCTTCTTCATCTCTTCATCGCCTTCTCTTTGTATGCGCTGGGCGCAAGACCCGTATGTTTCTTGAAGCTTGCGCTGAAATAATTGGGATCTTCAATCCCAAGGCTCTGGGCGATTTCATAGTTCTTCCTGTCTGTTGTCAGGAGCAGGATCTTTGCCCGCTCCATCCGGGCCTCCATGATATAGCTCGTGAATGTGACACCGAACAGCTTCTTGAACAGCCCGCTCAAGTAGCCCACGCTCAGGGACATGTGTTCCGCCAGAACTGTCAGGCTGAAGCTGGGGTCGCCAAGGTGTTCTTTTATTTCCGCCTGGATTTCCGCCTTGTATCCGATTTCATCGTTCGCCCCCGCCTCGTGCCGTATTTTTTCCAACACCTGTTCCAGTTCCGCCTGCTTGTGGTCGGTGCTGCTGGCGTAGATGAGTTTCTGCAGCACCTCCTCGATGTCCTTCCTGGAAACCGGCTTGAGGATGTAGTCGTCGACACCCGTCTTCAGCGCCTTCACCGCATAGTCGAAATAATCATAGCCGGTGACGAGCGCAATCTTCACCGGCCTGATTTTCTTCATCGCTTCCGCAAGCTCCAATCCGTTCATTTTGGGCATGTTGATGTCAGCCAGCACCAGGTCCACCGGCTCCCTTTTGAAAATCTCCAAAGCCTCCGCACCGTTGGCCGCTTCATACACCTTTTCGATCTGCAGCCTGCCGAAATCCACGAAAGCCAGAATCCCCCTCCTGACCAGTGGCTCGTCGTCCACAACCAGCAACCTGTACATCCCGCATCACTTCGCTTTTCCCGCCTGCCGGCTGTACTGCCGGTCCGGCGTCATTTTACAATATGGAGAAGGTACCCGTATCCTGTCTGCTCCATCTGTTCCAGAGGCACGAACCGGATGGCTGCGCTGTTGATGCAATACCGGAGCCCTCCCCGGTCTTTGGGCCCATCCTCGAAAACATGTCCCAGGTGGGAGTCCCCGCTTCTGCTGCGCACTTCTATTCTAACCATATTATAACTCGTATCCTCGTGATATGTCACCACATCTTTGGCGATCGGCCTGGTGAAGCTGGGCCAACCGCAACCGGAGTCATACTTGTCCGAGGATGAAAACAGGGGCTCCCCGGTTACGATGTCCACATAGATTCCCTTTTCATGGTTGTTCCAGTAGAGGTTGGAAAACGCATGTTCCGTATCGTCCATTTGTGTGACACGGTACTGCTCCAACGTAAGGTTTTTCCGAAGGAACTCGTCGCTCGGCTTGGGGTACCTGTTCGGGTCGATCAGCATCCCTACGTCCTCCACTTCGTTCAGGTCGATATGGCAGTAACCGTCCGGGTTCTTCTCAAGATAATCCTGATGGTAATCCTCTGCCAGATAGTAGTGGACCAGCGGTTGCACTTCCGTGACGATCGGTTGCCTGTACTTCTCCTGTTCCTTCGCCACGGCCTCCGTGATGACAGGGACGTCCCCTTCATCCGTATAATAGATGCCTGACCTGTATTGGACGCCCACGTCGTTCCCCTGCCGGTTGATGCTGGTGGGGTCTACGACCTTGAAGAAGTAACTAAGAAGCGTCTCCAGGTCCACCCGTTCCGGGTCATAACGCACATGTACGGTTTCCGCATGACCGGAATTGAAATAGAGCAAGTCCTCGTAGCTGGGATTCTCCTTGTTGCCGTTGGCATAACCCGAAGTCACATCATAGACCCCGTAAATCCGGGACATATAGGCTTCCAGCCCCCAGAAGCAGCCACCGGCAAGATGGATCTCCCTGAGCTTGTCCGTATCGAAATCCAGCCCCAGGTTGGGGTTGTCCGGCAACCGGCCGGTGTTTTCAAACTGGCTGCTGACCGCCGGCAAAGGAATGGCGGCAGCCGTTCCCGGAGCCGTCCCGCTTTCGGTCGGGGCGGCAATCCTGTCCGCGCAGGCCGACAAGACCAGCGCCAGGACGACGCATGCTATGATCGTTTTTTTCATGGTTTCCATTCCTTTCCATCACTTTTGTAGCCATTAATTTCCGTTGATGGTTTCAACGGATCAGGCGCATCCTTTCCGTCACCGATTCGTTGCTCTGGTGTCCAGGCACTCCCAGCACCAGTACACCGTCCGATCCCACATAGACGGAAGTCGGATATCCGCGCACGCCATACTCCCTGGCGGCCACACCGTTTTCATCGAAGAGCACGGGGAAACGGTTTGTATCCAGGCCGGAAAACCACGCTTGGAAATCAGCCGTATCCTTTTCACCGTTCGCATTCGGGGATACGATGGTCAATACGGTGAAGCCGTCCGCCGTTTCTGCAAGTGTCTGCAATTCCTCAAGTCCCGAAAGGCAAATGGGGCACCAGGACGCCCAGAACCGGATGTACACCTTCTGGCCCCGATAGGCTTCCAGGCTGTGTTCCTTTCCCTCCTGGTCTGCCAACACGAAGGTTGGCGCCATCCTTCCCTCATTCACCGTCGCAGCTGGTGCCGCATCCTGGGGTGCCCGGCCGCAGGCTGTAATCCACAGCAACAGCACCATGGTTGCAGCCAATACCCTTGCTCCTGCTTTCATGATCCATTCCTCCCTTATATCTTCAGTTGAACAGGCCGATGAGGGCTGTCAAGCGGTTCATCATGGGCAGAATTCTCCTGATATCACATTTCCATTATACGGTCTTATCTGCCCGGTTGGGATAGACCTGCTTCACAGGAATCTTTGATTACATCATGTCCTTTGGCCGCATTCTTTTGTGAAAACAAAAAAGACAACCTCCCGGCCTGTTGCTGCCGTTCCGATTGTCCGAACTCCCAGTCCCTATTGCTGCTGGTCTTCCTTCAGCATCAAACTTGTTTCACCGCAGATATCCATGGTCTGCAGGTTGAGGTGTTCCATTTCCATGGTATCTTCCGGTGAGAAATCGCACCAATACGCAGGAACCTGGTGCACGAAGCCGCACACCGGGCAAACGTAATAATACAAATCCATAAGATCTTTTCCTCCTGTATCATGCCCCTAGGGGATAGGATTGCGTCAATCTTTCGCAGACATTCACGATATGGTCGCCAATCCTTTCATAGAACCTGGCCGCCTTCGTCATGGCCACTTCCAGCAAAAGGTCCTCCGGCGTGGTCTCGATATGGAAGTTCAGTTCCCCGTGGACTTCCCTGTTGATCTTGCCCAACAGCAGGTCCTGTTCCATGATCTGACCTGCCAGCTCCTCATCCATGCCTGCCAGCACCGCCATGACCCCCTCCAGCATCTGTCTTGTGATCGCATACATCTCTTCCAGCGGAATCCCCTTGTCCTTATAGCCGGCAACCCCCAACTCGTCGCGCATGCGTCCCAAATGGAAGGCGTAGTCTCCGATCCGCTCCACATCCGGCAGGGATTTGAGCACAAACCCGATCCTTCCCATGTCGACGGTAAAAGGCTGCTGCTCCATCAGGCGATAGCAGGTCTGCTCCAGCTCCCTTTTCATTTTTTCTATTTTATCCCCCTGCTCCTTGATGGAGAACATTGTGAAGGGTCCTCCCGCAGCCGCAAGCCCGTGGCTCATATCCAGAAGTTTTTTTGTCTCAAAGGCCAAACGGTTGAACTTTTCCATAATGCCCCGCAATTCAACGGAAACTTTTCCTCTCATAATTCCTCCTGACAATGCATGGTCGTTTGCTTTCAAAGCCATTATACCCCCACCGCATGCAGTCGGATTGAAGAGGAGGTTAACTTTCGATTAAATGTTTCAACCAGACATCCCGCTCTTGCCGGCGCTGTTGTTTTCAAACCGCCAGGCATCCCGGACCATTTCCTTGATTCCGAACCTTGCCTTCCAGCCCAGCTCCCTTTCCGCCTTGGATACATCCGCATAGCAGGAAGGGATGTCCCCCGGCCTGCGCCCTACGATTTCATAGGGCACCTTGATTCCGTTCACCTCCTCGAACGCCTTCACCAGCTCCAGCACCGAAGTGCCCTGGCCTGTCCCTAGATTGTAGATCCGGACGCCTTCCATCGGCTTTGCGATTGCCGCCACATGCCCTTCCGCCAGATCGACCACATGGATATAATCCCTCACTCCGGTCCCGTCATCGGTCGGGTAATCGTCCCCATACACGAGAAGCTTCTGCAACTTCCCTTTCGCGGCTTGGGTGATGACCGGCATCAGATTGTTGGGGATGCCGTTGGGGTCTTCTCCAATAAGTCCGCTCTCATGGGCGCCCACCGGATTGAAATACCGCAGCAGGGTTGGGGAAAATCCCGGATTTGCCTTTGCGGTGTCCGTTAGGATCCGTTCGTTCATCACCTTGGTTTCCCCATAGGGGTTTGTTGTGGGCATGAACGGCATGGTCTCCACAAAGGGCACTTCGTTCTCCCCATAAACGGTGGCGGAGGAGCTGAAAACGAAACGGTGCACACCGTGTCCGATGCAGGCCCTTGCCAATACGATGGTGCTCACCACATTGTTGTAGTAGTATTCAAGAGGCTTTTGGATGGATTCGCCCACAGCCTTGAGTCCGGCGAAATGGATCACGCCGTCGATGAGGTGGCTTGAAAAGAGCCCTTCCACAGATTCCTCACAGGTCACGTCAATCTCATGGAACAGGATGTCCTTCCCGGTGATCCTTTTGATCCTGTCCAAGGCATCGATCTTGCTGTTGACCAGATTGTCGGCGACAACAACCGAGTGCCCTGCCTCCAGCAAGGCGACACAGGTATGGGAGCCGATGTATCCGGTTCCTCCGGTTACAAGTATGTTCATAGGATATTCCCCCTTTGCGTGCATGTGCTGGCATCAGTTGCCGGAATCTGGAGAGGCGTCGGCTTCGTGATCCAAATACACATTGTCGATCCCCTCCTCAAACTCCAAATAGTTGTTGCTGACGGGACAATAGTAGTACAGCCATCGGTGTCGTATGCAGAAAGCGTGATTCTCCTCCCTGTTCTCGTTGGATATGGCAAGGATCACGTTGTCGAATTCCTTTGCCACCGAAACAAGGCTGTCAAAGGTTTCCTTGCTGTAGTCGGATATGCTGTGGCTTCTGTAGTCCAGATCCTCGTACAGCAGGCCGTCCAAATAGCGGGCCGCACCTTGTTCGTAGAAGTTGAACGCACGGTTCTGGATGATCGAGAGGTTCGGATACAGTTCCTTGATCTGTTCCAGAAGGCGAAGATGTCCGTCAAATTGGGCCTGTCTAACTTTCGGATCGGACAGATGCTCGATGTCGTCCATGGTATCAAAAAACACCCCGTCAAATCCCCTATCTACGACCCTTTCCTTTATGATCCGCAGTAGGATGTTCCGATAGCTTTCCGACAGGATGTCCCCGTAATAGCAGTCATAGGCGGTGTTGTAGAGCCTCTCCCCGTTGATGTGAAGATAGTCTCCTTCTTCCATCATGCCTGTTTTCAGGGTATCGCTCTTTTCGACGGACACGACGGAAACATAGGAATAGAGAAGCGTGTCAGAAGCCTTGAGCCGGGCCAGGATTTGGTTGGAAACGCCCAGGGAGTCGATGATCGCCAAATCATAGGAGGTGATCCTGCGGACATCCTGGGATTTTATGACGCTATAATAGACAAGAAAATTATTGGCATTCCAGATGGGGTTCCCATCATTCGCCAAAATCCCCCTGTCCCTGTCGTTCATCGTAAGTGAAGTGGCTGCCAAAAACATGGCGGCAACGAGCAGCAGCATCAGCATCTTCCGTATCATATGTTGTCCCTCGCATCCTATCGCCTTTGCAAAAGCATACCATAAAACTTCCAAAGTGATAAGATGAATTCATCGGCGAAGTTTGAATTCGAAGTGGGTGTGTTTTGTGAACATCCTGAAGACAGCGTCCTCCAGTGTCTTGGACAAGAGGTATCCGCCTGCAAGCATCGATATCAATGCTCCCGCACCAAGACCCAGACCATAAAAGACAGGCCCCAGTTTGATCGTTAGGTAGGTGAACGCAACGGTGGTTGCCAGAAAAAGCAGGGCTGTTTTGAATGCGTCTTCCTGGTTGTCGAAATAAAGCAGGACGGTGATGACGAAAAAGGTCATGTACGTCAGGAAATAGCCGACCGCCAAATCCACGAACAGCAGGATTGTTTGCGGGTTGTCTTCAAACAAGGGCAAAATCAGGTTCGCGCCGATAAGGACCGATACCAGCGTGATGATCAGCTGCACCTCGAAAACGTAGGTCAGTTCGTTTCTTAGGACCGATGCCATCTTTTTTCTGGCGTTCTCTATGTCCCGCAAGGTCCCCCGATTGACAACGGTATTGCCGAAATTTTTGTACTTCTCATCAAAAGAGGTTTCTACCCGGACAACAAAAACGATCAGCGCGGGTATGATGGTGAAAATCGCATAAAAGGTGGCGGTGTCATAGGAAGGAGCGTAAAGATAGGTATCCATCGTGCTGGCGGAAATGTCGGACCACAACCACATTACAATGTTGTGCCCAAACAATCCGACGGTGAACAGAAAGTTGGTGAGCAGGAGCAAGGGCATTTTTTTCAGATGGTGCAGGAAACCGAAGGTCCTGTCGCTCAGCTCCTGGAAAAACCCCTTGACAACGGTTATGAGAAAAAGGCAGTTCATCAAAAAACCCATGGCAATTCCAGCCAGCACCGCTGTGAGCACCTCTACTTTCAAAGCGATGAAAATGACGCTGAAAAGATAGGCTGCGGCCAGGCCAACGCCAAACGAAAGAGTCACTTTCTTGTAGTCCCGGACCGCGGAAATGTAGACCATCATCACATTGATGATGGTCAATTCGATGAAAACCAGGTAAGAAAGCAGTTTGATGACGAACGGCAAGGGGGAAAGGGAATAGAAAACACCCCCGACGACCGCTCCCGCAGCACAACACAGTGCAATGATCCCCAGCAACGAGGCAAGTATGTCCGAGCTGTCCTTCACGTACAGCTTGTCTGCCGTGTATCTGGAAATGACCATCGAAAATCCACTTGCCGTGATTGCGGAAAATATGTAGGAGTACATGATGATGGATCCGAACAGGCTCCTTTCCGCCATTGGCACCTCGGCAAGCCTGAGCATCTGCATGATTGCTCCTATCATGACCAGGCTGATGATCATCGGTCCCGATATCACAAAGATAGCATAGGAGAATCCCTTCACACTGCTTGTTATCGTATGTTTGTCAAAGACTTTTTTGAGTTCGAATCCTATCCCTGCCATTTGCCATCCTCTCCCCCAAGTCCAGGTAGATTTCCTTGTAACCGTTGATGAAATCTTCTGCGGAATACAGGTTCTTGATGCGTTGGTATCCGTTCTCTCCAAGTCGCCGACGCAGCTTGAAGTCCCGACACAATGCGACGATCCCCTCCCCGATTCCTTCGTAGTCCATGACGGTTGCCACTTTTCCGGCAGGTCCGAAATCGTCATAGCATCCCCGCACCAAAGCCTCGCAATCCCCCACATTGGTGCTTACGAACGGAAGCGAACAAGCCATGCCTTCAAGGATGGCGAGGGGTTGTCCCTCGCTGATGCTGGTCAGGACCAGCAAGTCCATTCTCCCCAGATACTCCCTCAGATTCACATGACCGGTGAAGACTACGTTGTCCAACTTGAGGGAATCTTTGAATGCGATGCATTCCTCAAAATACTCCTCGTCCTCTTCCGTTGGACCCATAATCCAGAAGTTGATGCCGGGAAGCTTCTTGTTCACGTGTGCGAAGGCCTGCAGCATGGTCTTGATGTCCTTGATCGGCACAACCCTTACCACAGCTCCTACGTTGATTTCCCGACCATCCGTGCGGTCGGCGATTGACCTCCGGACCTTCTCGAAGTCGTTTTCACGGATGCCGTTGGGGATCACTTTGATTTTATTCCGGTCACATCCCAGGTCCACCTGGATTTCCATGTTCTTGTTGAAAAGCGAAACAACCCTGTCCGCACCCGCATAAGCGGCGCTGGACAGGCAACCGAAGAATTCAATCCATATGGATTTGAAGTCCCCCTTAACCCAATCCGCCTTGATGATGTCCTCTTCCCTCTCCCGGGTATAGATTCCGTGCTCGGTAAGGACAAACCCGCATCCGTTCCTGTGGGATGCATAAGCCGCCAAAATCCCCGCATACCCGGTGGATACCGAATGGTAAAGGTCGGCATCGGGATATTTTCTCAATAGAAGGGAGAAAAGCATCAGATACATGGAGCGCATCGTCCAGAACATTTCCATGAACGATACATGGGTGTAGCGCTTGTTGTAGACGTCCTGTATCACATGAAAGAACATTTTTGATGAAAAGATGTCCTCCGCATTGAATCCCTTCTCTTCCAATTTGGAAAACACATCAAAAACCCCCGGCCAATCCTCAACCTCCGATTTCATCAGGCCACCAATCAAGGAAACCTCCTCTTGGGAGAGCGGAAGCCTTCTGTTCCAATGCTCCGTGGGCAGCAACAAGTGGTCCATGTAGATGTCTACCACTTCCAGCACATTTTTGGGGAGGGCATATTTGATTTCCGTATCCGCTGTGCTGTCAGGATTGATTGCGATGATCACAAACTGGTGCTCCGGCATGCTGTTGATCAATTGCTGCACCCAACTGGATACGCCTCCGGATATGTAGGGGTAGGAACCTTCCGCGACCAGACATATCTTCATGGTTTCATCACCTCCCACAGCCTATTCGCTGGCGAATTTGTAGTCCAGATAATGGAAATCCTCGCTGTCCTGGCAAGCGTCTTCATCCTCTTCGTCATATTCCTTGTTCTCGTCGACCCAAAACCGGATGATTTCGGTGGTGTTATGGGACAATGCGATTTCCAGTCCTTCAAGACGGTGCAAAACCAAATCGAAGCTAGCCTTGTTCTTCATCTGGTAGTAGCTCTTCAACAGGGCCAGATATTTTTCCTCGTTGTCTTTGTAGGCCATATATAGGATATCGCAATAGATGTTCGCCTCCCTATGGTTGCCGGTCCTGATCAGCAGTTCGATCAGGCGGAAAATGTATCTCTGGGGTGCCAAGCCCTTGCTGTCGACAATTCTCTTTAGACACTTGATGCTCTCCTGCGTGTACATTTCCCTGATGCCCGCATCCAGGTCCGTTATGGCCATGTAGCGGTCCACTATCTCAAAATACTCCATGGCGGCCTTAAAATCACGGGGGTTCTCGTTGTATATTTTTGAGATTTCCCGCATCTTCACATCCAGGACACGCCGCATATGCAACATGCTGGATGCGGCGTAGTGGGACGTCTCCGAGTCCTCATTCTTCAATGCATTGCTAATGAAGTCCGAATATTCATAAACATCCTTTTTCAATACGTTCAGGATGGTTTCCCTGCGTTGCGCCCGGTCAGAGACCAGCAAAGATTCCTCGAGGGGGACGACGTTCGTTTCCGCAGAAAAATCCAAAGACTTGAGAAATCCCTTGGATGCATGGCTGTCCGCTGGATATTCATCCTCTTTCCTTCTTGGCCTTGGATGAACGAAATGCACCACCGAAACCAGCAGGATACCTCCAATGGGAAAGAAAAGGGAAATGAGTGCCGCTGTAACCGCGTGGGATTTCGACCCTTTGGTGCGGAATACAAACCCGGCAAAACCCATCACTGCCAGAACATGAAGTGCCACAATACCTGCCAGCATCACAACCCCCCCTTTATGGTTTCTTTGGGAGCGGCATGGATTCCCCGTTCGCACAGCCTGTGTTCAATGGTCGTTGCGTCTTTCTCGTTGATGTCGACCAAGAGGACGGCAAACCTTCCGCCCCCAACCTCTCCAATGAAATCCGTCGACCGGATGATTTTGGAAACGATGGAATAAATCTCTTCGTCGGTTTTCTTTTCTGCCTCGAACTCGATGAGATAAAAAGGCATCTCGCTATCCGCAGAGGCCTTGTGTTTCTCCTTTACCAATTTGTCGAACCACTCCGCCCTCATGATGAAGGTGTTCCCATGGTATTTTTTGTCATGGATCGCCTTTTCGTATTCCGCGGCCCTGGAGATGGTGTTGGACAACATATGGCTCAAAACCTTCAATGTGTTCAAAAACTGATGGGTAAGGTTCCTGAACGCCACATCGTCCAAAAACACCACCGCCAAGGTTCTTCCTTCCTGTACGATGGGAGCACAGACCATCGGATATTCGTCCACCATTTCCTTGTTCACGAAGACCTTTTTCTCGACGTTGACGGAGGGCAGGAAACTGAATTCTTCCAGCAGCATCGATTTATGGTACCGATGCCCCCCTTTAACAGCCGCAAGCCGCAAGTGCCTTGAAGAATTCAGCAGATAGATGTGGACATTTTCGGCCTTCAGGATACCTGCATAAACCGAGGCGGCTTCCGTGAAGATCTGCTCCGGTATCGCTTTGTCGAGTTTCGAAACCACGCTGAAGATTTTCCCCAAACTGTCTTCATAGTTCTCGATTGTGCTCTGCAGGGAATTCTTGATTTCGATGCTCCTTTCATACATTTCGTTCGTGAACTGCATTTCCTCATTGGCTTCCTTCAGATCCTTCAAAAGCATCGATTTCTCGAACTTCATCCGGTTCATGACGTACCCGACCGAAACCCCTACGATGAAATACATGGTCATATAGAGGATATGGCTGGGATCCCTGAATACGTTGGCGACAGCCACATCGTCCAGATTCACTTTCAACCAAAGGTAGGCGAACACGGACAAGGCGATGGCCACACGCCCCTGGTTCCAACCGTAGAAGGCGTTGATCACTACAATGTAGACAATCAGGAAATCGACATTGATCGCTATGTTCTTTTGCATGAAATATGTCACCAGCAAGAAGAACAGGCACGCCATCAGGTTCTCCAGATACCGGTAGGTGTTGGCGTTCGCAAGGATTCTAGCGCCCAACCCTTCCGCAGCCTCAAGGGGACCTGTTTTTTCCGTCGGCCTGCCGTTGTTCCGGTGCCACTCGATCGTCTTCATGATACCCTCTTCAATGGGGATTTCCGGTGCCCATTCCAGCTCCGTCATCGCCCTCTTGTTGTCTAGGACAATCTTTGGTTCATCCGGACACTGCAAGAAGGTGTACTTGCCTTCCTTGAACACGTTCATGTGCGCATCGGCGGTTTCAACCAGTTCAGACCTGGAGACGCCTCTTGCAGAAGAAATGTTCAACACATTGCTTGTTTGCCTCTCGCAGGCTTTGGCGATGGCTTCCACGACATCGCTGACATGCACGTAGTCCTTCACCAGGTCCGTATAGGTCCGATCCTCTCCCGGTTCATCCCGTAAATTCTCTTCGATGAGTTGGTTGATGAAATCCTCCGAATGCTTTGCCCCGTAGACGGATCCGAGCCTCAACACCACCACACGCAGTCCGACTTTCCGGTAGGCGCCGCAAACGCCTTCCACCATCAGATACCAGCTTCCATAGGGATCCAGCGGCTTTAGGGGCGCGTTTTCCTTGATCGGCAAGTTCTTCTGCCGTCCGTACACCCGATACGACGACAGGACGACCACCTTCTTCACATTGTATTTGTGCGCAAGGTAGAGCACATGGCACAATCCTGTATTGTTCGCATGCAGGACCTTGTCAAAATCCTTGGTTCCCTCCTCCGGCAACGGTTTGTTCGCAAGATGCACCACCAGATCGAAGGCGGTCTCTTCAAAAACCTTTTCACATTTGCTGTCTTCGACGCCCATGGCATATGCCGCAGGCTTGCGCCTTGCATCTGGAGGGGAGCCGCTGGAAAGGTCGTCTATGACCGTCACCTGATGCCTTTCCTGGATGAGCCTTTCAACCAAATGGGAACCGATAAAACCATATCCGCCGGTTACGAGTATTTTCATAAGCCACCCCACCTGTCTTTACGTGTTTGGAGTCTGTTGCTGTATGGTTATGGAAAAACAGAGCCATCCCTCATGACTTGGCGCTATGGGAACACAACGCTATAATCCGACCATAGGAACCACTCTGTCCTGATATTCATATTGATGGGTATTCAAGCAATAGGTTTTAAAACAAGGCCCCGCAGATGCGGGTGGTCCCCTATCGGCGGGGCCTTGGGTTGGTGCCTGCAGGGAACTGCAGGCGGGTTGTCATAAGGATTCGACTACTATGATGTCAATGGTTACATTTGCTGGCAGAATCGGTTCTGCCTCATCCACATAACCTCCAGGCAATGTGAAGGTTCCCGTCAAGGTATATGTGCCTACCGGTGTAAAAGTGACGCTTAGATACACTCCAGGTCTATCTGGATCCCATGTAAATACCGGATCGAAATTGGCCGGATTTGTATCACCCCAGGTTACAGGTGCATGGACTTCCTTGTCCCCACTCCCTGCTGTCAGGATGACTGCGTTGCCCAGCACCGTCTTGATCCAAGACAATGTGAAAATGTCAGACTGCCTGATTTTCAACGACGTATGGATGGTCCGGACAGACGTTACTTCCACAGGTTCCACAACAGTCACTGTGCAGGCTGCGGACCGGGTTGTGCTTCCGGTGGTCACCGTTGCTGTGATGGTGGCGGATGCCCCCACCGTGCCGACTGCCGTCACACGTCCATGCCGGTCCACCGTCACGGCGGATTCATCACTGGACGACCATTTCAGAACCTTGTTGATGTTGTCCGGCCCGATGGTTGCGGTCAGCATTTCGGTTGCGCCTTGCGGGAGGGCAAGGGTCGCCTTGTCAAGCGCCACGCTGGTGACGGTTGTGGCGGTTCTGATTCACATATGATAATGTCCTATTGTAACGCAAATGATTATGTCCCACTTCCGGTCATGGTGTACAATGAACCTCATGCGACAAAATACAATACATCGAGGTGGCCGCTATCAGAAAGGTAG
>NZ_JAAEEH010000055.1 GCF_010179735.1 Anaerotalea alkaliphila
TCTTTAGTTTTATTAAAGTAATCTATATAAGCATCTACTTCTGGAAGGAATGCATTTTCACTTCTCATAAATAATATTTTTATCATTTAACCACCACCTGGTTTCTAGTTGAATCCTTAAGATATCTATTTTTTGCGTAAATAACAACAAATACAATTAGTATCAGTATCCACGCTACAGGTCTTAGCCTTGAAGCTGTTCCTAAGTTGTCATTTGTAAATCCAATCAAGCTAACCCAAACAAAACCATGTAATATGATATACTTTTGGACCTTAGTTAATAGGTTTCTTTTTTTCCATAAAAATCTCAGTATTAAAACCATAGGTATCGTTTCTACTAAAAATATAAATAGTGTACTCACTCCTGAAACGTGCCATGGTAATGGTCCTATTAAGTTTCCAATATAACTATGAATGTAGTTTATTAAGAATAAAATAAAATTTGATTGGTCCAGACTAATCCACATCTGACTTCCACCTGAATACATGCCTAATGAAGCTGCTCTATAGTTTAAAGCTCTTCTTAACGACATACCTGAAATTGTTACATCCATAAAAAAACTATAATACATAGCAAATGCTCCAACACCAACAAATGCAAGCCGCTTTGGTTTTTTAAGTAATTTTACCTTTGTGTAAGCAAAGTATATTCCAAGAGATAACAAAAATGAAAGCATTGCGTATCCCCTAAATTCGCCTAATAACCATACGGAAGCTACTAATAAAACAAAATAGAAAAATCTATTTTTCTTGTAAAAAACCAATTTAATGCTTAAATAAGTTGATAGAATATACACTGTGTATATCCAAATATCTCTAAGTATCGAAAAATTAAGATTCATCTGTAGGCTTGCATAGAATAAATAACTAACTAATAATAGAGTTTGAGCTTTAAATTTATATTCTTGATCGATGCTATTGTCATCCATTTTGAATTGGACTTTTATTAACTTTAAGGAAAATGCAACCAGCAATAAGAATCCGATATAGTTAAACATCCTAATTAAATAGACGCTTTCAATCCCTGTAACTTTCATCAATGTCCCTATTATCAATGGATATATTGATGTCCTTATCCATGCACTACCTTCTGCAACATTTTGGGCTTGAATCCAATAAAAGTATCCATCATCGCCACCACCAAATAGTCTGTAGGTAACACCTTCATTCCCTTGTGACATAGATAAAAAAAACATTAATGTTGTTATAGCTAAGTAAGCTAAAAATGTGAATTGTTGAATAGTTAAATACTGTAGCTTTTTCTGTCTCATCTAAACACCTTCATTTTGTAATTTATAAATCTTTATAAATCTTTTCCATCTCTTTTAAAACATTCTCAATAGAGTAGTTCTCTATCTTTTTATGATTAAACCTACCCAACTCACTTCTTAACCTGCTATCTTCTATCAACTCTTTAATATGTTTAGCAAACCCTTCTACATTATCAGGTTCAACCAAATATCCACCTTTTCCACTTTCTGTCAAATCTGAATTACCTCTAATATTAGAACATACTACTGGTAATCCATTTGCCATTGCTTCCATTAAAGCAACAGATAGCCCTTCTCTATATGAAGGAAATGCAAATAGTTCTGATATCATGCATATTTCAGGGATATCTTTTCTGAACCCTAGTAAATGTACTTGATTTTCTAGACCTAGCTCTATACTTAAATTCCACAAATGTTCATCTAACTTCCCTTGTCCACATATTATGTAGTGGATATTAGTATTATTTATCTTAGCAATTGCTCTAATAATAACCTCATGGTTCTTATTTTTATTAAGCTCCCCTACTGACAAAACAACAAGTGCATCTTTTGGCAATCCCAATTCACTACGTTTTAAGTCTCTGTCAAGTTCCACCGTATTAAACTTTTCTAAATCTATCCCAACACCTGGTATGTACAAAACTCTTTTAGCTCTAAATTTACTTTTAGCTCTTTCATAATCTTCTTTATTAATGGTAATTAAAGTATCCGTATATCTAGCAAGCCATTTCTCAACCGGATAATATATTAGCCAATTAATAAGAGGTGCACCTTTATAAAAGTGAAAACCGTGAGCAGTATAAATAACTTTAGTTCCACTTTTTCGAGCACTACGAGCTGCTAACCTTCCAATCGCCCCGCCCATTGGAGTATGACAATGAATTATTTCATATTCATTAATATCAATAATATTTTTTAGTTCTTTATATACATAAAAGTTGTTTTTCTTTATCGGAGAACGTTCGAAAGGTAAATCAAATAACTTATCACAAAATGGTACATTGCATTCTTCTTTATTTTCATAATCATTTCTAGCTGCAACATGTACTTCATATCCATTTTTCTTAAACCATTCTAAGTAGGGTATATGAAACACCATAATATGAAGTTTTACAACTGTTGCTACGAAAAGAACCTTCTTCATTATAATCAATTCCTCTGTTCTGTTTTTATAATTGACTCTCTAAACCCACAAACTCTATAATCACTCTCATATTCAGACATACTCATGTCATACACCAAGTCACCAAATACCTTATTTACTGTACTTACATTCAGTAGCCTTAATAAGGGATTAAATAACTTAGTCATCCTCACTCGCCTGCCATGCGCCTCAGCAATTAGCCTCACCATCTCGCTGGTACTCACATACTCAGCATTCTGTGGAAAGAACAATCCTCCACTTCTGTTATCAATAAGCTTTTTCACAAATTCTGATAAGTTATCTATGTAGATCATGCTTCGCTTATTGTCTACCTTTGGAAAAATCGGAGTCTTGTGAGCCAGTCCTACTAACCTCGGATAGTTCCCTCTGCAGCCCTTGCCATATACCATAGGCGGTCTTAGTGTTGCTACAGTGAAGGAATCATCCTGAAGTCCATTGATTAAGTCTTCAGCTTCAATCTTTGACTTCCCATAAGCACTGCTTGGTTTAAGTGGTGTACTCGTATCGATAACGCCATTCTCAATACCATATACACTCATAGAACTCAGAAAAATAAACTGCTCTACTCCATCTTGTTTAGCCTTTTTAGCAGTTTCATAAGCTAAGTCTCTGTTTACTTTGTAGTATATGTCCTGGTTATCAGCTGTTTCTTTAATATGAGCAATCCCAGCCACATGAAAAATAACATCATATGAACTGAAGTCCTTCTCTTTCCATGATCCATCTTTCATATCAACCGTATCTACTTTATATTTATCAGGTTCACTCAGGAGCCAATTCTCTAGAGATGTACCTATGTAACTGTTCTTACCAGTGATTAATACTCTTTTCATTTCGTCACTGTCTCCTCATCTCACCATAATAATTTACTTCTTGAACTTTGAAATGTACCGAGTGAATACCCAGCCTTGAATGGGCTCTCCTTCGCTTTCATATTCAACTAAAGTCCAATTTCTATCTTTATGAATTATCCTAACAATTTGTCCAAACTCAAGAGTGTGAATTGCATTCGACTTAACTTTGTTGGTTTGTCTCATGACCAATTTTTCTGTCGAAACATAACCATAGATTTTCATAAACTCATCTCTTACATCTTTTGATTCAACATTTATGATCAAAGTATTATTAACTTCGATTTTCATATTCTTTTCGATAACTTTATAGTCATTCGTTTGAGCCTGTTCGATGATTGGAGTAGTTACCCCTTTAACCAAATCTCGCACAGCATCATTTATCGCTGCCTGAACTGGGCTAAAAACAAACATAACAATCAAAATAGCAAGAACTGGATTCTTTGTTTTAAATCGATTTATAAATTCAGCTATCTGTTCCTGAAACGAAACCCCATCATTGAGATCTATAACAGCACTATCTAAAGAGTTCTCAACATTAAAATCCTCAAAATCTTCAGCATCAATAATCGAAGACCAGTCAACGCCCCTTAATATCTTTAGATTATTTTGAATAGCTTTTTCAATTGTCGATGTATCAATGGATAAGCGCTGTATAGTTTCAAATATTCTAGGATCAAATCCTAAGTTTAGTTGTTGAGTGGTACTACTTAAATTCATTTGCAATGATGCTGATTTAAGAACTCTTTGAAGATTATTACTTGCCTCAATCATTGACGAAGATCCCATTAAATTGGATGTCCTCATGAGCGATTCTCTTAATCCAGTCATCTCAACAGTATTAAATATCTGATTCCATCGTTCTGTTGCTTCTCTCAAAGGTTGAGTTGCATCGAATAACTGCTGAGAAATCATACTTGTAGGCATAGCAGCAGTTATAGCATTAGACATTTGAACTGATTTAAGGACCGGAGACATACTCTCCAACATTCTTTGCATACCAGAAATCTCAAATCCATATATCGATTTACTGCTCATCACATCACCTACATTTCTTTAAATACTAATTAATGTTTCACTGACTCTTTGTCAGCTTTTTTCGTTCCAGTCCCACCTTCAACAACACCATCACTTCTCAGAACACTAAATATCGTACCAAAGAAGCATCTGACATCCATCATGAAACCAATCTTCTCAGCGTACTCTCCATCCAGCCTAGCCTTCACATCAATCTCAAGTTCATCCCTACCATTAATCTGCGCCCACCCAGTAAGGCCAACAGGCACGTCATTTGCACCGTACTTGTCTCTTTCTTCAATCAGATCATACTGATTCCAAAGTGCTGGACGAGGGCCGATGATACTCATCTTGCCTTTAAAGATATTGATGATCTGTGGTAATTCGTCCAGAGATGTTCTTCTTAAAAACTTCCCTACCTTTGTAATCCACTGATCTGGGTTCTCTAATAAATGTGTTGGGGTGTCCTTCGGCGTATCAATACGCATGGTACGAAACTTCAATATATGAAAATGACTCTTATGGATCCCGACTCTCTTCTGTTTAAAGAGAACAGGTCCAGGGGAGTCAATCTTAATAGCTATAATGAGTACTAAAAAAACAGGAGATAAAACGATAAGTCCTAAAATTGAAAGTATGATATCTATTAATCTTTTGATTTTTAAATAAACCATGATAGTTCCTCCTGATTTTAATTAACGTCAAAACCTAATGTAATTCCATTAACACCATATTTTTTTGACAGTATATCGAGCAATTTTACTTTTTCCTCTTTGGGCAATTCAAGTACATATAAATCAAAGTGTTTTCTTTCCATAGGAATCTTGGGATCTTTATGGAAAGTGAATAGACCTTTTTGCAATTTCTTTCTATGATTTATTTCTTCAGTAGAATAACGATTTATTAAGTATTTGTCTTCGGGTAAATTCTTAAGAAACTCTTCATACAATCCATTAAATTTGAGATTTGATAAATATTTTTTAGTACTGCTAACTCCAATTTCAGATATTTCATCCCAAGTGAATTCACCTACCTCGTCCCATGTAAAATCACCAATCATGTCCCATGTATTTGATAAAGTTGGAATTAACTCAAAGGAAGGCATTTCTGTATTTAGCATACCTATATATGATGTTTCATCATTTTTACTATTTTTGTAATTCGCAAAGTATAGAGCAACCCAAGGACTCAATGACCAATCTAATAATCTTGTTTTTTCACCATAATGCTGTGCATGTTCAATAACATCTATTAAACTACTAAACTCAATAGTCTCATTATTTACTGAGTAATATGTATGAAGAATTTCGAATTCATTGTAATCACCTCGACCTAACGAAGGCTTCATATGAAAATCATAATCTGTATAACCCCTAAAGTAGTTTGATTCATCATTCAAGGTTTCAAATAATTTGATTACATCTTCAGCTTTGTGCAAACTCATATGAATCCTCCTGCATCGATTATGTACGTTTGTGGTGTATAAAACACCTTATTCTCTGCTTCTATATATGGTATGTCTTAATGTTTTTAACACTATATCTTGCATAATTCCGTCTCCTGATTGGATGCTTAGACGTGTAATGCTTCTGTAACATTCCCCCTTATACACCAACCTCTGAAACCCTTGCTATCACTACCTTGCAGCCTCTTTATCCTTTCACCATACTCACGTCGACATATACATCCAATCAAAAAGTTTGCGCTTTTATCGACCACTTCGACCACTATTCTACCAAACCCTTGATATCACAGGTTTTCGTCGGTGGTAGATAGTTTTTATCGACCACCTTTTATACCTTTGCCTTGTTCAAGCTGTTTCTGCGCAGTCTTCACATGCTCTATAAAATCTCTCTCAACTCTAGTTAATTGATCATTGCTTCGTTCTTTATACTTCTCATACTCTAATTCGGCTTTTATTTTAGCATCTTCATGACTGATTTTTCCTGCGCTGTCCAACAACTCGCTTCCGCTCATTTTTATAAAGTCATCTAGCTTCCCTATCCAATCCTTCATATACATTGGCCTTTGCCTGATTGCTTGGAGTTCGGCAAACTCTAGATATGCGGTGACTAATCTATTCAAAATCTTAATTTCATCTTCCTTTAAATAGTTCTTTGCAATAGATGCATCAGATTTTCTTAAGCTTTTTCCATCAAAGGCTGTCATTCCCATAAAGTCTTTATCTGCGTCAGCTCGTAAATAAACAATTTCAGCAGCTGTGTGACCATGAGCTGCAAAGTGCATTTTGTTTTGCACTATCTTGAAAAACACAATAGACTCAGATGCTCTTGGGTCATAATCAATACTTGTTGCATAAATATCAAGTATTTGCCTGTAAAAGACTTTCTCACTTGATCGAATATCTCTAATACGCTCAAGAAGTTCTTGAAAGTAGTTGCCGCCTCCTGAGTTTTTAAGGAGGTCATCATTCATAGCAAATCCTTTTTTAAGATACTCTTTTAAGATTTTATTTGCCCAAACACGAAATTGTGTACCGCGTAATGACTTTACTCGATAACCAACGGATATGATTACATCGAGGTTATAATAGTCAACTTGATAGTTTTTCCCATCAGTCGCAGTTGTTGCAAAATTTGCAACAACTGAATGACGCTCAAGTTCGCCCTCAGTAAAGATATTTTTTATGTGCCGAGAGATTGTAGATTTGTCACGTTGAAATAGTTCTGCCATTTGATCTATTGAAAGCCATACAGTATCTCCGTCAAAATTTGTTTCTATTTTTGTTAAGCCATCTTCTGTCTGATACATGATTATTCTTGAGTTCATTACTTCACCCCTTCCCTTAATTTTCGATTATATATTATAACAGTTATTTGAAGGACTCCAACTCCACGAATTTTTTGAGTAGTTAGGATTATTTACATCTTGTGGTTGGAATTACTTCACCATACTCACGTCGGTCTTACCATCCACTCATTTATTCCAAAGATGTCCTTCCCTACTCGGTTTCCGCTACAGTTTCTCCAGCAGGTTGATGGTGGGGTTGGCATACCCCATATGTTCCAGACTTTCGTCGGGTACGCAGTGCACCACGGGTATGTGGCTGCCTTTGGCTTCTTCCATGGTGTGGATGAAGTTAATGGTGGCGGCTTGTGCGGGGGGCATTTCTTCCACGGCGGTGACCACCAGGTTCCCTACTTCGTCTTGGGTGCGAAGGATGTAGAGGGTGGGGTGTTCTGCCAGGAGGGTGGTCATGACGGTTTTTATATTTTCCTTGGTTTGGTTGATGGCGTTGTAGTGGCGTTTGATGTAGTTGACGGTTTTGTTGGCTTTTTCCACCATACCCCGGGGGGTGAGCATGTAAGCGACCCGGTGGGCGGGGATTGATTCGATTTTTATGAGACCTTCTTTGGCCATTTTTTTAAGCAGCAAATTGACGCTCCCCAGGGACAGTCCGGTGTGGCGGGAGAGATCCCGCTGGGTGGTGTCGGGGTTGGCGTCGATTTGGGATAGGATTAGAAGTTCGTTGTCATACGTTTTATTCATAATGGAAGCTCCTGTAAATGGAATAAAAAGCAAAAAAAAAGATTATAGATGTCAACCACGAAGGACATAGCAGACCATGTTCATATTTTGAACACATGGTCATCATATCATTTATGTGGTTGATGTGTCAAGATGTCCCGGGTTCATCGAGGAACTATACCTGACATGAACCTTCAATTTGAACAATTCGGAAATTCCTAATAGTTGCTTCCTCTTCATATCACCTGTTGCTGCATCTGCCCATCCGGAAGTTATCCGGAAGTGGCCTGCATCCGGGTAGGTTTCCAAAATGTCTCCTGCTTCTTCGGCATTCTTCGACACTCTTCGGCGTTCTCCGACATTCTTAGGAATATCTATGCTTTTAGGATAGTTCATGTTTAATGTACTCGAATTCGATGGGTTTAGAATTGGTCACGCAGTGCGTGACGTTTTTGAAACAAAAATATGCTTTCGCGCGAGCGTTGGTGAGAATTTCTTTATAGAAATTATTGGAGCCCGTTCCTCACCTGTCAACAACCCATTAGTTCCAAGTCCATCCCCTTATCACCTATCCCTTATTCCCCTCACACTTTCCTCACAGCCACGGCACTTCCCCTCCGCCAGGGCCTTCATCCTCTTCTCCCTCATCTGCGCTTCCTCCACCATGCAGACCGCAAACCACTTCCTCGTCCACATAGGCGAGTTCGCCTCCTTCAGGACAAGCCGCTTCCGTCCTGAACATCTCGTCCCTGTACTGCTGGAACACCATCTCCCCGTGCTCCAACCCTCCCGCCTCCAGAAACGCTCCATACAGCCTTTCCAGCGACTTCCTGTTCGTTTCACACACGCTCTCCCTGGCCGCTCCGGTGAAACCGGCCATCCGGGGCACGGCGATCGCCGCCAGGATTCCCAGGATTGCAATCACCACCACCAGCTCAATCAGCGTGAAACCTTCCTGCTTCTTCCAGAACTTGCTTGCTGCCATATGTCTGCTCGTCCTCCGTTCCTACAAGGAACAGGCTCCAAGTCCATTATAGCAGCAAACCACCCTGACATTAAGTGGCAAGCATCTACCTTACCTTAACCATCTCCCCCATTTTCCCGGACCCTCTTTCCCTATCTTCCTTCACAACCTCCCGACACAACGGGCTCCCGGCTTCCCCCTTTTTTCCGGAGTCCCCTTCTTCCCTATACGTCCCCACGACCTCCTTCATCACCCGCTTCACGTCCCCGTCTTCCCCGTCTTCCACGACCTTCCTCAGCTTCTCCAGCTTCTCCAGCAGCTCCTCCTGCTCCAGGTCCCCGGGCCTGCCGATGAAGATCTTCTCATGCCGGGTGGACTGGATTCCCTCCTCGTCCATCAGCAGCTCCTCGAACAACTTCTCCCCGGGCCGCAGTCCCGTGAACTTGATGGGGATCTCCACCTCCGGCTCGTACCCCGACAGGCGGATCACATCCCGGGCCAGGTCCACGATCTTCACTGGCTCCCCCATGTCCAGGATGAACACCTCGCCCCCCCGGGCCATGGCCCCCGCCTGGACCACCAGACGGGCCGCCTCCGGGATGGTCATGAAATACCGGATGATCTCCGGATGGGTCACGGTCACATACCCCTGCTCCTCGATCTGCCGCTTGAAAAGGGGCACCACGCTCCCGTTGCTCCCCAGCACGTTCCCGAAGCGCACGATGGCGAACTCCGTATCGCTCCCCTTGTCCATGGTCTGGATCACCATCTCGCACATCCGCTTGGTGGCCCCCATGATGTTGGTGGGGTTCACCGCCTTGTCCGTGGAGATCAGCACGAACCGTCCCACCCCGTGGCGGCTGGCGGCACTGGCCACATTGTAGGTTCCGAACACGTTGTTCTTCACCGCCGCCTTGGGATTGTGCTCCATCAGGGGCACATGCTTGTGGGCCGCCGCATGGAACACCAGGTGGGGCCTTGCTTCCCCCATCAGGCTGTCCATCCGGTCCTCGTCCCGCACCGAGGCGATCACCGCCCGCAGCTTCAGGTCGTGCTCCACCCCTTGGGGGTAGCCCTCCAGCCCGTAGTCCAGCACCCTGTAGGCCCGCTTCAGCTCGTTCTGCAGGTCGTACACGTTGTTCTCGTAGATGTCCACCAGGACCAGCTCCGCAGGGCTGAACTTGGCGATCTGCCGGGCCAGCTCCGAACCGATGGAGCCGCCCCCGCCGGTGACCATCACCCGCTTCCCGGTGATGTAGGCGCCCATCTCCCCCATGTCCAGCTTGATCTCGTCCCTGCCCAGCAGGTCCTCGATCCGCACGTTCCGCAGGGAGGTGATGTCCGCCTTCCCGCTCATCATGTCGTAGACCCCGGGGAGGATCTTCAGCTTGCATTTGGTCTTCTCGCACTCCTGGACGATGGCCCGGATGGTGAGCCGGTCCGCCGAGGGGATGGCGATGACGATCTCCTGGATGCGCAGCTTCTCGCACACCTCCGGGATGTCCTTCCGCTGGCCCACCACGGGAACCCGGTGGATGTGCATCCCCTCCTTCTGCCGGTTGTCGTCGATGATGGCCACCGGGCGGATCCCCAGATGCTCGTTCCCCTTCATCTCCCGGATGATCATGGCCCCGGCGTCCCCGGCCCCCACCACCAGCACCCGCTTCTGCTTGGCACGGCCCGCAAGGTCCAACTTCCTGAGCCGGCGCACCAGACGGTAACTCATCCTGAAGCCCCCGACCAGCATCCCGTCCAGCAGGGCGGTGATGATGTACACGCTCCGGGGCAGGTTCTGCTGCAGCAGCAGGAAGTAGCTCATCACCAGGGTGTTGGCGAACACCGCCGCCATCCCCACCTGGACCAGCTCGTCGATGCTGGCGTAGCGCCAGACGCTCTTGTAGAGCCTAAAGAAGTAGAAGACCCCCACCTTGATCAGGGTCATGGGGATCAGATGGGTCAGGTAGGTCTCCAGGTACTGGGGCTCGATCCGCCCCTCGAAACGCAGGAGCAGGGCTCCGTAGACCGACAGGTTCACCAGGAGCATGTCCACCCCCAGCAGGAAACAGATCCTAATCAGCTTCTTCATGCAGGGTTACCTCCTTCTTTCTGATACTTGTGTACGACAAAAGCCCGCACGTCCCTTCGGACATGCAGGCTGTGACATGCAAACGCCTTCATTCGATATGGTCCCTTCATCACTCTCTCCTCGTCTATCCATGGAAGAGGCATCCCCAATGCCTCCGTATATGTCCTCGATATCCTTTAACAGTTTACTATAAAACAGGGGGGAGCGCAATCGTTTTGGGGATGTTTGTGAAATTGTTGCCAGAGCACACGGGATCATCCTTCACTCCACCTTCATCAGCCTCGCGTTCACCGCGACGATGACGGTGCTCAGGGACATCAGCACGGCGCCCAGCGCCGGACTGACGAGGATCCCCTGGCTGTAGAGGACGCCGGCCGCAAGGGGGATGGCGACCAGGTTGTATCCGGTGGCCCAGACCAGGTTCTGGACCATTTTCCTGTAGGTGGCCTTGGAGAGCTTGAGGATGTTCACCACATCCAGCGGGTCGCTCCGCACCAGGATCACGTCCGCGGTCTCGATGGCCACATCCGTCCCCGCGCCGATGGCGATCCCCAGGTCCGCCTTCGCAAGCGACGGCGCATCGTTCACCCCGTCCCCTGTCATCCCCACGGTCCTGCCCTCCTCAAGGAGGCTCTCGATCTTCGAAGCCTTCTCCTGGGGCAGCACCTCCGCAAAGACCTTGTCGATTCCGACCTTCTTGCCCACATAGGCGGCGACCTTGGGGTTGTCGCCGGTCAGCAGGATGGATTCGACCCCCATGCCCTTCAGGGCATCCACCGCCTCAATGGCGGAGTCCCGGATGATGTCCGCCAGGGCGATATAGCCTAGGAGTTTCCCTTCCTCCAGGAGGAAGACCACCGTCTTCCCTTCCTTAGCCAGTTCCCCGTAGCGGGTGTCGTCGAACCCGATGCCTTCCTCCCGCATATGGCCGGGGCTCACCACCAGGATCGCCCTGCCGTCCACGGTGGCCCGCAGGCCCTTCCCCGTCAGGTTCTGGTAGTCCCTGACCTCCAGGGCGTCCAGCTTCCGCTTCTTCCCCTCCCCCACAATTCCATGGGCTATGGGATGCTCGGAGTTCAGCTCCACGGAATAGGCCAAGGTCAGGAGGTCCTCCTCCGAAGTGCCCACCCCATGGACATCCGTGACGCCGAACTCCCCTTTTGTCAGGGTTCCCGTCTTGTCGAAGACCAGGGAGTCGATCCGCCGGGCGTTCTCGAAGGCCGCCCGGTTCCGGATGAGCAGTCCCCGCTTCGCCCCGATGCTGGTGGACACCGCCGTGACCAGCGGAGTGGCGAGGCCCAGGGCATGGGGACAGGCGATGATGATCACGGTGACCGCACGCTCCACAGCGAAATCGAGCCCCGCGCCCAAGAGCATCCAGACCCCGAAGGTCAGTGTCCCTGCCGTCACCGCGATATGGAACAGCCACTTGGCGGCCACATCGGCCAGCCGCTGGGTGTTGGACTTGGATTCCTGCGCCTCCCGGACCAGCTTGATCACCTGGGAGAGGAAGGTCGCGTCCCCCACCCGGTTGACCTTCAGCTTCAGGATGCCTTCCCCGTTGATGGAACCTCCGATGACCTGGTCATCCGCACCCTTGTCCACCGGCACCGACTCCCCGGTGACCATGGATTCATCCACCGCCGATTCCCCTTCATAGACGATCCCGTCCATGGGGACCTTCTCGCCGGGCTTGACCAGCACGGCGTCCCCCTCCTCCAGCTTCTCCACGGGAACGTCCTTTGTCATCCCGTCCGCTAGGATCAGGTGCGCGCTCTCCGGCATCAGCTTCACCAGCTCCTCCAGCGCTCTGGAAGCGCCCATGACGGACTTCATCTCGATCCAGTGCCCCAGCAGCATGATGACGATCAGCGTCGCCAGCTCCCAGAAGAAGTCGTTCCCCTCCAGGACGAAGACCGTCAGGGAGCTGTAGACATAGGCCACCGTGATGGCCATCGCGATCAGCATCATCATGGCGGGGGACCGTTCCTTGAACTCCTCTACCGCGCCTGCGAGGAAAGGCTTTCCGCCATAGATGAAAAGCACCGTCGAAAGTCCGAACAGGAGATGGGAATCCCCCGGGAACCTCCAGTCCACCCCCAGGAACATCTGGATCATCGGAGAAAGCGCAAGGATGGGCACCATGAGGAACAGGGAGACGAAGAACCTTCTCCTGAAATCCTCCGCCATCATGGCGTGATGGTCGTGGTGGTCGTGGTGGTCATGGGAATGTCCCGGTTCCATAGGCTTGTGTTCATGATTGTCCATAGGATACCTCCTTCACATGCTTTGCGTCCCGGCTTCTGGTTCCATTATACCATGGTTCCGGAGGATGGACACCCTTGTGGCCCTTCTTGCCTTTCTCTCCCCGAAGCAGGACAAAACAACAGTCGCTGTACGATTTATCCAAAATCGTACAGCGACTGTCTAATCCTGATGAACAGTAAGAGTATAATTATAGTTGGCAGGAGAAATAAAAGAAGTGGGCCGAAGCCCACTTCCCATCACATGGATATTCTTTTATAATGTTTAACGACGAAGAAAAACATAAATGAAAGAGGCCATGTGATGAATACCATTTTAAGCGAAAAAGTGACAACATTCAAGGAGTTTGAGAAAAGAATATTTGAGGAAGCCTGTAATCTGGCCCGGAAGATGACGGAAGAAGTGCTGCAGCAGCTGGACGACCGGATAGCGGAAGCCCGTGACAAGACCCTCTATAGGGACAAAGGGGGTCGGAAGACATCCATCAAGACCATCTATGGGACTGTGGAATACAGCCGGCGGGTATACGAACGCACCAGCGAAGAAGGGAAGAAGGAGTACGTGTACCTTCTGGACCAAGAAATGCAGATGGAACGGATCGGGCTGCTGTCCACGAATCTTGCGGAGAAGATTGTGGAGGGTGCCACCAAGCTTTCCTATCGTGCCACAGCGGATGAGGTGAGCAGCATGACGGGGCAGAGCATCAGCCACGGGGGTGCGTGGAACCTGGTGCAAACCTTGGGAGAGAAGCTGGACGAGGAAGAGAAGGGTCTGGTGGCAGCCATGAAGCAGGAGCGCCTGCAGGGAGAGGAAGAGACACCCATCCTGTTCGAGGAGATGGACGGGATTTATCTGAACATGCAGAGGAAGGACCGTCCGGCCAAGAAGGGAAAGCGGGAGATGAAGGTCTCCATGGCATACAACCTGGATTCCCGCCAACACGTAACTATGCTGGAGGTGTGATGGCCAGCGCCTCGTAAATCTGCTTTTGCTTCGAGAGAACCTCACCAACCCGGAGGGCATGGCCCGGATTCTCGAAACATTCTA
>NZ_JAAEEH010000056.1 GCF_010179735.1 Anaerotalea alkaliphila
AGTGGTTAAGAAATTTTAGCACTAAAAAATAATGTGAAGTAAGTGACTCTGTAAAGATTGAAAAGCATCGATTTTTAACGGTGCTTTTCTTTTTACTCAACATTATCACTTACTTTCCATAAAACGCACCTGCGTCCTGTAATTTTGTCATGGCACCATTGATGAGGTAGAGATCGCCACCTAAGGATCCTGGAATTCTATCCAGATTCTCAAGCTCCCTGATATCATTGGCGCTCATCCAACCGTTCTGACGGGCAGTGGCATATCCACTCATTCGACTTACATAATCACCACGCAATAGACCATCCACATTAAACTTGATAAAAACGTTAGGTTTCTCGCTTTCCATGAGAAGTGCCCTACACATGGACTGTTCCCAGCGGACAACCCAAGGGTCAAGGGTGTATTTTACAAACTCCAGTGATTGCTGTTCGATGTTACTAAAGGACGACTTCTCTAGATCAGCAAGCATATGAGGAGGGACTCTAAAAATACGAGCAATCTCATTGATCTGAAACTTTCTGGTTTCAAGGAACTGTGCCTGCTCAGGTGAAATGCCAATCGGCTGATACTTCATACCTTCTTCTAGAACAGCCACCCGGTGGGCATTACCACTTCCTTGATAGGCTGCATTCCAGGATTCTTTAATCTTCTGAGGGTCCTTGATGGTACCGGGGTGTTCTAAGACGCCACCCGGTGAAGCGCCATTAGCAAAAAACTTAGCTCCATATTCTTCAGTTGCAATGGCAAGACCTACAGCATTTTTCGCCATGGCTATGGGTGAATATCCCACCAGTCCGTCAAAGCCAAGTCCTGGGATATGAAGGACGTCCGATGGTGAAAGATACACCTGATTTTCTCTACCAAGAGATGGAACATCCTCATTGCCACGCTGATACAAATAGAAAAGCCGACCACTTGAATCGCGATCGACCGTCATTTTATTTGGCATTAGTGGATAGAGAGAAATCACTTCTCCACGTGCATTTCGAATAATCTGAGCATATGCATTTCCCCATAATAAAAGATGACTCATCAGCGTTTCTCTAAAGGCAAAAGAAGTCATCTCAGGATTTGGTTCATCATGAAGAAGCTTATATAAAGGGTGTTTTAGGTTTTTCTCCTTGCCACCTGAATCATTGTATTTGTAAACATGAAGAGGCAAACCAGCTAAGGTCTCCGATAAGATTCTTACGCAGCTGTACACTGCGGTCATTTGCATAGCGGTTTGCTCATTGACCGGTTTTCCAGCACTGGTACTTCCAAAAAAGAAACTGTAGCGGCTTCCACCAAGAGCATCTTTAGGTTTGTCTCGGGCCTTAAATATTCCTTGCAGTATTCCCATGGACATCACTCTCCTTAAAATGGATATGAAAAAAGCACCTCGTTTGAGATGCTCATAGATATTGTGTTTATTTTAATTTAGTTGAATGGCAAAACTCTAAATATTTTTTAACTGCAGATCTTAATGAAGCCATTCCATTTTTAATATTTGAGCCTGGTGTAAAACTAATACCAGTAGGTGCTGGACGATTAAGACTCTCGTCTTCAGATGAATATTCAAGCAGCTCAACAAGGCTGCGACCACCATCCTTTGAAAATTCTTCATCTAAGTTCATTTTCAGACTTTCTTCAACTCTTCGACAGCGGCTAATACTGTCTGATATAGGACGACTTGAAATTTTGCCCTGTAGCCAATTGCGGTAAGCATCATCACGCATATTCATCACCTCAATAGTATTTTACCCTAAATACACGTGGATGTGTTTGACAATTGAAAATTGATGAAAACTGATTACATAACGGTGTTGAAGATGATGTATTGCGTTGAGATGTTATGCAAAACTAATCTCAGAATACTAATAAACCTCTGTCATCATAAACAGAATTACCAGTTTCTTCACCACAGCGGATCGCTCGGTCAAGAGCCATGATTGTAGCCACAGCACCATCTATCTTTTCAGTGGATTTTTCTTTGTCTGCTTTGATGTTACCAGCAGGATCGGTTCTAATAAAAATGTTGTCCATCATCCAACGGAGAACAGGATGACCTCCATGAGCGATTTTTTCTTCCAATGTCAGCTTCATCAGTTCCTTTGTTGGCGGAGACATATCCTTGAAGCCCTGCCCAAAAGGAACAACGGTGAAACCTAAATTCTCTAAGTTCTGTGTCATCTGAACTGCGCCCCAGCGGTCAAAGGCGATCTCACGGATGTTATATTTCATTCCAAGTTCCTCAATGAAAGTCTCAATGAATCCGTAGTGAACAACGTTACCTTCGGTGGTTAGAAGGAATCCTTGTTTCTCCCAAACATCATAATTCACGTGATCCCGTCTAACCCTAAGATCGATGCTGTCTTCTGGTATCCAGAAGTATGGAAGGACCACATATTTGTCGTCTTCATCCAGTGGAGGAAATACAAGTACAAAGGCTGTTATATCTGTAGATGAAGAAAGGTCCAGCCCGCCATAGCAAACGCGACCTTTGAGGGCTTCTGGATTAACAGGGAAAGCGCAGGCATCCCATTTATCCATAGGCATCCAGCGAATAGCTTGTTTAACCCATTGATTGAGTCGAAGCTGCCTGAAGCTGTTTTCCTCAGCGGGGTTTTGTCTCGCAGACTCGTAGGCCATTTTTACTTTATCCATACTGACAGTGATGCCGAGGGATGGATTTGCTTTCTTCCATACCTTTGGATCAGACCAGTCATCTTCGAGATCTGCACCGTAAATAACTGGGTAGAAGGTAGGGTCGTTCTTTCTTCCTGCCATGATGTCTAGAGCTTTCTGATGCACTTCCCAGCAGATGCTGTTTTGATTATCTCCGGCAGTGGTGATAAGGAAGTACAAAGGCTGCATCCTAGCATCACCACTACCTTTTGTCATAACATCATAAAGCTTTCGATTGGGTTGAGTATGGAGCTCATCAAATACAACCCCATGGGTGTTAAAGCCGTGCTTGTTTCCAACATCCGCTGAAAGCACTTGATAAATGCTTCCAGTGGGTTGATAGATAAGTCTTTTCTGTGAGTCCAGAATCTTAACTCGCTTTGATAAAGCTGGGCACATTCGTACCATGTCAGCTGCCACATTAAAAACGATGGAGGCTTGGTTACGGTCTGCAGCGCAGCCATAAACCTCAGCACGTTCTTCGTTATCACCACAGGTTAAGAGCAGGGCAACAGCCGCCGCGAGCTCACTTTTTCCCATCTTCTTTGGTATTTCTACATACGCAGTATTAAATTGACGATAGCCATTTGGTTTTATGGTTCCAAATAAATCTCGGATGATTTGCTCTTGCCAATCTATCAGTTCAAAGGGCTTTCCTGCCCAGGTTCCTTTGGTATGGGAGAGGCATTCAATAAAACCAACTGCATAGTCCGCCATCTCCTTGCTGTAATGAGAATCCTTCGCCATGTAAGAGGTTGGTTTATACTTCTTTAGTTTTCGAATATGCGGACACCTCCTTTAAAAAGACATAAAAAATAGACCATAAGGTCTTCTGCAACGAGGAAAAGAGCCATACAGCCCTGTTCCTATATCTTGTTGTTAATTGTATTCCTTCATCAATATTTCAAGTGCAGCTTGCGCATTGGCGTCGATGGGTTCAATGTCCCAGCCTCTATCAAAGTTTGCAATGATCTGGCCATCTCGCTTTAGCATCACTTTTGATATTCTACCCTCATCAATGCCGTAAGGGGAGCCTAAGTCAAAGCTTTTGATCCAGTACTGAATGGTTTTGTTTTCGACTTCGATTTTACCTTCTCTCCACATGGTCTAAACCCTCCTTAAATTCTAACCAAGATTGCCGGTAGCATTTGCTTTTCACCGGTCTGCCAGTCGGTGTAGCTTGTCTTAACCTTGGTAAGTCCGTCCATCCTGCAGCCGTGCTTTTCAAATTCGGCAAGGGTTGCGATCAGTCCTGAGAAGGTGCTTGAAATGGTGATGTGGTCGATTCCATAGGCTCTGCAGGCTTTAACAATGGGTTCAATGTCGTAATCCCAAATGACCTCAGAAAAGTCGATGGTGTCGTTTCCTGCTTCCTTGCTTCTTTCGTAGGCCCAGTACATGGTGCTGTTGATTCCTGACTCCTTAAAATTTGCGCCGGTTGCTTTGGCTTCTTCAAACGCTTTGATTTCTTTCATGTTCTCATCCTCCATTTAGTGTGGTTTTGTTTTGGTATTACATATATCACTCTAAACGAGAATAATAGCAAGTCATTTCTGTAGTAATAGAGCAGGTTTTCAGTTAATCTTCAATCGCTGTGTAACGCGGGAATTCGTAACCTTCAGGATTGGTGAGTATCTTTTCACCGGTGTCTTTGTTAATGACCCTGATGCATCGAAGCTCACCTTTTTCGTTGGTCCCACCATCTGATTTCTTGATCCAGGGCTGATCCTCTAGAAAATTGCTGGTAAACTTTTTAAACTCTGAATCATTGAGTTCAACTTCTCGAATCACAGTGTAATCAGAACCAATGACGCCATCTTCCTTTGCCTCTTCGGTTGCTTCCTTTAGTTCCTTAAGGTTGTAGAACTTTCGTCCAAATAGTGCCTTCATTGCGATTCCTCCTCCCTGGATTTTTCATCGATTACCCTGCAGGAATCGACGCCGTAAACCACATTCAAGCTGCTGCCGTTGTCCCATTGAACCATGATGGAGCCTGTGTCATCAACGCCCCACACGGTGCCTTTTGTGCCCGCTGGTGGCGCTTGCGCATCATCCATCCAAAGGAGCTGGACCCTGGCGCCAGCGGCGTACTGCTTGCGTAGGTGGGCCAGTCTTTCTTTACTGATCGGTTTCACTAGGAGCACCTCCTTTAAAAGCACTGCTTCCTGAAAGGTTTTGAAGGAGGATCTTTCTGTGGGTTTTGAATTCCTCTCCAATAAAACCGAGGCGGAGAAGGAAGCAGCGGAATGCGTATTTCTCATTGTCGACTTCTTTTTCTTTTACAGTGATTCTCTTTTGGGTTTTCGCCATCTCACATAGCTTTGTTATGAACTGGGAGTAAGCTTTTATCTCATCTGGATTTGGCAGCTTTGAAAACCAGGGGAAGCTAATGCGTTCATCATCGGCTTCAATGGGAAGTGCATCCACATTGAGGGCTTTTTTAATGAGGTTTCCTTTTGCTTCTAGCAGTTTGGCTAGCTTCTCCAGGTCCTCATCGGAGAGGGAGTCTTTTGGAATCTGGATGATGAGTCCAGTTTCCTCGGTCTCCGCTTCAGCAGGAGCGGGTTCATCCACATCAGCTTCAAACCCTGCATCTTGCAGCTTTTTCATCAGCGTCTTGATATCCTCTTGAGCCACTTCGGGGTCAAATGTTAGTTCTCCGTCTTTTCCGATGTGGTAAGGTCCGACCTTGTAAGCGCAGGATGGGACCCCCAGATACTTTGAAGGAACCTCTGTGATTTCGCTGATGAGCTTCACCAGTCTTTTTCGTTCGTTTCCAGTTACGTTGCAATTGATTTTCATGGTACTGACCTCCTTGTTTTTGGCTTACTACATATATCACTCTAAGCGATGTAAATAGCAAGTCTATCTTTCGATAGTTGTGTTATTTATTTTCAGGGAGGTCACTGTAGCGGTATTCTTTGCCATCACGCAGGAGATAGACATCATCTGAAGTCTGTGCTCCAGAAATGAACCTTTCGACTATAACGTCGCAAAACTTCTCATCTAACTCAATGGTGTGACAGATTCGCTGGGTCTGATCGCAGGCAATAAGCGTACTACCAGAACCGCCAAATGGATCGAGAACAATGCAATTGCTAAGACTTGAATTGAGAATAGGATGGGCCACAAGAGCCACCGGCTTCATTGTTGGATGAGAGCCATTCTTCTTAGGTTTTTCAAATTCCCATATGGTGGTTTGCTTTCGATCAGCGTACCAGTTGTGCTTGCCTTTTTTCTTCCACCCAAAGAGCACCGGTTCATGCTGCCATTGGTAAGGGGACCGACCAAGGACCAGAGATTGCTTCTTCCAGATGCAGGTGCCGGAGAGGTAGAAGCCAGCTTCAGAGAAGGCTTTTCTAAAATTCAGTCCTTCCGTATCTGCGTGGAAAACATAGATAGAGGAGTCCTGGGTCATGACAGCTTCTGTATTGGTAAAGGCTGCCAGTAGGAATTCATAGAAAGCAGAATCACCCATATTGTCGTTTTTGATTTTTCCGGCAGAGCCTTCATAGTTTACATTATAAGGGGGATCTGTCACCACTAGGTTTGCCAGCTTTCCATCCATAAGAAGCGTGAAGGTTTCAGCTTTGGTGGAATCACCGCAAACCAGCCTATGAGGCCCTAGCTTCCAGACGTCACCAAGTTTTGTCATGGCGGGTTTTTCCAGCTCTGCATCCACATCAAACTCATCATCGTGAATGCCTTCCTTCAGGGAATCCTTAAACAGGTCGTCCAGTTCAGAAGGATCAAAACCTGTAAGAGAGACATCAAAGTCAGCACCTTGCAGATCAGCAATAAGAAGAGCTAGCTTATCCTTATCCCAGTCACCGCTGATTTTATTAAGGGCAATGTTGAGCGCCTTTTCTTTATCTTCATCCATCTCGATGACCACACACTCAACTTCGGTCATTCCTAAATCCAGGAGCACTTTTAATCTCTGGTGGCCGCCTACAACTCTACTAGTGGTCTTGTTCCAGATGACCGGTTCTACATATCCAAACTGCTCAATGGAGCGTTTAAGTTTATCGTATTCTGCATCCCCGGGTTTTAAATCCTTACGTGGATTATAGTCAGCGGGAAGTAAGAGCTTAGTTTTCAGTTTTTCAATCTTCATATCTTTCCGCCACCTTTCTTAAGTTTAGATTGAAATCCACATTCTCCCACGGGAAGAGTGATGAGTTAAAATGACCGTAGGTTGCTGTATCAGAGTAGATTGCATTTCGAAGGCGCAGCTTTTCAATGATAGCAGCTGGACGTAAGTTGAAGATTTCATTTACCAGTGCACTTAAATCCTCGTCGCTGATTTTTCCCGTGCCAAAGGCTGTCACATTTACTGAAACTGGATTTGCTTTTCCGATGGCATAAGAAATAGCGACCTCGCATTTATCAGCAAGCCCGCTCCAAACAATATTCTTAGCAATGTACCTGGCCATATAGGCACCGCTTCTATCAACCTTAGTTGGGTCCTTTCCGCAGAGTGCGCCGCCGCCATGAGAAGCCAGACCACCATAGGTGTCGACCATGATCTTTCTTCCAGTAAGTCCAGTGTCAGCAGCAGGACCACCCTCAACAAATCTGCCTGAAGGATTGATGAGAATTTCGGTTTCATCATCTAAGGGGAAATCCTCGAAGCACTGCCAGAGCACGTTGTTTAAGATATCTGATTCTAGCTGCTTTTGGGTTTTATCTTCGTGGTGCTGAACAGAAACTACCACAGTCTTAACGCGGATAGGTTTATCCCCATCATACTCAACAGTAACCTGTGCTTTGCCATCGGGGAGGATACCCTTGATGATTTTTCCCTTGCGACATTCATCAATACGCTTTACGATTCTATGAGATAGAAGTAAAGGTAGAGGAAGCAGTTCACGGGTTTCGTTGGTAGCATATCCATATACAGTGCCTTGATCACCAGCACCGATGGAACCGTACGGATCAATGATTCCATTTCTTGCTTCAAGTGCTGTATCTACGCCAGCAGCAATATCTACACTTTGGTGATGTACAAACACAAATACTGTAAATTTCCAAGGACTGTATCCCACCTCACGAAGTACATTTTTTACGATAAGTCGGATGTTAATTTTTTCGCTGCAGGTGATTTCGCCCGCCACGATGATTTTTCCTTTAGTAGCCATGACCTCACAGGCCACACGTGAAGCTTTGTCTCTGCGAAGGCAAGCATCCAAAATGCTGTCAGCGATTAAATCAGAAAGCTTATCAGGATGTCCCTTGCAGACACTTTCTGCGGTTCTGTAGTTTTTACTCATATCATTATCTCCCATCTATTTTTATTTGCCCCTACGAGCAGAAAGCAATCTCTCCATCACATCATCCTGAGGATTTGATCCTTTGTAGTCGCCAGTACAGTTTTCTTTTACAATCTGGAATATTTCAAACCACAGACGATTGGTCTGGTTCATGTAGTTCTGGCCCATGGATACATAAGGACTTTGAATGGCATTTCCTGTGGTGGGGTGCTTAGCAAGAAAGCCATACTCTGTAATGGCCTCTTCACATTGAATCCACCTGGCAACACTCATGGAATAACGTTCGAGGAGCTGTGGAGAAACCAGAGCAGCACAACCACGCTTATCCAGCCACTGCCATGTGGCTTTATATATTTCACCTGCCACCAGAGCCTTGCCATCTTTTTGTATGGCTTCAAGCATCTTATTGGGTTCAGGCATTTCTTGTCCCTCAAGGTCTGCAGTGTCGGAAAACTCCATCACCGTCAGTTTCCTGCCACCGAGATTACCTTCAGCTATTTTGTCAGCCAGAGGTTTCTTTTTTGCCCCTGCACCAACACGAGCGCCACCTCTGTTCGTACCGTCTTTTGCCAATGATCACACCTCCTTTACAAAGTGGGGGCTATACCCCCGTTTGAATCTGCGTTTTTTAACACGACACCCCAGCCCGCTGTCCGGATTGAAAAGTTGTAGAGATTTTACCTTCCCCACCGGTCACCACTCTCAGCGGTAATCGTTGAGTGACATGGCTTACAAAGGGCCATCAGGTTACTTGTTTCATTGCCACCGCCTTTGGAGAGAGGGAGGATGTGGTGGACTTCTTCAGCAGCTTTAATCCTTCCATTCCTTTCACACTCTTCACAAAGAGGATGGGCTTTGATGTAGCGGTCCCTGATACGTTTCCATGACCTACCGTAGCGCTTGTTGGAAGCAGGATCTCGTTGGTACTGGTTGTAGCGTTTGGTAACCACTTTTTTATGCTCGGCGCAGTATTGCTCACTATCAGCAAGCCGACCGCAGCCTGGGTAAGCACAGGGACGCTTAGGTTTATATGGCATGGGTTCACCTCCTTTTGGGCATAAGAAAAGCCCTCGTGGGGTGTTCCCATGAAGGCTTGGTATTAATTCTATTCTCCTGATTATACAATAACACAAATGCAATAGTGGTATCTTGTTGCAAAGTGTTGCAAGATGTGCGAACTATACTTTGACGGGATCCTCAGGAAGAGTTACATGGTTAATGGCTGCATTATGCCACCTGTAAACTGTTGTTCTATCAGCATTAAGTTCATCCCCGATTTGTTCCCAGGTTAGGTTGTGGACGTATCGATAACGAAGTACCATGCGTTCATCCGTGTCTGCAACCTCGTTAATAACACATCGTATCTGTTCTTTGAGCGCTACAAGGTTATCGATTTCCGCATTTATCCTTCTTTCCAAGTCCATAATCCGCTCCAAGCACCTAACAAAATTGCCCTCAGAATTTCTTGAAGTCTGGACCTTCTCATCCCACCTTGGTGATGATACGCTGGTGGCCATTTCTTTTAGACACTCCATCTCTTCAATGTGAGATTGGATTCTTTTATCAAGCCTATATGCCTGGTGTAAATATTCTTTTACTTTCATGGTTCTCTTACCTCCGATCGTATTTTTTTAAGCAGGTAATCTCCATCAACAGAGGTAAGTTCTCTATACCAATCAGAGTGGAAGAACCTCTCCACCTCAGCTTTTGTATATTTCGCAGGTTCATAGCGTGGACGCTTCATCAGCTTCTTTAGCGCATCCCTGTAGTCCTTAACGGCTTGTAAGACTATAGCATTGGCAAGTTGCTCGTATGGATCAATCATCGCTTCACCTCCAATTTAGCTTTTACAGCATCAATCAAAGATGCCTGTGATTTTTCTTTTCTTGTAAGTGCTGTCATAACATCTTCATCTATGGTGCCCTTGGTAATGATGTGGTGAATGACAACCGTGTCCTTTTGACCTTGCCTATAAAGACGAGCATTGGTTTGTTGATAGAGCTCCAAGGACCAAGTTAGTCCAAACCATATAAGGGTGGAACCGCCGCTTTGAAGATTAAGTCCATGTCCTGCACTGGCTGGATGAATAACAGCTACTGGAATGTTCCCATCATTCCAATCCTCAATATCTTTAGGTGTCTTTATCTGCCTTGCAGTAAATCTCTTCTGGATACGTTCCAGATCATGCTTGTACCAATAAGCTACAAGGACCGGTTTTCCGTTGGCTCCTTCGATCAGGTCCTCCAAGGCATCCAGTTTTCTATCATGGATGGTATGTGCCTTGTCATTCTCGCCATAAACTGCACCATTGGCCATCTGCAGGAGTTTCCCAGAAAGCACTGCTGCGTTTGCTGCATCAATTTCCTCTTCACCTAAACTTGCTACCATCTCATCTCTAAATTTAGAATAAATGCTCCATTCCTTTTCGTTCAGATAAACAGGCACTTGGTTTATGACGCATTCAGGCATTTTTAGATAATCTGATGATTTCATGGATATTGTAATATCCGATATCTGGCTATAGATCTTTTCTTCAGCTCCTGGCTGAGGTTTATATGAAAAGATGATCTGACCATTGCGCTTATCTGGCTTGAAGTAGGCACTACGGTAGTGGGTTATGTACCTACCAAGCCTCTGACCTAAATCAAGTATGCGAAACTGTGCCCATAGGTCCATAAGTCCATTACTTGAAGGGGTACCCGTCAGACCAACAATTCTTTTCACAGTTGGCCTAACTTTCAGAAGGCTTTTGAACCGCTTTGCACTATAGGATTTAAAAGAAGATAGCTCATCAACCACAACCATGTCGAAGTCAAAGGGGATTCCGCTCTTGCTTACAAGCCAGTCCACATTTTCACGGTTAATGATATATAGTGTGGCTCTTTTCTTAAGGGCATCTTTTCTCTCTTTTTCAGTTCCAACTGCCACTGAGTAAGATAAGCCTTTAAGGTGATCCCACTTTTTTATTTCTGCTGGCCATGTTTGGGATGCAACTCTTAGTGGAGCTATAATCAATACTTTTCTGATTTCGAATCGATCAAGGCATAGGTCAAAAAGTGCAGTAAGGGTTATGGCTGTCTTTCCTAACCTAAGCCCATATCAAGAAATATTGCAGCTATTGGCTTGCTGGTTATAAAATCAATTGCATACTGCTGATATTCATGTGGTATGAACTTCACTTGGCATCACCTCCCACCTCATTTAACACTTCTTCAATCTCCTCTACACCATCAACGCAGTAAACCAAAAATCCTAACGCTTCCAGTTGTCTTTTTCGCCTTACTTGCAGTGGACGCATCTTATTGCCCGGCGCCTTTAATTCAACAAAGGCCATTCTTCCCATAGGTAGTAGTACAATTCTATCTGGCACACCATCTAACCCCGGACTAACAAATTTTAGTGCCATACCAGCCCTCTTTTTCACTGCTGCCACCAGTTTTTGCTCTATATATTTTTCAGTCACTTGTTTACCTCCCATCTGTCACAAGTACACAAAATCACAAGCATTCCCCTATATTTACTAACGCGCGTATACGTGCACAGGTATTCACTATCTACTTATAAGAAAAAGCATTTCTAATATAAGGGAAAATCTTGTGTTGTGTTGTGTCACCTATTCGCCATATTGATAAAGTCGCTGCCTGCCATAAATCGGCAAACGCTTAATACTGCTGGTTCGTTCCCAACCAGGAATCTGAGCCATAAGTGCTGCGATCTGATAACTATCGGTGGTCTTTAACTCTGGGAGATTACGATTGAAGCATTCACACCAAATTTCTGCATTGCTTACAGAGGTTCGTGTGATAGTACCTGTATGCTTAGCTCCACCAAATTCGCTACCACTTAGGTAATTTCTTCTAGCAAATAAATCCATACTATCCCAGTCATCTGGAAGCAGTGTATTTAGGTACTCTTCCACCATGCCAACACGCTCATCGGCCTCCATGGCACCCTTCTGCGCCTTTTCAGCCTCTTCTAAAACATCACCCTCGAGGTATAGCTTTTCGCCGGAGTTCCATATTTGTTTTGCTTCTGCCCAGAACTGCTGCCTATATGCTTCCGTGAAATTCCAGGTTTTCTTCTGCTTTTTCTGATGCACTTTGATGATCCAGAAGCGGCGGTTCCCTGTGATGTCACGCAAATATCCACGCTCGCCATTTACTGTGGCAATGACGATGCACTGTCTTGGATGGCTCTCTACAACCCTTCCATAGGATGGTCTGTATTTATCATCTGAGGTTGAGAGAAAGGCTTTCACTTTTTCAATGTCGGCTTTCTTCATTCCAGCAAGCTCGCCAATTTCAACCACCCAAAATCCCTGAAGTTTTTCAGCACCCGACTTATCGTCCATATCAGTGAGGGATAATGTTTCAGAATAGAAGTCTGGTGTTACAAGGTCTTTCAAAATTGTGCTTTTACCAATACCCTGATCACCATCAAGCACAGGAACGCAATCAAACTTAATTCCAGGAACATATATCCGCGCAACTGCCGCTGCAAAGGTCTTTCTAGTCACTGTGCGTATATATTCAGTGTCATCAGCCTGAAGGTATTTGATGAAAACATCTTCCACACGCTTTACTCCATCCCACGCAGGAAGGGAATCAAGATAATCCCTTATGGGGTGGAATCTCCTATCATCAGCTACCTTGGTAAAGGCAACATCGTGGTTTCTGCTTGAAAATGGAAGGTAGCGAATATCCATAATGGACTTAAGCTGGGCCGTATCAGCGTCTCTCCAAAACACGTTACTTTCCGGCCTTTCCCATGGAAGTGGTCCAGTGACCTGGATGCGGTTTGATAACTCGTTGAATGCAAAATTCTTAAAATCAGGGTCATGATTCAGGATGAGGTTTAAGTTGTACACGCTGTTTTCGAGCACTTGACTTCTGGGCTGATACTTTAGTTTTTCTTTCCAGTTGTCGCCAAGATCTGTAAAATCCACTTCAGCTTCTGCAAGTTTTTCATTGGTAGCAAAGACTTTCACCTCATCAATCTTCATGGTAAAATCGCACATACTTTTGAAGGACTTCTTAACATCGTCATCACCAAACTTGTGGATACGGACGATATCAAAGGCATTGCATAATTTAAGGTATGCTGGGTCCTTGGCATGATGGCTGTAGACGAACTTGCCACCTTCCTTGATTTCAACACCTGCCATACTGCTTGACTCTATGAAGTGGTAGCGGTCCTCATTTTCTGTTGGCTCGTAGATACCTAACAAAAACTCATCGATTGCTTTTGTTACAGGAAAGTAGACTCTATTGAAAAGCCCTACAACACCCTCCTTTTCAAGAGGGTCCTGTACCTTCTCATGCGAAACTGTATTTGCCTTGCTCTCCCTAGATGAAGTTGGTAGTCTTGTAGGATCAGTCCATTCAGGATGAGCTATTAAAATATCATCTGGATTAAGCCAGTCCTTATCCACTTCCTTATAGATGAAGTTTCCGTTGGATGGCGTACTGGGCCAGTACATCAGCTGATTTGGTAGGTACGAGCACTCATCGAAATAATCAATGCCAAGCATCTGTGCAAGGTACCTTGAAATTGCTACAAATTCCTCTGGTGTCACATCTCTTGTGAGTGGCAGGATAATGCGCACCCTTGGATTTTCTTCAGTGCTACTATGAGTGGAGTATAGAACTGAGGTATACTGGGTATTCGATTCATAGTTTTCAAGAAACTCTTTATCAATGCGGTCACCATCTAAGGCAATCATTGAGCGGAGCTCCACGGTATTGATTTTTCTGCGACCGCCTTTTAGAACACCTGCAACAAAACCACCATGATCTTTTGCATCATCCTTTTGAGCCTTGCTGAATTTGGCATACTCTTCAGCTGATTCTGTAGTCCGGATTGGAGTCTTCAATCTATCTTTTAACTCATCAAATGTGATTTGTTTGTTGACCCACTTCTTTGCCTGTCGGCTGTTCCCGTAGGCAATGGCTAGTTTTCTCAACTTAATGACCTCCTTGTAAGATATTGTTACGGGACAGATTAAGAAATCATCCCGAATGTTCCTTGAAAATGCAACTTTAATATTCGAATGAATCAACAGACACCACGTATTGAATTTCAACCATCTCATAGGTA
>NZ_JAAEEH010000057.1 GCF_010179735.1 Anaerotalea alkaliphila
TATTCCGGATCACCGGCTAACATCCGCGAGTTGGTACAATCGTGAAGAACCACATTTGGAGCAACTGGAGTTCGTCTCTAGTTGCTCTTTTTTGATTGCTCCAAATGTGATACTTCACTTATGAATTGTACACCAAATCATGGAAAAAGGCACAGCCACCGCCGAAGCGTGAAGCTGTACCTTTCTTCATGATTTATGTTCAAAGGAGGTTTGGGGGCTTTTTCTTGCGCACTTGGGGACTGTCCCCAAGTGCGCATTATGCGTTTACGACATTGACCGGTGTCCCCTGCAAGTATTTCTCCAAATTGGCTACCGCGATATCCATAAGCCGTTTTCTGGACTCCTTGGGAGCCCATGCGATATGCGGGGTGATGATGGTGTTGGGAGCTTTAACGAGCGGATTCTCCATGCCGGGAGGCTCCTGCGAGAGCACATCGACTGCCGCGCCCCCCACCTTTCCCGATTTCAATGCCTCCGCAAGGTCCTCTTCGACAATCAGAGGCCCTCTGGATGTGTTGATGATGAGCACGCCATCCTTCATCTTCCCGATATTGGACTTGTTGATGATCCCTTTTGTGCCTTCAAACAAGGGACAATGCAGGCTGATCACATCCGCTTCCGCAAAGAGCCGGTCCAATTCCACATACTGGAGCTGGTCGCTGACGATGGAGGAATCCTGGTATTCGTCATAGGCCACCACCTTCATGCCGAACGCGTTCGCGATCTTCGCCGCGTTTTTCCCGATGCGTCCCATTCCGATGATCCCCATCGTCTTGCCCGCCAGTTCGATCAAGGGATAATGCCAGTAGCAGAAGTCGGCGGACCGGCTCCATTCCCCCTGCTTCACCGTGTTGCCGTGTTCCCCCACATGGTGGCAGATTTCCAGCAGCAATGCGAACACGTACTGGGCGACCGCGGTCGTCCCATAGGTAGGGATGTTGGTCACGGCAATGCCGAATTCTTTCGCGGCATCGACATCGACCACGTTATACCCGGTTGCCAGCACGCCGATGAATTTGAGGTTTCCCAACTGCTGCAACGTTTCCCTTTTCATCGGCGTCTTGTTCACAAAAACATATTCCGCATCGCCCACACGGGCAACGATATCCTTCTCATCGGTCCGGTCGTACAGTGCAACTTCCCCAAGCGCTTCCAACCCTTCCCAGGACAGATCTCCCGGGTTCAATGTATAGCCGTCCAATACAACAATCTTCATGATAACCTCCTGCTAAGCTGTCTGCTGTCTACACTCTCGCCCACGCCTGGTTGAGCATTCTCTTTGCGTTCGCGATCACCAGTTCCGGATCCTCATCACCCCAAGGCTTGACCTCGAAACTGACGATCGGGGGATTGTTGGGATTCAGGAATCCCATGTCTTTCAATACACGCAGGTACTCCACCATTTCCTCAAGATCGTTGGCGCTGTTGGGGAACCCGAACCTGGGGTGCGCATCCCCGTATGCCTCTTTCCCTTCCTCCACCACCGCGTTCCCAAGATGGGCATGCACGAGATACTCCTTCAATGGCAGTATTGCTGTCTTGCTGTCTTCCCTTACAAGGGGGAGATGGCTCAAATCAACCATCATGCCGAAATTGTCCCTTTGCCCGCAGATGTCCTGGGCAAAACGCACCGCCAGGTCCACCGGTCCGATCAGGCTTTTCTTGTCCACATCGAAATCGAACACTTCCAAAATGATTTTCAGGTCGCCCTTTTCCTTGGCATAATCGCACAATTCCAGCGTGGATTTGACCAGTGCCTCATAATAAGCTTCCTTGTTGTTTTCCTCGTAGTTCCCGCTAAGATACGCAAAGCCCCTGGCGCCAAGCGCATAGGCCTCGTCGATGCCGCCTTTGAGGACCCGGACCGCTTCCGCCCGCCCCTCCTCGTCGATGTCGTTGATGTTCAGCCCTCGTGTGAGCAGCATCGGCTGGGCCGAAAACCCCACCGCCATGCTGGCCGTGTCCACCATCTTCGCCACTTTTTTCCTGACATCGTCGTCTGCGATATGGGTGATCTCGATGGCCGTGAAATATTCATCCATGCAGATCCTCCTGATCGTCTCCAGGATGGGGCCTTCCCCCCTCAATGTTTCGGGATATGCCATCGGATGGATCAATCCCACCTTCATATACTTGTGTACCGATTCTACCATACCTTACCTCCTGATCTTATGCGTATCTGGCCATCTGAAGCACCTTTTGCCTGATGGCTTCGGCGCTCAAACCGTATTTTTCCAACAGGGTCTCATAGTCCCCCGATTCGGTGAAAGTGTCTTGGACGCCTATGATTTCAACCGGCACCCTTGCGGTCGAACCGACGACCTCCGCCACCGCGCTGCCCAGGCCCCCGTAGATGCTGTGCTCCTCCACGGTGACGATGCCCTTTGTTTCCCGTGCGCACCGGACGACCAGTTCCTTGTCCAGCGGCTTGATCGTATGCATGTTTACCACCCGCACGCTGATCCCCACGTCTTCAAGCTGTTCCGCCGCTTCCAGCGCCTTATGGACCATGTAGCCGGTTGCGATGACCGTCACATCCGTGCCCTCTTTTACCACCGCGCCTTTGCCCAATGTGAAGTCATAACCCTCGTCAAAGATCGTCGGCATCGCCGCCCGGCTGAGCCTCAAATATACCGGCCCGTCATATTCCGCAATCGCATCCACAGCCTTCTTCGTCTCGACCGGGTCACAGACGGATACCACGGTCATCCTTGGCACCGCCCTCATGAAGGCGATGTCTGTCAGGGTGTGGTGGGTCGCGCCATCATAGGAATCCGAAAGCCCCGCATAGGTGCCGGCGAATTTGACGTTCAGATTCCCATAGCATGCCAGCGAGCGGATCGGATCTGCCGCCCGCAACAGCATGAATGCGGCGAATGTGTTGACAAAGGGGATTTTCCCTGTTGTCGACATGCCGGCCGCCATACCGGCCATATTGGCTTCGGCAACGCCGACATTGTAGAACCTTTCCGGATACTCTTTCCCGAACAGGATGCTCTTGCTGGAATTGGACACATCCGCATCAAGAACGACGACATCGGGATTCCTTCCTCCCAACTCTTTCAGCGCCATGCCATAGGCATCGCGGATAGCAACCTTAACATTCATAGTCGAAACCTCCCAACTCTTCCATGGCCAGGGAAAACTCCTGCTTGTCGATGGGTTTGCCGTGCCAGATGTTCTTTCCTTCCATGAAGGAAACCCCTTTGCCTTTTACCGTCTTCGCATTGATGAGCACCGGCTTTCCGACAACCCAGTCCGCTTCACTCAAGGCCCTGTCCAAATCATCCAGGTCATGTCCGTCGGCTTCGATGACATGCCATCCGAAGGCTTCCCATTTTGCGCTGATATCCCCCATCGGCAAGATTTCTTCCACCGTCCCGTCAAGCTGTACCCCATTGTTGTCAAGAATCGCCACGAGGTTGTCCAACTTGAATTTGGACGCCGCCATCGCCGCTTCCCAGACGATTCCCTCCTGGATTTCCCCATCCCCCAGGACCACATAGGTCTTGTAGGATTTCTTGTCCTGTTTCGCGCTGCAGGCGACCCCGACGCCAAACGAGATCCCAAGGCCCAGAGGCCCTGTCGATGCCTCGATCCCCGGTGTCTTGACCGCACAGGGATGCCCCTGCAGGCGGCTGTTCGCCTGCCGCAAAGTCTTCAGCTCTTCCTTATCGAAGAATCCAAGGTCGGCCAGGATCATGTACAACGCCGGTGCGGCATGCCCTTTTCCCAAGATGAACCTGTCCCGGTCTTCCCATTGGGGGTTTGCGGGATCGATCCGCAGCCGGTCGTAGTAGAGCTTCACAAGGATTTCCATAACAGAAAGCGATCCGCCGGGGTGTCCGGTCTGGATGCCGTGCAGCAGTTGGATCAGCTCCCTTCTGAATTCAAGGCACTTCGCCTCCATATAACTGGTTTTGATGTCGTCCATTTTGATGTCATTCAGTACCGCTTGCATCATTTTTTTCACCCTCCATCAGGTCAGCTAGGTGTTCTATCAGCATCTGCGGGCTTGCCAAGACCGGTCTGTCACCCATTCCCTCCAAAATCTCCTTCATATGGGCCATGGAGGCTTGTGCCAGAACAACGACATCCGGATCATCCAGTTTTTCAAAGGCTTCCAAAACCAGACGGTCGTGTCCGTCCTTGTCATTCTCCCGCAATCGGTCAAGGGCGTTCTCCACATGAACGGTGCCGACCTCCACCTTTTTCCCCAGATGGCGGGCAATTCTCCCCAACTGTTCCATCGTCGGTCCGAGCGTGGATTGCGCCGTTGCCATGACCGTAATCCGGCCTCCCAGTTCAACCGCCTTCACCAGCATGGGCTCGTCGATCTTCATGACGGGCTTTCCAATCCGTTCCCTTAGCGCATCGATCTGCATGGACAATGTGGAGCATGTGGCGATGATCCTGTCCGCCCCCGTCCCTTCCGCCAGCTTCAGCAATGCCGCCAGCCGCTGGACATCCTCCTCCGCATACCCTCCATGCCGGGTTACGCTCTTGACAATGTACTCGTCCAAAACATTGTGCACCTCGATGTCCGGGATCCTGTCCTTCAACATCTTTTCGAAATTTTCCATGACGCTTCTGACCGTATGCAAAAGAACTATTTCCACCTTGTTCTCCTTAGGAATGGATCAGGGGTTTCAGGAATTCGCTGCTCTTCCTGGCTGCCGTATGCTGGTCGGGCAGCTGGAACATCTCCAAGGCAACGGGGCCTTCATAATTGATTTCACGCAAAGTGTCGACAATCTTCTTGAAATCGAGTCCGCAGGTTCCGGGGATCCGCCGGTTGTTGTCCGCAAAATGCATGTGTGCCAAATGACCCTTGGACTCCCTGATGCTTTCGCAAATGCATTTGTCCTCGATGTTGGAATGATAGATGTCGATCATCAGCTTGAATGCCGGTTCGTCAACCTTTTCGATCAGTTCGATGGCCTCACTGGTCGAATTGATGAAATTGGTCTGCAGCATGGTCACCGGTTCGATGACGATCGTGACGCCCTTGCTTTCCGCATACCGCGCCAGCTCCCGGATGACTTCGACCGCCAGCGCGTAGGTCTCTTCATCCGGCCTTGCCTCCACATATTGACCTCTGAATCTACCGATGTTGATGTTGGCGCTGAAGAACGCCGCAAAGTCGATCAATTCCTTTGCCCTCTTGAACGCCAGCTCCCGCACTTCCGTGTTGGGGTGGGTCAAGGTCAAGCCATCCTGGCCGAAGACTTCACCTGTGCAGATCATGACGATCTCCAGGTTGAACTGCCGGGAAAGCGATCTTATCCGGTCCCAATCCAGTTCCTTCGGATTCCTGGACATCAACTCCACGCCTTCATATCCCAAGTCGCACAATGTGGAGAACGTCTTCTCCAGCTCTTCCTGGTAGGACGTGACCGCCGCGCTCTTGCGGACATCCGGTGTCGCAATCTGATAACAAAGTTTCATGGCTCCCTCCTTCGGTTCAACAGACGCCGGCCAGCATCTCTTCTGGTCCCGTCACCCTTTGCTCCCTGTAGCCCTCCGCCACCGCACCGGCCATCTTGATTGCATTCTCCATCGCATCTGTCGTGACAAGGTTCTTTCCCGCAATGTCAAAAGCCGATCCATGTGCCGCTGTGGCGATGGCCACAGGAAGGTTCGCATGGAAGGTGACCCCATATTGAAATCCCTTCACTTTCAGTGCGATCTGCCCCTGGTCATGGTACATGGTCACCGCCGCATCGAATATCCCCTCGAAGGCTTTGACGAATAGGATGTCCGAAGGGTACGGTCCATAGACATCCAGCCCTTCCAGTTTCGCCTGCCGGATTGCAGGGATGATCACGTCGATCTCTTCCGTACCGCACGTTCCATGTTCGCCTCCATGGGGATTCAATGCCGCCACGCCGATTCTCGGCTTCTCGACTTTTGCGAGTTTCATGGTCTTGTGGATCAGCCGCATGGCGTCCTGAATGCTGTCGACGGTCAAGTTGGCGCTTACATCCTTCACCGGGATATGGCTTGTGACCCTGGATGTCCAAAGGTTGCCCAGAACATTGACCTCACAGGATATCCCGTCGATCTTCAGATGATGTGCGAACAGCTTGTTCTCGCTTTCAAAGTCATGTCCGCCCATCTTGAGCGAGGTCTTGTTGAGTGGAGCGAACGCAAACCCGTCCAACTCCCCGACCAAGCACAGGTCCATGGCTGTGATCAGCATGTCGCCTGCTGCTTTGCCTGCGATTCTGCTCACTTTCCCGATTTCGATGTCTTTCGGGTCCACATTCTTCTGGTCTAGGACCGGATAGTTCCCCCGTTCCCATCGGGCCTCTTCCACCGCATCGATGGGTTGGACCCGGAAGCTGCTTCCTGTAATTTTCATGGCCTGTTCAAGGATTCTCGCATCCCCGATGATGACCGGACGGCAATAGGGATACAGTCGATTGTTCTCCGCCAGTTTTGCGATTATCTCAGGACCCACGCCACAAGCATCCCCCAGCAAGATCCCCAATATTGGTTTATTATTCATTTTTCCACCTCTAAATTCATCTGTATTAGTTGAACGATGTTTCTGCCTGCTTTTTCCAGCAATTCCCCGCTGCGCCCCATGGACTCTTCCAACCGCATGGGAGCGTCGGCAATCCCGAACAATGCGTCGAACCCATGACCGTACAGAACATCCGCGTCCGCACCCAAGCCGCCTGCGATGCCGATGACAGGAAGTCCGTATTTCTTGGCGCTTCGGGCTACGCCATGGGGTGTCTTTCCAAAAACGGTCTGGCCGTCCATTCTGCCTTCCCCTGTGATTACAAGCTGCGCGTCCTCGAGATGCCTTTCAAGGCCAATCACATCCTTGACGATCTCCACACCCCGTTCCAGTTCCGCACCCAGCACCGCATGGAACGCGACTCCTAGGCCGCCTGCGGCTCCACCGCCTTTGATTTCGAACAGGTTGCTTCCGATTGTCTCCCCAAGTACCGCAGCGTATTGTTTGAGCGCCTCTTCAAGTTGCAGGACCAAAGAATCGTCGGCTCCCTTTTGCGGTCCGAATATTTTTGATGCTCCCTGCGGACCGCAAATCGTATTCTCCACATCGCAGGCCACCCTGAACGATGCTTCAAACAGACGCGGATCCAATCCGGACAGGTCGATCGATCGAAGATTTTTCAATTCCCTTGCCCTTGGTTCCAATGCGTTTCCCTTTTGATCACAAAAACGGGCGCCAAGAGCCTTCAACATCCCAACTCCACCATCATTTGTCGAGCTGCCGCCCAACCCGATGATGAATCTCTTGCATCCTCTTTCCATCGCATCCAGAATCATTTCGCCGATACCATAGGTGCTTGTTCTATCAGGGTCCCTTTCTTCAAGGGACAATAGCGGCAATCCGATTACGGAGGCAACTTCGATTACGGCAGTCTCCCCGTCCGACAGCAGCCCATACACGGCTGTTGCCTTTCTTCCCAGCGGATCCAGCGCTTCAACCTCCACGAAGCATCCCTTTGTTGCATCCACCATGGCGGATACTGTACCCTCTCCGCCATCCGCCATGGGCACGTTGACGGTTTCGATTGAGGGGCTTGATTTTTTGATTCCCCGGGCGATCGCTTCACCGACCTCTTTGGCCGACAAGGAACCTTTAAAGGAATCCGATGCAATAACAATTTTCACTCCATTTCCTCCTTGCCTGTTGAAAAGCAAGACATTCAGCTTTGTTACTAAGCTTATACCAATTATATTTCCTTTTGACGCCCCATTCTATGTGTCCCGTCTACAAATAGGTTCCCCATATCTGCGGCATTTTTATATACGCCAAACAATACCGCACCGCATTGGCCATCGCCAGTCCTTATGGCATAAGAAAGCCGGGCCCATGGGGATGGGTCCGGCCTGCTTCCTTGTAGCATCTCAATTCCTGCGGCTCTTGTTCAAAGCGATTTGGGCAACCAGCCGTATGGCGTTCTCGACGGCGTCAACGGATGCGACGCCTTTTCCCGCCTTGTCGTAGGCCGCGCCATGCAGCGATGTTGCGACCGGAAACGGCATTCCGGTATGGAGTGTCACTCCGTATAGGATTCCCTTCAGTTTGATCGGTATCTGGCCTTGGTCATGGTACATCGTGACGATGGCGTCAAAGTCCCCTTCAAAGGCCTTGATGAAAAGTATGTCGGCGGAATACGGGCCGGAGACTTCAATGTTCCTGGCCTTTGCCAGGTCGATCGCCGGCGCAATCACCGTCTTCTCCTCCGAGCCGAACACCCCCATTTCCCCCGCATGCGGATTGAGCGCCGCAACGCCGATCTTTGGAGCCACACCCTCCGCCTCGAATACGGTATCATGCAGCAATTCGATCGTGTCGAACACGGATTCCGGTGTGATGAAATCGCATATGTGCTTCACGGGAATATGGCTTGTCACCCGCGAGGCCCATAACCCGTCCAGCATGTTCAGCTCTTTTGTCAGCTTTTCCATCTGCAGGACTTCCGAAAACAGCTTCGCCTCGCTTTCATAGCTGTATCCAGCCATGTTGATCGTATTCGTATTGATCGGCGCATAGACGAACCCGTCCAGTTTTCCCTCCCGGCAAAGCTTCATCGCCACTTCGATCATGCGCACCATCGACCTGCCGGAAACGGCATGGGGCTCCCCTGCAACGATCTCCCCTGGGTCCACATCCCCTTGGTCCAGGATCGGATACTCCCCCTCTTCCCATTCCCAGTCGGCCTCATCGACATCCGCTATCTTTCGGATCGCGAACCTGCCGTCCACCAATCTTTTCGCTTCTTCAAAAACACGGCAATCCCCTATGATCACCGGTCGGCAGTGGCCGTATATCCTGTCCCTGTCGCACAGCTTCGCGATTATTTCAGGTCCGATTCCACATGCATCGCCCAACAGGATCCCCAATTTCGGTTGTGCATCCATGTCATTCCACCTCTCCATCTCTGCTCATCTTCTGGTCAAGCATTTTGATGGCAAGATAAATCTTCATGCAATCAAAAGGCTTGTTGATGTTGACTTTGAATTGTTCCTTAAACTTGTTGAGCCGATACCCCACCGTGTTCCTATGCACATATAGAGCCTGGGCCGTCTCGCCGATGTTCATGTTGCATTCGAAATACGTCTTGATGATTTCTATGAGTTCGCTCGTGTTCTTGTCCTCATGGTAGGACTTGAAAATGTCGCCATACTTCTCCAGGTATTCGCCCATGGCCCCATCCGACAGGGACCCAAGCAACAATTCCAATTCATATCGATGGGCAAAATGGACACCCATTGGCAGCGCCAATGTTCGGCTGAGGTCCGATACCCGTTTTGCCGCATGGTATCGTTTTCCATAATCGCTGATATGGTCGCAGCGTCCGCCCACAACCATGCGCACGTCAACCTGCAGCCTTTCCCTGATCGCATGGATCATCCTTTCAAGATAGGATTCCATGTTGGCCCGCCATTTGATGATGATGACAAAAAACTCCTCATACAACAGGAGGCTGACGTCATCGACGTCGATATGATGCCTGATCGTATTGAGCACCCTCTTTTTCATCACCTCATGGGACACTCCGTCCTGATGCTCTTCCCAATGGACGATCTGTCCCAGAATCAAGACCCTGGAGGATTCGTGGTCGAACTCCAGGAGCTTCGCCCGGTTCAGCAGGACGTCATAGTCGGTCCGGTATCCGGCATTGAACAGCTCCACAAAAAAGGACCTCAAAGCCTCCTGCTGCAGCACCTTGAACTGCTGGTTCCGGTTTTCCAGGACGATGTGCTCCACTAGTTCCTTCAGGATGAAGGCGATGTCCGTCACCTTTTCCGCCATTCCAGAAACGCCTAGGACGCCGATCAAGGCATCGTTGTTATATAAAGGGATATTGATTCCCTCTTTGCAACCCGGATAGCTTTCGATGTTTTCTTGGTCAATGACCAGCTGCTGCTCGTTCTTTATGCAATGCAAGGCCCCTCGATGGATTTCACTGATTCTTTGGCCATCGGTGGATGCGACGACCATACCCTCCAGATCCATGATGTTGATGTCAAAATTGACGATGTGGGACAACCGTCCTATGATGCTTTGGCATTCTTCCTTCTTCAGCACAAGAGCCTCCCCATTTCCTGACATGCCAAAATCCCTGCAGGTTTCTACAGAGATTCTGGGTGCTTCTACATGTTTTCCAGTATTTCATCCTCTACTTTTTGCATATACTCCCGTGCCTCTTCTCCACCCTTGAAGGACGGAAGCAGAAGGAACTTGTCGATGTAGTCGACTCTCCACTCCTCTGTCTCTGTAACGGTTTCAAGGGTTTCGACCCAATAATCGACCGCTTCCTGGGGCATGTCCGCCGGGCCTACGATTCCACGGTAGATTTCAAATCGGATGTCCTCGTACCCAAGCTCCAAGAACGTCGGCGCATCCGCGAACACTCCACCGAAACGCTCACTGCCGAAGGTGGCGATCGCTTTCATGTCCTTCGACTCGATGTACTGCGTACTTGCCGCAGGTTTGCCGATGGCGATGTCGACATGGCCTCCCAGCAGACTCGTAAGCACATCGCCTGTACTGTCAAACCGCATGTATTCCACCGCATCCCCGCCGATGTTTTCTTTGAAAAGCTTGTAGACATGCTCATCATCGCTCTTCGATCCGCCGATGATGAAGCTTTCCCCGCCTTCCAGCGCCGCGATGATTTCTTCAATCGATTGATGCTTGGAATCGTCCTTCACCAGGAGAATCTGTCCGTCCAATGCCATGATTGCAAGCGGTGTGAAATCCTTCAGTTTAAGCTGGGTATTCTCAAGCATGCCTTGAAGGTCGCCGGTGTTGAAGGTCAGCAGTGTATGCGCTTCGTTTTTCAGCATGCTCACCTTTCTCCTGCCGACTTCTCCGCCACCATCCGTCTGGTTGTAGACCACGACATTCTGCGGAACCAGATCCTTTTTCGAAAGGATGTCTGAAATCGAACGGCTGAAGATGTCGCTTCCTCCGCCTGCACTTGATGTCACGATCCATTCGATGATCTTCTCTGGCGCAAAAGCCTCCGGCTCCGCCGCCCCCGCCTTTGCCGCTCCTGGTTTTTCCTGTTCATTTGTCGTGCTGCATCCGGCCAACCCCAACATCATCACCATTGCCAACATAATTGCCATAACTCTTTTCATTGAATATCCCCTTTCTTTTTGTTTGATATCATGCCCTATAGGATACAAATCGACCAAAGGATGTTTCTCCACCTGCCTTTCCTACATTTTGGTCAATATTGTTCTTGCCATTATTTTTCCGAACATCCATTTGAACACAGGAGCCAGGATCGTCGTCAGGAGGATGGTCATAAGCACTGCCGCTATGGGCTTCTGGAAAAAGATCAGCGGACTTCCCCCTGACATGAGGAATGCCCTGCGGATGTCGACCTCCAATGTCGGCGCCAACACATAGGCCAGCAACAACGGTGCGATCGGATAGCCGTTTGTCTTCAACAGATATCCTACGACCCCTGCGATCAGCATCAGGGTGACCCCATACAAGGAGTTGCTTGAACTGAAGGATCCGATGATGCAGACGACCGTTATGATGGGAATCATGGTCGTTTTCTTGACTTTAAGGATTTTGATCAGCCAGGGGATGATCAGCAGCGCGACGCCCAATGTCACCACATTGGCGACATACAGGGAGGCGATGAGGCCCCAAACGAAATCCGGCTCATTCTGGAAGAGAAGCGGACCAGGGGTCAATCCCCACATCATCAGTCCTCCTAGAAGCACCGCCCCGGTTCCGCTGCCCGGAATTCCCAAGGAAAGCAAGGGGGCGAAGGCGCCTGCTGCCGCACCATTGTTGGCAGCCTCTGCCGCCGCCACACCTTCCACGACCCCCTGGCCCATCAGCTCCTTGTTCTTTCCAATCTTCTTCTCCGTGATGTATCCAAGGAACGAACCCGTTGTTGCACCGGCTCCTGGCAGAATCCCGATGATCGTGCCGATGAAGCTCGACCGTATTGTAGGTCCCAATATTCTCCGGAATTCGTGCCTTGTCAACAGGCTTTCCTTGAACGTGAGTTTTTGGTCGATGTTTTCCGTCTTCTTCCGGTCGACCATCATCTCAAGCACTTGTGAAAATCCGAACATTCCGATGACCAAAGGAATGAACGGGACACCTCCCAAGAGGTAGATGTTACCGAAATCGAACCGCGGGCTTCCGGTGACGATGTCGAATCCCATCGTCGCAAGCAGCATGCCTATGATGGTGGCCATGATCCCTTTCGTCGGGTTCTTTCCCAGCAGCCATCCCAGGGAAGTCATGGCAACGAGGAGCAGGGCCGCCATCTCCACAGGACCGAACTTCAGGCCGACCCTTGCCAGCATCGGTCCTGTGAAGGTGAGGATGATGATGCCGATCGTCCCTCCGATGAAGGAGGAGATGTTCGCGGCAAAGAGTGCTTTCCCCGGCTCCCCCTTCTTCGCAAGAGGATGCCCGTCGAGCGCCGTCATGACGGCGGGGGAATCCCCGGGGATGTTGATCAGAATGGCGCTGTAGGAACCCCCATACATGTTTGCATAATAGATTGCGGACAGCATGACAATGCCTGTGACCGGGTTGAACGAAAAAGTGAGGGGCAGCAGGAGCGCCACTCCTGCCAACGATCCGATTCCCGGCATCGCACCCACCAAAAGTCCCAGGAACGCGCCAAATGCCGCCGCCAAAATGTTTTCAGGCATCAAAGCGATAGAAAAACCATGCATCAACATAGATACTATTTCCATTTATCCTTCTCCTCGTATAATAAAATTAAATCATAGGTTTATCAGTTGCTTTTTTCTTAAACCACTTGGATATTGAACCCTATTCCTAGATAATAGAAGTATGGAATAAGGATCTATCTGGATTAAGGCTATT
>NZ_JAAEEH010000058.1 GCF_010179735.1 Anaerotalea alkaliphila
GTACTTCTTGAATGCGGTGGTCTCCTCCATGGGGATGTTCACCTCCACCGTGTTCAGGTCGATGGCAAGCCTCCCCGTCGCTACCAGGTCCAGTTCCCTTCCTTCTTGAAATACCAATTTGTTCATCTCGTCACTCCTTGCGCTCCTGGCGCAGCAACTGTCCAGGAATCCTCTCCGCCGGCGATGGTTGCCACCGAGTCCCGGACGACCAGCTCGGGGGAGAACACGAAGTCCCCCTCCAGCTTTTGGACCTTCCCTTCAATGGTGTCGATCAGCACCCTTGCGCTTGTCCTTCCCATTTCATAGTTGGGTTGGGATACGGTGGTCAACCGGGGCCGCACGATGTTGCTCATCTCGATGTTGTCGAATCCGGCCACGGAGATTCCCTCCGGCACCTTGATGCCCTTCCTTTCCAACTCTTCCAGTGCTCCGATGGCCATCAGGTCGTTGCAGCAGGCGACTGCGGTCATCCCTTTGGGGTTCCGCCGCAGAAGCTCCTCCATGGCCAGGACTCCGGACTCGATGTTGAACTGGCTTTCCACGATCAACGCCGGATCCATATGGATCTGGTGCTCCTCCAGGGCCTTGAGGTATCCTTTGAAACGGCCGTTGGTGGAGTAGCTTTCCGCCAGCCCCGCCATGAATCCGATGCGCCGGTGTCCCTTGGCGATCAGGTAGCTTACCATCTCATGCATGGCGGCTTCGTTGTCCACATAGACGCTCCGGCTCCCCGGAATGTCCACCTTCGCATCGATGAACACCAGGGGAATGGATGCCTCCACCACTTTTTTTCTGATCCTTCCGCTGACGATGTTGAAACTGTTGTAGATGATTCCGGAAACATAATGTTCGTTCAGGAAATCCAGATAGTTGATTTCTTTCTCTTCGGAATTGTTGCCGTCACACAGGATCACATTGTACCCTCGGTGGTTGGCCTCGTCTTCCACACCTTTCACCAATCGGGGATAATAGGGGTTCAGCAGGTCCTGGATCAGGAGACCGATGATTTTGGATTTCTTCGTGACCAGTCCCCGGGCCACGGCGCTGGGCTGGAAGTTGTATTCCTCCACAATCGCCAGGATCTTCTTTCTGGTCTCCTCACCGACTCCCTTGCTTTTCTTGTTGATCACCCTCGATACGGTGGCTACAGATACATTGGCCATCCTGGCGATATCCGTGATTGTCATTTCGGTTGGTTCATCTCCTCGGGCCACGCGCACCGGAACCGGTTGCGGACTTGTATTTGCTGCTAGTAGCCTTGAAGCAAACATGACAACACATGACAACCATGTATCCTAAAGCTACTCATATTATACCATATGCCATGGTTGCGTCAAGGTTTTTGCTTGTTTTCCTTCAATAAAAAACCGGAGCCCATGCACGATGGGCTCCGGGGTTGCAATCGCCCGTACTTATGCGTTATCAGGATGCCGTCCGGCAACTGCCTAGGTCTTTTCTTGTCCGCTTCTCGCCTATCTGTTCCTCTTCTTGTCCATGACGACGGCGCTTACGATGATGATTCCCTTGATGATCTGCTGCCAGTAGGCGGACACGTTCATCAGGTCAAGGCCGTTGTTCAGGACACCCATAATCAGGGCTCCGACGATGGTTCCGGGAATGGTGCCGATGCCGCCGGAGTGGCTGACGCCGCCGATGGTGGCCGCCGCGATGGCGTCCAGCTCATAACCCACAGCCGCCGTGGGCTGTCCCGCACTCAGCCTGGATGCCAGGATGACCCCGGTCAGACCGGTGAGCAGTCCTGCGAACATGTAGACTTTGAGGACGATGTTCTTTGCATTGATGCCCGATACGATGGCAGCGTTGTAGTTGCCGCCGATGGCATACACGTATTTGCCGAACTTGGTGTGCTTGAGAAGGATGTGGCTGACCACCGTTACAATCGCCAGGATATAGATGGGTGTGGGTACTCCCAGGATGTATCCGCCGGCGATGTACTCAAATCCGGGGGTGAAGCCGGTGACAGGCTTGCCGTCCGTGTACAGGAGGGCAGCCCCCCTTGCCGAGATCATCATCCCCAGGGTGGAGATGAACGCCGGAATGTTCTGCCGGGTGATGATCCATCCTGCGATTCCTCCCGCAAGGCTTCCCACCGCCATGCCCACCAGGATGCCCACGATGACGGGATACTTGCCGCCGGTCACGACGCTTGCGGCAACTACGCCCGAAAGGGCGACCACGGAACCGGAAGAAAGGTCGATGCCGCCGGTGATGATGATGAAGGTTACGCCCATGGCGATGATGGCGATCATGGAGATCTGGCGCACCACGTTCAAAAGGTTCCTGGACCTGAGGAAGGTCGGGGAGATGATGGAAAGGATGATGACCATCAGCACAAGCACCAGGAAGATGGCGTACTTGTTCATGAATTGACCCAAGATCTCTTTAAAATCACGGCTGTTCTTTTGCGCAACGTTATCTGCTTTCATTGACTTACTCCTCCAAACGTGAAATCTCTATTTTTGTGTTCGACTGGTATCCTCTACGGTCAACCGATCGCGTATTCCATAACTCTTTCCTGGGTCGCCTCCGACCTGTCCAGCTCCCCTTTGATCTTGCCGTTGTGCATTACGATCACACGGTCGCTCATGCCGAGGATTTCCGGCAATTCCGAGGAAACCATGATGACCGCCTTGCCTTGTTTCGCCAAAGCGCTCATCAGTTTGTGGATTTCCGACTTGGCGCCGACGTCGATTCCCCGGGTGGGTTCATCGATGATCAGAATGTCCGGGTCCGTCTGCAGCCAGCGGGCAATCAGCACCTTCTGTTGGTTTCCACCGCTCAGGTTCTTGATCAGCTGGTCCAGGCTGGGAGTTTTCACGTTCAGCTTCTTGCTGGCGGCTCCGCATTCGTCATTGATTTTTTTGGGGTTGATCAGGAGTCCCGACCTATATTTGTCGATGCTGGCCACTGCGATGTTGTCACGTATGGAGAGGGGAAGGAAACATCCCGTCAGTTTTCTGTCCTCTGTCAACAATGCCAGCTTATTTGCGATTGCATCTTTGGGTGTCTTGATCTCGATTTTCTTTCCTTCGACATAGACTTCACCCGCATCTTTTTGCGTCACACCGAAAAGCGCTTCCATGACCTCCGTGCGACCTGCTCCCATCAGTCCTGCGAATCCAAGGATTTCTCCTCTCCTCACTTGGAAACTGACGTCTTCAAAATAACCTTTTCTAGTAAAATTCTTCACTTCCATGAGAACTTCCCCGATCGGAACCTCTTCTTTGGGGAACATGGCTTTCAGCTCTCTTCCCACCATCAGGGAAATCAGCTTGTTGTTGTCCAATTCGTCCGCTCTTTTGGTTGTCACATACTGTCCGTCGCGGAAGACGGTGATGTCGTCGGAGATCCGGAAGATCTCGTCCATCTTATGGGAGATGTAGATGATCGATACGCCTTTTTCGCGCAGTCCTCTGATAATGGTGAACAAATGGTTCACTTCTTTTTCCGTAATCGCAGATGTGGGCTCGTCCATGATGATCAGCTCGGAATTGTAGGAGATCGCTTTGGCGATTTCCACCATCTGGGTGTTGGCGATGCTCAGTTCTTTCATTTTTTTTCTAGGATCCAATTCAATGTCCAGCTGCTTGAACAACTCAACCGCTTTCCGGTTCATCTCTTCGTCGTCCACCCAGAAGGTCTTTCCTTTGGTTGATTCCCTTCCCAAGAAAATGTTTTCCGCTATGGTCATATGTGGGATTGGGCTCAATTCTTGGTGAATCATGGAAATCCCCATGCCCAGTGCGTCATTGGTGCTTTGGATCGTTACCGGTTTGCCTTTGTAGATGAGTTCTCCTCCAGCGTCAGCAGGTTGGATACCGATCAGGATCTTCATCAGCGTTGATTTTCCCGCACCGTTCTCACCCATCAATGCATGCACGGTCCCTTTCCTAACCTTCAACTGGACATCTTCCAAGGCCTTAACTCCAGGAAAAGTTTTGGAAATGTGATTCATTTCAAGTATGAATTCATTATTCATTGAAGTCAATCCTTTCATATTTCTGTGTTATCGCCACACGAGATGTTCCGAAGAACATCTCGTGTGGAAACAACAGATTTTCAATGCATTAGTTCAAGTATTTGTCTACATCTTCAGGTCTTACCAGCACGTAAGGGATGTCGTAGATTGCGTCTACTTCTTCACCTGCTGCGATTTTGGCTGCGACTTCGATGGCTCCGCCACCCTGTCCGGCCGCATCCTGGAATACCGTGAAGTCCAAACGTCCTTCTTTCAGGTACTGAAGTGCTTCGGGTGTTGCGTCGATGCCGGCGATGACAAGCTTGTCCCTGACTCCAGCATCTTCAGCCGCCTTGATGGCGCCCAAAGCCATTTCGTCGTTGTTTGCAACGATCGCGTCGATCTCAAGACCGGATTGCAGCCAGTTCTCTGTAACCTTCATACCTTTGTCCCTGTACCATTCGGCTGTGTTTTCCGCAACAACCTTCATGTCGGGGAATTTTTCCGCAATTACGTCTTTAACCGCTTGTGTCCTAAGGATTGCAGGCTCATGTCCGGGAGCTCCGGTCAGGATTGCAACGTTCCCTTTTCCACCCATGGCTTCTCCAACCGCTTCCATTTCCAGAACACCGGAAACATAAGAGTCGGAACCTACATAGGCATGTGCGATTTCTTGGTTCTGCAGCTTCCTGTTTACGGATACCACGGGGATTCCGGCATCCACGACTGCCTGCACCATGGGAACGGCAGCTTCCGTGTCAACAGCCATGACCACGATTACGTCCATATCCTGGGCAATGAAGTTTTCAACCTGGTTCATCTGTGTGTTGGCGTCATATTTGGCATCGGAATAGGAAACTTCCACATTGCCAAGCTCGGCAGCCGCTTTCTCCATACCCTCTTTCAGGTATACCTGGAACTGGTCGCTGAAGTCGGCAAGGGCAACACCGATTTTGTAGGTCTCTTTCGCTCCGCCTGTCTCCGTTCCCGTCTCCGTTCCTGTTTCTGTTCCTGTCTCTCCGCCAGTTGCAGGCTCTTCCTTCTTTCCGCAACCTGCGAATACACTCAAGGACAAGAGCAACACCAACAATACCGCGATACTTCTTTTCAGTTTCATAATAACTCCTCCTAAAATATGTTTTTTATAAAAACCCGGCTTCTTCTATAGTAATGTAGGAAACCGGGATTTTACCGTTTGCTGGTTCCGGATTATTTGTAGAAGTCCGGCTTGGGCTCGGCGGGGATCGCTTCGATCGCGCCGGATGTCTGCGCCTTCACGCAAGCGTCGGCTGTTACGGCAGCCCTGTAGCCGTCCCAAGAGGTGGGGCCGTCCACTTCGCCTTTTGCTGTGGAATCAATCCACTCCTGCAGCTCCACATCGTAGGAATCGATGAAGCGCTTCTTCCAGTCCATCAGGATGTTGGTGCCGTACTTGGCATCCTTGCGCATGACCACGCTTTGGGGCTCGGGCAACCTTGCGATGCCTTCTTCGCCGACCACTTCGCACTGGATGTCATATCCGTATTTCGCGTTCACAAACACTTCCACGTCCACCCGTCTGCCTTCCGCGGTTTCCAGAAGCACGATTTGGGGGTCGCTCAGGTGGCTGAATGCATTCTTCGTCTTTTTGGGCATCAGCACTTGGGCAGACACATAGTCGTCGTTGAGCAGCCAGCGGATGACGTCGATCTCATGGATCACGGTGTCATGAATGGCCATGTCCGTCATGTAGCTTTCTCCGACTTCCGGGTTCCTATGGGCGCAATGGACAATGAGGGAATCACCGATGCTTCCGTTGTCCACAACCTCTTTCAGCATTCTGTATCCGCTGTCGTATCTGCGCATGAAGCCTACCTGGACCAATTTCTTTCCGGCGGCCATTTCCGCATCCACAATCCTTTTGGCTCCTGCAGCTGTTGTGGCCAGGGGTTTTTCGCAGAAAACAGGCTTTCCTGCAGCAATGGATCCCAGCACGTACTCCTCATGGGTGGCTCCCCAGGATGTGACAACGATGGCATCCACGTCCGCGGCTTCAATCACCGCCTGACCCGTCTTTTCCACCCTTGCGCCAGGTATGTCTTTGATCACTTCCGCCGCACGCTCCAGGTTCACGTCTGTGACTGCCACGATTTCCGCTCCCACCAGCTTGAACTGGATTCTGCGGATATGCTCTTCTCCGATTGCTCCTGTACCGATTACGCCAACTCTCAATGCCATTGTGATACTCCTCCTTGATGATGGGCTTGGGGCGGATTTCTATTTATGTTGTGCATTCCGTCCGTGCCATATGATTGTAGCGCCCTTTGGGCGATGTTTCCATTTTTTTCCGAACCGAAAGGCGTTTATGGACAGTTCATCCATACTTAACACTTTCGTAACATATTGTTCCAATTGTCTAGATTGTTTCCGTTTGCCAGGTGCCAGTTGTGCAATCTGTTTCTTTTTATGCCGCATGAATTTGTAGTTTGCCGAGTAAACGTTTTCTCATTCGATGTTTTCATTATATATATTTACACATTAAATGTCAATCGTTATTTTCATTTTGTTCATTATACACATTCACTCTGGTTAATTTATTAACACTTTTGTGCCTTCGTGTACGGACACGCTTGGCTTTTCTCCCCCAAAACCTCCATTCCTGCTGCAAAATTTTGTCATTTCGATTCACAATCGCATCGGATCAGATGCATGTTTTTTGTGCATTTCGCATTTTTCATGGCGCTCCCACTTGCACATGTGCCCATCTTGCAGGCTTTAAAAGCAAAAAAAAGACCAGTTTCTGGTCTTTTTTTGCCCTGTCCTTGTCATATGTAATACATCAGGAAATCCTGATAGTTGATCTTTTTGTGTTCTTCCACCAAAGCCTCCAGGGTGATCCCGTCCACGTACCGGTTGATCCTCTCGTCCATCTTGTCCCAGACCAGTTTCCTTACCGTTCCGGCGATGGTCCCCTTTTCCATGCGGTCCTCGCCGTCCACGACGGTCAATTCCCCTTCCAAGACCCGCAGGATGTCCCCCACCGTCACTTTGGCAGGGGGGGCCGCCAGGAGATACCCTCCTTGGGCGCCCTTCACGCTCTTTACGATCCCGCTCTTGCGCAGGGCCGCAAACACCTGCTCCAGATAGATTTCCGACAACCCCTGCCTTTCGGCGATCTTCGCCAGGGGCACATGGCCCTCCTGGGAGTGAACCGCGAGGTCTATCAGCGCCCGCAGTCCATAGCGGCCCTTCGTCGACAGTTTCATCCAAATCACCTCAAATCATGTATTCTATGTCCGTTTCCCCGTCCGACGCGTCCCTGCTCTCCAAATAGTCGGAGACCAGGTCCTGCAGGGTCACCTCGTCCGCCACCTGGTTGATTTCATCCATGATGGCCTGCCATACGATGCGGGTCACACACATCTCGAAGTCCGTGCAGGCCTGCTGGCATTTGCCGTCATCCAGGCAAACCACCGGGGACAAGGGACCTTCCACCGCGCGGATCACCTCGCCTGCTGTGATGGCTTCCGGAGCCCTGGCCAGCAGGTATCCTCCCTGGGCCCCCCGGATGCTGTTGACGATCCCCTTCTTCCGGAGGGTCCCGAAGAGCTGCTCCAGGTAATTCTTCGAAAGATCCAGCCTTTCTGCAATCTGCTGCAGGCTTTGCAGATGGTCTGTGGAGTTGACGGCCAAGTCCACCACCGCCTCCAATGCGTATCTTCCCTTTGTGGATATCTTCATCCCGCTCCCCTTCCATTCTGTCCGGTCCGGCTTATGCCTCCGGATTGAACAGTGGTGTGGACAGATACCGTTCGCCGGTATCCGGCAGCAACACCACGATTTTCTTGCCTTTGTTCTCTTCCTGTTTCGCCAATTGCAGGGCGGCATAGGCGGCCGCTCCGGACGAAATTCCCACCAGGAGCCCTTCCGCAGACGCCAGCTTCCTGGAAGTCTCGAACGCCTCTTCATTGGTCACCTGGATGATCTGGTCGATTACCCCCTGGTTCAGCACGCCAGGCACAAAACCGGCTCCAATCCCCTGGATCTTGTGGGGCCCCGGCTTCCCTCCGGAAAGCACCGGAGAATCCTTGGGCTCCACGGCTACGATACGGATGTCCGGATTCTTCTGTTTCAGCACTTCGCCGACGCCGGTGATGGTTCCGCCCGTACCCACACCCGCCACGAAGATGTCCACCTTCCCGTCGGTATCCCTCCAGATTTCCTCCGCGGTGGTCTTCCTGTGGATTTCGGGATTCGCAGGATTTTCAAACTGCTGCAGCAGGACAGCCCCCGGTGTGGCCTCCACAATCTCCTGGGCCCTGCGGATGGCCCCCTTCATCCCTTCCGGGCCGGGCGTAAGCACCAGCTCCGCCCCGTAGGCCTTCAGCAGGTTCCTTCTCTCCACGCTCATGGTTTCGGGCATGGTCAGGATCAGCCGGTACCCTTTGGCGGCGGCCACGAAAGCAAGGGCCACACCCGTATTCCCGCTGGTGGGCTCCACCAGGACGCTGTCCTTGGTGATCACGCCCTTCTCCTCCCCTGCGGAAATCATGGCGTTCCCGATCCTGCACTTCACGCTTCCCGACGGATTGAAATACTCCAGCTTCCCGATGATGCTCGTCTTCGCCCCTTCGTTTGCGCTGAAGGCGTTCAGCTCCAGCAAAGGCGTGTTCCCGATCAGTTCAATAAGACTCTTCGCTATCTTCGACATGGCGTCCCTCCGTTAACTTATTAATTAGCTATGTTTTGTTGGTTTTATTGTATCGGATATTCGGGACCTTGTCAAGGCGAAAATGGAAATATTCTGGGGATCCTGCGCTTTGCAACCCTTTGGGCTATGGACAAGCCCCAGGGATGGGGGCCGGAAGCATCCGGCATCCCATGCATGGACCGGGCTTCCCGCATGGGATGTCCCCCATCAGACGGGCGCTTCCTCAATCCATATAGGTGTCCAGGAAGGAATGCCTTTCCTTTCCTTTCGACCATCCAAGGACGCAATCCATGTTCACATTCCCCGCGGCGTTCATGATCGATTTGTCGATGTCCGGAGAGAGCTCCTTCAAGGTCTGCACCAGATCCTTCATCTCGTTCCTTTTGGTGGAGATCCGCTGGGCCGCCACCACGCAACCGCAGTTCATGGGGGAAAGGCCGGCATTCACGGTGAATCGCTTGATCCCTTCCTCATGGACATAATACATGGGTCGAATCAGTTCCATGTTCTCGAAGTTCGTGGACTTCAGCCGGGGCATCATCGTCTTGAACGTCCCCGCATAGAACAGGTTCATCAGGGTGGTCTCTATCACGTCGTCGAAATGGTGGCCCAAGGCGAGCTTGTTGCAGCCCAATTCCTGGGCTTTGGCGTAAAGGGAGCCTCTCCGCATCCGCGCGCACATGTAGCAGGGATAGTCTGCTGCAATCTCGTCGATGACCTCGAAGATCTGGGACTCGTAGATTTCCACCGGAATGCCCAAATGGGCACAGTTGTCCAGCAGCATCTCCCGGTTGGTGGCGTAGAACCCGGGGTCCATGGCGATGAAGGAAAGCCGGAAGGAAACCTGGCCATGACGGTGCAACTCCTGGAAGAGCTTGGCCATGGCCAGGCTGTCCTTTCCACCGGAGATGCCGACCGCGATGTGGTCGCCCTCCTCCACCAGCCGGAAAGCCTTCACCGCCTTGGTGAAGGGTGCCCACAGGTCTTTCCTATAGGTCTTGATGATGCTTCTTTCAATTTCTTTTAGAGGAAGCCTGTCATGCAGGGGTCTGAGGACGGGACATCCCGTCCCTCCCGTTCTTGTGCTTGTCGTATCCATCCTACTCCTATGCTCGGAAGGCGCCTGACCTTCAGCCCCAAAGCAGCATGCCGATTCCCACCAGCAGGGATACGGCCGCCACCACATGGAAGAAGATCAGGGCCCCTTTGTCTGTCAGCAATCTGCGGAACAATTTCGTATGGGCCATTTCCCAGATGACCTGGGGTTGTTTCAGGGCGGTCCAGAACACAAATACGCCGTATAAAATAAGCAAAACACCGAAGAGCTCCACTCCACTCATGGCAATACCTCCTTTGCAGTTCGGATGGTTGCACCCTTTCCAACTCCATTATACTATGTTTACAAGGTTTTGTCTGTATGTCCCCACACACAAAAAAACAACCTTTCCCCATTCGGGAAAAGATTGCCTCAAGCTGATGATGGGACTCGAACCCACGATCTCCTCCTTACCAAGGAGGTGCTTTACCTCTAAGCCACATCAGCAGGTCTTGCTCTTTACAGCTATTGCATTATATCAATTTTCAAATCAAAAAGCAAGCCCTTTTTTCGATAAATTTAACCGATTCTGATTCACATATGATAATGTCCTATTGTAACGCAAATGATTATGTCCCACTTCCGGTCATGGTGTACAATGAACCTCATGCGACAAAATACAATACATCGAGGTGGCCGCTATCAGAAAGGTAG
>NZ_JAAEEH010000059.1 GCF_010179735.1 Anaerotalea alkaliphila
CTACCTTTCTGATAGCGGCCACCTCGATGTATTGTATTTTGTCGCATGAGGTTCATTGTACACCATGACCGGAAGTGGGACATAATCATTTGCGTTACAATAGGACATTATCATATGTGAATCAGACCTGTCAAACGGTTCCGGTTTTCCTTCTTGACATTTCGTTAAAAAAATATTAAAGTATACCTAATTGCATCGCTTGGTTTTCTAAGCTCAAGGATCCGTTCTGAGAGCAAGGTGGCCGTCGGACGTGCTGTGGACTCCCCTGGGACCCTTTTTGCCCTGGGGCCAGTTTCTTGCCGCCTTCGAACCCCTTGTATCCCAGGATACAAGGGGTTTTTCACTTATATGGTATGCTGTGGAGGTACATGATGGAACAACGAATCGAATCGGACGCATTGGGGACCCTGGCCGTGCCCCGGGAGGCCTGGCATGGGATCCATACCCAGCGGGCCCTGGAGCACTCCTCCCTGACGGGGGACCGGGTCCACCCTGCCCTCGTCAAGGCCCTGGTCCTGGTGAAACAGGCCGCCGCCATGGTAAACGGGAAGCTGGGCCTCCTCCCGCCGGAGGTTGCCAAGGCCGTCTCCGACGCTTGTGACAAAGTTTTGACGGAGGACTGGCGCCACGCCTTCCCCCTCCATCCCCTCCAGGGGGGAGCCGGCACCTCCACCAACATGAACGTGAACGAGGTCCTGGCCAACCTGGCCATCCACCTCCTGGGCGGGGAAAAAGGGGACTATGGCCTGGTCCATCCCCTGCGCCATGTGAACTGCTCCCAGAGCACCAACGACGTCTATCCCACCGCCATGCGGATCGCTGCCATCCAACAGATCCGCTCCCTGGCGGACGCCCTGGCCCGGCTCCAGGAGAGCCTCCAGGCCAAGGAGGCGGCCTTCGACCGGGTGCTGAAGCTGGGCAGGACCCAGTACATGGACGCGGTCCCCGTGACCCTGGGCCAGGAGTTCGGGGCCTACGCCCGGGCCGTCGGCCGGGACCGCTGGCGGATCTACAAGGTGGAGGAGCGCCTTAGGGAGGTGAACATCGGGGGGACCGCCGTGGGCACCGGCCTGAACGCCCCGGTGGAGTACATCTACCGGATGACCGACACCCTCCAGCAGGTCACCGGCCTGGGACTGGCCAGGAGCGACTACCTGATGGACACCACCCAGAACATGGACGTCTTCGTGGAGGTCTCCGGCCTCCTGAAGAGCTGCGCGGTGAACCTGGTGAAGGTAGCCAACGACCTGCGGCTGCTGGCCTCCGGTCCCCGGGGGGGCCTGGGGGAGATCCGCCTGAAGCCCCTCCAGGCCGGTTCCTCCATCATGCCGGGTAAGGTGAACCCCGTCCAATGCGAGATGATTGTCCAGGTGGGCTACACGGTCATGGGGAACGACCTGAAGATCACCCAGGCGGCTTCGGCCGGCGTCCTGGAGCTGAACCCCTTCGGCCCCTTGATCATCCACAGCCTCCTGGAGTCCCTGGAGCTGCTGACCCAGGGTGTGGAGCGCTTCAGGGTGCACTGCATCGAACCCCTGGAGGCGGACGAGGCCCGCTGCCGAAAGCTGCTGGACCGTTCCTACGCCATGGCCACCGCCCTGTCCGGGCACCTGGGCTACGACCGGGCCAGCCTGCTGGCCAAGGAGGCCCTGGAGCAGGACGTCTCCCTGGAGGCCCTGGCGGTCTCCCAGGGTCTCCTGACCGCCGACGAGGCGGCCGCCATCTGCAACGTCCACGAAGTCACGAAACCTGGAATTCCAGGGAGGAGGAAACCATGAGCCTGAACAGCACCCCCAAGGCCAACCGGCTGCACATCGCATTCTTCGGCCAGACCAACGCCGGCAAGTCCAGCCTGGTGAACGCCATCACCAACCAGTCCATCGCCCTGGTCTCCGAAATCAGCGGCACCACCACCGACCCGGTCTACAAGGCCATGGAGCTCCTGCCCCTGGGTCCGGTCACCCTCATCGACACCGCCGGCCTGAACGACCTCTCCCCCCTGGGGAACCTGCGGAAGGAGAAGACCCTGGAGGTCCTCCACAAGACCGACGTGGCCCTGCTGGTCCTGGACGGGGAATCCCCGGACTGGGAATTCGAGCTGGAGCTGATGGAAACCCTTCGGAGCCGGAAGCTTCCGGTCATCGGCATCCTCAACAAGGTGGACCAGGCTCCGGACCATCCGGACCAAAAGGCCCGGGCGGAGGCGGCCTTCGGCATCCCCTTCCATCCCGTGTCCGCCCGGACCGGGGAGGGCATCGAGGCCCTGAAGGAGACCATCGCCCGCTCCGTCCCCGAGCAGGAGGACAAGTTCAGGATTGTGGGGGACCTGGTGCGCCCGGGGGACTTCGTGGTCCTGGTGACCCCCATCGACAAGGCCGCCCCCAAGGGCCGGCTGATCCTGCCCCAGCAGCAGACCATCCGGGACATCCTGGAAAGCGACGCCATCGCCGTGGTCACCAAGGAGTTCGAGCTGCGGGAGACCTTGGAGAAGCTGGGCCGCAAACCGCGGATGGTCATCACCGACTCCCAGGCCTTCCTGAAGGTGGCTGCGGACACCCCCAGGGACGTCCCCATGACCTCCTTCTCCATCCTTTTCGCCCGGCACAAGGGGGACCTGCCCAGCCTGGCCAAGGGGGCGGGACGGCTCCACAACCTTCGGGACGGGGACAAGGTCCTCATCGCCGAAGGCTGCACCCACCACCGGCAGTGCGACGACATCGGCACGGTGAAAATCCCCCGCTGGATCCGCCAGGCCACCGGGAAGGAGCTGCTGTACGAGCACGTCTCCGGCACCTCCTTCCCCCCCAACCTCCAGGAGTTCTCCCTGATCGTCCACTGCGGAGGCTGCATGCTGAACACCAAGGCCATGCACCACAGGATCGACATCGCCGGGGAGCAGGAAGTGCCCATGGTGAACTACGGGGTCCTGATCGCCTACATGCACGGCATCCTGGACCGGGCCCTGGAGCCCTTCCCCCTGGCCAAGATGGTCTACGAGGAGGAATGCGCGAAGGGAGGTCCCGTCCATGCCTGAGCAGCAGAACCGCATCGGGGTGGTGGGCATCGTCCTGGAGGACCCCGGCTCCACCCTGCGCCTGAACGAGATCCTCCACGAGCACGCCTCCATCATCTCCGGACGGATGGGCATCCCCCAGGTCCGGGGCCGGGACGTGAACGTGATTTCCCTGGTGGTGGACGGAACCACCGACGACATCGGGAGCCTCACCGGCAAGCTGGGGACCCTCCCCGGCGTCAGCGTGAAAAGCGCCCTTTCCAAGAAGACCTATCCCCTTTAACCATCCCCTTCAACCCATAGATCATGAAGAGAACCCAGGAGGAACCCATGAAAAAATTCATCGACGACCAAAAGATCAACGCGCTGCTGGAGCAGGGCAAAACCGCCACCAAAGGGCAGCTGGAAGCCATCATCGCAAAATCCCACAACCTGGAGACCCTCTCCCTGGAGGAAGTGGCCGCCCTGCTCCAGTGCGAGGACCGGGAAATCTGGGAGAAGGTCTACGCCACCGCCAGGCACATCAAGGACAGCATCTACGGGAACCGGGTGGTCATGTTCGCCCCCCTCTACGTCTCCAACCATTGCGTGAACGGCTGCACCTACTGCGGCTACAAGTGCGGCAACAAGTTCAGCCGCCGGCTGCTGACGGACGAGGAAATCCAGCGGGAGGCCCGGATCATCGAGAACATGGGCCACAAGCGGATCGCCCTGGAGGCCGGGGAGGATGACAAGAACTGCCCCATCGACTACATCCTCCACGCCATGGACGTGGTCTACAAGACCAAATCCGAGAACAACGGCAGCATCCGCCGGATCAACGTGAACATCGCCGCCACCACCGTGGAGAACTACCGGAAGCTGAAGGACGCGGGCATCGGGACCTACATCCTTTTCCAGGAGACCTACCACGAGGAGAGCTACAAGGCCTACCACCCCACCGGACCCAAGTCCGACTACCTCTACCATCTGACGGCCATGGACCGGGCCATGGAGGGGGGCATCGACGACGTGGGCATCGGCGCCCTCTTCGGCCTCTACGACTACAAGTTCGACGTGATGGGCCTGATGATGCATCGGGACCACCTGGAGGAGGTCTTCGGGGTCGGCCCCCACACCATCTCCGTCCCGCGGATCCGCAAGGCCGAGGATGTGGCCGCCGAGACCTTCCCCCACAGCGTTTCCGACGAGGAGTTCGAGCGTCTGGTGGCGGTGATCCGGCTGGCGGTTCCCTACACGGGCATCATCCTCTCCACCCGGGAGGATGTGGCCATGCGCGAGCGGCTCATCGACCGGGGCGTGTCCCAGGTCAGCTCCGGCTCCAAGACCGACGTGGGCGGCTACAGCGAGGAGAACATGGTCAGCCAGTTCGAGACCGCGGACGAGCGCCCCACCGGGGAGGTCATCCATGCCCTCCTGGAAAAGGGCTTCCTGCCCAGCTACTGCACCGCCTGCTACCGGGCGGGCCGGACGGGGGACCGCTTCATGCAGGTGGCCAAGTCCGGGAACATCCACAACCTCTGCCATCCCAACGCCATGATGACCCTCCAGGAATACCTGGAGGACTACGCGGACGACAGGCTGAAGGCCCTGGGCGAGAAGGTCATCGCCGAGAACGTGGACAGGATCCCCAATGAAAAGATGCGCGAGAACACCGTGGAGCGCCTGGCCCAAATCAAAGCCGGCCAGCGGGACCTGTTCTTCTAGGACGCCAAATGGTACGGGGGGACGGTTCTTCTGTACCATTCTGTCCGGGATGGAACAGAAGAACCGTCCCCCCGTACCAACCCGCCACGCCATCGCAGAAAGGAAACACATGGACAATCAAATGGAACAGATCCTGGAGACCCTGGTCTCCACCCGAATCCTTTCCCCGGAGGACGCCGTCCTCTTCCTGGAGGGCTTGGACAGCCGGCCGGACATCGAGGAGTCCCTCTACCAGGCGGCCCACCGGACGCGTCTGGCCACCTACGGGACCGACGTCTACCTCCGGGGCCTCATCGAGTTCAGCAACTATTGCACCGCCAACTGCAACTACTGCGGCCTCCGGGCGGAGCAGGACATCGAGCGCTACCGGCTCACGGAGGAGGAGATCCTGGCCCAGGCCGGGGCCGCCTACGACTACGGCTACCGGACCTTCGTGCTCCAGAGCGGGGAGGACCCCTGGTACACCCGGGAGCGGGTGGTTTCCATCGTCCGGGGAATCAAGGAGAGGGCCCCCGAAGCCGCGGTGACCCTCTCCATCGGGGAGAAGAGCCGGGAGGATTTCCTTGCCTTTAGGGAGGCGGGGGCGGACCGCTACCTCCTCCGCCACGAGGCCTACTCCAAGACCCTTTACGACAGCCTCCATCCGGACATGTCCTACGAGCACCGGATCGGTAACCTGCGGGAGCTGAAGGGGCTGGGCTTCCAGACCGGAGCGGGCTTCATGGTAGGGGTGAAGGGCCAGACCACCGAGGACCTGGCCCAGGACCTGGCCTTCCTCCAGGACCTCCAACCGGACATGGTGGGGATCGGCCCCTTCCTGCCCGCCGGGGGGACCCCTTACGCCCAGGAACCTGCAGGGAGCGTAAAGACCACCCTCCGGCTCCTGGCCGTGACCCGGCTCCTTCTCCCCCATGTCCTGCTGCCCCTGACCACGGCCCTGGTTTCCCTGGATCCCGAGGTCCGGGCCACCGGCTTCCATGTGGGGGCCAACGTGCTGATGCCCAACATCACCCCGGGGGCGGGGGGCCTCAAGTACAAGCTCTACGAGAACAAGCGCTTCGTGGAGGGCCTCCATCCCCAGCGGATGGCGGAGCTTGAGGCAAAAATCGAGGCCGCGGGCTACACCATGTCCATGGAACGGGGGGATGTGCGAAGATGAGCAAGATCCAATGGAGGCCGGGGAACATGGTCTACCCCGTGCCCGCCGCCCTGGTGAGCTGCGGAGCCGACCCGTCGGAATGGAACCTGGTGACGGTGGCCTGGACGGGCACGGCCTGCAGCGACCCGCCCATGACCTACATCTCCCTCAAGCCCAGCCGCCACTCCTTCGACCTGGTCTTGCGGACGGGGGAGTTCGTGCTGAACCTGACCACCGCGGACATGGCAAGGGCCACCGACTTCTGCGGGGTACGGTCGGGAAGGGACCTGGACAAGTGGGAGGCCACCGGCCTGACCCCCCTTCCCGCCACCCATGTGAAGGCCCCCCTGGTGGCTGAAAGTCCGATGAACATCGAGTGCCGGGTGACCCAGGTCCTCCCCCTGGGCTCCCACCACATGTTCCTGGCGGAAGTCCTGGCGGTCCACGTGGACGACCGTTTCCTGGACGGGAACGGGAAGTTCCATCTGGACAAGGCGGACCCCATCTGCTACAGCCATGGCCAATACCATCCCCTGGGGAAATCCCTGGGCAAGTTCGGTTGGAGCGTGGAGAAGAAGAAGAAAAGGAAGAAATGATGCGGGGGGACGGTTCTTCCGCATCATCCATTCCCTGTTTTTTGCAATTTTCGGCGATTTGATGTATAATGGTGGAAGAAACCTCGCCAACATGCAGTAAATTCTGAAAACAATGGGAGGCATCATATGGCTAAGGCAACATTGAATGCAAAGAACAGGACACTCGTCGGAACCGGAAAATCCAAACAAATGCGGGCAAGCGGACAGGTGCCCGGCATCCTCTATGGAGGGCACATGGAAGTCCAACCGATCGTATTGGACAAGTCCGAAGCGGAAAAATTCGTCCAAAGCCACAATGTGGGCGCAAAGGTGTTCGTGCAGCTGGAGGGCAAGGAAGTCATGGCCCTGCTGAAGGACGTCCAACGGAACGTCTTCGGCAACAGCCTTCTCCACATGGACCTGCAGGCCCTGACCGCGGGCGAGAACGTGAAGCTGGCGGTCCACCTCAACTTCACGGGCAAGGAGCAGCTCTCGCCGGACTCCATCGCCCAGGAGCTCCTCCACGAGCTGGAGATCGAGACGACGCCCCAGTACATGATGGACAGCATCGACGTGGACGTCTCCAAGCTGACCTTCGGGGACACGCTGAAGGTGGCGGACCTGCCCATCATGCAGGATCCCAACATCAAGGTCCTGTCGGACCCGGAGACGGCCCTCTTCACCTTGGTGGCCAAATCGGTCTACAAGGAAGAGCCCAAGGAAGGGGAGGAAGCCCCCTTGTTTGCCCCTCCCTCCTCGAAGACCGAAGAGAAAACCGCAGAATAGGACGGCGCTCCATGCAAGGAGCCGCAAATCCCCGGATTTGCGGCTCCTTTTTTGATGCGTTGGGAAGGGATGCGCATTTGGGGACAGTCCCCAAATGCGCATCATCCCAACTTCCAATAGGCCATCCCGTAAGGTCCCAGCCGGACCCCTCCCTCCAGAATCCCCGCCGCTCCGGTCAGGAGGTCGGTGCCCGCCCCCCCATGCCCCGGAAGGGGCACGAAGACTTCCCTGTCCTCCCCGTTCAGGGCCACCAGCACCGTCTCCCCTTCCCAGCGCCTGGACAGGACGAACTGGCCGTTGCTCAGATGCACCCTCCCGTAGTCCCCGTGCCGGAGGGCCTTTTGCTCCCTCCGGATCCGGGCCAGCAGCCGGAGCAGGTCCGTCAGACCGTTCCATTCCGGACGGTCGAAGGCCGGACGCAGGGCGGCGTCGGAGCCTTCCTCCCGTACCCCCTCCACTCCCCACTCGCTGCCGTAATACAGGCAGGGGATCCCCGGCATCCCGAACAGCAGGCCGTACAGCAGGGGCAGATGTTCCCTTTTCTTCAGGATGCTGGCCACCCGGGTGACGTCATGGTTGTCCCCGAAGGTCAGGAGCTCCGTTGCCGGGTAGATGCCCGCCTGCCGCTCCAGGCTGTGGGCAATCTCGAAGAAATTCAGGTCGTTGAGGCTGGAATGGAGGCCCTTGCAGCACTCGTAGTTGGTGCAGCTGTCCAGCCCTCCGCCGTCCAGGATCTCCCTGTAGTCCCCATGGATCATCTCCCCCACCAGGAAGAAGTCCTCCTTCAGCCCCCGGCAAAAGGAGGACAGCCGCCGCAGGAACTCCCGGTCCATGCAGTAGGCCACGTCCAGCCGCAGCCCGTCGATGCCGAACTCCTCCACCCACATGCGGACTGCGGCGAAGAGGTGCTCCACCACGGCTGGGTTGCCCGGATTGAGCCGCACCAGTTCCTCGTGGCCCTCCCAAGCCTCGTACCTGAAGCCGTCCCCAAAGCGGTTGTCCCCGCTGAAATCCAGAAAGAACCAGTCCTTCCAGGCGGACCCCTCCCCGTGCCGAAGGACATCCTGGAATGCCCAGAACCCCCTGCCCACATGGTTGAACACCCCATCCAGAACGACCCGGATTCCGCTCCCCTGCAAGGCGCCGCACACCTCGGCTAAATCCTGGCGGGTGCCCAGCCGGCAATCCACCCGGAAATAGTCCCGGGTGTCATAGCCGTGCCGATCCGACTCGAAGACCGGAGAAAAATACAGGGCGTCCACCCCCAGCCCCTTCCAATGGGGAATCCAATCCAGCACCTTGCGGATCCTCCCCACGGTGTTCCCGTCATTTTCCCCGGGTGCCCCGCAGAATCCCAGGGGATGGATTTGATAAAACAGACTTTCCTTAGCCCACATGTTGGCCTCCTTCGCATATCGCGCATTTTATTATACATACCGTTAGGTATATTGGCGGTGGAAAAAAAGGGCTTTCGCCCTTTGTCACGAGAAGATCCCGTGCATGAACTGATGGACCATGTTCCTTGCGGCCTCCCCGTCCAGGGAGCCCTGCCCCCGGTACCACAGGGCGATCCGGGCGTTTGCCAGCGCCATCAGGCTGATGGCCAGGCTGGCCTCCTTCCCCCGCAGGTTGGTGTGGAAGGCGGCGATGTCCTCGAACAGGCCCTTCATGATCCCGTACTGTTCCGCCTCGTAGGGCTGGGCAAGCCTGCCTGTGCTCTCCGTCTGGGGAGCCAGGAACAGGGACAGGGCCATCCGGTAGAACGACGGATTTTCCTCCGCAAACCGGAAATAGGCGCGGACGGTTGCCAGCAGGACGGGCTGCACGTCCTCTTCGTAGGTTGCGGGATGGGGGACGTACGCGGCCGCTTGGCGGAGCACCCGGTGCAGACGGCCGTACCCTTCCTCCAGGATTGCCTTGAACACACCCTCCTTGCTTTGGAAGAAATGGTACAGCGTGGGCTTGGTGATCCCTGCCGCCCGGACAATCTCCGCCACCCCGACCGCATCGTAGCCCCGTTCGGAGAAAAGCTGCAGCGCGGATTCCAGTATGCTGTTCTTGCTGTTGGTTTGACGGCTCATGGGAGGATTATATACCAATCGGTATAGGATGTCAAGAAGCAGTTGCAATCCTGTTCAAGTCGAACGCCGGCGCGATGGCCTCGTATTTCGCCGGTTCTACAGGTCGATGCCGAAGTATTCCACCGCATTGTTGTAGCAGATGTCCCGCACCACGCACCCCAGGAATTCCATGTCCCCCGGGTACTCGCCATTCTCCACCCATTCCCCGATGAGGTTGCAGAGGATCCTCCGGAAGTATTCGTGCCGGGTGTAGGAAAGGAAGCTTCTGGAGTCCGTCAGCATG